>CAZZWK010000010.1:104446-105185 GCA_964657925.1 uncultured Dictyobacter sp.
ATCTACGCGGACACCCGCTGTTCACGCACGAACCAACTCTCCTTACCTTGACAAGGGAACAGTAAATGATTAGTGTATAATTACAGCTTGACAAAGGACATGGTAGCCTTCTGTCGCGCGCACCCATGAAGGATGTCCGGACGCGATGGAACACGATTTTATTCCGTGTACTGAAGAGGCTCGCTTGACCGCGCCTACTGCCTCGTATTTCCCATGAGGAGCATAGCATGCCAGACAAGATTCACACGAAATTTCTGTTGGATGAAACCGAGATGCCGCGCGCCTGGTACAACATCATGGCGGACATGCCCAATCCACCGGCGCCCGTTCTTCATCCTGGTACCAAGCAGCCGGTTACGCCTGATGACCTGGCACCTCTTTTCCCCATGGAACTCATCCGCCAGGAAGTCAGCACGGACCGCTACATCGATATCCCCGAGCAGATTCGCCAGATCTATACGCTATGGCGTCCCTCGCCGCTTTTTCGCGCGCGCCGCTTAGAAAAGGCGCTGGATACGCCCGCGCGTATCTACTACAAGTATGAGGGCGTCAGCCCGGTCGGCAGCCACAAGTTGAATACGGCGGTCGCGCAAGCGTACTATAACAAGCAAGAGGGGATCAAGAAACTTTCGACCGAGACGGGCGCGGGCCAATGGGGCACAGCGCTCTCGCTCGCGGGCTCGTTCTTCGACATGGAGGTCGAGGTATTCATGGTCAAGGTGAGCTTCCAGCAGAAGCC
>CAZZWK010000011.1:0-3516 GCA_964657925.1 uncultured Dictyobacter sp.
AATCTTCATCGGCCACAAAGGGAGAGGCCGCCGCGCCGCCCGCGTTGATCTGCACACCTTGGTTCGTCGGCGTTGGGGTGGGTGCTGGCGTGGGTGTCGGGGTAGGCGTAGGCGTCGAGGAAGCAGCCCCCAACACCTCGATGCCGCTCACCTCGGCGTTATCGACCACGGAGGTGAACTGCAACGTAATGCTGCCACTGCTGTCCGAGGTCACCGTAAACTGCTTCGCTACTGCCTTGTCAGGTGCCCCCGCTGCGGCGATAATATCGAAGTTGTTCAACTCCTGCGTCCCATTGGCACTGACGTTGAAGACACGTTGCCCTGTCTGCGTCCAGTACGTCTCGGCGAAATCCAGGCGTATTGTGTAGCCAGTATCTGGTCTCAGGTCAGGAATGCTATAGCTGAAAGTGCCAGCCCGGTTGCTCTGGTAAACACTCGGAGGCGCTGGATTGCTCACCCCGGTCAGATCGATGGAAGCAGCCGTATTGGCGGTCGATCCTCCAGAGAAGTCTGTGTCCGCACTGAAAGATGGGAACCAGGCTGCCGAAGTCACCGCATCACCACCCGCGTTGATACGTAGCGCGCTATCCTGTGTAGGCGTCGGCGCGGGCGGACTTCCACTGACGGTAAAACTCCCCTGCTGGCGAATATCGCGCGATGAACTGCCTACCATCACTTTGTAGGTCCCGTTCTGCACCAGCCAGTTGTGCGCGTTCACATCCCAGTAGGATAAGGCTTGTGGAGCGAGGGAGAAACTCACGTGCTGCGTCTGACCCGGTTGTAGAGATACCTTCTGAAACCCTTTCAGTTGTTTTGGCGGCTCTGCGACATTGGTCGAGGGAATACCCAGGTACAGTTGCACCACTTCAGCACCAGCACGGGTACCTGTATTGGTGACGTCCAGGCTCACTGTAACAGTATCCGTAGAGGAGGCGGAGCCAGGGTTGATAGCCAGATTGCTATAGCCAAAGGTGGTATAGGATAGCCCATACCCAAATGGGAACAACGGGGTAATATTGTCCTGGTCGTAATGCCGATAGCCTACAAACACACCTTCGGAATACTGCGCCTGATTGTCTATACCTGGATACTGCGCCGTTGTATTGGCAGGCACATCGTTCGCGTTGGCCGGAAACGTCATCGGCAGTTTGCCAGACGGGTTCACATCTCCAAACAGGAGTGCGGCGATCGCATTGCCATCCTCCTGCCCCGGATACCACGCCTCCACAATAGCCTGCGCCTGATCAACCCAGGGCATAAGCACGGGAGCTCCTGTATTGAGCACGACGATCGTGTGTGGGTTAGCCTGCGTCACCGCCTCGATGAGTTGTTCCTGCGCATCCTGAATTTCAAGACCACTACGGTCCGATCCCTCCGCTTCGTTGTCGTTGGCAAAAACAATTGCTACATTGGAGGAGTGGGCGAGTTGCACAGCCTGATTGAAGGCGCTATCCTGCCCTGGAACATTACCGCCCAACGTAATACTACTGCCGCCCCAATCCTGGTAATACTCGACTCTGATCGCGTACGCCTGCCCAGCCGTAAGTTGCAACGATGCACTCTTAACCGTAGGCCATTGCTCGCCCCAGTTATCGATCACGAGCTGGTTGTTGATATACACACGGCTACCATCATCGCTCGCAAGCGAAAAATCATATGTACCAGTTGTCGGCGCCGTGAGTGTACCGGTCCAACGCGCTGACCAGTCCGTGGCCGTAACACCAGAGCCGGGCGAATTCCCATTCCAGTTGAAGTCGACATTGGCATCGGTGCGCGTCAACACCGGCGTACCGGACAGCGTCATATTATTGAAAAATTGTGCCTGCAACCCGTTGCCAGAGCCTGATGGGGGAGTAAGATACTGTGAGGCCAGGGCGGGCAGGCTCCCGTCAGGGTTGATCCCCTGCGCGTACTGTACGTTGATGTTGCTTCCAGCACGTTTCGTGATCCCCTGTAACGGTGTTACAGGCGATGTGGAGATCACACCCGCGCTACCAGCACCTGCCCACTTGGGGTTTGTAGAACCATCAGGACCAATCACTGCGATCGACTGCGACTGACTACTATCTAGCGGCAAAAAATTCTGATTGTTCTTCAACAGCACGCTCCCCTGCTCGTCGGCCTGCAAAGCGAACTGATCATCAACAGCGCTCGCGACATTATTAGAGAGCGAACCTGAGGGCGCGCGATCGAAAAGGCCAGCGGCAAACATGGAACGCAGAATACGGTGCACCTGCGTGTTTAGCGTGGTCATGCTCACCTGACCGTTAAGCACTGCGGTCTTGAGGGCGGCACCAAAATAGGCGTCATCCCACATCTCCATATCCAACCCCGAATCAGCAGCCGCTACCGTACTGTGAGTCGCTCCCCAGTCGGACACCACAAACCCCGGAAACCCCCATTGCTGCCTCAATGTCTGGTTGAGCAAGAAAGGATTCTCACAGGCATAGATAGTATTGATCTGGTTGTAGGAACACATGACAGCTCCAGCTTGCCCCTGGGTGACGGCGGCCTGGAAGGCGGGTAGGTAAATCTCCTGCAATGTTCGCTCGTCCACATTAGCACTCACCCCACCACGATTGTCTTCCTGGTTGTTCGCCGCGAAATGCTTGACCGTAGCAATCACCCCCTGAGACTGGATTCCCTGCACATCCGCCACCGCCATCTGTGAGGAGAGATAAGGATCTTCACCGAAACTTTCGAAACTCCTACCCCACTGAGGAACACGCAAAATGTTTACTGTCGGTCCAAGCACGACATTAGCACCTTTTCCGGCCTCCTCGCTCCCCAGTGCCTGCCCATATCGATTCATGAGCGAGGTATCCCAACTCGCCGCACCCGCGACCGGCGCGGGAAAAGCTGTTACCCCTGTCTGGCTATCAGCAACTCCCGCTGGACCATCTTCCAGATTGAGAGCGGGAATACCCAGCCGCGTGTTGGCCGGAACATAGCCGATATAGGAACCGGCCACCCCGTGCACCATAGCGATCTTCTCGTCCAGAGTCATCTGCGCGAGCAACTGGTCAGCACGTTGGTCCGGCGTCAGTGCGGTATTCATCCAGCTACGCTCTACGATCGCTGGTCGCGCGAACACAGTGAATATCGCTGATGGAGCAAACTGAAAAAAGAGCAGAGAAAGCACAAAAATAAACACGAACTTTTGACGAAGGTACCTTCGATGCATGAGATCTCCTTTCATTCTCTCTTCCAGAGTAGAAGGTAGACAAATCATTCGTTGGGCGAAAAAGCGTCAAAGCATCCAACAAAGATAATAAAAAGGACGACGAACGAGAAATCCGTACGACAACGTGGGCTTGTTTTCAAAGTAGAACAACTATCTTGACGAAGAGATTACAGTTTCTCGTACTGCATGGCTGCACATCATTTCGTCCAGTCATACGTACGTATGACAAAATAGCAGAAGATAGAACGCATGCCTTTGTGATAGCAGAGGAAATATAAGCGTGGGACACGATTTGATCCATGGAACGACTCCCTTCATTCATTGAAGTGTGA
>CAZZWK010000011.1:3616-67602 GCA_964657925.1 uncultured Dictyobacter sp.
AGCGTGGGACACGATTTGATCCATGGAACGACTCCCTTCATTCATTGAAGTGTGACATCCTTTGCCACAATAAGCGCAACCATCGAAACTTTACGATATATTCCTAAATCAATATCGGTAGCTCTTATTCAACTATAACCGAGAGTGGCGAGCTTTGTCAAGTCTCGAAAAAGAGAGCAATGCAGATGAGCTATCCTCTGAAACAATTAGAACCCTCGTCTAAAATGAAGCAGCCATTCTATCGCTAGGCTGTTAGAATATCTGCTCAAAACGCTCTTGCGAAATATAATCGCCCACCGTCACGACGGTAGCTGCTCCAGCACGTATGCCGAGAGCAAGCGCCTCCTCAAGCGTACGCCCATCTAACCAACCAGCAAGAAAGCCAGCACCAAATGCATCTCCCGCTCCAACCGGATCAACGACTGCCCCGAGATGTTGCGCGGCAATCGAAACATGCGTGACTCCATCCCAGGCAGATGCACCATGCTCGGCTCGCTTCAACACAACGATTTTACAACCACGTTCTACAGCTGCCTGCCTGACACTTTCCTCATCCTCCACACCAAAAATCGCCCAGCTATCTTCATGGCCGATCAAGAGAATATCCGTCTTTTCCATTAGTGGCAGCAGAACGCTGCGTGCGCGCTTCTGATCCCACAGCAGCGGTCGATAGTTGGGATCAAAAGAAACGACCGCACCCACCGCATGAGCAAGCTCTATCGCCCGCTCGACAGTGGCTGCACAGGTAGCACTCAAGGCCGGGGTAATGCCTGTGACATGTAAAAGACGGATGTTGCGGAATACTTCGGGATCAAGATCATCGGGCATCAGACGACTGGCCGCAGAGCCAGTGCGGTAATAAAAGACCCGTCTCCTCCCATCGGGCAACCACTCGCGGAAAAATACTCCTGTAGGAGCGGCATCGTCTGTACGAATATCGCTGACATCGATCGCTTCCTGCGCCAGCGTCGCGCGAATACGTTGACCGAAAGGATCGTTGCCAACGCGACTGATGAAGCGGACACCATAACCGAAACGACGCAATAAAATAGCGAGATTGGATTCAGCACCCGCGATACCCAGCGTGAGCGCCGTCGCTCGATCCAGCGTGATCGCTTCATCAGGACTGAGCAACGCCATCGTTTCTCCTAACGTGACCACCTCATGCATCTTTCTATCCTCCACCATCTACTCCTGCACCGCCTGAATACATTCGCGCGCCAGGCGCGTCATATGCGCCCAATCACCATTGCTAACGGCTTCATCCGAGACCAGATTTCCTCCAATAGCAACCGCGACCGCACCCGCTTTGATATAATCAGCGGCGTTACGCGAACTGACCCCTCCCGTAGGCACCAGGCGCAAATGGGGCAGTGGCGCCAGTACGTCACGCACGTACTGCGGACCAAACTGGCGCGCAGGAAAAACTTTCAACAAATCAGCACCAGCCTCATAGGCGGCCTGAAGCTCGGTCGGTGTCAGTGCCCCACAGACAATCGGTACACCGCGATGTCGGCAAGCCGCGATGACGCCCTGATTGAATACCGGCGTTACGACAAACTGCGCTCCGGCACTGGCTACCTCATGAACAGCATCAATGGTCAATACAGTCCCGGCACCAACACATGCTGACTCACCACATGCTTCACGAACTCTGGCGATCGCGGCAACAGCCCCCTTGCCGGTAAGAGTAAATTCGATGGCGACTATTCCTCCAGCGATCAGCGCCTGCGCGACCTCCAGCGCTCGGTCGTAGTTCTCCAGTCGCACAATCGCGATAACGCGCGTGCGTGTTATTTGCTCTATAGACATATGACCTCTTTTCTCATCTATCGCGGCCTAACCCGCAAACCGAAATTTCTCAATTCCCCTGACATCTGTTTTCAGCCGAAACAGATCGTGTATATCGGCAAAAAGCGCGCTCAATTCTTCATGATCATGCGCATCTAGAGGATTACCCGCCTCGCTCCGTAGATAATCAGAGGCAATAATTCCTCTGCGCTTGAGAATCGCTTTATACACACCTGGCAATAAGGCCTCAAAATTCAGCAGTGGCAACAAACGGTAATAGATGTTGCGAGCCTGCCGCTCATCTCCACTATCTAGCGCGTTCCACACCTGTACATGAATATCCGTCGCCTCACAGGCACCACGCCGATACTCGTCAAAGAGATAACGGCCCGCAACACCACCTATCACCCCCTGCAGTTTCGGACCGCTCAAGGCAATCTCTTCCTGGATCGCATGACCTGGCGGGAATGTCTCTTCTTTAATCCAATCAACATGCTCTAACTCGCGTACAAGGCGCGCAACAAACGTCGCACTCAGACGCGTGCCAGCGGGAGCATCGTGATTCTGTACAAAAATTGGAAGAGAAATAGTCTCCGAAAGCGCACGGAAATAGGCGTAAATCGCAGCACTGCAAGAAACGTCCTTGCTGCAACGCGACGAACGACGTGGCGGTTACAGTCTGGGTCTGGCCGTTGTCGAACTTGCGTATGTCGTCCTCAATCAAATGGAAGTGCGCAAACAAGCTCTCGACGAAATGGATGCGCTACGCGATGAGCTCGATTTAATGGTGAATCTCGCGGTCCTGGTTGAAGGTGACGTGCTTCACATAGCCCACTCAGTGCCCAAGGACTGGCCGCGCTGGCATACCACCGTCGGGCGGCGCGCGGTCGCCCACTGCACCGCCCTTGGCAAAGTCCTTTTAGCATATCGCCCCTGGGCTCAGGTACAGCAAACAATCGAACAGTATGGGTGGCGACCCTATACTCCTCACTCGATCCAGGATTTCCATCGCCTACAGTCAGAGCTGACTCAAATTTGTACGCAAGGTTATAGCATCGATGACGAGGAACGTAGCCTTGATACTACGTGCATGGCCGCTCCCATCCGTGACTACTCAGGCGAGGTAATCGCCTCCCTCAGCGTGACCGGAAAATCAGAGGGACTGATTCAAGAGGAACGTCAGAAAGTCCTGCCACGCGTACTGGAGGCGGCGAATCGGATCTCGTTCCGACTCGGCTACCACCACAGCTCGGCTTACCTGTGAGCAAACACTCCGTTCGTTCCATGATTTTTCTATATTAAAGAGGAGCTACAGTTTGGTTACCACACACAAAAAGGTTCTTATCACTGGTGCCGCCGGTGATGTTGGCAGCGCTCTGCGCCCCTATCTGCGACACGACTACCATCTCCTCCTCCACTATCGTCAGAGGCCGCTCTCGAACTTGTCTGCCAACGAAGAAGGAGTACAGGCAGAAATCGAGGACTTTGACGCGGTCAGGCGTATGGTCGAGGGAGCCGATGCTATTGTCCACCTGGCAGCTCAACGCAACGCGTTTGCACAATGGGAAGATCTCAGAGGACCAAATATCGACGGAACCTATAACATATTTGAGGCGGCTCGGCGCGCGGGAGTACCAAAGGTGATTTTTGCCAGTAGTAATCATGCAATGGGCATGTATGATCGCGATATGGCATGGCCCATTCATCCCGAACAACCAGTACGCCCAGATGGCTACTATGGCGTAAGTAAGACATTCGGCGAAGCCCTGGCACGCTATTATGCCGATGAATTCGGCATGTCAGTGATCTGTCTGCGTATCGGTTGGGTACTCGATCGTCCGCATAACGAGATGGCTCTTAGAATGTGGCTTAGCCCACGCGACCTCGGTCAACTCGTACGCTGTAGCGTGGAAACCACGCGCCACTTCGGACTCTACTATGGCGTCTCACACAACCAGCGGCGCAAGTGGGATATTGAGAATGCATACTACGAATTAGGATACACTCCTGTTGATGACTCTGAAATCTTCGCCTCTACAATAACTGACTAAACCACTTACTCTTGGCCTCATCTGTCTGTCCCACCCACCTATTTGTTTTCTGGCTCCTGGTGTACACACATATACCCACACCAGGAGCCAGAAAACACCATCATTCTATTCCCTCTTTTCCGACTCATGGCACCCTTTCTGCTTGATCTCTTTTGATCATTTACCGGTATTTTTCTAAGGAAATTCATCAGTAATAGGAGAGGAAAACCACACTGCTCTATCAAGATCACGACCCATACCAACTGATCAAAAAGGAATATCAGGGATAGGTCAGCAAAACCCTTGACAAACACGATATTTTCGGGAATACTTATGATACATACCGATAGAAAAGGCTGGTCATTTTCAGATAATGGATCAAACTTCGATGAAACGTAGCACCATCGCCGATATCGCTGCGAAAGCTGGAGTTTCCATACCCACGGTCTCACGAGTCCTGCACCATCGCCCAGATGTCGCACCAGGCACTCGCCTTCACGTGGAAAAAGTGATTGAGGAAAGCGGATTTACTCGTAGTCGAAAACGATCCGAAGTACGCAAAATGAGTAGCGGCATCGTCGATATGATCGTACCCGATCTCACTAACCTATATTCGGTTGAAATCGTGCGCGGCGTAGAAGAAGTGTTAGAACACACAAACCTTCGCCTGGCATTATCGGTGACAAGCGAATCTTTTCAACTGGAACAACGTTGGTTAGCAAAAGTACTCGATGGCGTAACCGATGGTGCTATTTTAGTGCTAGCCTACGGGCAATCGCAACAACTCGATGTACTGCGCAGCCACAATATCCCCTTCGTCGTCGTCGATCACCGTGGAGAATTGGATTCCGATGTTCCTTCGGTGGGCGCGACTAACTGGTTCGGAGGGCGCCGCGCAGTCGAATATCTCATCTCACTCGGGCATCGACGTGTGGCTATGATCTCTGGTCCCTCTTCACATCGATGCAGCCTCGATCGCATCGCAGGCTACCGCTCAGCCATGGAAGACGCGGGCATTCCCATCGATCCTACCTTGATTCGGCCCGGCAGTTTCTCTCAGGTAGCAGGCTATGAACAGACGCGCGCGTTGCTGAATCTACCCGATCCACCAACCGCTATATTTGCGGGCAGCGATGCACAGGCAATGGGAGTCTACAGCGCACTCCACGCTCACGGTCTCTCCGTCCCACACGATATGAGCGTTGTCGGCTTCGATGATGTCGCCATCGCGTCGCTCGTCACACCCACACTGACTACTGTCCGTCAACCTTTGAACGAGATGGGCCGTACTGCGACAAGAATGCTGCTTCGCAATATCGCACAAGAACCTCTCGATAGCATACGCGTCGAGTTGACAACAACACTCATCGTTCGTGACTCATGCGCACCCTTCAGAGCAGCCTGAAAGAAGAACCACATGCTCCTCTTTCAGACACTCATTTTCTTTACATGATAGTCCTAAAATAGGAAGGAGGTCCCCTCGCATACCGGCAATTGATCATAGTCAGCGCTTGCCGAGCTTTGCTTCTCAACACATGGATGTATCGCATCAGACGTGCTTTATTCCCATCGTTATAACGTCATCGTCAGTCATTCAAGAGTAAACCCAGGCTCGGTTAACAAAGCCTGGTGGGCAGAGATGCCAGGAGAGACTTAAAAGATGCAATCGAAGCTATCACGTCGCACTTTTCTAGAGGTCGCCGGTGGTGCCGCTATGGCAACATCCTTGGCCAGTTGTTTCGGAGTTGGCGGCACTACCAGCACATCCAATAGCGGCAGTACCGGAACCGTTGAAGTCTGGGATATTCGTACAGGCAACGAACAAAAGGTTGTCCAGGCCGCCGCTACTGCTTACAACAACTCGCAAAAAAATGTCAAGGTCCACGTCGACTACTTTGAAAATGACCCATACAAACAAAAATTACAGGTCTCGATGGGTGCGAAAAATCCGCCGGATATTTTCTTTGGCTGGGGCGGCGGTGTTCTCAAATCCTACGTCAATGCCGGTGACGTGTATGATTTGACTCCCGATCTCAACGCTGACCCCACCTGGAAAAACAAATTTTTCCCATCCGTTCTCGCCAACGCCGCCTTCAATGGCAAATACTATGGCATTCCCAACGCCGGTATGCAGACAGAACTTTTCTTCTACAACAAAGACATCTTTTCTAAGTACAAATTGAGCGAACCTGCTACCTGGTCCGAGTTTCTTAATGTCATCAATGTGTTGAAGAAAAACAACGTCATTCCTATCGCCCTCGCCGGTCAAAGCCAATGGCCGTACCTGATGTACGCCGAGTTCCTCGTCGACCGCATCGGTGGACCCGATGTCTTTAACGCTGTCTTCGCTGGTGAGCAGAACTCCTGGTCGAATCCCGCGTTCATCCAGGCCAATACCTACGTCCAGGACCTCGTCAAAATGGGCGCCTTCGGCACCACCTATGCCTCAACCAACGCCGACTCCAATCAGGACGCAGCCCTTGTCTACACAGGTAAAGCTGGCATGATGCTGCAAGGTAACTGGAACTTCTCAGTCGTCCAGACCAACAGCCCCGATTTTATTACCAGCGGCAAACTCGGCTACTTCCCCTTCCCCGCTGTGGAAAACGGCAAGGGCAACGTGAAAGACGTTTACGGAAACCCCTGCAACTTCTACTCGGTCTCTTCAACCTCGAAATCGACCAAGAACGCGGTCGACTACCTCAAAAATGGCGTCTTGACCGATGCTATGGTCAAAGGATTCGTTGGCGTGGGCGACGTGCCACCAGTACTGGGCCTGGAGTCACAGCTCTCTTCCGCCCCCAACGGCGATTGGTTGGTGTATAACTACAATATGGCAAAGAATGCGCCAAACTTCCAATTGTCCTGGGACCAGATCCTGTCTCCAACAGCCGCACAGGCCGTACTGACCAACTTGAGCCAGGTGTTCTTGAACCAGATCACTCCCGAAACGTTCTCAACCAATATGAATAAAACAATTGGTTCATAGTAGCTCTGTTCTTTTGCGCGCTGGTTCGCTGAAAACTTCTACTATCCTGTAGGGGCACAATTTATCGGCCCCGAGCACGAAAACTGTCCTCCTCTTCAAAAATGAAGAGGAGGACACACCTCGTACAGTGACGCAATGCACCTGAAATGGTGAATTTCCCCCAGATAGGAGAGCGCTATGAGCGCATCAATAAAATTACCAAAATCTGCACAACACTCCAATACATTCGTTGTGCTCTGGACCGTGCCAGCGCTGATCTTTTACGTTATCTTTGCCATCGTTCCTCTCTTTATTGCTCTCTACTTGAGCTTTACCTCCTGGAATGGTCTGTCTCCTGCGGTATGGATCGGCCTGAAAAACTGGATCAGCCTGCTTTCCGACACCGTCACAGGTAATTCTCTCCTGCTCACCATCCAGGTCATGATCATCAGCTGGATTGTGCAGACACCCATCAGCATCTTGCTCGGCGTTTTTATGGCTGGAAAACAACGCTATCGAGCCGTTTTTAGCGTTCTCTACTTCCTCCCACTCCTCTTCTCCGCCGTCGCTATCGCCCTCACCTGGCAGACCATGCTCGACCCCAACTTCGGCGTCATCGATATTGTGCTCAGCAGCATGGGCCTCTCCGGTCTGGCAAAAGACTGGCTTGGCAACCCCCATCTGGCCTTTTATGTGGTCATGGTGATCGTGAGCTGGCAGTTTATTCCATTTCACGCCCTGCTCTACCTCGGCGGTGCGCGCCAGATACCCAAAGAACTCTACGAGGCCGCCAACATCGACGGCGGAGGACGTATCCAGAATTTCTTCGCCATCACGTTGCCACAATTGAAATATACCGTGATTACCTCCACCACGCTGATCTTCACCGGATCGCTCACCTACTTTGACCTCTTCTGGGTCACCACACAGGGTGGCCCTGGCTATGCTACACGCGTCCTCCCTCTCCAGATGTATATCACCGCCTTCCAAAATGAACAGGTGGGCTATGGAAGCATGATCGCGGTCGTCCTGGCAGCGTTTGGCATCGTCCTCTCGTTTATCCTATTGCGTTTTTCCGGCTTTAGTAAGATGTCGAGTCAGTTGGAGGGATTATAACGATGGCAACCCATTCCCAGGCCCAAAATACAATCAATAGGAGCCTCTCATCAGGAGCAACAATCGCCGCTCCACAGCCCAGACGCCACTTCCACTCAAGTCAATTATGGGAGATCGTCCCTGCACTGCTCGGCGTGCTCTGGCTCCTGTTCTCGTTTTACCCCATCATCTATATGCTCTTTACCAGCTTCCGCCCACAGGCTGACCTGTACACGGATGTGCCCTGGTCATTTCCTTCGCAACCAACACTGGAAAATTACGCCAATGTGCTGGCGAACGGCTTCTTCACCTTCTTCTTTAACACCGTTTTCGTCACAGTCGTGAGCGTCTTCATGATCCTGGTGGTCTCCCTGCTCGCCGCCTACGCGATCTCGCAGGTTCGCAATCGCTTTACCCAGGGCGTCTTCAATCTCTTTCTGCTCGGGCTCGCCATCCCGCTACAAGCCACCATTATCCCCATCTACGTCATCGTCACCGACCTGCATCTCTACGACACCCTGTTCGGGCTGATTCTGCCTTCGATCGCCTTCGGCATTCCGCTATCGATCCTTGTGCTTGTCACCTATATCAGGGATATCCCTCACGAGTTGCACGAATCGATGATCCTCGATGGCGCAACCCACTGGCGCATCTTGCGTAATCTGGTACTGCCTCTCTCCAGACCGGCCATCATCACTGTGATCATCTACGAAACAATCCAGGTCTGGAACAGCTACCTGTTCCCACTGGTGCTGACACAGAGTCAGAGCGTGGCCGTCCTTCCGCTTTCACTGGCAAACTTCAGAGGACAGTTCACCACCGATGTTCCGGCCATTCTGGCCGCGGTCTTCCTGTCAGCGGCTCCCATCATTCTGCTCTACATCTTTGGCAGACGCCAGCTACTGGGCGGTTTGGTGGCAGGCTTTAGCAAATAAACCCAAAAATACAGCAACAACAAAAATACTGGCGTGTGAACCGTCTTTTTCATACGCCAGTAGGGCAAACCATGCGTTTGTCATCCACCACTACAACACTACAAACCTGGCCTAAAGGAGCACTCTCATGTCAACATCGTCCTATCGCGATCCGCATGCCCCCATTGAAGAACGGGTCGAGGACTTACTCGCGCTCATGAACCTGGATGAAAAGGTAGCTCAGCTTGGCTGCCTCTGGAGCACGGCATTCGTGAGCACGGGTACCTTCGACGCCACAGCGGTAGCGGCGCTCATGCCGCATGGTATCGGCCAGGTTACCCGTATCGGTGCTTCGACCGGTCTGCACCCGCAGGAAAGCGCCGCCTATATGAACGATCTGCAAAAAATCGCCATCGAGCAGACACGATTAGGTATCCCACTTATCGTACACGAAGAATCCACCGGCGGCTTCTGTCATCGTGATGCCACCGTCTTTCCCCAGGGATTGGGACTCGCCGCAACCTGGGACCCCACCCTGATCAAGCAAGTGGCCGATGTCATTCGCCAGCAGATGCTCGCGGTCGGTGCGCGCCAATCGCTTGCCCCGGTCCTCGATGTCGCCCGCGATCCACGGTGGGGACGAGTCGAGGAAACTTATGGCGAAGATGCGGTCTTCAATGGCATTATGGGTACTGCCTACGTTCAGGGTCTACAGGGCACGAACCTGCAAACCGGCGTTGCCGCCACCGGCAAGCATTTCCTCGGCTACGCCATGTCCGAGGGTGGTCGCAACTGGGCCCCGGTACAACTTGGACCGCGCGAACTGCGCGAGGTCTATGCCGAACCCTTCTCCGCCGTCATTCGCAATGCCGGGCTGGCGACGATCATGAACTCCTACGCCTCCGTCGATGGCCTCCCCTGTGCTGGCAGCCATGCCATCCTGACCGAACTGCTGCGCGACGAACTGGGCTTCGACGGCGCGGTCGTGGCCGACTATTTCGCGGTTGCCATGCTCATGGAGTACCACCACGTTGCCGGCACGAAAGGAGAGGCCGCTCGACAGGCCCTATCCGCCGGATTGGACATGGAACTCCCTTCCATCGATTGCTACGAAAATCTCAAAGAAGAAATCCAGTCCGGTCGTCTTACGTTAGAGGTACTCGATACCGCCGTACGTCGCGTCCTGCTCCTCAAATTCCGGCTTGGACTCTTCGATCAACCCTACGTGGATGCCGAAAACGCCAACAACGTCTTCCAAACTCCCGAGCAACGCGCGCTGGCTCGCACAGCCGCCGCGGAATCCGTCATCCTGCTCAGCAACGATGGCATTCTCCCGCTTTCTCCCAGCATCAAACGGATCGCGCTCATCGGGCCAGGCGCCGACGATCAACGCCTCTTGCAGGGCGATTATCACTACCCCACTCACCTGGAAATGGTCTACCTGGCACCCAAAGATATGCACATCACAGGTCTTGAAGTCCCACAGGCCTCCGGACACTATGCGCCCGGTCCCTATTTCACTCCACACGTCACTCCATTGGCGGGTCTGCGTGCCGCGCTGGGCGAGAGCGTCGACATCGAGTACACAAAAGGATGCGCTGTGTTGGGCGACGATCAATCCGGCTTTGCCGCAGCAGTCGATCTTGCCAGCAAAGCCGATGTGGCGATCATAGTAGCAGCGGGCAAAAGCGGCCTCCTGCGACCGGTCACCGTAGGCGAGGGCAACGACGCCACCAACCTCGACCTCACCGGTGTGCAACCAGCACTCATTACCGCCCTGGTACAGACCGGCACACCACTCGTGGTCGTCGTGCTCAGCGGACGCGTCCACACCTTGGCCGCTGTCGCCGCGCAAGCCAACGCCCTGCTCCAGGTTTACCCGCCAGGAGAGGAAGGCGGCAACGGACTGGCCGATGTGCTAACGGGAAAAGTCAACCCCAGTGGGCACCTGACGGTCAGTATGCCTCGCTCCGTCGGGCAAATCCCCACTTCGGTCGGATCACGCGCCGGAGGCGACCGCGCTATGTTCTTTGATGGCTATACCGATTCGCCCACCTCCCCACTCTTTCCCTTTGGACACGGCCTCAGCTACACCACCTTCACATACAATAACCTGAGCATACACGCCCAGACCACCGTTGATCCCATCCAAATTACATTGGATGTACGCAACAGCGGAGAACGAGCAGGAGACGAGGTCATCCAGCTCTATGTGCGCGACATGGTCGCCTCGGTAGCCCGTCCGGAACACATCTTACTCGGCTTCGCCCGCATCTCACTGGCAGCGGGGCAGTCGCGCACCATCACCTTTACCGTCCACCCCTCACGCCTCGCCTTCTACGATCCATCCATGCGTTTTGTCGTTGAACCCGGAGACTTCACCTTCAGTATAGGTGCTTCCTCTGCGGACATTCGCGCCAGCAAAACCATCAAACTCGCTGGGGAGATCGCCGAATTCCACCAACGCGACATCGTCGATACCAGAGTGCAATAGCAGTGCATCGTTTTCATTAAAGATCATCACATAGGAACACTTCTTCTATAATGGATCTTCACCCTCCAAAAACGATCTGATAATTACAGTTGTTGACGCAAGTAAAAACACTGGTTGCATCATCGAAGGGATAGCTATACGCATAGGGCACCGCCTGTTTAAAGATCGCCGCATAATTGACCGGCCATGTGTTCGGATTACACGTGGCCGCGTTCGCATAGGCGTTGGCGCAACAATATTGATCCTGATGCAAGACATTGCAGGCACTATTACACGCGATGACATTTCCTCCCGCGTCTTTGACCTGTAAGACCGCTGGACAGACACTCGCCGAATCCATATTGGTGGCACATGCCGCCGTCACACAACTGACGTTGGCGGGCACTCCCATCTGCCCCGATACTACATTGATTGTCACAGGCAGATTAAAGCCGTCAACCTGGCTAACATCATAATAATCGATTCCTGTCCCCTGCATGTTGAATTCTGCCAGTGTCACCGACGGGAGATCATCAGCCACGTTAGGACATGTAATGCCAGCACCACAATCGCCTGTCTCACAACTCCCCTGACCTGCTCCATCGAACGAACATCCCGTTCTCCCCCATATGCGACCATTCCACGTGGATGGATAAGTGACGGTCGTTGTCTGCCCAGGAGCAAGCACCCACTCACCACCAGCAGGCGGTGTATAACCTGGATTGCCCGTAGAAACTGCCCAGACAGTTTGTTGCGTCGTATTGGTAAGCGTGACTGTGCGTTGCGTGCTACTAGAAACATTGGATGCTGATGGCAAACTTTGATTCCCTGTAGTGGAAGCTGTGGGCGTGTCCGAAGGGGTCGGTGAAACCTGTGGGGGCGGCGCGGATGCGTCTGAAGGGGTTGCTGAAACTTGTGAGGGCGTTGCGGATGTATCTGTACTTACGTTGGTTGGAGCCTGGAATCCCCATTGCGCTGGCTGCCACCTCGTTGGTGGCTGACCAAAGAAATGGGGATTCATCGCATTCGCTTCTCCAGATGTGAGAAGTGCACCTATAGCTATAAGTATCGTCACTATCAAAACTGAGCTCCACATCAGTCGAGATCTTCTCTTCATTTTGTTCCTCCTCGCTATTTGAAACCGAGGATTACTTACTTAAAATCACATAGAACGCTAAAACTACAACGAGAGTATAGAGCCTTTTCAACAAGAAGATCAGTCATCAATAGGGACAATTAACGCGGCTTCCTGGCAACCTGATTTTCATTCTTCGCTTTCTACACACCAACCTGTCCCCCTCATCGTCTTTCAAACAACGCTCCATTCCTCTATTCTTCAAATGAAGAGGCGCGTTCTTGCCCTCTCCCCTCATTCCTGAAGCAACGCTCTATTTCGAGTACAAAGACGCCGTCTGGAAGGAGTGGGCAAAAAGCTATGATTGGAAAGGAGTACAGCATCGCTCCACTGGCTTCACAGCCACAGAAGTGCGTGCTGGATAAAAATGATAAAAAAAGCCCGAAAAAGCCATGTCTTCTTCAGCTTCCTCGCGGTAATCGTGATCGTCGGCGCCATCATCTACCTGGGCAAAGGCATATTTTTCGCCCATGCTGCCGCAAGCACGATACCCGACCGCTATTTTGCTCCCTATGTCGACGCAGGTGGCGATCTCCAAACTCAGACAGGAGCAACCGACCTCGCCGATCTGGCCCAGAAATCCGGCGACAAATACTTTACCCTCGGCTTCATTGACGCTGGCAACGGCTGCGTCCCACAATGGGAAGGCTCGGGCGTTTCGCTTGAAAACGATGGTGGATCACTCGATCAACCAGTAGCAGTATCAGCGAACGCACCCAGCGAAATCAATAACTTGCGCCAGGCCGGCGGCGATGTCATCATCTCCTTCGGCGGCGAAAATGGCACCGAACTCGCTACGGCCTGCGGCAACGCGCAGGACCTTGAGCAGGCCTATCAATCAGTCGTCGACCACTACCACGTCGATCACATCGACTTCGATATCGAGGACCCAGCCTCGCTCGATCATGCCGCAGACGACTTGCGTAGCCAGGCCCTCGCCCTGCTACAGCAACAGGAACAACAGGTAGGCCAAACAATCTATATCAGCCTCACACTTCCCTCCGAACCCACCGGATTGATTACCTCGCCCAATTCCGATGGCCTCTACGTCGCTCAAAGCGCCATCAATAATGGCGTAAACGTCAACAAATTCAACCTGATGACGATGTACTATCAAGGCTATTGCAACTCCCCTTGCGACATGGGACAGGCCGCAACTCAGTCGGCGGACGCTCTCGCACAACAACTGCAATCCTGGTACCAACAAAAAGGGCAAAACTTGACGACAGATCAGATCGACGACAAAATCGGTATCACCCCCTTCGTCCAATCGGGTCAACCCGATAACGTCGCCATCACCCCTGCCCAGGCTCAGACCATCCTCACCTATGCACAGCAACATCAAATTGGCATGCTCTCAGAATGGTCCACATGGTATGATAGCGCCCAGAACTACGCCTTCTCCAAAATCTTCTCCAGTTACAATGGCCCCAGCACCAACCCCACTTCTACCCCCAGCCTACTCCCCACGACTACACCACCTTCCACTACCACCCCCGATCCTACCTCTACTCCCATCGCCATCCCTGATCTCACTCCTACCCCCACCATCACCCCTTCCTCTACTCCCACTAATATCCCAGCCTGGACATCCGACGGCCATCCCCTCTATAATCCAGGCCAGGAAGTTACCTATCAGGGCAAAATCTACATCTGTCTGCGCCAGATCTGGGGCCAGCTTGGCTGGGAACCCACCGCAGACGGTATCCTTGACAACTTCTGGATGCCGCTCGACAACGACAACCCCTGAAAATTTGCATGATTGTCCCTCTTTATACCTTGGTATGAGAGCAAAAACAGGGTATACATATTAATAGTCAGTCCAGTCCAATTTTTTAGTCAACCCAGTCTGCTATTGAGTGAGGATACAGATCGTGCTCTCTATCTTCCCTCTCAGGACCAAAACATTGGATCAGGACTGACTACCAGTGTACCTGAGACTATTTGTCCCTGCTTTGGTATGGCGAAAGGAAGATCGCAGAGCGGATGGATATGTCGAAACGCGGAACCCAAACATCCAGTTTAAAAAATGTCATTCAAGTCCTGACACTTGGCAATAAAAGTGGCATATTAACAGTTACGGCTGATACTTCAGCCATGTCAGCAGAAGGTCGTATCGTCTTCATTCGCGGCGTTATCACAGATGTACACCTCGGCAAAGTATCGGGTCAGCGGGCTTTGCATGCACTCCTCCAATGGGGTACCTGCTCATTTATTTTTAGCGAGGTCGAATCTACCACCGAACCAGCACAATTCTCTCTAACTCCTCCTGTAGACAGTGGCCCTCTTCCCAATACAGAACATCAAATAGAACGTTTCTCTCACGTTGATTCACAATACAAAAGTGCTAGACAGATGCCTCAGCCCACGCGGCATCTAGACGCCGCTTCTCTTATCATCCCGATACGCCTACGACGGGATCGGGATACAGAAAGTCTTCAACGTCTCTCATACGCAAGGTTTTCGCGCGCACATATGCACTTGTTCCTCTTGATAAATGGAGAGCGTGCCCTCCAGGATCTCGCCCGCTTACTTCAACGAAGCGATTCAGAAGTAGAAAAACTCCTTTTTGATTTAAAAAAATCTGGCTTTATTCACTATTAGCTTACGCTATGAAAGGTATGACCCATGTCCGCACAGATCGATCGTCGTTCGTTCAATACGTACCGCGGGATATCTTTACCCCTTCTCATTTCGATAGCACTAGTTTTAGTTGCTCTCGTTCCTCTGCTCATCACCTTCCTTTTTATTTTTACACAGACGACTCCAACCTTGATTAACCAGGCCAATAAAGCCATGGAAAACGATGCACAGACGCGCGTCCAGTTAATTGATAACTATCTACAAGAACGTCTGCTTGATGTCGAAACTGTTCAACAGGCAGCATCGCAAGTTCCCAACGTCCAGGCTATGCTGACCATCGATCAACCCGGCTCGCCAGCCTTTCAGCGCGACGCTACCATCGGAGGCTACTATATTGTGGAGATCGGGATGATTCGCAGTAAAGATTACCGCGACTGGGCCATCTTTAGTAAAACTGGGCAGTTACTCCTGGCATACCCACAACAAAATATCGTTCAGCCACATGGTACAGCGCTTATTCCACAGGCAGAATTAAAGATGGTCAACACCGGAAAAACCTTTATTTCTCCTGTCTATTATTCACCACAAACCAGAGTCAGTAGCGTCGATATCTACGCACCTATAATGGCAGCAACACAAAGAACACAGCTTCCAACATCGACGAAAACACCTCCTCCCATTGGCATCTTACGTGCAACGCTTGATCTCAAATATATCGCAGGCATCGTACAAGCTGATAGCGGCAATAACGGAAATGGTAGCTATGCCTATATCACCGACAATAATGGCATTCGCATCATCGATCCAGGCACTGCTCAGCGTTACACCAGTGTCGCCCCACTGAGCGCCAGTGAACAACAACAGGTTACAAGTGAACAACGCTTTGGTACGAAGACACCCGTCCGCGTGCTCGCCGATCCCGCCGCAGCTCAAAGTTTAGCGTCCGGCAAACAATCATCCAGTTTCCAGGAACAACCAGCCGCGAAAAATAGTCAGTTTCAGGTGCTACGGCAAGCACTGAGTTCAAATATAGTGCCATGGAACTACTTCGTATTAAGCCCTGTCCTTTCGGAAACCGCGGTCGCACAACAAGAGCAATTGAATATTCTTATCGTGGCAATATTGACAACCCTTACGACAATAGTTATTGGATTGCTGGCTGGGCAGAGTATCTCACGTCCCATTCTACGTGCCATCTTAAACCTTCAGCGCAACAGCGAGAAGCTTAACGCGCTAGCTACTCGTCAGAAGGACACCGCCTCGTCCCAAATGTGGGTGGTTGAATCTTCACAGATGGGCTTGAAATCAACACGCTACTATAGCCATGCAACCAACTTCTCATCGCATACCACATTGCAAATGTACGACTCGCTCGTTCATTCCTGGCCCAATATCACTCCACAAGAGAGGAGTAAAAAACTGGAACAGATAATAGAATGTGTTCAGTATACCAAACAAGCATCATCGTATCTGGGCATGAGCAACCAGCAATTAGGGTCCGCCCTTACCCTTGCAGTCGAGGTAGCTGAACAACTAAATGAAGGATCACACTCCGCAGGGGAATCAGCAGAACAGCTTAACAAAATAGTAAGAGACTTACGCGTAATTATTGGTCGCTAGTCCAATCAATGATGAGCTTGTAACTAACCACAATGCTCGCCCTGAAACTTCTCTCAACTCATCTTGTACATTGTCCAAAAAAGAGAGCAAGAAAGCTGCTCTCTTTTTTGGTAACCATGCTCTACAACTATCACAATTAGATGGTCGGGTCGGCTACATACTGTGCTCAGACCTGATCGACCGTGCCACCAGCCAATTGCTGGAACGTGGTGGCAAAATCCTGTTGCGTCTGCATAGCCTTGTTGAGTTGATCAACAATCGTGGATGATTTCCGCTCCTGTAACCAGATTAAGAGACGACTCTCAGTCTCCTGGTTCTCGCTTCAGGCTCACCTCACTCATCGTCCTCACGCACACTCATCTGACCAGATTTCAGGGAAAATCATGTAGCCATAGCCAAGCACACAATAAATATAGATGCCAGTCCCTCTTATTTTGCTTCTGATTCTATCGATGTGCTTATCAAGCATGACACGAACCTTGCCATCCATAGAACACTTGTATACCATAAAAGCGAGATCAGCATAGGTGACAGGCAAACCATGACGCAATGGGTAGAGCAATTGGAACTCGGTCGATGTCAACGCCACCACTCTATTCCTGATAAAGATCGTACGCTTCTCGACGTTCCACTTGATATCCTTGACATTTGGCGTAACTTCTCTTTCTACACGTGAAGGATTCGATATCATTTCTTTTTCCTTTCCTGACGAACTTATTATGCTACCAAACACATTTACACTTTAAATTCATCTTTTTAGCTTGCCGGTTTCCCTCCTGTAACCAACTATGCTTACACCTACTCTATATACCGTCGTCCACTCATCCTTATGGACAGACGACTGCATGTTTATTTCCAGGTGTCACACCTTCATAGCTATTGAAAGCCTCCTTTTCGAATTCCCCCTCCTTATTAGAAGAAGAGAAACGGAAAACCTTTTCCTGTTTAAAGTATGACAGAAATACCACCGAATATACAATGTCAGGTACCGCCAAGTAGCAGACATGAATACTGACAAGTAGCAGACATCTTTTCAAAGCATGCTAGTAGAACAAAATCAAGTCCTGGATGCCTCTAGCAGTTGCGTGGTCTCCTCTTCCCTGACAACCTTTCTCGTAGCGAACTTTTGTGCCACACCCTTGAATATATATCTGCCCTCCAAAACGAACAACAAGAGCAGAGCAGGCAGAAAGATGATGAGGTAAGCAACACTGTTGACTATGTAGTAAGCAGATACGTTTATCTGAATGTTTACCCAGGGCCATACA
Source organism: uncultured Dictyobacter sp. (assembly GCA_964657925.1). Classification (GTDB taxonomy): domain Bacteria; phylum Chloroflexota; class Ktedonobacteria; order Ktedonobacterales; family Ktedonobacteraceae; genus Dictyobacter. The sequence continues at coordinate 21,494 of CAZZWK010000011.1, forward strand.
TAGGCATGCACAAGTTCTGTAAGCGTCGCACCATAAATACAAAGCGATGCCATCAACACTTCTCCAGTAGAAGGGACCAGTATGGCTAGGGCGAAGGGCCAGATGGTATACCACACCTGGATGTTGCTCACCCCGAAGGCCAGCAAGGCAAACATAGTAATGAAGCAACCACGTAGCATATTTTCTATCCTCCTGCTACTGAGGAAAAGCGCATAAAGATAGATGCATCCAAATACAAAAAGCCCCAACTGCTTTGCCTGATCCAGTGAAATGGTCTGAGAGGAGATATCGTTTAGAAATATGCTAAACGACGAAAGGTTGATACGGGAGATGAAGAAGAAGCTATCAAATGTACGCGATCCAGCCCAGAAGGGAATAAATACCACGAAGGTGAGCAGTAGAGATGCTCCGCTTGCCAGCATCGTGTACCTTATGCGTTGCTGATAACCACTCTGGTGGCTGAAACTATAGACAAAGAAGAGTGGGATGAGTGGGAGTGAGGAGTACTTTGTCAGCGCGGAAGCGGTGATGAGCACCAGGGCAAGTATGGGGCGCTCTTCTACTAATGCCAGCACTGCAAACAAGACAAAGAGGACCATAATGATATCATTGTGGCTATTGGCTGAGTACTCGAGAATGGCAAAAGGGTTCCAGGCCAGCGCGAGCGCTCCTGAAAGTGCGAACTTCGGCCCTACTCTCATAAGGATTTTGTAAACCACGAATGCCTCTACCAGCAGCGCGGCAGAAAAGATAACTTTCAGACAAACCAAACTGACAAGGACGTTACGGCCTAAGAATAATGTTGGGATAGCGTCGATACAGAGTCCTATCGGCCCGTACGCTGCCGGATATTTTCCCCAACCCGCTGTCAAGCCTACAAGAGGGTCCCTTGGATACTGGGAAAGCGAGACAAGCATCGGGTTGGCATGATAGTTCAGCAACACGATACTTTCAGCGATGTAGTTAAATACGTCGATAGCATTGATAGGATAAACAAAAATCGTGGTAAAGACAAAGATCCCTCCAAAACCAAGAATGAGCCAGAGCATACCACGACTATCCAGACATCGGGCCTTCCACCATGCCAAAGCGGATAGTGCGAAAAGCGCGCTGAACACCAGGATAAATTCTAAAAAGCCTGCTTGTGAAGTCCTGGTGATTATACCCATCTCAGTCAAAGCAGGGTAATAGTGTTGTAACGAGAACTGTCGCAGCAGATAGAAAAAATAGAAGAGTTCGCAACTTATACCAGCAATGATGAGCCACATCCGTGATCGTAAAAAAGTCACTAGCATAGCATTTTCCAATCTCGCGTTTTGCATAGAGAACCTATCAGCAAGTTCGTCTTCCCTTCAGCACTGCTCGTACTACACACGAAGACCATCGGGCCGTCTTTAGGCAGGCATGTTCTCGTCGAGCAAGCTTCTCACACATAGTGCTCTCCGAGTATAGGGAGAAAATAGAGAATAAAGAAGGAAGCTATGGGGACAGTTTGCTGTAGAGGGAAAAACGCTGTTCATGCCGAGCCCACCAGAATTGGCGTCTCCAGTTACGAATCTGGCAAGAGGAACAATTTCCCACTGTAAAATTATGCTTAAATTCCTATTAAGTAAAAGGGGAACTTCCTCTTCGATCTCCACAGTATGATACAATATATTCAATTGTATTTAAGTGCTTTTAAATACTTCACAGCATACATGTATTCAAATAAAACAGTCATGCTAGTCTATATACAAGGAGCACCAAACAATGGTTCCACATCCCTTGAGAGTGGCAAGGGAACAACGTGGGTGGTCTCAGGCAAAGGTCGCTGAACTTTTAGGCGTTTCCACACGCACTGTTTCGCGTTGGGAAAAGAACGAAAGCATACCTTACCCTTTCTATCGGGAAAGATTATGTTCTCTTTTCGATAAGAGTGCCTCCGAACTGGGATTACTCGAACCCGATCATCCACCACCCATCGCCATATCATCTCTCCCTCCCATCTCATCTACAATCAATCATCAGCAAACAGATATACCATCCAACAAAATTGAAAACTCATCGGAAACACAAAATACGATGCGCCGCAACAAACGCTTCAGGCAACCACTGCTCTGGATATCACTATCCGTTCTCCCGCTGGCGATCATCTCTGCTCTGTATTTCCTCCTTCTTCAGCCTGCGATAAGCAATGCGGCTTTGATCCGCACTATCGCCATCAACGCCGGAGGCGGCCAGGTCGGATCATTTATGGCTGGTGCGAAGTTCACCACCGACGTGCACCAGTGCCAGAGCACCGATCATCCCATCGACACCAGCGGCGTCCACGATCCTGCCCCACAGGCAATTTACCAGAGTAATCATTGCTCCCCCCAGTTTACCTACTCATTTTCTCATCTGGTTCCTCATGCCACCTATACCGTTCGTCTCCATTTTGCGGAAACATACTGGACCCGACCCGGCATCCGTGTCTTTAATGTCAGCATTAACAACCAGCAAGTCCTCACCTCATTCGATATCGTGGCAGTCACCGGGGGGCCCTACCGTGCGCTAGTCAGGCAATTCCAGACCACCACAACGGGTGATGGCACCATCTCCATCACATTTACCGCCATCAAAGACAATGCACTCGTCAGCGGCATCGAGTTGTCGATCAATGCGTAAATTGACAGCATGCCGATGCTATCATCCCTTCAGCATCGGCACGCGGATTGTTGTCCTGGTCTGTACGCCCCACAAGTAATCCTATAGCCTCATGGTCAGCACTCATCGCGGGCTACTGGCCCTTGACCACGCCACTCAACAGGTGGTCTATCAGCGTCTCCTTCATCTTCTGATCAGACACAGACGCGATAAAAGTGTACGCGTTCTGGGCAGCCGTCGCGTTAGCACCTGAGGCGTGTGCTTGCAGGTAGGTACTGATCTCACCGTTAAATTCGTCCTCGGCAATGGGGGCAACACTGTTGAGCAGCGTATTGGCATCCTCTCCACTGGTGTAGCGCTCATCGCACAACAGGTCAACGAGCGAATCAGAGCCAAGGCAGTTCCGGTATGACTGAGTAAGCGAGGAAGCAGTGAAGCTGCAATCTCCCCCAGCAGGCTTGGATGTGGTGGTCTGTACAGAGGTCATCAGGTCCGTCTGAATTTTAGCCACCTCGCTGGGATCGCTCGACAGGAAGGTCGAGACTGCGGTAAACGAAGGGTTGCCATCGGTCGCATCGGCGGCCACCGGCTGTCCAGTACCGGGGTCAAAGCTATAAGTGACTAGCGCGATGGGAAGCAAAGGATCGTCATTCCAATTGGTCATCGCATCCTGGTAGCCTGTCTGCTGCGAGGCGGTAGAGGTCGCCTGCGCCTGTAGGTAGGTCATGAGGTCGTCTTCAACGCTGCTGACATCGGTGCCTGAGATACTGTTGCCAGTTTCGCCAGCATCAGCCGGAACTTCCAATGCCACAAGAGATGTTGCAGGCCACGCCCCCCCGTTGCTGGAAGAACCCGTAGAAAAGTTATGCGTCTGGAGATAGCTCTGAAACTCAGAGGCCAGATTCAGACAGTCGGTGTATTTGTCCACTGGACCCTGCGTGGAGGTCGTGGTCGTAATATGGTAAAAATAGCGGCAGAACTGTGGGTAGAAATCCGCGCTAGCCACACTTGACGTTGTCGGCGTCGGCGTCGCCCCGTTTTTGGTGCTAGAAGCGGTCGCCGTCGCTTTTACCGTCGCCGTCGCCTTTACCGTCGGCTTCGGCGTCGGAGTTGGCTCTTTCTTCTTACTAGCAGCGGTCGCCGTCGCCGCCTGGCTGACAGCGGTCGCCGTCGCCCAGATGGAGCGAACATTGCGCAAGCCCGTTGTAGGGTTTGTATCCGTCGAGGCAGCGTATGATTGCCAAATTTGCCATGGCAGAGCTATGACAATGGCGATGAAGAAGACAGCCATCATGCCACCTCCTATCAGCGCCATCTTGCTCGGCCTTTTGAACTCTTTTTTACGCATATACGTCTCTTCCTTTTATAAACATAAGCACCAAAAGCAGGATAAGCCCACTCTTTGATTTAGAGTAGCAGAGAGAGATACAGGATACTATGTGGAGAGGAGGACAGGTTTTTGCAAAAAGCTTGTACTTTTTTCGTCAAATCTTTTTCATGCTTTCGTATTTTCCACAGCAGAAAATTGTCCCTCTTTCTTCATTGAAAAATATCGGGGCCTGGGGCTATAGTGAATACAGGAGTGCACAGGTAGTGGACTGACGAAGCGACGAAAAACACTTTGTACGAAGGATAGACAATGGATTTTTCCTGGAGCCAGGAAGAGCGCGCGCTCTACGATAGCCTTTTCCAGGCGGTGCAACAACATTTTCAGGCGCTACCGAACGCATACTGGACGCGGGAACAATGGAACGTGTGCGGCCAGCTGGGATTGCTGGGTCTATGCGTACCCGAGCAGTATGGCGGCAAGGGGTTTTCTGCCCTGAAGACAGCCCTCGCCCTTGAGGCATTTGGACGTGGTTGCCAGGACATGGGCCTGGTTTTCTCCGTCGCGGCCCACCTGCTCGCCTGTAGTAGACCTGTTGTGGACGCTGGTAGCGAGCATCTCAAAGCATTGCACCTACCCAAATTGTGCTCCGGAGACAGCATCGCCGCCAACGCCATCACAGAAGAACATGCTGGCTCCGACATCTTCGCGCTCAGCACACGCGCGACACGCGAGGGACCAGATTACGTACTCAATGGCACAAAGAGTTATGTCAGCAACGGACCGGTCGCGGATCTTTTCCTTATTTACGCCAGCACCAATCCCGCTCATGGGTATCTGGGCATCAGCACATTTCTGGTCGCAAGACACACAGCAGGCTTACGCCTTGGAGAACCTTTCGATAAGATAGGTCTCAAAAGCACTCCGGCATGCGCTCTCTACCTGCAAGATTGCCACATCCCCCCCACCGCTCTGGTCGGAGCTGAAGGACAGGGAAGCTCCATCTTTACGAGATCGATGCAATGGGAGCGTACGTGCCTGTTCGCCGCCTATGTCGGCATGATGGAACGCCAGCTTGAACGTTCGCTCGACTATGCGAAAAGACGGCGTCAATTCGGCACATCCATTGGTAAGCACCAGGCCGTCGCGCATCGGCTGGTGAATATGAAACTACGCCTGGAATCCGCGCGCTTTTTGCTCTACCGCGCCTGCTGGTTACTCGACCAGGGGCAAGAAACAGCGCAGGCAAGCTCTCTCGCGAAGATAGCCGTGAGCGAGGCTGCGATCGAGGGAGGACTCGATGCCATCCAGATCCACGGTGCCCTTGGACTGGACCAGAACATTGGCATTGAAAGTACGCTGCGCGACGCGCTCCCTGCTACCCTCTTTTCTGGCACCTCAGAAATCCATCGCAACATCGTTGCCGATAGCCTGGGACTATAGAGGCACTCTTGTAGAGGGACGATTTATCGACCGCTAGGCCCATCTAAGAGGAGGGATGCATGTTCGCATCCCTCCTCTTTTCTGATACTTAACGCTTGTAGGCGAGCAGAAGATATCCATGCATAGGGAAGCGCAACTCCCCGTCGACCTCGTACTCGCGCAGAGCAGCGCTGCCCTCGCGGATCGCCCTCTCAAGCGTCTGATCATCCAACAGACTCCTGATACGCGATCCCAGCAGACGAGAACGCACGAAGTACTCCGCCGAACGAAAACGCGTTATCTTTGTCTCCTCGCTCAACGAGATGCGCACGAAGCCCACTTCTTTAAAAAGCGCCTGAACCTCTTTCTTATCGTTGAGCATGAAAGGGGCCACGATATGCTCGACCACCTTAGGGTCCACATACGGAGCAATCGTTCTAGCGAGTATGGCAAAGCCTGAGGATGCCTGCAGATCCTCGTAGAGCAGAACTACCAACCGCCCATCGGCTTGTAACACGCGGTACATCTCCCGCAAGGCGGCCAATCGGTCATGCATGAATTGCAACCCCCCCTGACACAACGCCACATCGAAAGTGCCGTTAGCGAACGGCATCGCCTGCGCGTCTCCCTGGACCCATTCGACGGGAGTACCCGAGCGGATCGGTTGCGAACGCGCGAACTCCAGCATATCAGCGTTGATATCTAGACCGACGACGCGGCCCCGCTCATTGATACACTCTGCAACCTTGCGCGTCACCACCCCTGTCCCGCAGGCCACGTCCAGGACGCACTCATCCGATTGTAACGCGGCGGTGGAAACAGTGATGAGCGACCACGGTCCAAAGATAGCGGGCACCAGCTCACGCTCGTAGATCGCGGGCCACGCTGTACGCTCTGTCATCATGCATCCTCCCCCACACATCCTACGCCTGCCCAGCACGAGATGAAATCGGTCGCCATCGCAACACCGCGCAGATTGACTATCTCTTCTCGACATCGCTGCGCCAGGGTGTCGATCGCAATCTCTGCGTCCGTCGCGATGTTGTCGCGCAACAGAATAGGAAGCAAGCTACGTACTCGTTCGGCAATCATATCGTACCAGGGCCAATCGGCTCCCCCACCGATAAAAGAGCTGCATCGTACCTGTGGCGCCGACAGACCCGCATCAAGAAAAACCTGATGCAGTCCTAACCCCATCTGTGGATTCAAATCGGCATGCATCATCGCCGTTCTGGACCAGTCCCCGACCTGCGCGAATAACGGAGAAAAGGGGAAACTATCTCCTAGTCGGGTGAGGTCAGCCTCCTGAAAGGCAACAATGCCACCCGACCTGACACAGCGTATCAGTGCACGCAGTACCGGAGCGGGATCGTGCATGTGCTGTAGAATCAAACGGCCAACGACTGCGTCAAATTTCATATCCAGAGCGGGAGCAGCGACATCACCCATGCGAAAGGACACATTAGTCAACCCCGCTGCCAACGCACGCGTCCACGCCGTTTCCAGTATCTCCGCATTGTTATCTATACCCACTACCTCACCTTCCAGTCCAACCTGCTCGGCCAGCAAGAAAGAAACGTCGCCAGCACCGCAACCCACATCCAGAACCTTCATTCCCGTCGTGATACCAGCCTCTTTGATCATCTGTACTGTCGATGGCAGAACAAGGCCAGCTAATGTCCGTAGCCTCTGCGTTTCATATGATGAAGATCCAAACACATACGTTTGAGGCAACACTGTACTTCGCATTATAGAACTACCACCCTTTACTGCCAGAACACTTCAAACTGTTTCAGCCCGCGCGAAATCAGCGTTTCACGACGTTCGAACGATTGATCGACGACATACTGGAGTTGAGGAATACGTTGTGTCAAAACTTCCAACGCGATCTCGACCTCTTTGTGCCCCAGAGGCGCACCGGCGCAAAAGTGTTTGCCATACCCGAAACCCACATGATCCCTGCTTTTCACCGGTCGCAGGATATCGAAACGTTCCGCATCCGTAAAAACGGCCTTATCATGATTGGCCGATGCGTACAAGAGCAGAAACTGCGTTCCGGCTGGGAGCTTGAGCGCGCTGCCATCCTCTTCGTTACCAACCGTCACCTCCTTGAGCGCAACACGGAAGAACGCATATCCAGGAGGCGAGAAACGCACAATCTCTTCGACCGCATTCGCAATGAGTTCGGGCTGCTGGCAGAGCAAAGTCCACTGTACACGATGATCCAACAACAACTTCACGCCATCAGCGATAGTGTCTGCGGTACCGTCGTGCGCGGCCAATAACAAGCCACAGATATACTGGACAAGCTCACCTTCCTGCGCAACAGTCAAAGACTCCTCGCCGGGAATCATAGCAGAGATGATTTCGCTGATGAAATTGTCACCAGGATGAGCACGCCCTTGTGTGACATAACGCCCGAGCAGTTTCTGAAACGCGACCATACCGCGGGCTGCCTGCGCCTGCGCCTGCTCGTCCCTGGTCGAGAGGACTTCGAGCATCATATCACAACCGAGGAGCACATCTTCCCTGTCTGCCTGCTCTATACCACAGAGGTCGCAGATAACATCCCCGGTCAGTCGACGCGTAAACTGGCGCACCAGATCGGCATGCCCGTCGTCGATAAAGGCATCGACCAGCGCATTGGCCTTCTCCCGAATACCGGATTCCATCGATTTCACACGCGTCGCCGATAACATCCTGGTCAAGGGCGCGCGTTGCCTCTCATGCAGGTCACCATCAGCATTGATGATAAAAGGCGAAGGAGCATATCCCGTACTCATCACCTGATACGTTTGCGCATAAAACTGGTCGATCGGGCGCATGACGTTGCTGGAGGAAAACGTTTCGGCATCGGAGAGCATCGCCCTCACATCACGCATACGCGTCACCACATAGCTGTTGAGCATGGGACTGAAGAAAATCGGCTCTTGCTCCCTGGCTCGTTCATAAAATGGGTAAGGGTTTTCCAACTGCCTGGGTGAGAGTGGCTGGAATTGTTCTCCCAATAGGTGTTTTTTCACTTCTTGCATAACAGTATCCTTTCTTGTAGAAGCACCATGTATAGGCCGGTTAACGCGGCTCGGGTAGTTTCATGGGTGATAAGTGCGTCTTCTTGATGACCTGTTGCACTGGCGTAGCGAATAAACGCTTTTGCTGCCTGAACGCGTATAACAGATTATCGAGATCAGTCCTTGTCTGCGGCCATTTCTCGTACTGCGCCAGGTCGGTACTGTAGACGAAATTGGTGTAGTCGACGAGGGCACGCTTTAAACGGGCAAGCTCGAACTCCGTCTGCTGAGCAGAGCGCAGACGACGATAGAGAGAATGAATGACGTTGATGAGAGGCCAGAGAACTTTTGTCTCCTCGGCAAAGGGAATTTTAGGGGTGCTATTGCTCTTCATAGCATTTATGTGAAACTGGACGATCTGATTGATCTTCTCCTCCAACCGTCGTTTTTCCTCGGCGGCCACCGTGGCCTGCTGCGCCACCTGCCGCTCCAGCGAGGCCACGACCTCCGCACGATCAGCCCGCGAGATAGCTCGCAACGTGCTGCTCACCCACAGATAGGTCACACCCGCAACCAGAAACTGCACACCGATAGGATAGAGCAGCAATGTGACGAACTGCTGATGAACGATTTGTGTCAGAGCGGGAGTTCTCGGCAGGTAGAGAAGGCTACAGGTGATGATAGCCCCATTGTAGAGAGCGGCAAGGAAGACAACTCTACCAGGCAAGAGCGATACTGCGAGCAGTTCACCAATGACCAGTAATTCATAAAGTTGCAAGTTAAGTACGTCCAGTGGACGTGCTGTCCAGATGAGCGATGAAAGTGCCAGTTCTGCGGCACAGACAATAACCATTCCCGCCCAGAAGGTCTTGCCCACACGATTAAATAAGATAGCTGTCAATGCCACCGGCAGAATCGCAGTCGTCGAAATCAGGCTGGGAATACTGCGCGAGGCGATATCGGCGGGAAAATAAATACAGAAAAGGATCAATAGGAAAGAGGCAATGATGCTTGCTAATCGCGATTTGCGCGCGGCCTCTCGCTTGACGAAACTGGCACCTGCTGCGGGTTCCGGCATAGCTGTGAGCTTGAACCACCATTGCACCGGATTCAGCCTGACCTCGTCCCACTGTGAATCCTGGTTTTTATCGAGAAATGAAGATTGCATTGGGAATTCGCCTTTCTGCTTTAATGGGGGTGAATCACAACAACATGCATCGTAACCAGTGCCGCGACCGCCTGGTAGACCGCGCCCTTGGGCAACGGAACGAGCGTCTCGATCTCATCGATCGTGCGCCGCCCATTTACCATCGCATACGTCATACGCAGCACACGCTTCCATGCAGGAGCAGAGTTAGTGAGCGCGTCCGCGTTGAAATATGCAATTGCCTGCGGCACATCATCACCCCTGGGAACATAGGTTGCTGCCATCTTCTGTGTCGGCGGCGTCGGCTCTTGCACAGCGGTCATTGGCTGCTGCGCAAAGAACTTCCATTCGAATGGTCCCCTGTCCCTGTCGAAACGGATAAGCATCTTTACTGGCAGCGATCTCCACTTCCCACGCTCGCCTTGTATATAACAGGCTACGACCTTGCCCCCCTTCAGGTCTATCGAACACGTACCGGCCTCGCGTAAACCGGGTAGGTGTGGCACCCTGGTGTGCAATACACCACTTTTATGATATTGCGCTAAAATCTGTAAGATCGGGTCCAAACCTATGCTCGCATCTATACTATCCATTTCTATTACCCCTTGGCATCAGCGGAAGATAGTACTCACCGGTTATATGAAGGTACTCACGTGCACTTTAGCGCCTGTTGTTCACTATAAACATACGAAACATTGCTTCTTCTTAGTGGCTTGAAAATTCACTGGTGTCTCCTTTTTTAGGGTACCAGGAAGTACATCTTTTTCCTAGTCCGACAGGGGGACAAAAAAGCATATTCTCTTCTTAGAGATTATAGATTCCTTAGCAGGATAAAAGGACAGACAAGTAAAAGTAGAGCTATGCACAATCTCCACAAAAGAAGGACCGAGAACAGACACTCAACCACCCACATTGGGAAAAAATCAGGAATAGTCGGATTGCACCTCAATAGCATTACACCGTCTGTTGCAAAAAGGAGCGTATCTTAAACCAGGAACTAATAACCGCCTGCGCCTGCGCCTCGACGCTTCCTCCAGCGTCGAGAATCAGACCACCCACTGGCAGGTAAAGCATTGGCGGCAAAAAAGGATGACCGTAAGTGGTACATAAGAGGTGACCGGCATCGGGATAACTGACATGGCTGTAGAAATAGGGATGTTGATGCGCCTGTAACCTCGCCACAATCTGCTCCGCGAACAGAGACGAAGGCCAGACGCGATCGTCCTTGCCAGAAATCAGCAAAACCGGCCCCCGTATCCTCTCCACGGGAATACTCGCCCGGCTCACCGCCTCCTGCTGCTTGAGCGCCTTGGTAAAAAGCGCGTTAAAGCTGACAGGAACGTGCCTGATCTGCTGCTTCCAGACTAGTTCCGCGATCTCGGGAACGGACGCATGTATATTGACGTAGGGAAAGGCCACGTCCTGATATATCCAGGCTGGCTTGTCGATCGTTCGCGTCGTTATTGCAGAATTTATAATACTACTGGGAGAGGCTGCGATGACCGCCCGAATTTGCGGAAAAAGCGTTCCCAGCAGGAGAGCAAGTTCAGCACCACGAGAATGCCCGAGAACCGTCAAGCGCTTTTTATCGACCACGTCTTGCCGCAACAGCCACTGCAAGGCGGATTCAAAATACGCAAGCTGAATATCGACCAGATAGCGTGGCAAGCTGTCCCCCACATTGGGACCCTGGATATAAGCCAATGCCAGGCTAGCATAGCCATGGGCGCTGAGCAAAGCCGCGGCCTCCTCATGCATCCCCCCATCAGAGCCGCCCAGTACAACGACGGTCGGGTGCGGACCCGCGCCCGCAGGCAGGAAAAAGGTCCCCACCACACCCGACGCCTGAACTGGCACTCTACGTGTACCAGGAGCGGTGAATAGACGGGTGATGCTGCAAGAAGAAATAAGCTGACCATCGCGCTCAACGGTGAGCATGATAGAAAGAGGACTGTCCGTCACCTTCATAAAGGCGCTCGCTTTGTTCTGCCCCGACACCTGCATGGACCAGAAAAGCCCCATGGAATCGACACTGCGATAGCTCCCGGATTGTGGGGCCTGCCGACTCACGTTTACCACCCCTTGCGCGTCGGCGCTAAAAGTCGCATGAGAGGTCCACAATCGCTTCGCTTCGTCATAAACCTGAGCATGAAGTACAACAGGTTGACCAGGCGGCAGACCAGAGACAAGAATGTTGACAGGCTCATCGGCAAGCGATGTAGTTGGTGTAACCTCCAGCTTACAGGCGAGGTCATTGCCTAACATAAAACGTACCTTTCGTTTCTGTACATCTACCTTAACGTCTCCCAAATCGAATCCATCCTGTCATCCTCCTCCATCATCTCATACCTGCCTCCTACAATGAACTCAACCCGGTCCCATTGTACCCAGCGCAATGCCCTTTAGCAAGGGAAAACCACAGGAAAAATCATGTCACGCTTTTTCTGTCCCCGCTTTCGACTGGTAAAACAGTCGATTCCCCGCTACGCTAACAAACGGGACACACCATCATCTCTATACCCTGGAACAAGGAACTACTATGCAAGAACCAGTTGCTATCATCGGTATCGCCTGTCGTTTTCCCGCTGCAAACAATCCACAGGAATTCTGGCGGCTGCTCAAAGAGGGCCGCGAGGCCATTCGAGAGGTTCCCCCAGAACGTTGGGACGCGCAAGCCTTCTACGATCCCGACCCCGAACGTCCCGGCAAGACAACAAGTCGCTGGGGAGGCTTTCTCGACCAGATTGACCAGTTCGACTGGCGCGCATTTCGCATCTCTCCACGCGAAGCCCGCTCCATGGACCCACAACACCGCCTCCTGCTGGAACTGGCCTGGGAAGGGCTGGAAGACGCGGGCATCCCTCTACAAGAAGTGGCTGGAAGCGGGACAAGCGTCTCCATCGGCATCGGTTGGAGCGATTACTTTGCCTTGCAATCGCGTGAATGGTCGCTCCTTAATGGATATACAGCGACAGGAAACGCCTCCTGCTTCGCTGCCAATCGCCTGTCCTACGTGTTCGACCTGCGAGGAGCAAGTCTCTCACTTGACACCGGCTGTAGTTCGTCGCTGTCCGCCCTTCATCTCGCCTATCAGAGTCTATGCACTCATCAGGCCGATCTCGCGCTGGCCGGAGGAGTGCATCTTATGCTCTCGCCCGCTGGCGCGATCATGTCCTCAAAAGCCGGGCTATTGTCCCACAATGGACACTGCAAAACGCTCGATGCCCATGCCGATGGCTTCGTCAACGGCGAGGGGGCTGGTATCCTGGTTCTCAAACGACTCTCCGATGTGCAATCCTCGGACCGAGTCTATGCGTTACTCAATGGTGTCGCTGTCAACCACAACGGGCACAACAGGTGGATCATGTCGACCAGCGGGTCAGCGCAGGAAACGTTGCTGCATGATGCATACCATCAGGCAGGCATCGACCCCGCCGAAGTCGATTATGTAGAACTCCATGGCACAGGCTTTCTGGAAGGAGACGCAATAGAGGCGCAGGCACTGGGGGCCGTGGTCGGGGCTGCTCCAGGCCGGACCTCCTCATGCCTGATCGGCTCGGTGAAAACGAACATAGGCCACCTGGCGAACGCGGCGGGTATGGCAGGCGTGATCAAAGTGGCACTTGCCCTTCACCATAAAGAAATTCCCCAGACACTCCATGTGGACACCGTCAATCCAGCCATTCACCCGCAGGATCTACACCTGGATATAGCACAGAAGACGCGTCCCTGGCCCGCGAAAGAAACGGCCAGGGTAGCCGCGGTCAGCACCATCTCATTATCCGGTGCTAACGCTCACGCGGTACTGAGCGTTGGAAGCGACGAAGAGCGGAGTCCTGAATCCACCCATGAGCAACATCGCGCCCACCTGCTCCCCCTTTCGGCGCACAGCGGAATCGCACTCCATCAACACGCGGCCTCCTATCGGGATTTTCTCAAAAGCGAGCTGGCACACAACCTCTCCTGGGGTGATATTTGCTACAGCGCCGCTGTACGCCGTTCACATTATGCTCACCGCTTGGCGCTCGTGGGAACAACGATGGAACAGATCGCAGCTTCCCTCGATGCCTTCCTCAGCGACCCGCTGCAAGCACAAAACATCTGCTATGGGGCACCCGAAAAGCATAAAAACAACCTGCTCGTTTTCCTGTTCGCGCATCAATACAAACTGCGTGAAGCCTATCATCTGCTGAAAGAGAAGCCTTTTCGCACAACCATTGATCACTGCCATCGCATCATCGAACGCTCCACCAGCTCCTCCGTGTGGCAGGAAATCAGTTCTGCCACATCCGACACCATTATGAGTCCCCTGGCAACGTTTGTACTACAAATTGCTCAGGCAGCACAGTGGCGTTCCTGGGGACTCGCCGCCGACGTAGCGATAGGCGAAGGTTGGGGCGAGATCGCCGCCGCCTACACTGCCGGAACGATAACACTCACAAACGCCATCGAGATGATCCTGTGGGCACAGCAGCAGACAAACAGCACAGGCTTCATCCGTTCCGACACAGAGACAACCACAAAGATGACAGCCACCATGGATCTCTACATCGCAGATATGCACATCACAGCAGGACAAACCCTCGCGCCCTCGCACTGGCAAACATTTATCACCACAGGTCCTACAACAACCAACCTACCAGATCAACTCATCGGTCGGCTCAGCGACCGTGCACCCACGATTTGTATCGAATTTGGCGAGCATCCCTCCCTGGAACGACGATATGGAAGGGTCATTTCAACACTTCCACTATTGACTGCGGGAGAGGTGGAACGAGAAAAAACACTTGAGGCTCTGGCCCTTTTGTACAGCCACGGCTACCCACTACTATGGTCAGCATGCTACGACCAAACATATCACTGTGTCAGTCTACCCACCTTTCCATGGCAGCGCGAAAAGCTGTGGTTGGAGGGAATACATATTCAGGACCCCCCGGCTATCCAATCCTCTCAAAGCGCAATCGTGACCGGCGAGGACACAAGAGAACATCATCTGAGCACCGAGGAGACGCTCACAGCCCTCTGGTCTGAGGTGCTGGGGGTAGAGGAAATAGACGCGCACAGCAACTTCTTCCAGTTGGGCGGACACTCCTTGCTCGCGACCCAGTTGCTCGCGCGTATACGTGCAACCACCGGGGCAGAACTTTCCCTCAACATACTGCTGGATGCCCCCACACCCGCGCTGTGCGCCACCTCTATCACAGAGCACGAAGCCGCCACAAACGAACGCAAAGAGAGCAATGCACTCCCCGTCATCAGAGACGACCGCGAACATCGTTATCGTCCCTTTCCTGCCACCGACATACAGCAGGCGTACTGGGCGGGCAGAAATATCGCGTTGAGGTCGTCACACTTCGGCAACCACGGCTACATCGAAGTAAGCGCCAAGGGACTGGATATCGAACGGTTCAACCTCGCCCTCCGCCGCTTGATCCAGCGACACGAGATGCTGCGCGCTATCTTGCTTGCCGATGGTCAGCAGCAAATCCTGGCCTCGGTTCCTCCCTTTGAGGCCACCATCGTCGATCTGCGCGGGTGGGACGAATGGGAAACACAGAACATGCTTCAGCAGCTGCGTCAGGAAATGGATCACCAGCTCCTTCCCGTCGAGCAGTGGCCCGCGTTCGATATTCGCATTGTTCTACTTGCGGGAGAACAGGCGCAGATACACCTGAGCGTGGAATCTTTGTTTATCGACGCATGGAGCATGCATCTCCTGGTGCAAGAGTTCATCCAATACTACTACGACCCAACTCACGTCTTCCCTGCTTTAAAGCTATCATTTCGAGACTACGTACTGGCGGAGAGAAGCTTGCGCGACACGCCGTTATATAAACAGGCCCAGGACTACTGGAACGAGCGCATCACATCGCTACCGCCAGCCCCCGATCTACCACTGCGCCAGGATGCCGACAACGAGCAATCGCCACGTTTTGTCCATTACGAAGGTGCGCTCGATAAGATCAGCTGGAGCCGACTGAAAACACGCGCCGCACGTGCGAACATCACACCATCGGGCGTCCTGCTCGCCGCGTTCGCCGACGTACTGACAACATGGAGCAAACGTCCCCGCTTTAGCATCAACCTGAGCATCTTCAATCGCCTCCCACTCCACCCGCAGATCCATGATATTGTGGGAGACTTTACTTCCCTGATCGTGCTTGCCGTCGACTCCACCACTGCTGACACGTTTGAGCAACGCGCGCTCCACGTTCAAGAGCAACTCTGGCGCGACCTGGACCACAGTGCCTACAACGGCGTCCAGGTACTGCGCGATCTGGCGCGCGGGCAGCAGGATATGCTCAAGGCGGTAATGCCCATCGTGTTCTCGAGCTTACTCATCGGGGATATGGCGAACCAGCAAACACCCCCCTGGCAGCATACACTGTACGCGCTAAGCCAGACACCACAGGTATGGCTGGACCACCAGGTCCTTGAAGCCAATGGGCAACTCATCTTTCATTGGCAAGTCATCGAGTCGCTTTTTCCAGATGGTCTCATCAGCGCGATGTTCTCTGCCTACCACCAGTTGCTCAAACGCCTGACGCTGAACGAATCAGCCTGGCAGGAAACTGGCAGATCCCTTCTGCCACTCGAACAGCTCACAGCGCGCGCCCATGCCAACGCCACCGATGAACCACTGGAAGATGTCTTACTGCACCAGCTCTTCGAACGGCAAGTACGGCAACGAGAGGCGCAACCCGCGGTCATCACCGCGCAACGGACCCTGAGCTATGCAGAAGTCCATTATGGCGCGATACGACTGGCACACCACCTGCGGCAGATGGGCGCGCGACCGAACCAGTTGATCGGCGTCGTGATGGAGAAAGGCTGGGAACAGGTCATCGCCGTCCTCGGCGTTTTGTACGCGGGGGCCGCCTACCTGCCCATCGACGCATCCCTTCCCGCCGAACGCCTGCGCCTCCTGCTCATGGATGGGCAGGTCGCCATCGCCTTAACACAAAACCATCTGGACATATCCATCGACTGGCCCGAGAACATCCAGAGCATCTGTATCGACACAAGCTACCTGCAACAGACGGACATCACCATCGATGCTCCAGTGCAGCAGGCAGACGACCTTGCCTACGTCATCTATACCTCCGGCTCGACCGGACGCCCCAAAGGGGTGATGATCGACCACCGTGGCGCAGTCAATACCATCCTGGATATCAACCAGCGTTTTGACGTAAAGAGCCACGATCGCGTTTTTGCGCTTTCCGCACTCCATTTCGACCTTTCCGTCTACGACATCTTCGGCACATTGGCAGCAGGCGCGACGATCGTCATGCCCCCGCAAACATCCCTGCGCGACCCAGCAACCTGGCTCGCTATGTTGTTGGAGCATCAGGTCACCATATGGAACTCGGTGCCAGCCCTCTTGCAAATGCTGGTGGACTATAGCGAGTTCACACCAGATGCGTTGCGATCCAGCCATCTACAGCTCGCACTGCTAAGCGGCGACTGGATACCGCTCCCGCTCCCAGCACAAATAAAAGCCCGCGTTCCCGCTATACAGGTCATCAGCCTGGGAGGCGCTACCGAAGCATCGATCTGGTCCATTTTTCACCCTATCGAATCCATCGATCCACGCTGGAAAAGTATCCCCTATGGTCGTCCACTACGCAACCAGCGTTTCTTCATCCTAAATGAGCAAAATGCATCCTGCCCAATATGGGTACCCGGACTCCTCTATATTGGAGGCAGCGGATTGGCACGCGGATACTGGCATGACGAGGAGAAGACACGCGCCAGCTTCGTCCGTCACCCGCAAACGGGCGAGCGCCTCTACAGAACAGGCGATTGGGGCAGGTACCTGCCAGATGGCGAGATCGAATTTTTGGGTCGCGAAGATTTCCAGGTTAAGATACGCGGACACCGCATCGAACTCGGAGAAATAGAGGCAACTGTATTACAGCACCCAGACGTACTCTCCACCGTCGTTACGACCGTTGCCACAACCACAGAGAGGGAAACAGGGGATGAAAAACAACTGGTGGCCTATGTAGTGCTCAATTCACACAATAGCAGATCCGCCGCTGCGCAGGAACACCGCAACGTGTCAGAACCCCGCGAACTCGCAGTGGCATCCCTGACGAAAACAACCCACGCATCGCCGGATGGATCACAATTTCACTATCATATCGCTGATGGCACATCCCTACATGCGTCCCCACATGGGGATCTCCATTTTGGACTATCGAGTACGCGAGCATACGAACACAAAGAGGTCTTACCACTTTTGCATCCCCACGATCGAGTAGATGGGTACGCAAAGCGCATGAGCCACCGCATCTTTCGTAAAGATCCCATCCCATTCGATCATTTCAGCGCGTTCATGCACACCCTGGCAAGTGTTGAGATCGATGGCTTACCCAAGTATTGCTATCCTTCAGCAGGTGCGATTTACCCTGTACAGGTCTACCTCGCGATCAAATCAGGTCGTATAGAGGGCGTGCGGGAAGGCATATACTACTACCACCCACACATGCATCAACTCGTCCTGATCTGTGATCACGAACATCTACATCGCAACATGCATGCAAACGTTAACCAGAGCATCTTCGACGAGTCGGCCTTTTCACTCTTCTTTGTGGGCGACGTAAGCACGATCTCTCCCACTTATGGAGATGCCGCGCGCGATTTTTGCCTGCTGGAAGCGGGATACATGGGGCAACTGCTCATGATGGAGGCAACCAGCTATAACCTGGGACTTTGTCCGATCGGAGATATGGCATTTGAGGCCATGCGACCACTGTTGGGCCTGAGAGACGACCACATCTTTTTGCACAGCATGCTCGGTGGCTTCGTGGAGCCAGCCGACACGCATGGCTGGTCGTTTGCATCCGCCGTCGCCAGGGATGGTCAGCAAGCCACCCCCCGACCAATAATTGCGCCGAGCGAGGAGCACCCAACGCTAGCTATTCGCCGATTTTTGCAGCAGAAGCTGCCCGGCTACATGCTGCCATCTAGCATTATGGTCCTGGATTCATTGCCACTCACCGCAAACGGCAAAGTCGATCGCCAACATTTACCACCTCCTTCACTGCCACAGTCCACTCCCACTCAAAGCACGCAAGGGGCAAGCACAAAATTGGCATCGCTGGAGACCACTATTGCTCAGATCTGGCAAGAGCTTCTCCCCGACTGCAAAATCGGCCCTGAAGACAACTTTTTCGAGGCGGGAGCAGACTCATTGCTGATCGTGCGCCTGTATACCCGCCTGCAAAAGCTTTACCAGATCAACACGCCAATTGATACATTCTTCCAGAACCAGACGATCCATACGCTGGCTAAGGCATTGCAACCAACGAGCAATATGAGTAGGGTTCATGCTGGTCATGAGACCACTGCCTAAAACACAGGAGCTTGTCCCTCACCCGAAGATGGAGACGATAGCACAAATGCGCGCACGGGGAACACCCACCTCATTCTTCACCAGAGTTCGACATCACTGAAGAGCGCGGTCGTCGCATGCGTAAAATCGACGGCGAAGAGTCCAAATGTACCGCTGGCCGAACTGGTATCGTTGATATAAGCAACCTTTTGTTTGTTCACGTAAATATAAATGTCGGAACCACGAGCGATGATCGTCACAAGATTACTCTGTCCTGCTCTTGAATTGATGGCAGAGCTGGTCCCCGCTACCAGTGTCTGTACAGGTGTGACAAGATCATAGCTATCATCTGCCCCCAGGCGCAAACGATATTCCGACCTGTCAGTGTGACGGAAGATTACCCCTCCTCCGTCATTAGAGGCCGGAGAGAGCGTCATGCGTACCTGGAACGTAAAATTACTCACGCTTACATTATCCGCATAACATGGCAGAAAAGTGGATGAATTGTCATCTGTTATCTGGTAACCGTTGTTAGCATATCCACAACTTATACCATCTGAGCTAAAAATACTCCAGTCGCCGTTATCTGCTCTCCTCATGGAAGAAGAGTAGATGGGTATGCCACTAGTAGCTTCTGTATACATATCTTCTGACACATGCATATGTGTTCCGGACGTGTTCCCTTTCCACTTGAAAAGAAAGAAGGACAAGCTGAAGATGATGATAACCAGTGCGAGTACGGATATCCAGAGCAAGGGACGCTTGAAACTTGTACGAGAGAGACGATGAGACGAAGCTGCCTGCGCTGATGCAAAATCAGCACCGGTATTGGCTCGCCGATCGTCGTCTTCCGGTAAAGTGGACGCAGGAAGTGGTATGGTAATGGGCGTCGGATGATCGGGTTCCAGTATTCCCAGTTCCGAGGCGCTCTTGTCGAAAAGGGAGCACAACTGCTCACGGTAAAAGGGATATGGAATACTCTCGTATGTTTCCCAACGCGAAACAGTGCGTGTCGAAACTCCCAACATCGTAGCAACTTTTGCCTGCGACCATCCACGTTGTTCCCTCGCCACCTTTAGGGGATGCGGACCCATTCCTTAATGCTCCCTGTCTCTATCTTCAGCCGAAACCACAAAAATGCGGACTCAATCAAGAAAAATATAGACTATCTGGTCTTCTCATAGTAGAAGGAGATAGGGACAATTTGCCGCATGTATCTGAAAAGTGTAAAATTCTCATACTTCAAAGCGGCCCCCATGCTTTAGACGCGGGTCATTGACAACACGATCGCAGCAGACAAGGTGATACGATCGATTTTCCCATTTCGTGTGCGAGGCAAAACGGGAAGGGTCTGTATAGTGTCCACGATCATGTAACGTGGGAGACGTTGGGCGAGATGGCGCTTCACTTCGAGCAGGGATGGGGCGGGCGAAGCGACGATGAAGGCCACCAGACGCGCTTGCATCCCAGTGCCAGCGACGATCACCGCAACCTCCCTGATAGCATCGTGCTCCATGAGCGCAACCTCGATCTCGCCCAGTTCTATCCGATATCCACGTACCTTCACCATATGATCGCGACGTCCCAGATAGACGTAGTTGCCGTCCTCCCGCAATCGAACGAGATCTCCGGTCGCGTACGCCTTCGTCCCTTGCAGGGGTTGGCCCCAGTAGCCAACCATGACGGTCGGACCCGCGACCATGAGTTCTCCCGCCTCGCCAGGCTTAAGCGTGGCCCCGTCATCTTTTTGTGCCCATACCAGATCGCCGCAGCAAGCTTTCCCAATGGGCAGAGGCGCATCGCCTGGAGCATCGACGACTTCGTAGTACGTACAGACATTTGTCTCGGTTGGACCATAAAAATTAAAGAAACGCACGCTCGGCCAGCGCTGGTAGAGTTGCTGGAAGTGCTTGACGGGAAATGGCTCCCCAGCGAAAATAATGCAGCGCAATGAAAGGGCCTCAAGCGCTAACAGATCCCCTTGCTCCATCATCAAAACCAGCACCGATGGCACCGAATACCAGATAGTAGGTCGTTGTTCTACCAGGAATTCGACCAGGGCCCCGGCGAAAAACGCGATACTATCGGGTATGAGCACGACCAGGGCACCTACAGAGAAAGCCACGTAGAGATCGAGCACGGACAGATCGAAGTGAAATGGCGCGTGATTGGCGAAGCGATCTGAGGAGCTCGCCTGTAGTAGATCACGAGCCCACTGTATGAAGGCTAGAGCATTACGGTGGCTGATGCAAACCCCTTTCGGCTTTCCGGTCGAACCCGATGTATAGAGGATATAAGCGCTATCATCTTCACACACATCCGCTGGCATCGTCTCGACATGTGCTGCATCAAATACGCTCACCTGTTCGACACACAACACGCTCCAACCATCAGAACTATCGGACTGCTCCGACAGTAAACCATGCGATCGCTGCTCCGTCGTCACCAGGACGTGCGCGCCACAATCGCGCAGGATGCTCTCTACACGTTCTCGCGAAGCGAGGGGGTCTAGCGGCACGTATACGGCTCCCAGGCGCAAGCTGGCTTGCATGACCGCGATGGCGCTGATCGATTTTTTGAGCCAGATACCAACACGATCGCCTCGCCGGACTCCGCTTGCAAGGAGGGCCAACACAAACTGGCACACCAACAGATCGAGTTCTTTGTACGTCATACACTCACCGGCCACGGCAACCGCCGGAGCATGCGGAGCGCGCCGCGCACTACGTATAAAAAGATCATGTAAGTACATTTTTCTTCTCCATCAAGAAACCGACCACCACTCAAAAAACGCGTCGTAGCTTAGCATAGTGAACCTGCAAACCCGCTGATAGAGGGAAAGAGGGACAACTGTCCCTTTGCTACACACCCACGACCGCTAACACCGCAAATTGTCCCTCTTTCCTCCAAGCAATAAGACTGTCTTCTGTTATCATTGGGAGTGGAAAGGGAATAGGGAGTGGAGAGTAGAAAAAATTACATCCGGATAATAGGGAGCAGTGCATGTCACACTTCGATTTTGATATCGGTATTATCGGCGCAGGTCCAGCCGGGGCGGCCACGGCCTGCTATCTCGCTCAAGCTGGCCTCTCGTGCGTCTTATTCGAGCGCGAGATTTTCCCGCGCGCGCATGTAGGAGAATCGCTCGTACCATCTTCGACGCGCGTCTTCAAAGAACTCGGCTTTCTGGAGAAGATGGACCAGGCGGGCTTCCCCAAAAAATATGGAGCCGCCTGGACAACCACAGGCAAAGGGCCAGTATATACCGATAGCTTCGAGGGACTAGAACCCGATTGTCACGTGGGCATTCGCTTTGACGAGCGCAAACAGGACGGGGTGGATCGAAACTATACCTTCCACGTAGACCGCAGCAAATTCGACTTGATGTTGTTGCAACATGCTCACGAGCTGGGAGCGACCATCTACGAGGGCGTACAGGTACGCGAAGTCGATTTTTCTGAGCCAGAGCACCCATGCATACAATTCTCGATTGCAGGCCAGACTGCCCACACCAGAGTCAGAATGGTCGTCGACGCAAGCGGCAGGAAAACACTTCTGGGCAACCAGCTCAAGCTGCGCATTCAAGATCCCGTCTTCAACCAGTACGCACTGCACACCTGGTTCGATGGCTACGATCGCATGACCATGGCGACGCGCGAAGACCAGAAAGAATATATTTTTATCCACTTTCTCCCTATTAGCAACAGCTGGGTATGGCAGATCCCCATCACGGACACGATTACCAGTATCGGCGTCGTGACGCAAAAATCGCAATTCGCGCAATACAAGGGACGCCACGAGGAGTTTTTCTGGCAAGCACTCGAAAGTCGCCCAGAACTAGCCGCAGGACTACGCGCAGCCCGGCAAATCCGTCCCCTCAAACAGGAAGGTGACTACAGTTACGCGATGAAGCAGATCTGTGGAGACAACTTCGTGCTGGTCGGCGATGCAGCCCGTTTCGTCGATCCCATTTTCTCGACAGGCGTTAGCATTGCCCTCAACAGCGCCCGTTTCGCCAGCAGAGATATTATTCGCGCCTCCGAAAGTGGGCATTTTCGCACGCAAGACTTCCAGACGTTCGAGTCGACACTGCGTCGCGGCACAAAGAACTGGTACGAGTTCATCTCGGTCTACTACCGCTTGAACGTGCTCTTCACCGCGTTCGTCCAGGACGAACGATACCGCATCGACGTTGTTAAATTGCTCCAGGGCGATGTTTACGACGAAGATAATCCACGCGTGCTCACCCTGATGAAAGATATCGTCTCTCAAGTCGAGCAAAACGAACGTCACATCTGGCACGATTACCTGGGCGAACTGACCGCTCACGCGTTTAGTCCGGCATTTTAAAAGCTCTCCAAACAGCAATTGCTGCCTGCAACTCCTCATTTTGATTTGGTGGAAAGGACACAATGATTATGCAACAGGCTGAGTATAGCGTATATGTAACACCACTCAAGCAATACATCGCGCAAAGTATACTGGATGGAAAAGATATTGGGCTGGACGCAACAACGCCGCTCCTCGAATGGGGCATTATCAATTCAATGGAGTTGCTCCGCCTCCTCCGCTTCATCCAACAACGATTCGGCGTTGAAATCCCTTTTGAAAAAGTCACCGCCGACGACTTTGTCACTATTGAGGCAATCGCGTCACTCGTAAGCACATTAGCCCACAGCAACTCTCTCAATGAAACCCACACCTCATAAAACAAAACGCTCTCTCATCACGGCCATTTGCTAGGGTCGGTCACTCCGGCATCCGTGACCCCCGCGCACAGACCTATTATCTCCGCCGGGGGAACAACACAACACATAAAAATGATCACATTTATACATAAGAATCGGGTACTCCCATGGTAGACCAACAGGGTTTTGATATCTTCGAGCACTACAAGCTACAGAAAATATTGGCAACCAAAGAAACAAGTTCAACCTACCTGGCCGGTGCGCTCGCGCACACGCAACATCAGGTTGTTGTGAAGGTCTTCAATCGCGCTTATCTACACCCACAAGAAGACTATAAGAAGTCCGAGGCGTATTTCAAAAATTTACTCTCGCTGCATCATCGCTGGATCGTCCCTCTCCTGGATATCGTGTTTAGCGAAAAACAGCTCTATCTCGTCCACCCATACCTCGCACACGGTTCCCTGCGTGAACACCTCCAGAACCTATCATCCAAACGTATGATGTGGGAGGAAGCACTCATCACTATCCTCAAAATTGGTCAGGCCCTCGCATACGCGCACACGCACGCCATCACACACGCCAGTATCAAACCAGAAAATGTTCTCTACAGCGACAGGGACGACGTGATGCTGGGAGACTTCAGCCTGACACCGGCTGTTCACTTCAGTACCCTCACCACCCCTATCGATCTTCTTGCCGCCAGCTACATGGCCCCCGAACGATTTATGGGCACAACGCACCACCTGAGCGATCAGTACGCACTGGCTTGTCTGGCCTATGAACTGTTCATCGGTCATCCACCCTTTGAAGCTCAAAAACTGACCACCATGTGGAACAAACACGCAAACGAGGACCCCGTGCCCCTTTCCATCCTGGCACCCTATCTACCGGATTCTGTTGCGCGGGCCATCACCAAAGCACTGGCGAAGGACCCCTATCAGCGCTACCCCGACATGAGCACTTTCTTGCTTGAACTTGAGCATGGCTCAAACCTTCTACCCTTACATACAGCAATGAAGCAAGAACCGGATCGCCTCTCCTACGCCGTTGAAATCAACACATCGCTCACCCAAAAGGCAACGCTAACCACCACGCGCAACGAGGACCACACCCAAACAGGCACCACTTTTACACCACTTCCCGCCACTCCCACCCCACTTTTTGCCAGGACAACCGCTCCTTTGCCCGATCCAAACGACGAAACGATGACCATGTTTACCGTAGGAGAACCAGCTCATCTTACACAAACACCTCTCCCCACAGTAGACAGCGCCACCGCGCCATCTCGCGCAGACCATCGGCAATCTTCGCATACCACAGCCGATCTCATCGCCTCACCCTCCTCAACTCCCTCTGAGAACCATGGGCGTTTCCGTCAACCCCTGTTCTGGATCACGCTGCTCCTCATCGCGTTCACTATCACCCTCAGTCTCGCTTCCCTACTCTTCGACCAGCAGAATACACTATCCGCAGCCAGAGCAGGCAACATTCATCCACAATCAAGCACAGTAACTTCTGCCACACGACAAGCAACTACACATGCAGCTAGCCACCCATCATCACAATCAACGCAGGTACAGAAATCTCAACACCCCGCACAAAGCACAATCATCTCAAGGCATACACCGACGCCTGGCCCCACCCCCTCATCCACAGGTCATGCGCCAGCCAGCCATGTGCCGACGGCGATACAAACACCGGCCATCGCGTCCGCGGGAAATGTAGACACGCGTATCAACGCGGGAGGAGGTCCGGTAGGAAACTTCGTCGCCGATACCGATTACGTCGATCCCACCGGCACGCCATGCGATGGCACCGATCACACGATCGATACCAGCCTTGTCTCCGATCCAACCCCCCAGGCTGTCTATCAAGACAATCGCTGCGCCCCCTATTTCACCTACACCCTATCCAGGTTACAGCCAGATTCTACCTACACCGTCCGTTTGTATTTCGCCGAAACCTATTGGACACAATCAGGACAACGGATTTTTACCGTCAGTATCAACGGCCAGACGGTTCTCTCCCACTTCGACATTGTCGCTGCCACAGGAGGACCCTACCGCGCCATCGCTGAACAATTTACCGCAGTTAGCACCGACAAAGGTCAGATCACTATTGCATTCTCCGCCATTCGAGATAACGCACTCCTCAGTGGCCTGGAAGTCTCACGATGATATCGAAAGTGATTGACGAAAATAGAAGAAACTTAATGACATACATGCATCATAGCAGAAAGAGAGTATAGAGAAAGAGCCATGGCTCACAAATCTACGACGGAACGACCGGTCAGCCAACCGGTTATTGGCCGTTACCGCTTACTGACCTTTCTCCACAAGGGGAAAAACAAATCGGTTTACCAGGCTGTCGACATCCACACCGAAAAACTCGTCGCCCTCAAACTGCTACGCCTGGACTATGGGCAGGAAGACAAACAAGCGCGCCTTCAACTTTTCAACAGGTATATGGAGGAAGTCATCGCCCTGGAACATCCCCACGTCTTCCCCATCCTCGATTTCGGAAAAATGACGAGCGAACAGGAAAAAAAGTACGACTATGTGTACACGGTTATGCCGATCGCGGCGGAGCGGTCTCTCGATATCTGGCTGAACAACTACCAGCCACAACGAGGAACCACAACAACACCGCTCACCCTCGGAGACATCCGACAACTGATTCAACAAATGGCACAAAGTTTGCAATACGCGCACGACAAGAATATTCTCCATCTCGGCATCAAACAGACGAATCTTTTGATCCAGTACAAAACAGATGGAAAACGTCTCCCTCCCGTCGCGTTATCAGATTTCGGTATGAACCGTTTCATGAATCTTTCACAGCACCTGCTCAGCGATACCGAAGTCTCATACGCCACCGCACCAGAACTTGTCCATGGGCAACCAGTGGCCGCTAGCGACCAGTACGCGCTCGCCGCCCTGGCCTACGAACTACTCACCAGCGCTATCTACATCCCCGAAGGACAAAACAGACCAAGTATTGCCGCACTATTTT
This sequence comes from uncultured Dictyobacter sp., assembly GCA_964657925.1. Lineage (GTDB taxonomy): Bacteria > Chloroflexota > Ktedonobacteria > Ktedonobacterales > Ktedonobacteraceae > Dictyobacter. Next base: position 48,063 of record CAZZWK010000011.1, read on the forward strand.
CACCCGAAAAGCAGACCACCCACCTCACGCCAGCAGTCGAAGCAGTGTTGCAACGAGCATTGGCTGATGTGCCCGACACGCGTTACCCATCGGTAGCGGCTTTCTCCGAAGCGTTCGAACAAGCCATTCGACAAGGAGAGCCCGGCGAAAACATTCATGTGATGCTGGGCATCACACACAGCGAGGCCCTGGCTGGCACATCGTACCCTCTTACACTCGCGGACAAGCAACAGGTAACCGTCACCATCCCACCAGACGCCCAGATCGGTCAGATCGTACAGATCGCCAGGGCCGGACACCCTTCGCGCTTCGGTGGCCCACGCGGATCGCTGATCGCGACCCTGGCTATTCGTCCCAACCCCGACGAGAATCGGCAGATGGTAGAACAACTACGCCACCTCTCTAGCAGGGTTCAGGAGTTACAGGCACAACCTACCGAGATGCAGCAACAGATGCACATCATCGATCGCAAAGTGACGAGTCTTCTCAACTCCGATAATGACGAGGAACTTACCATCGACAGTGTTCAGGACGTTGTGCCGTACGTGAAAAAGCATGTATCTCCCGGCCTGGCTATGGTTCTCGCCTCTTTGACCATTATCCTGATACTGATCAGTTGCACCTGTTCCAACTCACTGCGCTCAGCCATCGTCTCCAATGGCAACAGCAACATCGCCGCCATCAGCACCCTCAATGCGCAACTCACCGCCACAGCGAATGCGCGTAGCCGCGTCGCGGCAACCACAACTGCGAGAGCCGGAGCAAAAGCAACAGCCGTGCAGGCCAAAGCTGTACAGGCTGCCGCCATCGCGCAGGTCATCCCCCCACAATATGACATCACCCTCACGAAACAGGCGGACCTCGTCTTCCACGATCTCAACTACACCCCATACGCGGGCGGTTCGTGGGGCAACTCGGGACAATGGAGCAAACAAAACCCCAATAATAGCCAATCCTGCTACTTCGACGAACAGGATACCTTCTACCACGCCACTATGGTATCGGAGCAAACTACCCCCCACTTCTGCCAGACATCGGGCGGACAAGGCACAATCACCACAGGCAGCACCTTTGTGATCCAGGTCCAACTGAGCATCCTGTACGGCGATGTCGGTGGCATGGTATTTAGCATGAAGAACAAGTCGTTCTGCTATTTCTATATCGACCAGAACGGCCACTACGAGATCGGCGTCAACGGCATCCCATTTTCCACCGGCAAAGGCATGAGCAGCGCCATTCACACCGGCACCGGACCCTCAGCCTCTAACCTGATCGCCGCCGTGGTCAATGGTAAGTCACTGACATTTTATGCCAACCTCAAGCCTATCCTGCACATACAGGGTGTTCAACTCAATACCAGCGGCAACGTAGCAGTAATCGCCCGTAGCGATGGCAGCCCCACCGACATCGGCTACCAGGATATCAAGATATGGCAATATTAAACAATAGCATCGCTTATTTGTGCGCAATAAATGTATCAATCAAATAAACAGGCGTATTCGCGTTGTAGAGGGAAGATTTATCGACCGGTCCGCGTCCCCTTGCGGGCGCGCGCCGCGACTTTGCCTATCAACCCCTCGAAGATTTGCCGGACTCACCAGACAGGAGAGAGATTATCAAGAAATAGGGGCATGTTTCGCATACGAAACATGCCCCTATTGTTCTGTCAACCTTCCTCATAATCTGTAGGGGCCGCATTCATGCGCCCGCGCACAATTCATTGCACGGTTCAACCGCTCACCATCAACCTTGACAAAGTGATATGTAGAGAACATTGGAGTTCTCTGCACATCACTTTTACTGCAAACATCTAAGACAAAATCACTCGCCTGCCTCATCAAACGCCTCTTGCGCTACACCATTGAACTGTTGATTCACGTCACCGATTGACTGGCTAACTGCCTGGTTTGCAAACATACTCTTCTCTTTCTTTTGCTGGTATTTGTCCGCTTTCTTTTGTTGTTCCTCCTTTGCATTTTCTTTCTCCTCTATCTCTTTATCAACTTCCTCTTTATGCTTTTCAATTTTTTCCTCTTGCTCCAACTTCTCCTTATCCTTCTCTAATTTATCTCTCTCCTTGCTCAAGTTGTCCTTTTCCCGTTCCAGGCTCTCCCTCTCTGCCTCTAATTGCTCATACCTTTCTTCCAACTCACTCTTCTGCACCTCTAATTTACTCTCCTTCTCTTCTAGCTTCTCTCTCTCTGCCTCTAATTTCTCTGCCTTCCTTTCATCATCATCATTCAGTTCACCCTCCTTCTCGTCTAACCGCTCCCTCTCTCTATTTAATCTCTCCTGCTCTTCCTCTAACTTCACCCTCTCTACCTCTAATTTTTTCTCTTCTTCATCTAATTCTTTCTCTTTAGCTTGTAAATTCTCCTCCCTTTCATCTAATTCTTTCTCTCTTTCCTCTAATTTACCCTTCCTCTCCTCTAAACTCTCCTTACTTTCGCTATCAGTTTCCTTCACATTATCTTCAGGAGAACTTTCATTCTTCTCTGTACTTTCATTTTGGCTCCTCACAAAAAACCTGTCTAATCTATTCCTGATCTCTTCATCATCTAAATCTTTATCTCTATCTCCATTCCTTCCTCTAGCGTTTTCCGATCCATAAAATTCTTGCTGCATCATTACATTTCTTCTATTTTCTCTGTCCTCAAAGTTTTGTCTATCCGCACCCTCTCCACGCTCCAATACACCCGTATTCTCTGATCCAACTCTCGACGATTCTGATCTCGACCTCGGCATAAATACATACTCCTATCTCGCTCATCACACCGCTTATATTTCTCTCTGCAGCATAAAAGATAGACCATGAAAAAGATAGTCGAAAAGAGGGAAAATCTTCTCTATAGAGATTCTCGAAATCCTACACACCAAATTCCCGCAATTGCAGCACCACTATTCTGTCCCCCTATCCCTCTAGCCAGCACAAACACGGTTCTCTATTATAGTAGAGCGAGTGCGAAAAACATACAAAGAGACATACCCGGTCACTGCACCGAAGGAGACGAAATATGGAGTCCATCACACTCATCAAAAGCGCACTGCGCCTTACCCACCGAGCAATTGCGCAGCGCAAACAAAAAGGAGAGCCAAAAAAAAGAAAGAGGGCCGACAGACGCACAAAGAAGCGCTCCTTTTTGAGCCGCGCAATTCTGGTCATCGCCGTCCTTTTCGCCATCTATTTATTGGCAGCAGTGGCCTCTGCTGCCAATGGCTCATCACCCCACACAACCCAGTCAAAACTACCTGCGAACACAGAAGCTAGTCTGCGGTCTTATTCTGCCGCAATAAACGTGGGCCAAAAGGATCTAACGCTCCAAAGCAGTGCTTCTGCCGCGCTTACAGCTTACCCTGATAACACCAGTAACTCGTTGTCCTCCGCAACTATCGACCAGGAGACGGGCAAAATAGCATATGTAAACTATGCAGGTAAGGGTGGCGTGACGAAAACTTCAATCGCCGATGATAGCTGTCCACAACCGTTGCCCGGCAAACTGCTCAACTATATTTCCTTCGGTGCCTTCGACTCAGCCGTGTGTAACGGTATAGATAATGACCTGTTGACATCGACACAGGGTAGCATGGGATGGCTATTCAACATCCCTGGTGCACTGACAACTGATTGCCCCGAGGTTCACACTATTCTCATCGCCGTCGAAAGTGCCGCCTGGCTCTGTCTCGCCCCCCTCATCATGTTACTCGGTTTTAGCGTGATGGCCCGCTGGAGCAGTGCAAGCTATGCCGATGTGCTGCAAAATTTACCGACCCTCTTGCTCACCATGGTCGGTATCGCCATGTGCTGGTTTATTGTGGGACAGATTGTTGATTTCGGCAACACCGTCATACAAGGACTATGGTACGAGTTCACGAACGCAGGCATTGATATCGGTAGCGTTACTGACTTCGTAATGCCAGCCGGCGTATGGGAAGAGTGGCTCGTCTATCTTACAGTACTGCTTATCTCGATGTTTGTCATACAAGCCCTCGCACCTGCTGCCATCCTCGGAAACGTCTATGGAAGCTTTATCGTTCTCGCGATCGATGCCACGCTTGGAGGACTGCTCGTTGGAGATGCTCCCCGCTTCGTACTGCTCGGATTCTCCATGGCTCTTGGCGCAGAAATCGTCGTACGCATCCTCCTTATTGACCTCTACATCATCCTCAGCCCATTGGTGATGCTCGCTTTCATTATACCCGGACAATCAGGGGCCAGGTTCGCTCGCGATTGGATCTACGGATTCCTCAGCCTGATCGCCTCTCAGGTGGCACAGGTGGTGGTTTTAGGTGTCGGTATGCTGGTGCTGGCCGAGTATGAAACCCATCTGGTCAAACTCGATATCATGGTGGATATCATTAAATTCGCCACCCTGGGACTTATGCTACGCGTGCCATCTCTTTTCAAATCAAATGCGGTCGACCTCGTCAAACAGGTAGGTCCCATGGTCGCATCAGGTGTCCAACACGAAGTTACCATGTTCTCGTAGGAGCACAATGCAGTATTTATCTATCATGCATACAATATCTACACCGGTAGAACGGTCCAAGAGATATCAGCTCGTTCTGACTGCTCTCTCTTTGCTCTTGCTCCTCACCGCCTGTGGACAAAATACCCAGACAACTACCAGGGTCCTGTCAGCATGGGTAGCACCTTCTGGTGCATATCCACCCTCCTGGTTTGATCACGCCAAAAAACTGGGATTCAGCACGCATGGTCAATATATTGCCGCCGAGGCTACCGCGATTGCCAGTGCCTTATATGGCCCACTGAACAACCAATACTACACCGATGACCCCACAATGGCTTCTGTCATCGCTTACTGGCAAAAAAGTTGCCACAACGCCGATGGGTCACTGTGCACCGATGCCAGAAGTGGCAGCTTGCAGTGCGTAGAATTCGTCAGTGCGGTCTTCGCACAAATCGACGACCAGTTACCCTACGGAGGAAATGCCGACCAGTTCTGGACACTCTACCAGCACAGGCCAGGTTGGCAGGAGATTGCCACCGCCGCGATCGAACACAGCCCACCAACACTGGGTGACATGGCCGTATGGAGTGGCAACACGACAGGGCACATGGCGATTGTCGTCAATGTGCAACCACCAACAAAACATAGCAATGGCTACATCACTATTGCTCAGTCGAACGCAGCATACGCCTTTGAAAATCTGATCTGGCACGCTAATGGTCACATAGACTCCTGGCAGGGATACCATCTGCAAGGCTTCATCCGCCAACAGCAGATCGCACCCTGCCTACAATCAGGCGCTACTCCCACACAACAACAGTGGCAGACACAGGCTATTGAAGCCGCGGTGTACTATGGCATTCCATCCAAATACTTTCTCCAGCAGCTCTGCCAGAGCGGTTTTCAGGCACAAAATCAACAACGTCATAGCGATACGCTAGGCATCGCGCAATTACCAGCGCAGGTGGCGAAAAATATTCCCAGGTGCGTCATCAATTTTCTTGCCAATCCCCAGCGCTGCGACCAGCATCCAGGCAGTCTGCCAGCAGGCAACGGTATCGATCCAGCGCTACCCGGCGAAGCAATACCCGCTGCCGCCTTCGAGATGGCCCTGCTCTACACCCACTACATCCACAATCATCTGCTTCACATCCCTCAGGATGATGTAGAGGCTTTCAAAATGGCTCTCGCCGCCTATCATAGCGGCCAGAAGAACGTCGACTGGGCCGTCAAAAGTTGTGGGAAAACACACTGGCTCGGTTGCCTGGATAACAAACAAAAAAATCACGCTACGAGCAACTACATTAATACCATTCTCGCGCTGAAGAGCTAGCCCTTCAGTGGCGTTTACATAGAACATTTTTACGTCATTAGCACAAGAAAGGATTATCTACACATGTCAGTTTTTGTTCTTCATTTCCTTAGCACATTCGTCGTTCTTGCAGACCTGGGACCCCTGGAGACAGAGCTCTCCAGCATCATCAGTAGCGTTTCAACCCTGCTCGTGGGCCTGGGCATCACAGTCTGCGTTCTTGGTATCGTCGTCGGTGGCTTGATGCGCGCAACCGCGTTCGGCAACGAGCGCAAAGTAGCTATGTCCAACGCCGCCATCGCCTGCGCAGTCGTGGGGTTGGTGATCGTTCTGCTCGCCTCCACCATCGCTTCGGGCATCGGCGATCTTGTCTAGTAGACGCTCCTTATTCCGAGCACCAACGACGCTCTCACGTCTAGCCTATCGGCTCTGGTGCTCGGAAAGGAGGTATCGGCTGGATAGTTTGGGTGAACCTTTTTGATCGTCGTGATGCGTGGTATCGGATTGCGGTCGCGGTGGCAACATCAACACATTCATTGATGTCCATCGCACCATCTCCGTAAGAACCGTTGCTAACAGTGAAAAAATGAAATTAGGTGTCTCCTTATTCCGAGCACCAACGATGCTCTCGCATCTAGCTACGCTCAGGTGCTCAGAAAGGAAGTACTATGAAGAAAGAGGAATTTCCAACATTTCTGAACGAGCAACCAACGATCGTCTTTGGTCGCACTGGTCGTGAGTTGTTGATCGTCGCCATTGGCCTGGGATTCGCCTACCTTTCATGGCTGCGACTGGGCACACCTGTCGCTCACAATGTCTTCGTAAGCGACATTCTCAAAGGCATCATCGCTGCGGTCTTCGTCATAGCCGCCTTGATTGTGGCCTTTATTAAATTTGCCACGCAACCACTGGAACAATGGGCCTTCATCTGGCTCTTTTATGCCATCATTCCCAAAGTTTACATATACACACCGGAGGGAATTAGTACTCAGCCAGAAAAACAAGACGAAGAGACAGAAACAGCAAAACCTAAAATTGACGACGACTATGAAGAAGATTAGATTTGGAGCCTTTCATTATGTTGACTGCACCAAAAACTCCTAGCATGCTCCTGACCGGCGCTGCCAATATTGTTAACGCCTTCATCAAACTACGCCAGGTCGATGGAGATGTCGCCTGCGTTGATCTAGGGCGCAAAGGCCTCGAATATCGGGGCATTCTCAAAGTGAATGCCATCAACTTTTCCCTCCTTTCGGAAGACGAGCAAGAGGGGGTCATCGAGGGTTTTAAGGGCTTCCTCAACGGCATTTCCTTTCCCATTCAGATCCTGATCCGCAATCGCCCACATAACCTGGATGCCTATCTTGAAAGTATGGATTCTGTCAAAGGCGTTCTGGCACCCATCACACGCGACCATGCGAAATTCGTGCGCATGCTGGCCTCCAGACGTGCTCTGGTGAAACGAGAGTTCTACGTGATCGTTCCTGCCGATCGCCAGAGCGCCAGGGACAAGACGGAAGCACTCTTTAATGCGCAGATGCAATTAAAGCTGCGTATGGAAGAACTGTTACGCCAGATGGAACGCATGGGCCTCACCGGCAAACGGCTCACTACCCTTGAAATCATCCAACTTTACCAGAGTTGCTACACACCCTGGGAAGCCTATCTGCGCCCCATTACCCCTGGTATGATCGAAGGAAGCCACGGTAGCCCGATGGTCTCGGCGATGGATTCTCAACCACTCACGGATTTGGACTATACCACTACCTATCCAGAACTCAACAATCAGCTCGCCCAGCCCGAAACAAAACAGCAGCCAAAAAATCGCAAAGAGAAAAAGGCAGCGGAGAAAGAGGCAAAGAAGAATCAACTTCCCGACTTCGTAAAGATACCAGATCTGGTAACCCCTTCGAGTATCCAGATATTCCCCTCCTACATCCGTATCGAGGGTGAATCACATCACGAATACGTCAGAACACTCGCCATCACCTCATACCCTCGTAGCGCTTATCCCGGCTGGTTCGACAGCCTCATCCAGGTCGACGAGCCCAACGTCGACTTCAGCATCCACATCGAACCTCTCAAACCAGAACAGGTGAGCCAACGCCTGAGCCAGAAAGCTGTGCAGTTTCGTGGCGCGGCTTTGGTCTCGGAACGACAGGGACGTACCGCAGACCCATCGACAAACATCGCACTCGGGGACGTCGAAAAACTACGCGAGAACCTCGCCCGCGGAGACGAACGTGTGTTTAATATCTCCGCCTTCATCCTGGTGCGCGGTCGCGATCGCCATGAACTGGGCGAACGCAGCAATCGTATCGCAGGCACCATCCGTAGCCTCGACTTCCGCGCTCTGCCCACACACTGGCAACATCAAGTCGGGCTATTGAGCTGCCTGCCAGATGCCAGCAACCAGATCGGTCGCGGTCGCCTCTTCGGTACAGGCTCAGCCGCCACGTTCTACCCTTTTACCAATAGCGACATCAGCATGGAGACCGGCGTCATGTTCGGCGCCAATCCCAATGGCGGCCTGGCTATCATCAATCCGTTCAATAGTAAGATACTAGAAAATGGTAACCTTGTCGTGTTCGCAAAATCTGGCGCAGGCAAAAGCTTCTTCCTCAAAACGACGACCAGCCGCCTCCTGCCTACCTGTAATGTCTATGTCATCGACCCGGAGGCCGAGTACAACAATATGTGTGAAACGGTGAACGGACAGTATGTACGCCTCTCCTCGGAATCCATGCAAATCAACCCATTTGAACTCTACGGCGGCGTTGGCAGTTCCAAAGAATCAGGTGACGACACAAAGACTGATGCAAACTTCTTTCGCGAGAAAATTCTCAACCTCATCACACTGCTCGAACTTATCCTCTCCGATGAGGGCATGCTGCCGCAAAAGGAAAAAGCGTTCCTATATAAATGTCTGACAAAGACATACGAAAACCGCGGCATCACTATGGACCCCACTACCCACGGCCACGTTCCACCCAATATGCAGGAGTTCTACGTCATCATGTCCAGCGCGTTGCGCGGCGACGATCGCTTCGGCGTCGGTCGCGATACCTTCGGCCTGAGCGAACGACTGGAACGCTACCTGCACCTGTTTCCCATGCGCACCCGCGTGGTGCTCGACAACCGCTTTATCGACTTCAACATTCGCGAGCTCAACGATTCGCTCAAACCTATCGGCCTGTTCCTGATCGCGGAGTTCCTCTGGACCAAGATCCGCCAGGCCCGTCAATCCAACGTTCCCATGCCTAACACCATCATCCTCATCGACGAAGCCTGGTTGCTCATGCAGTTTAAGCAAGGCGCCAAATTCCTCGAAGAGATGTCACGTCGTATCCGTAAATATGGTGGCGGCCTGTGGTGCACCACGCAAAACTCGGACGATTTCTTGAACTCGGATGAGGGCAAAACCATCTTGGCGATGGCAACCATGAAATTCTTGATGAAACAAGACTCCAGCACCATCGACTCCGTCGTCCATACCTTCCACCTCACACCCGGTCAGAAGAGCTTCTTGCTCGGCGCACGCCGCGGCGAAGGCCTTTTCGCGACGAAAAGCTGGTCACAGATGGAAGTACTTGCCTCACCCTTAGAGGCAAAAATGGCAAATACAACACTCGCTTCGACACTCTCGCAAATGCAACAAACAGCTAAAGATATTGAACAAAACTACCTGGAGACCGAGCACGAAAAGTCGAAAGCACGCAATACTACCACCAATCTCCAGTTTGTGAGCGACGGACGAAGGTAGCATGATCGTCACGCATGCCAGACTGACGTGTTGTCACAATCGCGTAGGGAAGATCCCTTGCGGTCTTCAGGCTGGCACACGCCATAGAAAAAACTAGAAAACTGAAGAGGCCCTAATGAATTCATCACCCGCTCCCACACCCAAAAAACAAGGACCCGATGCACTTATACAGCGGCTCCTCGTCGTGTGGCTGCCCATTCTCGCTGTTGCCATACTCATCTTCTGGCTATCTGGGGGCATACCTCCCGCAGTACTTCGCCTCCTGCTGCAGATGTTGAGCCACTGGCACAGCTTACAAGTGGCTTTGGGCGGTGAACTCTTTCTCCCTTTCGCCATTGTACTGCTCCAATGCCTCTTCCTATTTGCAGCATGGGCCATCCTGGCACTTCTCGTCTGGCGCGAAATCGGTGTCTTTGGCAAACTTCAAGTCCAGCAACGCATCTTGCGCGCCCAGCAGCAGGCACAACAGGCTCACATGTCTTCTAATCCAACTTCTACACGCGCTACTACCGGCCAACAAGGCGTACAAATGACGCCTGCCGAGTTGGATAGTATGCTGCTCGAAGAGGAAGAGGTTCCTAACTCTAAAAATACAGGTATACAAGTATTTTCGAATGAAGATGCGTTTGATGCCAGTGCGGCAATTTTCGAACTCAAGGCAGAGCCAGAAGAGTCGGAAACAAACACAACAATCTCCGCAACCACCAGGACCCCGGAGGAAGAAATGATCTTCGTGTATGGCAACCCATTTGATGGCGAGCTCCCCGAAGTCTTTCACTACGACATGGACCTGAGGCGCGAAGTTCAAGACATGCAAAATGACTCACGACTTCAGGCACAAGAAAGAGAAAAACAACACATCAGTCAAACTACTGAAGATTAGTATATGGATACACTTATGAAAAATACACAATTACTGATCGAAAAGAACGGGGGAGCAGGCAAAAAAAACAGCAGGCAATTCTTTGGCCTCCTGCTCCTGCTCGCCCTTACTCCTTTGCTCATGGGGGGCGTCTGTTGCTCCAGTGAGGATACTACCAGCTTCTTCGATCCTCCCCCATCTCAGATTACCCTCTCTCCACAGGGAGACCGCGTTTTCACACAGATCCATATGCTCGACGAGACCTCCGGTTGGGCCCTCAGCGACAATTCGGTCCTCAAAACCAACGATGGCGGCAAATCCTGGATCGATGTCACCCCCCTCGATTGGGAACCCAATCCCGCCACCGGCACAGCAACTCCGTCAGACCCCAGCCAGCTGGCTATCGCCAGCATCAGTAACGCCACCTTCCTCGACGCCAACCACGCCTGGATCGTGGCCTCCACTCCCCTCTCACAAAATGATATTAACGCCCAGGCAACCGCCGCTGCCACCGTCATCACCACCAATAATGCCGGTACCCCGACCGTCAACAGCAAAGCAATTCCTCCCGATACCACCACCACCTACGTGCGTAGCACGGTCGATGGCGGACATACCTGGGTCACCTCTAATCCTATTACCTTACAAAATGTACTTGGTACCAGCCAGCCAGACTTCATCAATACCCACGAAGGCTGGCTTGAGGTCATGAAGGAGGATAATAAAAATAATCAGACTGTCGGCGCTCTCTACCACTCCGTCAATGGCGGCATCACCTGGAAATTGTACTACAACTTCTTCCCGCAGGACGATGCCTCTATCGACTGTACCCTGCTCTGCAACGGGCCAGATCTCTTTCAGGATCTCCCACTCATCCAAACCGTTACCGACAACGGCTCACTGACTGGCGCGACTATCCTACCCGACTGCATCCCCCAGCCCAGTAACACACAACAATCTCAACAACAACAATGCCTGCCCGCCTCCACCGATCAGACACTCGGCTGCACTGTTCCCGGTACTCAGGACTACGTCGCTACCGCCACCGGTACCTTTTCAGGAGAAAAGTCCACTCCCGTGTACCTGAATGTCCAGGCTGGAGCACACGCCGACTGGCATATCCTGTTTCCTGTCGCCATTCCCGGTGGCGCTGCTCAGCAAAGCGACAAATCCATCATCCTCTCCGAACCTCCCGTCCTGTTCAGCAGTGGCTCGGCCATCCTCCCTATCGAGATCGACAACGCTCCCGATCAAGACAGCCTGCCCAGTAACAGCACCAGCACCAGCGCCCACTCTTATCTCCACCTCTACGGAATAGCACTTAAAGGCGCAGGCAAAGGCTATACCCTCGTGAATCTGAGTCCTACCAGCCAGTTCACAGTAGCGGAAATCTCGGGACGGCACACGCTTTCAGCAACCGATCCCAATCACGTATTCGTACTTGGACAGGCACCATCCTCCTCTAATGACGATGCCGACAACTGGAACCTTTATGAGTTCAACGGTGGGAAGTGGACTACGCTTACTACCCAGACAGATGCAACCATTCCTGCACCACAAGGGACTCAACAGGTCAATTCTTTCAGCTCAGAGCTTGCCAACCTGGATATGATCAGTCCCACCGAGGGCTGGGCCTCCAGTAAAACCCAACTTTACCACCTGAGCATCTCGGGCACTACGGCCACATGGTCGCTCGTCTATCCCTCCGAGAGCCTGGCTACCGCTACAGCACAAAAGATAATCTCTCCCCACCACGATCCCGGTTCCGTCATCCCCGCACCGCAAAATCCTCCTGCCTGCTCCAGCCCCCCACCTCCTCCTAACAACGGTGGCAATGGCAACGGCTCCTCCAACTCCGTGAACCACACCATCTCCTTCGTCAACAACACCAACCAGACCATCTGGGTGGGAGAAAGCGGACAGGCTGCATCAACGACGCGTCCGGATGGAAACTGGAATGGAGAGTTAGGCCCTGGGCAGACAGGCAAACTCACGGTCACAACACCTGGTGCAGTCATGGAGAATATGCGCTTCTGGGGCCGCACAGGGTGCGACTCAGGGGGCGCGAACTGCGAGACTGCCGACTGTGGAGTGGGAGGGTTATGTAACGGCAACGGCGGCCAGCCGCCAGCAAGCCTCGCAGAGTTCACTTACAATGGTGGCAATGGATTAGTCTACTACGATATCAGTCTCGTCGATGGCTACAACCTGCCAACATTCATCCAGTCGAGCGGTGGCTCTCCCACCGACACTTGCGGCAGTCAGGGTTGCATCGACTTAAACTCGGTCTGTCCAGGCGTTTTACAAATCAAAAATGCCAGCGGACAGGTGGTCGCGTGCGATAGCAATTGCACATACGCCCAAAGTCACAAGGCCACCGTCAGCACCAACGATCTCAACGAGTATTGCTGCCTGGGCCAGTATGTTGAAGGCGTCTGCAACCCGAATAATCCTGCCGTCTGGTCCGATGATCTGCCGAACTGGTCCAAACTGGCGAAATCAGCGTATCCAAAAGACTATAGCTATCCCGACGACGACTTGACCAGCACCGACACCTGCAGCGAAACCTGCGATTACACCGTCACCTTTGGCCTTTCGGCCAGTAGCGCACGGCAAGGAGGATTCACCAACCCACCTGGAGGCGACATTACCACGCGCGCGCATAGGTCTTCCACCAGATCTTGAATATCTCCCCCAACCTCAGACAATGGTAGGAACCAGACAAACAATTGATGGAGTCTAGCGTCCCGTGGCAGCAACGCTGGCTGCCACGGGATGGCTGCATTCATTCAAAGCCCGAACAACCACGAAACCCGTTTTTCCGTGCACAACTATATAAAGGAGCACTTCTTGCTATACACATTCAGCCACTACTACCTCACAACCCACCTTGAGCATAAGCCCGGTCGTGATATCTACCTGGCCTATCCCATCAACGAGCCAGGTCATTTTGTCGTACTCAAGATGTTCGATGCTGCATGCCTCGCTCCAACAGCCAGCGAAGATACCATTCGCCAGTTGGAAACTCGTCTGCTTCTCTTGCAACACCCCCATATCGTGCCAGTGCTCGAACTCTCTCTCGAACAGGGCAAACCCTATATCGTGAGTGAATACGTGAGCGGAGGCTCTCTGCGCTCCTACATGAACCTGCGTGACTCCAAACATTTGATGCTCGATGAAGCCGTCGAAATCGTCACACAGGTTGGACAGGCCGTCGCCTTCGCCCATTCTCACGGCATCACACACCAACATATCAAACCAGAGCATATCTTGCTCAACGACCCCGGTGATGTTCTCCTGACCGATTTCCACCTGGGCACCATCATCAATGCACCCACACAGGAAACACCCACTGACCAGCATACCAACAGCTACCTCGCACCCGAACAACTACTGGGATCGCCTGGCTTCTTCAGCGATCAATACGCCCTGGGATACCTACTCCACGAGCTCATTACTGGAACCCTACCGGACCTGCCATCGCTGTGGGAACACGCAAATACACCTCTCACCAGATCCTCAACGCTGATGGGCGCGATCGAAACGGTGATGGTGCGCGCACTGGCAATAAAACCTGAAGACCGTTATCCCGATGTCACCAGCTTTCTGGAAGCCCTTCAGACTGCCGATCACCCCACACCACCAGCATTCCCTTTCGCGCGTCTGACCGCTGATCACGGGGTTCTTCAGCGAAACAGAACGGGATCAAGACCTCCTCAAAGCAAGGGATTACGCGTGTCCGAACCATTTCTACCACCTACGACACAGCCGCAAGACAGCGAGCTTCCCCCTGTAGCCAAAAATCTGTCACCAGTCGAGTCAAACACCAGGCCAACAACCCGGCGCTTACAGGAAAACTTGCTCGATGGCATAGACAACATTCCCCAGTCCGCCGCACACTCCCCACACGAAAATGCATCCCTCCCCGACGAGGAAAATGACGACGCTCCGTTCACACAACAGGAGCCTTTATCGTCCCAGCAAAACCATGTAAGCCATCCTGACCAGCAGCCATTATCTCCACTGACAGAGCCGACCGCGGAAGATGAGGAGATTCCTTCTGCCTACACAACAACATTCTCAGCGTACAATACGGACGAAGACGAAGACTTCCCATTTTTATCCACCATAGAGCAGGATAATCATTCACACCCCGCTGATCATCAAGAAGAAGAACATGCACAGGTAGTTGCGGCGCCTGCAGCATTCTCACCCCTTCCAACCTCGAATGCATCACAACACGCTCTCTCTACAGAAGAAGCGGAACAGGCATTCGAACCTCAATTCGATTTCGACTCTCACAACATACCACCCGCACAAGATACACTGCAGCAGGAGAGGGAAGCAGCATTCGAACCTCAACAACTTGATTTTACACCTTCGGATTACAATCAGATCGATCCCCAAAGCCTTCCCTTCTGGCACGATGGAGGCGAAACAGTAGCAGAGGAAGCGCTCCAGAGCAGCCATGCCTCCAACAACGCTCAACTCCCACCTGGCTCACTGCGAATTACGCCTCCACTGGTTCAAATGAGCATCCCTCAGGCCTTTATCCCGCTACCCAGTCAGAGAAGACCATTGGTATTGCTGGGTATCGCATTGGTACTGACACTGATTGCCACACTGCTGGCATCTTCCTTCAATGCCAGCGTGGCCGCTACAGTCAAGAAAGCGCCTACACTGGTAGCGATTAAGAGTACCCCAACAGCAAAACCGACGCCTAAACCCACATCCACACCCATGCCTAAACCGACTCCCACGCCAAAGCCTACCCCTACTCCCAAACATACACCTAAACCGACTCCCAAACCCAAGCCTACACCTAAATCAACTCCCAAACTGCTTCCTACCTCAACACCAATACCAGCCCCAACACCTACTCCCAACTTTTTTACGCGAGCAACCAGCGGTGTACCCGTCTACTATTCCGCCATGGCGGGACCTGATAACGGACACTGGGACATCATCGGGTCGGGAGGAACAAGCTGTAGCTATGCCAATGGCCTATACCAGATAAAAAATAATATAACATCATCTTACCTCCCATGCTACGCCAACAATCTGACCGGCAGTAACTTTACGTTCCAGTTTCGCATGGCGCTAAACCCGGCATCCAACGATGGGGGCGGTGTGATCTTCCGTCACACCGATAACTCGGAGTATCGTCTACGCATGGGCACGGACGGCAGCTACGATCTCGTCACACCCGCCCACACACTCCTGTCTGGCACCAGTTCGGCCTTTTACCAGGGCGCTGGACAAAGCAACACGATCACGATCATCACAAACGGGGCTAACATCTACATCTATGTCAATGCGCAACAGATCGCCTATATCAGCGACACCAGTTCGGCTAGTGGCACCTTTGGCTTCTTCTCTACCGATTTCACCCACTCAACTACTGCACTCTTTAACGACGTAGAACTTTGGTAAAGTTCTTGTCCACATCAGGACTCTAAAATGTGATGCAATCGCATATACAGTGTGCGCACCACAACAAACATCCCACCACCAAGAAGCACGGCCATCTCTCCTATAAGGAGAGAGACCGTGTATACACAGGTGCATAGCGCATCCAGCTCGATTGATATAACATAGTGCATCAGCCCGGCTAGCTGACAACCAAATTTGACCGGGTAGGCCCAATAAGCAATAAGACATCCCCTCATCCACTTCCACTCGCCTAAAAGATCGGCAAAATCGGACCAGCGCTGACCCGTTCTATGCAGAGCCGCCGCAAGATTCTGGGCTACCAATCGCTCCATCAACCAACCAGAACCTAGAACGACGCTCTTCTGCCGCATGCTATTTCTCGTCACATCAACCTCGCCGATCTTCCACCGCTGCATCCCCGTATGCGCCATAAAAAGCGTCTCAACCACGCTTCTAAGCGCACTTACACCACCTACAGCCAGACCGACCAGCGCGAAAGCTAGCGGTATAGCAAACGTAAGCAGAAACACAAAAAGCAATACATCGATCAGCATAACGATAAACAGAGCAGCCACGGCGATCAGCATATGCGCAATAGTGTTCCCAGCCGCAAAGGCAAACTGCGTTTCAATCACATGTCGGGCCACTGGTACCGATGGGACACGCAGCAGAACATGTGCCAGTTGTCCCCAAGATAACAAGGGCTGCATCGAAGTAGCCTCTCTATGCGTCACAATCACAAAGAAAACAAGCTGCACCAACACCAGCAAAACTGCTCTTATCCTGCGCCAGATACTGCGCTTGACCACCGCATCACGCTCCTGACGCACCTCATCGACCTTCTGTACGGCCACCATCCTCGTCGCTCCGCTTACCTCATCTTCCCCGTCTATCTCACTCTCACGCTTTTGTATCTGGGTATAGGTATCGGGAATAACAATAAACCATTGATGAATACGACCGTGCTCCTTCAACCTCTCCAGCGCCTTTTCCCGGCTCATACCCATCTCCTCAGCCTTCCGTATGTAATAGAGAACCTGACCAGCATGAATCTCTTTTACACGGCTACGTCTCGCGCTCTCGGTCAACTCCTCCAAAATTTGTTGCAAAGACACCTGCCGTAATGTCTCGTCATATCTAGCACGCATCTCTTCAGTCTTAAAAATCATCATCGCAAAACCCGCCAGTTCTACTCTGGCGGTAACTGCCGCGCTGGGATGTTGTCGCACCTCCTGGGTATACAATTTCTCGGCTTCCTGCAAAAGAAATGCCGTCGATTGCTCAGGTGAGACATGGAGCAATTCGTAAAGCGTTTCCACCTGCACTACAGCCAGATGATCCTCGATGTTTTTGGCGATCGAAGACTCTAACACACGCTCCACACCCGCATCATCTTGCGAAGACTGACGTATCCTGGTCGTGATGCGCCGCTCTATAGTCCGCGTCGGGACGATATGGCGGAATTCCTTCACAAATGTCTCGATCTCCTCCTGATCGACAGCATCCTTCAGATTGAGTAACAGCAACTGCTCCTCGAATCGCTGATATTCCTTTTGGTAACGAGTCGCCAGCAGGGCACTGGCACTCCTCACTTCCTGCGCTCTCAAACGGGGATCTTCCATCACCTGCCGAATTTGCGGCAGCAACCCACGATAAAACTGAGCAGGCAACGCTTTCTTCGCTATACTCAGGCTTTCATAACTCCATTGACGAACCTTCTCCTCTATCGTCTTTTGATACAGAGCTTGATCCCACGGCTCATCTGGATTCAGTTCCAGCAGGAGAAAAAAATTAGGGCGTGCAGGTGTGGTCATGTATCACCATGCCTTATACAACTTTCGTCTCTTTCTTCAATCTTTCCATCTTTAGCGTATCGTCATACATCATAGAGGATTTTGTTTCGAACGTCGTTTTGATTACTGTACTACTCTGCGGCTCTCTACCTGCAACCTGCAACCGTCCCTGTGTATTCATTTCAAAGGTCACTTCAATAGGCGCACCCTCGGCCAGGCCCGGCGGTAAGGTTAAAGTAACAGCACCGATTGCCGCCTCATCGGTGTATTTTTCCGACTCGACAATCCAGGTTTCCTCGGTGTTCTCCATAACTTCCAGCACAACTACGTCCTGCCCCGCCTCAATCGTTCCATAGATCTTCGTCTGCACTACCGGCAATGGGTCGTTGGCGCGTACAAGGTTGGAAATAACCTTGCGGCTTTTCGGCGTCCCATAATCGATCGTGGCAATAATACCGAAACTATGGCTGGCAACATTGGTAATCGAAAACGCGGTCAGTTTTCTTATGGCCTCGTCGCCTATATTGAGCGAACCTGCTACAGCTTGCCGCGCCTGTTTGAGTAGTGCAGTGGGAATTTCCACCGGCTCCTCTGGCACTGGCACATTTTTAGTGGCCTCGACGATCCTACTCGTATCCTTGCTCATCGCGCTAACTTGTCTCGCCGCGTTTTGTATCTCCTCCGCCTTGGCGTGAATGCTCTGCTGTAAAAACAGCCTCTGCCCATATAATGCCGCACCCTTCGCCACCGCCTCATCGGGCTCGAACAGGCGCAGCGGCAGCTGAAACTCCTGCTTCAAGCGCCCGGAGACCTGCGGCATTCTAGTCGAACCTCCAACCAGGATAATGCGATCAAAATGAGTATATCCACGCTTGCGCGCCGCGTTCATCGTCAATGAGGTAAAGGCAATGGTACGATTAAGCAAGTTCGTCGTCAGGCTCTCAAATGTCTCCACGCTCAATTCCACCTTGACCGTCTTGCCTGCATGTGACACAGCCACTCTCGTCATCTGCCTCACCGTCAACGCACGCTTGGCTACCTCCGCCTTCAACCACAAATCCTGCAATGTTTCAGCAGTATCCAGTGGATCGTCTGAAGAACCCGTCTGCTCCCTCCACCGTTGCGCTAGATACATCACAATCGCTTCATCCCAGTTGCGTCCACCCAGGTGATGATCCCCCCCCGTCGCGATGACGGTGG
Organism: uncultured Dictyobacter sp.; assembly: GCA_964657925.1. Classification (GTDB taxonomy): domain Bacteria; phylum Chloroflexota; class Ktedonobacteria; order Ktedonobacterales; family Ktedonobacteraceae; genus Dictyobacter. The sequence continues at coordinate 66,895 of CAZZWK010000011.1, forward strand.
TAGCATCGTTTTTAATTACAATCACGGCGATATCAAAGGTCCCACCCCCCAGATCATAGACCAGCACCACCTGATCTCGACCTTGTTGCAATCCATATGCGATAGCGGCTGCAGTCGGCTCACTGATAATCTCGTGCACATTGAGGCCCGCAATCTTACCCGCCAGGGCAGTCGCCTCACGCTGTGCAATACCAAAATAGGCCGGACAAGTAATCACGACATCCTTCACCGACATACCCAGCACCACCTCTGTATCCAATGCCAGTTTACGCAAAATATACGAGGAAATAGTCTCAGGAGAGTAATCCTCACCATCGCAATGAAAACGCCAGTCAGCCTCCCCCATATGCCGCTTGACCATTTCGACCGCATGATCAGGACTTAATACGGCACTATTTTTGGCCTCATCACCCACAATGCGCATCTCTTTTTCAAACAGTACAACCGAAGGAGTCGTCAATTGATGTTCCTGATTGGGGACGACACTCACCTTCCCCGCACTATCTACATAAGCGATACAAGAATATGTCGTGCCAAGATCGATGCCAAAAATAATGCGTTGCTGATTGCTCATATCTGACCTCACAAATCCATTGTTTCATCAAGCCATCAGCACTACTCTAACAAACATCTCAACAACTACCAGGGGGAATGAGGGACAATTGGGCTACTACCCTCCCACAACTGCATTCACCATCCATTCTCCAT
>CAZZWK010000011.1:67612-104295 GCA_964657925.1 uncultured Dictyobacter sp.
ACGCATTCCTATCCACCCCCTTGCGCTCGCTTAGAAAGATGTCTTCTACTTGTCACCAATACTGTCCTCTACTTGGCAGCAGTTGACATTGTATATCCCTACCTCTTCTGGCATACTCTTAAACGAGAAAGATTTTTTCTCAGTGCTAACCACTCTCGCATAAAGAGGATATTCATGAACAGGAGGTTTCTATGTCGCGCAACACATCTGCTTCGTCAATCCGGCTTTGTATTGACGAAGGCTCTACCGGCACCGGCGATAGTTAGTCCCTTCTGATGAGTGGGTGCTCCCGCTACCCACTAACCCACTCATCAGTGTATGTATATCCAGATGCTTTTTTTGCGTAACGTGACACTAGAAAGCTTGACTACGACACCCAAAGATTGAATAAGTTGTACTGACATCTATCTTGTATCCTTCATATAGATTTAGTTATATGTATATTCATACAAGGCTTATGTTAGTATGACCGGATATCTTTATAAAGGAAAACTTTTTCGCTAGAATGCAGTTCGTACCAGGCCAATCGAGTAATACCTTTCGCTATAAGGAGTTTCACATCAACAGAACAGTTCCTGATCAGAGTCGAAAATAGAAATTGTGTTTACAAAGGGGAAAAACATGATGTTGAATGCTTTAAGAAATGAGCAAGAATTTTCAATCAACGTGAAAGACATCAAATGGAACATCGACCGGCGCACACTCCACATCAAAAACAGGACTGTCGCCCTGACCTCGACCGAGTTTCAATTGCTCTATCCCTTGCGCGATGGTGTACCCGTCACCTACGCCAACCTGGCCTCCATCGTGTACCATTGCTCAATGGACGGCAAGGTCAGGGTAATGCTCGATAAACATATCGACAGGATTAGAAGCAAAATCAGGGGCACTGGCATCTACATCTACTGCGTCCTCGGTTACGGATACATGATTTTTCCTGAACACTGGTCCAATGAATGCGCATGAACACCCTGACATAGTTATACCTGGATACTCGGACGTCTTGACTGGAAGCCGAGGACAAGAGGGACAAAACAGACAACTAGCAGACAAGTAGTAGACAACCATAGCAAAAGGTATTAAAATAGGAGTACCAATGCAGTATAAAAACTAGATATGCTAAAAAGAGAGGGGGGGAATAGAGAGTGTCACAGGCGCTTCGTTTCCAACGTGAACGACGTGGCTGGTCACGAGCTACGCTTGCTGAAATACTTGGCACGACAAGCACTCTAGTGACCCAGTGGGAGGAGGGGAGTTCCGTCCCTCCAGCTACGCTACACAGTAAGCTCTGCACCCTGCTGGGCCTGGACGAGCGAACACTGCAAGACACTTCTCCCAGCGATGCAGGCAACACGCCTCCGACATTTCTCTTACTTCCTCATACTACCCCCAGGTTAACAACCATATCTGGCGACCCATCTCAAAAAAAATCGCATGCCGTACTTGACCCTTTTCTCTCTCCCCCTCTCAAAGGCGTCAACAATCTGATCGGGCGCTCCTCTTTGCTGCGACAACTCAAGCAACATTTGCTGCTTCAGCACAGCCTTGCCTTGTCCGGTTTACCCGGTGTGGGCAAGACGGCGCTGGCGGTTGCGCTAGCCTACGATCCAGAAGTACGGGCTCAATTTAGCGATGGCGTACTATGGGCAGGACTGGGACTACAACCACATATTCCTGGTATATTCCGTCGTTGGGGAAACTTACTGGGCGCAATCATCCACGACAAGGAGACAAGAGGAGATGAGGCAAGCTGGCAGCATATCCTCCACTCCACTATTGCACAAAAACACCTGTTGATCATCCTTGATGATGCCTGGCAGACTGAGGTCGTGGATGCGCTACAGATCGGTAACGCCAATTGCGCCTATCTGCTGACAACCCGCCTCGCGCATGTTGCCTCACATCTGGCCGGAGATCAAATCGTTCAGGTGCCCGAACTGGAGGAACACGATGGCGTGGAGTTGTTGACCCAATTTGCCCCGGAAATCCTTCACTGTGAGAGTGATCTGGCACAATCACTCACACGTGCCGTCGGTGCTCATCCGCTGGCGCTCACCTTGATGAGCAAATATTTAGGCAGCAACGCCGCGATGAAACAACCACGACGCCTCCATGCCGCACTGACGCATCTACTTGATGCCGAGCAGAGACTCCGGCTCTATACCCCACGACCCGCATCCGATCAAGTTTCCAATCAGTCGATGGAGCTTGATATCAGTATTAAATCCGTTATCGAAATCAGCTATCTTCATCTCCCCGAAACAGCACAGCAGGCCCTCTTATCTCTCTCAATCCTACCAGTCAAACCTGCACGCCTGACCCAGGGCACCATTTTCGCGGTAACCAATGTCGCACAGGAAGTCATCAATATTCTTTGTGACGCGGAATTGCTAGAGCGAACCAGCGACACCTACTACATGGTGCACCCGCTCATCGCCGACTATATCCGTGCCCAGGGACCGGCACCAGAAGCAGCGCAACGGCTCATCAAGTACGGCGTTCATTTTATCGAGGCACACCACGCGGACGCCGCGGCCCTGGAACACGAAAGCCCGACTCTTTTCGCCGCACTGGAATGCGCATGGAAAGCCGAACAATGGATGGACCTTGTGCAGGGATGTCACCTCATCATCCCTTTCTTGTTCATATGGGGATGGTACACATTAATAGAGAAACTGTTGGAGAAGGCTCTTTTCGCCGCCATAAAAAGTGATAACATCTTTTATAGAATATGCATGCTTGAACACCTGAGCACCCTGGCGCATCTACAGGGGAACTACTCTCTGGCACAAAACCTTGCGCTTCAGGCCCTCGACATGGCACGCACCGCGGAGATCTTGGAGAAAATCGTCTCTCTACACGCACAGCTAGGGGAAAGCGCCCACCAGATGGGCAACTACACCCAGGCCGAGGGATACTATCAGCAAGGGCTTCTGCTCGCGCGTCAGCACAACAACCAGCAACAGATCAGTATCTTGCTGAAAAATCTGGGGGTCCTTGCCAAGAACCGCGGAAATTATGCCGTGGCGCAGGTTCACTACCAGGAAGGGCTGGCTATTGCGCGCGAACTCAATCATCCCGATTTGATCAGTCAGCTACTGATGAACATGGGCGTCATTGCCACCGAGAGGGGCAACTATACCCAGGCCGAAGCATATTACCAGGAAGGGTTGAGTCTGACACGCCAGTTGGGCCATCGCGAACGTATCTGTGTGCTACTCTCTAATCTGGGCGTGCTCGCCGACGCTCAAGGGAACTATACACAAGCAGAAGAACTCCTCCAGGAAGGACTGACCCTGGCCCGCCAACTTGGTCATCGCGAAAGAATGAGCTTGCTGCTCCTCAATCTCGGCGTGGTCTCCAATCGTCAGGGCAAAGATGAAAAAGCAAAAGCCTTCTATCAGGAGGGACTGACACTGGCCCGGCAGATAGAACACAGCGAACGCATCAGCCTGTTCCTGCTCAACCTGGGTGATCTGGCCGTGGAACAGGGCGAAATCACACAGGCGCAGTCATATCTTCAGGAAGGCTTGCTCCTGGCTCGCCAACTGGAACATCGAAAACGCATTAGTGATCTACTACAACATCTCGGCACCCTCGCAACCAGACAAAACGAGTTCTTTCAGGCGGAAATCTATCTACGAGAAGGTATGGCTCTGGCTCATCAACTTGGACACCCTCAACTTGTCTGCCAGCACCTGTCCGCGTGGGGCGAACTGCACCTCAGACAACAGCATATCGAAGTTGCCGAAAGCGCTTTTTTAGAAATGCTCCAGCTCGCCCCTACAGGAGACCAGGCTATTGTGGCACACGCACAATTTGGCCTTGCTTCAGTGGCTGCCAGCCGACATCAACTCGATATGGCGCGCTCGCTGGCAAAACATAGCTATGATATCTTTGAACTACTCGGTCATCGTGAAAAACAACTTGTTCTCGCCTTTTTAGAGAAAATAGAACAAGCATCCCCCCAACCATAACATCTTCTGGCCCTCGCTCATCCTCCTAATCAACAACATTCCCTCATCACCCATTGTCGCTCTATCGATTCACAGCATAGCCCCAAATTGCTCTCCCTCCGGTAGCGTGTTCAGAGCCTTCCTAAGGCTATCCACTTGACTGACAACATAGTACGGGCGCGCTGTGTAACCACGTAAAAAAGGACACAACGCCAATAAATTCTTACGTACTATCTGCTCCTGCCCCTTCTCGACCGCAACCTGTAACGCGGCTAGCAGGTTCGCTATCTCGTCCTCCAACACTTCATAGTTCCCATCATGTGTTGCCACAAAACGAGACATCCACTCCACCAACCGAACCTGCGCCTGCAACCCATGATCGTCTTCTTGCATATGCGCATAATCGATGACCGTTTGATGTAAACAGTAACGGCCCACACTACTACTCTCCAGCAACCCCGCATCCCATAGCTCGTCGAGCGTTTCACCTGTCGTCTGCCCCACCAATAGAGCTGCTTCCTCTGAAAAGCTACTGGGTTTGGCAGGGAAGACAACCAGGGCGCAGAGAGTCGCATGGGCCTCTACACCCAACTGCTGTTCACTCATCGCGATAGCCGCGTACAATGAGAGGGAAAGATCACGCCGTTGCTGAGCTGTGTATTCATCCCACGTTATTGGTATATTGATGCACAAACGTTGCTCGGCTTGCTGTAACGATATTAGAGCGCTTCGCAGCCGTCTGGGCTGTCCCGAAAACGCCTGCGAACCAAGATAAGTGCCCAAAAGTTTCAACGCCAGTGGTAGTCCTCCCACCGCTTGCGCTAGCAACCGTATGTTCTCACTATCTTGTTCCACAAGATAGGGCACAAAAGACGCGAGCATAGCCAGAGCCGACACCCCTTCCAACTCTGGTACGAGCATCACTCCCTCTGGAGCAAAGATAAACGCTACCTGCGGCAGACGCGTGGTGAGGATGGATGCACACTGCATGCCGCCTACCTGCAACGCCAGCGCATCCGCCGCGCTCCAGACATCATCCAGGATGAGCAAAAGGCGACGCGAACCGATCGCCGCCCGCAACGCCAGTGCCCACGCCGCAGGTCCATCTGACAAATCCATCCCATCATAGGACAAACGGAGCAAACTTCCCCAACGCGTCAAAATCGCCCGCAGATCCGGTTGCGGCCCCAGGCTCGCCCACAAAATACCATCAGCAAAATAAGACTGCACCTGCGCATCGGTCGCCAGTGCCAGCGCTAACGCCGTTTTCCCAACACCAGGCAAACCGTGTAGCGCAATTGGCGATGACCGCTCAACATTGAGAAGCCGCTCCCTTATCGACTGTAGCAACTCCCCGCGCCCAAATAGAGGTTTCGAGCTATCATATGGCTGCGCTGGATCAAGAAGTGGTTCGCTATCAGCCCCAGGAGCAACGACAACCGGTAGCGGCACGAACGCTGGTCTGGGAGGATTCAACTCCTCCACCTGTGGCAACGGCACTATGCCTAACTCTACCTCGCTTTTGCTAAACAGCCGACACAAATGCTCGCGATAGTGAGGATAGGGTATAGTTATGGCTTGCTCCCACCTACTCACTGTACGACTGGTTACCCCCAAAGCCTCTGCCACTTGGCTCTGGGACCAGCCGCGCAATATTCGTTCCCTTCTCAATGGGTGAGTAGCCATCACACATCCTTTGAAACATTCATAAACAAAAACAGGTTTATCAGCCGCATCGGCACATAGCTATGACCACTATTGACATACCTACCGAGGCTACCCCACCTGTCCCACATCAGCAGACGCAAAGAGCGGCATACATATGCAACATCAAAGCATATCAATACCAAATAACCAGTACTGACTGTATAGTAACCTCATTCAGGCCCACTTGGCAACACGATATTTACCATAAAAACATCAATTTCTCTAGAAGAGCTTATTTTTGTCCCTATCTACGACTTGTGTAACAAACCTTCCCTGAAACCTACTACTTTTATGGCTCCCAATGAAGTATATTGTAAAAGCTGGTAGCGCACTACCTTACCTGCGTTCGTTGCAATCATAGAGGCACAAGACATCTTTAAGCCGCAACAATGCAGTTCACAACTCAGATAGCTTTGAAGATGGAACACGAATTTCTTCTTTCAAACACAAAAATCATGAAAGGATATGGTACGCCACTTCCATAGTAGATGGCATTACCCAACAGCAAGATGCAAACACATCCCTTGAAAAATGCACGCGAATTACGAGGATGGTCGCAGAGCGAGGTCGCCGACAAGATCGGCGTTTCTGGGCGCACTGTCGCACGCTGGGAACAAGGTCGAAGCCTACCCTATCCCTATTACCGAGAACAACTGTGCCGTCTTTTTAGCACGGATGCGCTCTCTCTGGGCCTGTTACTACCGCCTGCAAAAAATTCACACACCGCGACCAACCCTGAGACGACCAATGCAACAACGCCCTCAGCCTCTCCACTATTCGACCCCATCATCCCCGAAGCTCTGGGACCGGCCTATAGTCTGCTCGGGCGCGACTCCCTACTTACTCAACTCAAAGCACAACTCCTCAACGACAACCTTCTCGCGCTGACCGCCCTACAAGGCCTGCCCGGTATCGGGAAAACTTCACTGGCAGTAGCACTGGCTACTGATCCACAGATACAAACCCATTTCTCAGACGGCATTTTATGGGCTGGTCTCGGACAACAACCCAACGTACAAAGTATCCTCACCCGCTGGGGCAGTTTGCTCTCCATTGCCGCCAAAGATATTGAGAACCCCACCGACCTCCTCACCTGGGCACAGGCGCTGCGCAATGCCATCGGTTCCCGCCGTTTTCTGTTAGTCATCGACGACGCCTGGCAAGCACAAAGTGCCCTTAAGCTACAGGTAGGAGGACCGCAGTGCGCATACATCCTCACCACACGCCTGCCACAGGTAGCTTTCGCCTTCGCCCAGCAAAGAACCGTGCTGGTTACAGAATTGGAAGAGGAGGCAGGTCTGGCATTGCTGGCCCGGCATGTTCCACAGATTGTACAGGCCGAGCCTGAATCTTCGCGTGCACTTGTACACGCGGTTGGCGGTCTTCCCCTGGCGCTCAATCTGCTCGGACGTTCTCTGGCAGCACAGGCATACAGCAAACAACCACGCCGCGTGCAGCAAGCCCTGGCACGCGTACACGACAGCGAACAACGTTTACGCCTGAGCCTTCCCATGCAACCCGACCAACGTACCCCTTCTCTGATCGACCAGCAATCTATATCGCTACAAGCCACAATCGATGTCAGCATACACCAGTTGAACGAGGTCGAACAAGCCGCGCTGGCCGCCCTTGCCCTCTTCCCCGCCAAACCCAACAGCTTTTCGGAAGAGGCCGCCGCCGCAGTGGGCAACGTTGAGTTCGAAACGCTGGATGCACTATGGGACTCAGGGTTGTTGGAAAGCAATAGTCCCGGTCGTTACACCATCCACCAGACCATCGTCGACTATGCACGCTCCCGTCGCTCGGATGATCAGGCCCCGCAGACAACGGACAGACAGGCCACATCACGGCTCATCGAGTACATGGCTCACTACGTTCGAGACCACGAACAAGACTACGAAGCACTAGAACTAGAAATCAACAATATTTTCACCGCGCTCGATGCAGCCGAGAAGCTCCAGATGAGCGAGGCTTTCTTCGAAACCACAGTTGCCATGATGGCCTATATGCGCATTCGAGGACTCTATCGCCAGGCCCATCACTACATGGATCTGGGCCTACATACGGCTGTTGAGATGCAAGACGAGCCCAAACAAGCACTGGCCCTATCTCACCTGGCAAGCTTCGCGGAACTATTAGGCAACTACAGCCAGGCTGAAGACTATGCCCAAAGAGGACTGGCACTGGCACGCCAATCAGGACAAAAAGAAACCATGAGCATCTTGCTCATGACGCTCGGTCTCCTGGCTTTCAATCAAGCCGATACCACCAACTCGATACTCTACTGCGAGGAAGGTCTACAACTCTCACGTGACCTCCATGACCTGGAACGCACCAGCTCACTGCTCAACCAGCTCGGCAGAATCGCCCACTCTCAGGGAGACTACGGACAGGCCGAAGCACTCTACCACGAAGGTCTGACAGCCGCGCGACAAAGCGGCAACCAGGAACTGATCAGCCGCCAGCTAACCTCAATAGGCGGTGTAGCCATCGAACAGGGCAAATACGACCAGACACAAAAGTACAGCCTGGAAGGCCTCTCTATCGCGCGCTCCCTCGGCTACCGCGAAATCACCGGCTATTTGTTGAACAACATGGGCATCATATCGTATCTCTCAGGCAACCCCGAACAGGCCATAACCTACAGTACCGAGGGTCTCTCGCTCGCTCGCCAGATCGGCAATCGCGGACAAATCTGTCGTCACCTCGCCAACCTCGGACGAACGTATGTCGCAATAGGCAACCCCATCGCCAAAGACTACCTCGTGGAAGCAGTAGACCTGGCACGTCAACTCGGCAACAAAGAAAGCCTCCCCCTCCTGTTGATGAACCTGGGTGAGGCGCTTACCCACCAGGACGATTTCGATGGCGCCAACGCCGCCTTTTCCGAAAGCGTCGCGCTGGGACGCGAACAACATGCCTGGTGGGCCGTTGGCTACGCCCTCGCCTCCTGGGGCGAACTCTACCTCAATCATCACCTGCCCGCTGCGGCCAGCGAGGTCTATGAACAGGTGCTCGCCCTTACCGGTGATGTAGAACGCGCCAGAGATACCATCGCACGAGCCAGGTACGGGCTGGCAAGGGTAGCTGCACTGCACAACGATTTCACACGCGCCCGTCTCCTGGCACAAGAGAGCCTGCAAGAACTCGAAAAAATCGGCCACTACAAAGCCGCTGAGGTCAAAGCCTGGCTCGATGCACTTCCCATAGATACACCATCCAAAGATGCGCCTGAGGCCACCACAGAAAAGGCATCATCTGAAAACCTGACACCACAATAACATCGCTTTCACAAAACAAACAAATGGGCTGCATGGGTGGAAATACACCCACACAGCCCTGGAAAGCACCAATAATGAAGATTCAAAAAGAACATCTGGTATCCCACACACCATAGGCGTCGATTTATCGGGACGCACCCCGCTTTATCGGCGATTCACGTTGTCCAACGTTCCTTTTGAATCTTCATCATAAGGTTACCATTTCCCATCTTCCATCACCCTATTGCCCGTTATCCCAATCAGTGTTTACCTTCGCAATCGAACACATTCAGCAGCGTTGGAGCCTGACTGATCGGGGCTGGTGGATGCCATTCCTCTTGCGGCACAGACTTGCACTGCGTGCGCACCCAGGACATGAGTGGATCGATATTTCCTATCCCCGACGTCTTGACCAGCGCACTATAATTTCTCTGATACTCCTTAAGTTGTGCGCTGAGATGCGACTCATCTATCGTCTGCGTAAAAACAAAGTAGCGTACAGACCCATTGGCAACATAGTGCTCCAGTTTCGCCACCGTGAGAATCTGATCTCCCCCAGCATACCCTCCCATCGTCATCACCGGCTTCCCAGTCTGCAAGATTATGGGCGCCGCTATCGATGCGTCGCTCGTCGCCAGCAGATAAGGTGTTCTCCCCTGATGCTCTAGCAAATACGAGATCAGCCGTCCGTCTGGCACCATCTCAGCATCGGTCTGCGAAACCGCCTCCTCAAGCGAACTCATCGCCACCGTAGGACCCGCGTAAGGAAAAGCGATACTTCTATCCTCGCATACTGGGATAGCAGACCAGATCACCGGTACCACACAAAGCATACACAATCCAACAGCCAGAGCAATACTACGCATCTGGCTAGACGGACGAGCAAGCAAGACCAACACGATAGCGCCCACCGTCACCAGTGGAATAGGCCAATACTGCCAACCCGTATGCCATGGATCGATGAGAAATACCTGCAAAAGCGCCGTTCCAACCAGCGCGAGAGGCAGCCACCACCCCCTAAATGTCGCTTTCACTCCTCGCCAGTCCGCCTTCCACATCTCCCTCCAATTGGTCTGCCATGCAGCCCGCCAGCTCATCACTACCCCCATTGCCAGTAAAGCACATAATGACGGTGCCATCTGCACCAGATAATATTGATGGGTGAAGGAAGCTCCACTAAAGAAAATAAACTGTGTCAGAAACCACACGCCCCATGACGCCAGTGCTTGTTGTTGCTTGTTGAGCGGCCACAATGTTGGCTTGTCCCAACGCACAGCTACCACCCCCAAAAAAGCCATCGGTAACAACCACCCGATCTGCTGACCCAGTGGGGGAATCACCAGCCGAAAAATACCTGGCTTACCCAGCCAGAAAGTGGGGCGCGCAAACAGTGGCAAACGCTCCTGAATCTCGATCAATGCAGCCGCTGGCAAGAGCGATAACTCCTTCATGTTGCCGAGAACACGCGAACCACCATTGTAAAGCAAAGCCAGTTGCAACTCGGAATTGCTGCTACTCGAACCCACAAATGGGCGCAACGATGCAGGCGTCAGGTCAACAGCAACCGCCCAACACAGCGAGACCGGTACCAGGACAATCACCGCGAGCATCAAGTGGTAGAGCCTCGCCTTCTTCGAGTGTGGAGCCGAGAACCAGTACAGCAGTCCGCAGGCAGGCAGAATAAGGTAGGCATCCAGCATCTTTATGTTGAAACCAATACCAATAAGCACCGCACCCAGCAACAAAAAACGTAACTTCCCGCTTTCAGCCGCCACAATGACCGCCCAGACCGCCAGCAACAACACAAACACCAGCACGCTATCCATCGTCACATTGCGATTCGTGACAACGTTGATCGGCGTCACCGCCAGCGCGAATGCCGCTAGCAAAGCAGCACACGATCCAAAACTGCGGCGCACGAGGTGCGCGAGCAAGGCTACAGATAAAACTCCCGCCACCGCTTGTGGCAACATAACACTCCACGGCGTGAAACCAAACAACCTGGCACTGGCAACCTGTATCCAGAAAGCCAGCGGAGGCTTGTCGACACTCACAAATCCTGCCGGGTCAAACGAGACGAAAAAGAAGTTATGCCAGTTCATCAGCATACTTTTTACAGCCGCTGCATAATAGAGATTCCCGTATCCATCCTGCCCCAGGCGAAAAAAATCCAGAAATAGGGAGATCAGTAATACCACGACCATACCTGCTAAATACCAACGGGGATAGCTACGCTCTCGTGCGCCCGTCTCCTGCGTAGCAACGCTATCGTTCACCTCTTTGTTCTCTGCTATCGATACATCTCTCATACGTACGTACCATTTCTTCACTTTTGTTCACTTGTGCAAAGAAGAACACCTCTTCCCCACCCTTCGTAAAGGCCGGATAATGAAATGCAAAAAGAACATCGGGTATCCCCATCCACTGTATCGGGTGTGCGCGTTCCCCAACCTCATTTCTTCATCTTCATTATCCGCCCTCTGTAGTATAGAAAGCACTAGGCGCCACCCACAAGGTGCGAACAGGGACAAGATGTACCCGAGGCTGTCAGCACGAAATACATGGCTCCCCGGGCACGAGGCGAACTGTCCCCCTCGTTGACTAGGAGAACGGGCAAACTTGCGCTAGCATGCACTGAGAGAAACGATGAGCGGACCCTTCGTTGCGAAGGGCAATCGGTGTCCCTCGCATGCCGCGCAACACATCAAGCACGGGGACAGAGCACAAAGATGAGGGTATGAGATGGTACAGGTACAAGAGTTTGATGTCGAAACGCTGAATTTGTTGGGGAAACTGATCAGCAAGCTAGAACGCTTCCATCTAGAAAATGCGGTCCCCGAACAATTCGATCCCACAGATCTGCTTGATGGCAGTGAACAGGTCTTCTTTCGCATCCGCGGCGTCGCCAACTTCTGGACCCGCAACGCACAGGGAGAGGACTTTGGACAATTCATGGCCGACCTCGTTATCGCCTGCCATGACCAGCACCTGGCCGACCTCACACTGATTCTGATCGGGCAGTCGCAAAAGTTGCATGCCTACATTTCTCTAGGATCAGAGAGCACAACACGCACACTACTCGAAGGCATTCTCCCCGGCATTGTACTGGAACCTGCCGATACATCGCTCCTGGCTAGATTGCTCGCAACCCACCTGTGCTTCAATGGCGTCGTCACCGGTATCCCCAGTCGCAAAGCATTCGGTGATCGCGGTGGCGGTGACATGGATCAAACACAGATGCCCAGGCCCAATACCCCTCCTCACATCAATAGCCAGCATACACCACAAAATCAGGCCCCCCTTGAACGCGTCATTCGTGGCATGTATGGTACCCGCTGGGCATACGTCGTTCAGGCTCACCCTCGTCCCCGCGTGAAAGTGATCGAAGAGCGCATGAAAACCATCGACCTGCTGAGTCAGATTACCAACCGCTCGCGCATGCAGTGGTCCTCTGCCAAACAGGACAGCATGCAAGAATCCGTGGTCAAATCAGGCACAATGAGCCAGACGTTTAGCGGTGACATGGTCAACTACCGCGCCCAGTACCTGATCCGCCTGCTCGAAAAACAGCTCGAACGCCTCGATCAAGGCATGGCCGCCGGTCAGTGGCTGGTGCGAACCTACTTCGGCGCCAGCGAAAGTGAGGACGCACAACGTCTCGGCTCCCTGCTGCTCGGCTCGCTCTCCGGCGTCGACTCACGCCCGGAACCACTGCGCGCCACGCTCACGCAGAGCCAGGGCCACTCGCTCGAAGGTTTCCACACCTTCCTGACCTCAACTGAGGTGGGCACACTGATTCAGTTTCCACGCGAAGAAGTGCCCGGCTACGCCATCCACGACTACGTCTACTTCGATACCGATTTCCATCACACGCAAGAAGACAGCCTTCCCATCGGCACTATCTTCCACAACGGCAAAGATACGTCCGAAACCTACAACATCTCCCTGGACGCATTGGCAAAACACGCGGTTGTGATCGGCGTCACCGGTAGCGGTAAAACCACCACCGTCATGAACATGCTCGACAAAGTCATTGATGCCCACAAACCGTTTCTGGTCATCGAACCGGCGAAAACAGAGTACCGCGCGCTGCACAGCGCCTTTGCCAACCGCGCCCACCTGCGCGTCTACACATTGGGCAACGAGATGGTAGCCCCGTTTCGCCTCAATCCCTTCGAATTCGAAACCGACGACGAGCCCGGCAACGCCTCGCTGCTCACCCACGTCGATTTCCTGAAGGCCGTCTTTAACGCAGCTTTCCCCCTCTACGCCCCCATGCCCCAGGTGCTCGAATCCGCCCTCTACGAGATTTATGAGGATCGCGGCTGGGATGTGACCAGCGGCACCAATATGCGCCTGCCCGACTGGTCGCTACGACACCAGTATCCCATCTTCCCCACACTCACCGACCTCTACTACAAAGTGGAGGAGGTCACGACAAGACTCGGCTATCATCACGAGGTCGAAAGCAACGTGAAGGCCGCGCTCAAATCACGCATCGGCTCCCTGCGTATTGGTTCCAAAGGCCTCATGCTCGATACCGTGCGCGGCATCCCCATGAAAACACTGCTCTCCATCCCCACGATTCTAGAACTGGAAAATATCGGCAACGACGACGAAAAGACATTCATGATGGGCCTCTTTCTGGCACGGCTCTACGAATACCGCCGCCTCCAGGCCGCGACCGGTCATCTCCCCTCTGGCTTTCAACACCTGATCGTCTTCGAAGAGGCTCACCGCCTGCTCAAAAACACCAGCACTCAGGTGGACAGCGAATCGGCCAACCCACGTGCACAGGCCATCGAGGTTTTCACCAACATGCTCTCAGAAGTGCGCGCCTACGGCCAGGGCGTGCTCGTCGCCGAACAGATCCCCAGCAAACTGGCACCCGACGTGCTCAAAAACACCAATCTGAAAATCGTCCACCGCCTCATTGCCCAGGACGACCGCCAGAGCATCGGGCAAACCATGAACCTGAACATAGAACAACTGACGCACCTCGGTATCCTCAAAGCAGGCACCGCCGCCGTTTTCGCCGAAGGGGCCGATCACGCCTACCTCGTCCACCTGGAAAACTACAAGCGCAACCTCTCCCCCCTGACCGACAAAGCGCTCAAGACCGTCAGTCACACCTACGCTTCGGTCAAACCCTTCCAATCGATTGTGGATCTTGACGAGTACGGCCTGCCCGCGTCAGAGACAGGCGGCCCCGATCCATCACTCTACCACGCCGCCGGGAAAATACTCGATTCCGAAAAAAGTCAATGGCTCTGGTCAACCATCCTTCTACGTGCAGTGACACATCTAGAAAACATACACGATTCGCTCTTGCGCTTCTCCGAGCAGATCGAAAAGGATCTATCATACTTTGGTGTGGAGAAACACGAGCAAGTCTTTGTAATGACACTTATCCGCGGCACCGCCGAGATACTCCAGCAACGTGGGGCCCAATTTGGCTGGACCTACGCCGAGGTGGAAGAACTACGCATGCTCCTGACCAGAAGCTTGATTATGCTCGCGTTTCTCAACCAATCGCCCAACATCGAGGAACAAGACATACAGGATGAAACCCGGCATGACATCGAAGAACATCTTTTCCTTTTCGCTGATCGCTATGCACAACTTATGCAACGCCAACAGGGACCATTCTCGGGCTGCGTCCACTGCCCGGCCAAGTGCCTCTACCGCACAGACACCCTGAACCTGCTCACCGAAAAGAATCGTAAATGGCTACAAGAGATATTGACCAATCCAGACGTTCCCGCCGCCGACGAACGCTATACCTCGGTAGCAGATGCTGCAACCCGTATCGCCCAAAGCTGGGTCGGAGAGGAACCCGGTCTCCTTCCATTACCTTCAGTAGCCGCAGTAGGCTACTGTGCTTACCTGCACACCGTCGCCTCACGCGATTTCAGCGAATTTGAACAGGGCGTGCTGGCAAACCACGCGAAAGACTTCTTCTTCTCTGATCTGGAAGAAAGCATCACCTGATAGTTAAACGGAACACGAAAATGCCCAAAAAAAACAAGAAAAATAAACCGTTTAGAAGGCGCAAAATGCCCTACACTTTTTCTTAGCACTAATGCAAGAGCGCAAGGGATTCCACACAGACCGTTCTATCCTCTCTTAACGAGAGATGACTTCATAGAAAGAGGTACCCTAGTTGTTCAGTAGATCTAGATCTAAATCTCAAGACACAAGGCACACCACAAGACCAGAGCCTCGTTCCTATGAGGCACGCGAGGCTCCACAACCATCAACAACACCTTCTGCCGATGCCCCACACAGCCAACTTTATTCACCAAGCGAAGAGAGAAAAGTGAGAGAAAGGAGAGGAGATGGGGTAGAACCAAACAAACGATCTTTACGGCCACCTGTCAGCGTCCACCAGAGGAGTGAGCAGACACCTCGGTCTGACACAGAACGAACATCTCCTCCTTCTCTTCTGGACGTAACCTACGAAAAAGGGAGAAGTAGGCAAGAAAAAGAATACTATCCAAGCTCCAACGCCAGCAACCGAAGCCGAAACGGCTCTTTTACAGGTAGGCCCGTGAGCCTGATAAGAGACCCTTCAGACACAGACCTTCAAGACAACGCTCATTCAGGCGTGGATGGTATTAAATCCTCTAGAGCGGAGGATGAAAGCATCTATCGTTTATTGAGTAGGCGTACAGACAGCGAAAAAGTAGATAAACCTACCAAACCAACAATTACCATATCATCCGAACAGCGCGGGCAATCCTTCCATGGCGAAGATGATTATTATAGTGTTTCACCCCGCAAGCCATCCTCTGACTATGTCCCATCACCCACTAGTTCATTTGCAGATTTCCCTAAAGATTTCATGCCATCCTCCTCCACCGAGTACCGATCATCCAGCAGGTCCCTACCTGGTAGAGAACCTAGCGAACTTGATTTCATGCAACATGAAGGCAGCGAGGCTTTCTCGCGTAACCAGCAACGTGAAATGGCGCAACGACTCGACGGGCTCTATAACGAACAAATTGGGCTAAAAGGACAATTCGATCAAGCATCTAAAAATATCATTGCATCACACGAACAATACGGACAATTGACCGATACATATGAACGATGGTATGCAGCAATGAGCTCCAACTATCCCGGCTGGAAAGGCTCAAAGCTCGACCTGGAAGGAGAGTTAAGAAGTACCAGCGAATCTCAAAAGTATCTAAGCAATTGGTATCAAGAAACAAGCCGCCTATTCCCTAAAACAGAAAATGGACACCAGTCTGGACAAGCAGAACAGTTGCGAGCACAACTTGATGAACTGCATCAAGGATACCAGCAATGGATTGAAAAAGAAGATCAAGCGATACAAGCACACAAACAGTGGGCGGCAGGTAGCAAGCAATGGATTGACAAACAGAAGCACCTGGATAACGACATGGGCCGCCATGATACCCAATGGCGAGGTCGCCTCGATGAGTTCGATCCTGACGACATTGATCTCACTTCTGCTAAATATGAGCAATTCATTACATACTATCAAGAGTGGTACGATCAATCTCGCCCTGAGCATATCAAAGACACCGACAAGCCTGCTACCAGTAAGCCACTGTATGACAAAAACAGTAAATGGGATGAGCAATACCAGCAATTGAAGACTGCCTACGAGCAGATGCACGACCAAAACAGAGCAATTGATAAACAATATCAGCAACGGTACACAGAAAACACACAATGGTATGCACAATACCAGCAATGGGATAAAACGATGCGGCAACACTACCCTGATTGGAAGACGCCGCAGCTTGCATCCCCTAAAGAATTCGCGTCCCTTAAAGAGTTTCATGATCAGCTCAAAGATTGGCGTGCAGAGACGCAAACACAATTTGCGGATCTAAAACGCACTCGCATGTATGACAAACAAAAACCACCGTCTGCAAAAGATCTCCAGTTGGAAACAAAATTCAATGCACTTTATTATGCACAAGAAAAAAGAGAAATAGCAGATATCCAATTAGACACACAATTCGATCAGCGGTTTGACAAACACGTTCAATTGCATGCGCACTATGAGCAGTGGCACAAGGACACAATGCTTGTCAAAGATCCCAGGTGGGACAGCCCATCCTTGAAGCATCCAGCAGAATTTAAAAAACCCCAGCAAATGCATGATCACTATGAGCGATGGCATAAAATGATGGATGTTGAAGTAGAACGTATTCAATTGTATGACGAACATGTTCTACTTGATAAAAGATATGATGACCTTCTTGAAAAGAGAAATCAACTGGATCAAGAGCATGCAATGTTGCATACACAATATAAATCCTTGGATGAAAGCAGGCGCAACGATCTTTCTCGACAACAAGACCAACTTTATAAAGGTGCCGAAGCCTGGTACAAACAATATGCAGAGTGGCGTAACAAGCTCATTTCCAGGCGCATGACCACATCTGAGGCACTTAAGAACTCTTGGGACCAGGGCGGTTTCTTTTTTGATCTGAAGGAAAATATGCAAAGTGGTAACTTCAGACTGAAACGGGATTCTATGGTGGAGGCTCCACACCTTCAATCGCCCAAAAATTTTGACAACTACCAACAATGGGATGAACACTACCAACAATGGGATCAGAAATACCAAAAATGGCATGACGGGCTCAGCACCGAGCAACGCGATCAATTGCCCCAAGACACATGGCGTACGCAATATACGGGTTGGCGCGACGCCATGGATGGCAAAAATTCTGGGCAATGGCAAGAAATCATGCATAGCAAAGATCCCGAAACGCAGATCTCACGCCTTCGATCGCCCAAAGAGTTTAGAAACTACCAGGAATGGGTCCAACACTACCAACAATGGCGTAGAGAGATCGGCTTTAAACAAAAAAATCAACTTTATCAAGAACATAACGCCTGGCGCGAACAATATGAGCAGTGGCACACTACCATCGACAGCGCAAAGCTCGATCGGCAGATCCCAGATCTTCCACCACTCAACGATATCGGCAACAAAGATTTTAAAAGCTACGAAGACTGGCGTCAGCACTATCAACAATGGCGTCAGGAATATGAACAATGGCATATAGAACTCGACAAAGATCCCGCAATGGCGCAAAGTTTCAAGGATTCAGCAGCAGGCAAGGCCAGCGCACTACTTAAAGATATTGACCGCCCTGCCGACGACGAGAAGTTGCATGAAGAACAACAAAAAATCTATAAAAAGTACGAGGATCATTCTAAGCAAGCCGATCAATGGCGTAAAGATCAGCATCAATGGTATAAAAAATACGAAGCATGGGATAACGATAAGCGCCGTAAAGATCCCAACTGGGTTGCGCCACGCCTTGACCACCATGAGAAATATGCTACCTTCGAGCAATGGCGCGAACACTTCAAACATTGGAACCACGCCATACGTCCTAAAGACCTCAAAGACCCCAAAGGTGATGGCGATCCCGCAGGTGCTAAGAACCCGCCAGATAAGCAGGGGCAAGAGCCTGCTCATACTGGCTCCAAGAAAACTGATCAAGGCTCAAACAACGACGCATCCGGCTTCGTCTCGATATACGCCGATATGCCTGAAAAAACACATGGTGGTCCTAAAAAAAAGCTGCTACAAGAGGTGAACTTCCTCCTCGAAAACGAGGCTGTACGCAAACAGAGAATATGGGATCAGACACAACACATTCTACGAGCAACTAACCTTTTGACTCTTGAGCCTGAAAAGTATGTTGCGGGAAATGAGGCTGCTGCCATTGAGCGCGTGGTCGATACCAAAATTGAAAATATGAGAATGCGGGCCAGAGCAAACAACGAAGCAAAGAAAACGAAAAACACCGAGAGCACATGGTCCATAGTTGGTACCCATAGGGAGAATATGATCGCCGAAGTAGAAAAACTCGGCCCTGTCGGTCAAAAATTTGATATCGACGAGTATGAGACAGTTCGTACAGACTTTGAAAATCTGCAAGAACGATTGGAACAGCACGGTTTACAGCAAAACGCTATCACAGACAAACATATTCATACTGTCAGCGACAGTGACTTCACATCTACTATAAGTAACCTGGATAAACGTATACAGCAAAAAGAATCATCCGGGGAAAAGAGTGATGATCTGAAGCATTTAAAGGCCGAGACCCAAACGGTTCACAAGAATCTCACAGACTGGAAGGGTGCAACAAACTCACAAATTATTGACAGACTCAAACCAGGCGAACAAAAGCGGCAAAACGCTCTCAAAAAGCTGCAAGAAGATAATGCCAAGATCGATCGCGATACGGAGTCCACTATCAGAGGCATTGATGCTAAGTACATAGGCGACAAGGCCCACCCCAAGCCAAAAGATTCTAAAATGTTGAACGATATCCAGGTCGAAGAATCAAAGGCCAGCAAAAAGGATTATGTCGAAGGCAAACAAGCCAACATGCTGAAACGACTTGAGGAAAACGAAGATAAAGTACGAAAAAATGCAGATACAATTATTGATTCTATTTCAAAAGCGTTCAAAGGTTTAACCGAAGGGGGCGAATCACCAGCTAGATTTCCATCTGTAGCAGAGTTAGACAGGATCATTAAAGTAAAGCTGAATGACCGTACCGAGCCCTATATCTTTGCAGAACACACGAGCAGTGCTCCCAAAACCAAAAAGGATGGCTCCAGCGCGGATGGCGGTGAGGATAAAGATAAAGATCGCATTGATGATGCCTTCAAAAAAAGCAGGGCTGAAGTCGAGCGATTCATCAACGACAAAAAATTGAAGGGTCCGCTGAGTAGCGAAGATGAGGTAAAAGTAAAAGCTGCGCAAGATTTGCAAAATCGTATTACAAAAATAGAGCAGCTTCTTCGCGAAAGAGAAATTCTCCTCAAGGAACAGAGATCGGGAAAAGACGCTTTATGGCGTTACGGTACAGATCACCAGCTTCATCAATACCGCTATAGAGCGCGTATTAACATGGTGCTCAAAGACCTTAAAGACCACGTGCAGATTACGACCGAAGCCGAAGTGGAATTAGAGCAAATTGAAAAACTAATGAAAGAAATGGTCGAAAGATCACGCGTACACAAAGACATCTATGAAGGGACTAAAAAAGATGATTATCTAAAACTAGAAACTCGACGTGCGGAGGCAGTCAAAAAACTAGCCAGGGCTAAAGGCGCTCTCGAACAAGCGAAGATGGAAAGAGAGCGCCTTGAGATCGACTATAAAGCAGAAGAAGACATGTATAAATCGGACGATAGCAAGGAAAAAGAGTACCTTGCTCGCATACAGCAAACCGATGATAAAACACTAGAGCATGGCAGGAATCTACAAAGAGACGAAATAAGTGCCAGAAATGCAATGCGACTGGAGATGCTTAAAACGACCAACAAACAGTTGGAAGCCGATCAGCAGCTTATGATATCGACCAGAAAAGTCCTCCAACAGCTCAGATTACAACAGTACCACTATATCATGATGTCGTGTATGTTGACTGCTAGTAGCACATCAGGTGTCGCAACAAATCAGTTAGCAGCGGCAGGCATGAATCGCATGACTAGCTTTAACCAACTCATGGGTTAATGGAAACAAACGATCTTACTCCGTATGCCAACGACGCTCTCTCGTCTGGCTTCGCTCGGGCATGCGGATCGGTAGTAAAGGAACAGATATGGCTATCATTAAATGTCCAAGCTGCGGTCATCGTCACTTTCAAGCAATGCCGTACTGCATCAACTGTGGCGCACCACTCTCCTCACAAGAAGATAGCGTGCAACCTGTACAAGCCCGTGACAACGCGGTCATCGTGCCTTCCTCTACACCAAAACCATCGCCTCGCAGCGACGGCATCGCCTCATACGAACGCTCTAATGCCCAAACCAACGCTCAAGCCGCTGAAGCGGAAGGCGTGCCCGCACACGCCGTCGCCAGGTCACCCCAACACGAGCCCGAGCCGCAGGGCACCAATCCCTCGCGTCAGCTCGTCAGGCGCGAGGAGCTACGACCCACCACACGTGAGACCTGGAAGAAAAAAACCGAGGTTCAGCTTTACGAGCCGTACGAAACCGCTGTCAGTATCGCCGCCCCGGACCCGTTCGGGCAATCTGCCGTCAGCACGGTCGTACACGAGGAAACACAGGCCATCGATCCAGAACACTGGAAAAAGGACAGGCTCCCCTGGTACTTCCCCAAAATCCAGCCCAACATTGCCGGTACCGTCATCCATATGGAAACCAAAGAAGAAGTCATCGACTACCCAGACATGTTCGCCGCCATCGTAACGCTGCTCGTCAGCCTGGTCTGGGTTGCAACCGACACAGTCCAGGACAAGGAAAGCGACCGCGTGGTCATGACCACCGTACGCGTGAAAACGGACACGGGCCAGCTTAAAGACACGCGCCTGCGCGGCAATATGCGTGGGGCTAATCTCTCGCTGGGCGACTGCGTCTCACTGTGGGGCTTCAAACGTCACGGCGTGCTCTTCATCAATCGCGGCTTTAACCACACTACCCAGGGAGTGATCTCCACCAATGCGGTTGGTTTTCTCGTGCCCGCGCTAATTATCGTGGTCGCAACCTTGTTGTGCATCTACATTGCCCCCACATGGCTCCCCATCCTATGGCACCACTTCCTTTCCACCATCGGCTCCTATTTCTCCTTCCTGCATCATCACCCCATCACCCCACCAATGCAAAAGAAGAAATAATCACATCCCTCCCCCACACTGCGTCTATAACGAACACGCACAACATCACTCCTGACTTTGTGCGTGCTCATCTTCCTCCACGATCCTCTTGTTCGGTCCGCTGGCACCCACCCCCGACTCTTTCTCAGCAAGTCCTTGTAGCCATTGCCTGACTTCCCCTGCCATGTAATGCTTCGTCGCCTCAAAAGTCAGCAAGCTCTCTTCTCCTAAACGATAAGCCTCCTGAAGATCGCCGCGCAACGCCGCCACCGTCGCCAGACCATAGCGAGCCTCTGCGACCAGTTGCTGGTCCTGCTTTTTTTGTCGATCAATGGAGAGCACCTCTTCAAAAGCGGACACCGCGGCATCGATCTGCTGATACTTCAGGTGCAACACCCCCCAATAGGTGAGGCCAGCAACAAGATACCACAAGTTATTTTGCTCGCGAGCGATTTCAATACCCTGTTGCATATAGTTGTTTGCTTGCGCGTAATCTCCTTGTACTCCAACCGTGACACCGAGACTCTCGTACATCAGTGGTAACTGGACGGTGTACTTGATCTGTCTCGCCAGCTCGATACCCTCACGCAAATACTGTTCGGCCTGCGCGTACTTGTTTTGAAACGGGTAGGTCGAGATAGTTCCCAGGCTCGTCAGCGTATGACATATATATTCTCGGTGTTCGATTTGCCTCGCAATCGCCAGTGCTTCGAGAAAATAGGTCTCCGCCTGCTCAAAACGTCCTAACGACCATGAGCCAGCACCCAGACTACTCAATAGCATGCACAAATAAGCATGATGCTGCAACTGACGGGCAAGTGAAAGACTCTCCAGCGTGTACCGTTCAGCTCTTTCATAATCGCCGATGCCACGTACAGCCTCTCCCAGGTAGTTCAACAAAGAAATCATCGATTCTTGATAGCCTTCGCGCCGCGCCAGCGTCAGGCCCTCCAGCAGCAGCGCTTCCGCGCGTGTGTAATCAACGTGAAAGATGGCGATACGGCTAAGGTTACATAGAAGCGTGGCAATTTGCTTCGTATCGCCAAGATCTCTCGCTATCTGCAAACCTTCCTCAAAGCAGATCTGGGCCTGCTCGCGCTCCCCACTATGCAACGCTATATCTCCTTGCGTTGTCAGCAGAGCGCTAGTAATGCCTTTTTGTCCCAAACGTCTTGCCAGGTCCAGGCCTTGCTGGCAGTAACCTTCCGCCTCGTCGTACTCCTCACGTGCATTGCAAACGTCTGCTAGCTGCTTCAAAATAATAACATACTTTTGCGGGTCTTCGAGACACCTAAGCACCACACGCAAATAATAATCTACCAACGCATAGAGACTACGAGCATGCATATACGCGGCAAAACAGGTGATACCCGTGAAGAGTTCGTCATACATACCCAGCTCAACCGCCGCGTTCAAACCCGCCCTTAGATTATCAAACTCGCCCTCTATGCTCTTGTAGTCCTGCTCATGTACCTGCAAATACTGCGCAGTATAGGCTGCCAGACGCCGTTTGACCCCATCATCAGAGTCCTGGCGGCTGGCGTAATCGACAATCGTCTGGTGCAATGTATATCGCTCCGGTCCACTGCTCTCCAATAAACCGATATCCCACAACTCATCCAACGCTTCCACCGGCTGCTGGCTGATCGCCAAAGCAGCCTCCTCTGAAAAGCTATTTGGTTTCGCCGGAAAAACCGCTAGCGCACAGAGCATGTCGTGCGCCTGCTTACTCAGATGCTCATCGCTGATCTGAATAACAGCTCGTAGTGATTGGGGAGCACTCATTGCCAGGGTGGGCGACCGCTCCTGCCATTTTGCTGGCATGTTGACTTCCAGCAACTGTTGTGTATCATGCAGCCTGGTAATAGCCCATTTGAGCCGCCTCGGCTGCCCGGAGAGCATCTGAAATGCCAGGTAATAGCCGATCAGCTTCACAGCCAGGGGTAAACCAGCAACCATACGTATGAGTTCACGTGCCTCCTCATCGTCTTGCTCCACGAACTGGGGCACAAAACGAGCCAGTAGAACCAATCCATCCTTTTCTTCCAGTTCAGGCACGACAATCGCTTGTTGCTGCGCAAAAAGGAATGCCACCTGCGGTGAGCGCGTGGTAAGCAGGTGCGCGCAATTGCTGCCTCCAATTTTGAGTGCCATGGCATCCTCTGCGCTCCAGGCATCATCAATCACAAGCAACATACGCCGCGACCCAATCGTTGCATGTAAGGCCCGCCACCAGGACTTCTGGCTACTCGCATCCTCCACATCCGCCGCCCTGATCCCCAGCAGGTTCCCCCAGCGGACCAAAACGCTCAACACATTGGGCTGGGGTCCCAGTCCAGTCCATAAAATACCATCACTGTAATGCGCCTGTACCTGTTTATCGGTAGCTATAGCAGTCGCCAGCGCAGTCTTCCCAATGCCGGGCAACCCGTTGAGCGCGGTCAATGCCACACTGCTATGATCAAGTAGGCGCTGTTTGATCTGGGTCAGCAACATCGTGCGGCCCAGCAAATTGTTTGCGCTACCGGGCGCCTCCGGAATCATCGCATCAAAAAGCACCGGGGTAGGGAGCGGCGCGCTTTCCTCTTCCCTCTCTCCTTCATCATCAGACTCCGCTACCAACCCCAACTCATACGCGCTCTTGCCAAAAAGCGTACGAAGCTGCTGAACGTAGTAGGGATAAGGAATGGCTAATCCCTGCTCCCAGCGAGATACCGTCCTTTTCGAAACATGCAGTTCTTCCGCAATTTTTGCTTGAGACCACCCGCGCAACTCTCGTTCGGCTTTGAAGGCTGATGACTTCTTCATCTCACACTTTTCTCCCATATCGTCTCAGCAACGAGTCCTATCCAAAAGACCAGGAACATGCATCGCCCGCACCTGAACAGCTATGAAAAGGTACACTTCCGACAAATCATGACACGCCTTGCTATAAATACCCTCTACAGGATACATTACACAGGAAAAATGTGTAAAGTAAAATCTTACAGTACCCCTATCCATCCACCGCAAAAGCTTCGCATTATCCATCAGAAATTTTCGCATTTCCTTCGTTCTGTCCCTCTTTTCCCCTACCTATGGACGCACATCTCAGTCATACTACAAACGATACCGCCGTCCAACTCTTCTTATCGGGACATGGTACAGATATTCGCATACGAACAGAGAAAACAGCGCCTCAGCGGACTTAGAAAGGGTTTTCGATGGATATGTCACCTGATTCTCACCTGGGGCATATGATACGAGGATACCGCCTGGACAGCAAACTTGGCACGGGAAAACTCACCGAACTCTACCGTGCACGAACCGAAGAACTCTGGCTTCCCCCAGAGCTGGTCATTATGCTGATTCACCTTCCCACGGGCTACTCTCAGCCCGCAGGTGCTCAGTTCACAGCACGCTTTCAGCATCTGGCAAGCAGCCTCATCAAGCTACGCCATCCTTCACTGCATCCTCTGCTGGGTTATGGCGAAGAAAATACATACGCCTACCTGCTCTTCCCCTCCTCGGAAGGCACAACTCTGGCTCAGCGTCTTCAGACGCAACACTCCTGGAACCCATCTGATATCTTCGCGCTCTTCGCTCCGCTGAGCAATGCGCTCGACTACATCCACCAGCACGGACACACCTACACCTTTCTTACCCCCACCAATATCTTGCTGCAAGAAAATCTAGCTCCTATTCCTGGTTTTTCAGACACAAACGACGACCGGCGGATAAATCCAGCCTCTACAGCATCTAGCTTCGCTCATCCGTCTGAAAGGACTCCCTTGATCACTGGGCTGGGCCTCTTGCAGATCTTGGCAATGCACGGGCTTGACAATGAGTTAGATAGCAACGAAACGGACAATCACCTCAAAAACATCGCGGGCGACTCTATGGGTACCGCAGCCTATCTCGCGCCAGAAGTTATTCGCGGCACGCAGGTCGATGGAAGAGCCGATATTTATTCGCTGAGCGTCATGCTCTTCGAGCTTCTGACGGGACGTACCCCCTTTGTGGGTGACAGCTACAAAGAGATCGCCTGGAAACATATGCACGAACCCCTGCCATCTCTGCACACGATTGCCCCCCAGGTTCCCATCGCGCTCGAACGGGTCATCAACCGGGCTTTGCATCGCGATCCAGCCCACCGCTTCTCGACAGCGGGAGATTTGATTTCGGCGTTTTCCCACGCCCTCGATGAACAACGCATCATCTCGGGCCATCACCTGCCTGCCAAAGAGATCTCACAAGCGGAAACTCCTGTGCCTGCACTGGCCAGTCACCTATTCTCTTCGACCCCTCATTTGGAAAAAGTGGAGAAAAAAGATGAGGCACCCACTTCCGTCGCTAATCCCTTCACCGAGATACCACTTTCATACGACCAGGGCGAGCAACCCTTCCCCACCTCCTCCGAAGAAAAGGTACCACCGATCCATTCCGTGTACAAAGATATCGGTAAGATGGCACAACAAATGCAGAGGCTCAGACAACGTATCCAAGGAGAATATATCTCGTGAAAAAAAAAACTATTTTCACAAAAAAAAGGAAAACAACAACAGTATCTTCTACTCTCAATTGTGCCCGCAGCTGCTGTCTTGCTCATCGGAGCATATGGCTCACAGATAGTACCACAGGATCACGCTATCATCTTTACCATTCTCTTCCTCCTGGCATCCGTCGCCACATTTATGGGCGAACAAAAGATCAACTCCTACATACAGGAGATTCAGGGGCGGCGTTATCTTGAACTGGCAGAGGTGTGCCACGCATTTTTAGGCGGAAACTGGGCTCTCAGAATCACTATTCAGGAGGAGAGCGAGCTATCGGAACTCGCGGAGGCCATCAACCTGCTGCTAGAAAAACAACGACAGCTGCTACAACACCCCCACGTCCCACCAACACCACAAACTCCCCCACCAACCCCTCGACCCGCCCCCTCCACACCTATACGACAGTCGCACAACAACGACCTCACACTCTTCAAAGAACAACTTACCCTGATCATTCGAGAACTCGCTCCCGTTGCTGAGGGCGACTTGCGTGTCAGAGTATCGTTGTCGGATGATCTGGTCGGCATCATCGCGGATGCATGCAACTCCTTCATCGAAGAACTGGCCCAGTTCGTAAAATGGACACGCTACGCCTCTCAAGTCGTCACTACAGCCTCGCAAAGCATCCTCGGTCGTTCCATCGAAATGGCGAAAAGCGCCGAAGACCAGATGCAACAGATCGCTAAAACAACGGATAGCATGGAGAAGATCGTCGTCTTCATGCAACACCTGGGCAACACATTCCATTTGAACAGCGCTATGGCTAAGGAACTCCAATCAGACGTGCGCGAGCACATGCACGACACAAATTCTACCTCTCTGGAACGGCTTCTCGATGAATCACAAAGGCAGATAGAGTCGTTTGATGACATGCTTACCGCATTGGAAACCGTGTCGACGCTCGCCGAATCGTTGATTGGCGACCTCTATACGCTGGCACAACAAACGTACCAATCCAGCGTCAGCGCGCTAAAAACAGTAAAACGCCTGCGCGAACTGGAGGCGCTCGCGCAGCACTGGTACGAAATGACCGAGGTCTTCACAATTGAGGAAAACGAAGCCACCAACGAGATAAAAGAACCCTGGCTGCTCTAAAAACAGGAGGATGAAACATCACCTATGCCTACTACGCCACGCTCCCGTAGAGGGAAGATTTATCGACCGGGAAGAGACACCACTCCACCACCACACACTTCCAACCCGCAGGCGACTGCTCCTGCCGAAGCTACATACACACAAGTTGAGCAGGCTGCCTCCTTCACATGGCTCGTACTTGGCTTGCTGATAGCCCTGTGTCTGGGCGCGCTCGCATCCTTCTCGCTCGCCCCCTCATTGCTCGCATCAGCATTTCCCACCACTACCGCAAATGAGCAGGATAACGCCGGTGGCTGCACAACAAAACCCACCGCTATCCTCTACCTGCAAGGCCAGCACACGACAGCACCACCTTCCTCATGGATACATGCAGGCAAAAACGCGCAACAATTCGCACTGGCACAGGCATGCGCCGCCGCCTTTACCATCACCTATGAATCCATCGATATCGATGATGCTACCACGCTGACCGCCGCAACCTCCATGCTCTCCAACACTGGCAAAACACACTTTTTTCAGAATAGCGGAGCGCAACCCAAAGATGCTCGCCTCACCTCCGACTGGCAACTACACGCCCGGCAGGTACATCTTCAACAGAACGCCCAGGTAGTCAGCGAGGCACAACTTCAAACCATCAACAGTAAGACACCCATATTTTCTGCCTCGTTCATTGTCCGGTACAAGCTCACCACCCATAGCGCAGGCACAAGTACCATCCAGTACAAGCAACTCATCCTCCTCCTCCAGGCCTCCTCCATCGCATCCTCCGATGCATCGACTGGCTGGCAGGTCGTTGATTGGTACAACGCCAATTAACCTCTCCCGCCGCTTTCACCAGGCACTCTTCTTTTGTCTTTTCCCTACCTCCATTTACTAGCACCTCGTTCTCAAGCCCGCTGATCTGGCCCCAACACATCCCGCTCTTCCCCAACCTCACCCTCGGAACCTTGCGCGATTTCCAACAACTCCCGTTCTTCGAGAAGCATATCGTCACGCGTTCGCTGCTCGTTCTGCCGCGCCTCCACCGCAGAGAACCACTCGTCTTGCCGCGCCTGTTCTCCCAACAATCTTAACGAACTTTCTCCATGGCGGCCTCTTTGCTGATATTCTCTTTCCTGCACCCGCTCTTCCCCTGGCAAGCGCTGCATCGGCGCAGAAAACGTCACCTCTTCAGATACCTCAGACAACACACCTTCTTGCGATGCCGGTACAGGATGATCAAAAGGCTCGGTCGCTTGCTCATAAGGATCGGATGGCAGGGCCACGCGAATGCTGCGTAACATCGCTTTACCAAGCTGCTCATCTACCTGGGCAATCGGGCAGGTATAGCGGACACGACAACGAGTACGAATGCTCTCAGCTTGCTCAACACTGCTCTCTATAGCCGCATTGAGTTTCAAGGAAAATGTAGGTTGCCGTTTGCCCCCCACAATCACGGACACGTAACATGTATTGATATCCAGATGGATAATATCCTCCTGGTCCACACCCAGTTCTTTGTTCAGCAAGTTCGCATCCTGGGCCGACATGTTAAAAACCACGAACTGTCGCATATTTGCCTGCAGCGTCGGCCACAGCAGTGGGTTGATCTTCTGTACATACTCCAGCGACTGTGTTGCCAGAAAGAAGGTCACACCGTATTCATGCAGTTCGGACAAGGTGCGATAGTCGGCACCCGCAACACGCTGAAACTCGTTGATGATCAGCAGCAGGCGCGTGGCCGCCGAACCCATATGTGACGGACGTGACAGCTGACCCTGCTCTTCAAGCGTATTCTGGATCAGCCCCAGCACCGTGGCACCAATCATCGACGCAACCTCATTTCCCACTATACCCCTGGCAAGCTTGAACAGTAGAATCTTTCGCTCCTGGATCATGCGCGGAATATCCAGTGTCGTCATGCCCTGACCCAAAATACGCCTCGCGATCACGCTTTCAAATTTCGCTACCTTGGACGCAATAGGGTTGATCACATCGCGCTGCTGCGCCAGAGACAACGGCTCGTAATATTCCCGCCACCAGCGGTGCAGATAGTCATCCTGTATCTGCTGCAAAAGACTATGACAAAAATTCGCATTGGTAAGTAGAGGTAAAATATCCAATAGGGTATACTGCAAGGCTGGCCCTCCCTGAGCATCCTGAGCGACCAGTGCCCTGTTTGCTTCGAATAGAGTGCGCAAACTCATTTCGAATGCATTCTCCATCCTGGCTGTCCAACTCGATGCCCAAATCTGCGACAGCATTTTGAGCAAATCAGCAATAAATTTATCGCGTTGGTGCCCCAGGGTAACATCGAGCGGATTCAACCCTACCGAAGCCAGCGTATCAGAAAGATCAATGAAAACCACATCCTCGGCACGCTCGGGCGGAACGAGCCGGAGCACATCTTCGCACAGCTCTCCGAATGGATCGATCAAGACCACGCCCCCTGATCGCATGGCCTCCTGCGTTGCATGCTGCAGAAATATACTTTTTCCCTCACCTGCCTTCCCACTGATTAAGGTGTGAAAGGTAAAGAATTCAGGGGCCAGGGCAAATGGCAAATGATAGCCCGCATGCTCCGAATAACCAATTGGTTGCAATCCCTTGGAACGATTGGTCACCGTGGGCGAAATCAAAAAGGTGCGCGCCTGCCGATGCTCGACCAGCGCAAGTTCGGGTAGCGCATCTGGATGCGGCATGTGCCATAGCGCTGCTAGAGCATCGACACTAATCATATGATGAGACCCGCGCAGTCCTCTCTGCCACCCAGCCCCTCCTACCGTATTCACAGACAACAAGCTCCTCATCTCAAAAGCGGAAATGCGCCTGGGAATGAAAAAAGCTCCGTTAGCCATGTGGAATTGGCGGTAGGCTGCAACCACACGCAACAATAACTCCCTACGTACTTTCGCCTGCACTCTTCCGTGCGACCAGCGGCTCTGTGACAACTGCTCGCCATTCTTCTCATCAGGGCCGATCGCGTACAGTCGTAACCGCGTGCGATAAGCCATACGTGAAACTTTCTGCGAAATAACCCTCGGGTCATACATACCTCGACGCCTGATTACATAGTGATACGCCATGTACAGCAGTAGTATGAGTCCTTCCAAAAGGAGCACAGCACCAACATAAAAAATAAGCTGGGAGATATGTGCTGCCGGTACATGTGCACCCTTCCCCGTCGCAATCTCAATGATCGCGCCCCACGTCCAACTGGGAAGGTGTGAACGAACCAGCAGGAACAAAACCGCGATGACGCCTATACTGACTAGCAGGACATTATTGAAACCACCCGCAAAAAAGGATATCATACGCTCACGTTGTTTTGCCTCCCGTTCCTGTGCCAGAGGACTCTCAATCGACTGTCGCAAATACCATCGCGCCCAATCACTGATCGCTGGCGTCAAACTCAACTGGGCGATCACACGTGTACGCTCAGGTATATTACCCAGAGCCGCCAGCAAACCTAGCAACGGATCGGACCCCTCTTTTTGCGTCTCCTGCCAGGTACGTAACGGCAAAAATGCTGCCGCTCCCGCTGTCAGTTCCACACCCGTTATAGCCTCGCCAGCATCAAGACGAAACGGGTCTTCTTGCCTTGAGAGCATGCGCATTTCACTCTGAGGATACTGAGCTCGCAGTAGTGCTTCTACATTATCAAGTGCAGTCTGCGAGGTCGCTCGCACAATAAAACTGCGACGCTCAACTGTGCCTGCCAGTTCTAGCGCGATTGGATGACGCCGATCAAGCGCCAGACTCTGCATCGTCGCTTCAAGGGCGATCGTCTGGCCCTTGCTGGCATACAATGGAGGAATAATTTGTAAGGCAAAGGAAGGCAAGAATACATGCCGATCTTCAGAAAAGCGTCCTGGTCTCATGGTCATCAACGTTCACTTTCGTATTAACGTATCAAAACAATCATCACAACTTATTGGTTCATTCGCTCAATACGCAGACACCCCCGCGTTGTTGTAGAGGCTGGATTTATCCGCCGGTAGGGAAGATTTATCGACCGGTCCGCGTCCCCTTGTGGGCGCGCACTAACTTCGCTCGCGTTCACTCACCTATTTAACCAAGGCAAGAAGTGCACCTATTTCCACGTTAGTGTATAAGGCGAGCACACAAAAAATACCTGCTTTTACTCCATGTTTCTCTTCGCTATCTGCCGCAAAAACTCCGCACTTCTTGCTCGCATCGCCTTGCAGGCTTTATCCCACTAGAGATAGACAGTTGGCAAAACTGTCCCTCTTTTCTTCTAGTCACCGCGAGCACACTTCTTTAAGATAAGAACACAGAGACATACAATAAATAGAAATGGAGTATGCACATATGCGAACACCATTTATGCATTTTTCAACCACAGAAGTTCCAGCACTACCAGCGGGACACCGACTACTCTTGAATCCAAATGAGCGCATCGTAACCCTGATGGAACACGAGCGGATTTACGCGCAATGTCACCTGTCCAATAGCGCATTTCGCATGTTGTTCCTTCTCTTACGCGCTCCTCACGGAGCAAATTATGCCGAATTGCTGGCCTGCCTCCGTTGCTCCGAGACGGTTTTTCGCCGCTTACTTACGTCTCGCTCCTACGAGGACACGCTTAGCATCCTCGCACCACAAATCAACCTTTGTTACAA
Organism: uncultured Dictyobacter sp.; assembly: GCA_964657925.1. Taxonomy (GTDB): domain Bacteria; phylum Chloroflexota; class Ktedonobacteria; order Ktedonobacterales; family Ktedonobacteraceae; genus Dictyobacter. Next base: position 99,420 of record CAZZWK010000011.1, read on the forward strand.
ACATCTCGAAAAGAGCGCTCAACAGGGAAGCACCGTCCTGGAACGCGAACTCAAAATAGTGCGTCGAGCCGCCAAAGAACCCTATGGCGTCAGCGGTGCCTTGCAGCGCAACGGTTTCACGTTGACAGTGAAGGCGATGTATCGCAAAGGCTATCTTCTGGCACAAATAGCAGGGCTATAGGACAATACTATATCCACACTATCTCTTTCTTCAATACCGGAGGTTGCTCACACATCGCCATTCCGTATACATCCAGCGGGGTCGTACCTGTTGATGCGATGACACGCAAAAGATCAGTCAGGCGTGCACTTGTATGCGACTCAAATACAAAATCAGCTATTGCGCGGCTCGTACGCACATCGACCAGATGACAGAAGACCCCCGCTCGCCCCGAGCGACGCACGTTTTTCAATACGTAATGCCCAACAACAAAATAGGGGCAAACCATCTCTCCATTCCTATAGAGTTGCACCAACAACCATTGGAGTAAACTTATCAACCCAGCATGCTTGCCCCTCAGCACACTGGTCATAATTTGCTCAAAAACCCTTCGCACCACTTCCACAATTCGCTGTTCCTGTGCATACAGACTGGGATGGGTAATGGGATCTGCCAGCAGCAATGGGACCGTCGCCAGTTCCGTTCTTTGCCATGCACACGCACGTAATAACAGCGATACTATTTTCCCATCACCGCTTCGAACTCGATCTACTACCATTTTCGCGTCCGCCATACAGCTCTGCTCATTCAGAAAATCTTCACTGAGTAGCACAAGCGTCAGATCGGCACCACGAGCATTTTGTATACCAAGCCCTTTCTCCACACGCACACTATGAACAGAAATATGCATCCCTGGCAGAGCGTTGACCAGCGGGGCTAACTGGCCTTGAAGCGCATTCCACATTCGCCAGTCTTGTGCGCTTTGAGACAGCAACACATCGATAGTTACCGGTTTCATCTCAGAAGACGTTGTCAGCATAGCAGAGGACTGCACACCACGCTTTCTTTCAAGTACGATCTGAGCACTCCGTTCTAGCATCTCCTGCACACTGCGCATGCTGGCAGGCCTAAGAGCCTCATCAACATCTACCATGCACATAACGAGATCTTCCAACAAGGGCACATTGATTGAGAAAGGTCTGAAACGAAAGGGATTTTTTTCTGGATCATCCCCCGTCAAAAACTGATGGAGAACCGCTCCCAGACTGTAGATATCCGATCTAGGCGTAGTAGCCCGCTGATATTGCTCCGGCGGCGCATATCCCGGTGATCCCAGCGCAAGCGTGTCATGCGTTTGATTGGGCTTCAACAAACGCGCGATACCAAAATCAATAAGACAGACCTTCCCTTGCGGCGTCAACATACCATTAGCCGGTTTCAGATCGCGAAAAATAATCGCTGGCTGCTGACAGTGCAAATAATCCATCACTCGGCAAAGTTGTATACCAATATGGAGCACAGACTCCACCGGTATACGTTGCCCCTTTTGCTTATACCCCTCTTCGTAGTGCTCCAGCGTCTCGCCTTCGATGAAGTCCATCACCAGATACCGCCTGCCTCCTTCTTCGAAATGCTGATAGATGCGCGGCAGGCTCGCATGATCCAAACGAGCCAGAAGTTCCGCCTCATGGGCAAAAGCTTCGATCGCCTCTTGTAGCTCTTGGCCCGATAACCCGCTCTGGCTCATCTCCTTGACCGCCACTATCTTTTGGGGAGCCTGCAAGTCCCGCGCCTGATAGACGGCTCCCATTCCTCCTTGCCCTAGCAGCTTCAAAATCATATACCGCCCAGCATGAAGCAACGTTTGTGCTGGCAGACGACCGGTACGCGTACTAATCGTGCCACCACACCTGGAACAGAAACGCGCATCTATTTGATTCTCTTTCCCACACACAGGGCAAACACTCATGCATTTATCCTTCTATCGAGCACTGCTGTCATGCAAAAGATTACTTCCTCCTAGTATAAAGCCCGTCACCTCCATCATCAGTAACATACACATCATCTTTCTCTTCACTGTTTGCCGCAAAAAGTGCCATAAAAATTTACCGCACCAGGCCCTTTCCTTTGTATACTTAAAGATGTCCTGTTCCAATCAAAAGAGAATACGAGAAAGCCTTATGGATACTAGAACCGTTGATCAACTGTATGAGGGGCCACACATCGTTGGCTACAACGTATACCACAACGATGTTTTTCATCACCTACAAATTAATGGTCGCATCGTTAAACTCTCACCGACGGAATATGTTCTGTGCATGCGTCTGTTACGCCACTTTGAGTGGTTGCAAGAGTTTGCCTTGCAAAAAAGCCGTGATACCCAATCCCCAAACGTCTACGTCAGCTTCGCGGAGTTGCAACGCTGCGCGAGTCTCATAGAACGACGACATGTCACCAAACACTTAAGTAACGCCAACGGCAAACTTAAAGTCCACGGTATGAGCATTATCTGTGTCGGAGACTACGGCTATACACTCGACTTTCACCTGTCTTCCGTTTCACAGGCATAGACGGTTTCTGGACTGGTCGTCGCTCATTCGAGCCTTGTCGCCCGCTCTTCGTGTATTCCTCATCCCTCTGTGAGCCGATGATTCGGGCGTAATCGCTTTGCCTTCAAAACAGGATTCAAAGCCTTCCCGTTCGATAAAACAGGCAATCACTAAGGAAAAAACTGCGCACACTTACTGGAAAAGAGAGATTAGATGACGATGATAGAAGAGTTTGTGCTGCGCTTAGGCGTAGCTCTGCTTTGCGGGTTTCTCATCGGGTTAGAACGGCAGTATCGCCAGAGCACCGCCGGGCTACGCACCAGCGCACTAGTCGCAACAGGATCAGCGCTTTTTATACAGTTAGCTGCCTTGACCTCCAACCAGTCTGGCCTACTTGAGATCGCGGCTCAGGTCGTTTCGGGCGTCGGGTTTCTCTGCGCGGGCGTGATCATCCGCGATGGACTCAACGTTCGCGGCTTAAATACTGCAGGCACCCTGTGGTGCGCCTCTGGCATAGGTGTCCTGGCAGGATCAGGCTACGTCTTGCCCGCCTTTCTTGGCTGCGTCCTTGTCCTGGTTGCCAACCTGCTGTTGCGTCCTATCGGGCGTTTTATCAATCACCACTCCAAAACCCATGGAGAACCTGGAGAAGTTCTCGTTCACTACCAGCTCGCGGTCGTCTGCTCAAGCACTCAGGAAAACCATATTCGCTCGCTCTTACTGCAAAGCATGAATGGCAGTGACCTGCTTTTACAGGGACTGCAAAGCCAGGTCACCAAAAAGATGACCAGCGTGACAGCGACGGTGCTGGCAGAGGGACGCAAGGACGCACAACTTGAGCAGATTATCGCACGGCTCAGCCTGGCAAACAGCGTCAGCGCTGTTCGCTGGGAAGTAGCTCTCCCAGAAAACAGAGCAACTTCCTCTTTGCTTCATGTACAACCAGACGTTCCGGCCATGAAAGAAGAGGTAACAGTGGAGTAGCTCTTTCCTTCCCACACAAAAGACCATTGCCCTTCTCGTTTGTACACTATTGATGACAAATCAAAACTATCACCTCCGTAAAAACAGAGCCAGCATCAAGTTGCATCTCTCGCTCCGCAAACTGCCTGACTAGCGGCACAGCAAACTTGATACTGGCTCAGACCTCTTAAAAAAAACAAAGAAAGCTACACCTTGGATTTTCCTGGTGTTTGAGAAACATTCGTGGGCGTCGCGCACGGAGTCGTCGTTGGTTCCGGCGTCTGCGAGGTCGAAACAGGGTCTTCACATGAAGCCACTGCGGGTTCCGGCGTTTGCACCTGGGTTACAGGACCAGTGCACGGAGTCGTCGAGGGCACAGGTGTCTGCGAGACGCTGGTAGATGTCGCCACCGGCGTCTCAACCGGTGTCAGAGGCACGCTGGTACCCGTGGGAGACACGCAAGGCGTCGCACTTACTACTGGGGTCAGCACACTACTCGTAGAGGTCGCCACTGGCGTCTGCCCAATGCTCGTAGAGGTCGCCACTGGCGTTTGCGATCCCAAAGTAGCAGGACACTGGGTCGTTTGAATGTCCTTGACCACATCGCTGAACATGTGATCCAGCACGGTAACCTTCATATCTTGGTCCGTCATGGCTGCGATATACGTGTACGCCTTCTGCGCTTTGACTTCCTGCGTATTAGACGTAGACGCGCTCGCCTGCAAGTAGCTGTTCACCTCGTGCGTGAACTCGTTCTCCAGAATCGAAGCCACACTGTCGAAGAGCACCGTCGTATTCGTTCCAGCATAGCGCTCCGAATAGAGCACATCGAAAAGCGTATCAGTACCCAGGCAACTCTGGTACGATTGAACGATAGGCGACGTCGGCGTAAAACTACAATCCACACCAGTCGGCTTGTAGGTACTGCTCTGCACGCTGCGCGCTAGATCCAACTGAATATGAGACACTTCATTGGGATCATTCATAATGAAGTTCGATAGATCGGCAAAAGAAGGATGCCCATCGGTGGCATCGGCGAACTGCCCTTGACCGGAAGTGGAACCGGAGGTATAAGTCACCAGCGCCAGCGAGAGCAAAGGATCGCTTGTCCAGTTGTTAAGAGCAGCTTGCGCACTACTCTGTTGCGTACCCGTCTGCTGCGAACCAGCCGTTGCCGTCGGTGTGCCAGTTATCGTCGGCGTGCCAGCCGTTATCGTCGGCGTGCCAGAAGAGGTCAACTGTCGCTGCAAATAAGCAGTGACATCATTCTCGACGCGCGCAGCATCGGCAGCAGGGACCGCATTGCCCGTCTTACTGGCATCGGCGGGAATTTCTAGCGCGACAAGCGAAGTCACCGGCCACGCAGCACTGGTGCTGGTCACTGTCGGTGTCGCCCCTGTATCCACCGATGTCGGCGTCGCCC
>CAZZWK010000012.1:0-84855 GCA_964657925.1 uncultured Dictyobacter sp.
TGGTTCAGGCTCACTGATACGCAACAATTCCTCGCGTACAATCGATACGTCCGGTGGTGCACTAATGCCAATTTTCACCCGTTCGCCCTCAACAGCTAGCACAGAGACATTGATGACTCCAGCTAACACAATACTTTCACCAACTTTTCGTCGCAATACGAGCATGATAAGCTCCTTTCATAAGAAGCGTAGCCTAAGCGTCCCTGCGCTGCGACTAACAAAAGCAAGAGCGTCTCTTTGAATAGAGAGCACATATAGCCCGAACGAGCATATGCATATCGACGTCTTACCGAAACAGGACGCAACGCATCAATCCAGCAGGTAGTCGAATATTACGTGATCAGTAACGTTACTTGTGACACAATCAGAAAATTGTGTCTCATATACTAGTATACAACGTATCAAATAGGCACTTCTCGTTGAGGAACGAGAGGAATTTTTCTTGCAAGCGGTTGATATATTTACCCTATCAAGCAAGAAAAGACGATAAAGCTAAGAAGTAGGTTGTGAGTAGTGGTAGATGGCTAGTTTACATATACCACGCATGCATGTTTTTTTGTGCAGCCAATTGTTTCTTTTTGTATCACTGATACACACAATACGTGTTACTGGCAACGAAGTTGCACGAATAAGAAAAAAAACGTACACACAAAGTGGCCTGACAAAACCTCCCTACCACACAAAACCATCGTTAAGAAAAAAACACCGCCATATATGCTTTTGTGGACCAGTTATGGGAGAAGAGTCCTATCTTCTCGTACAGGTGGCAGACGCGAGCGGAAATTCCGCGAGGTTGCCATGATACTCAATCAACGTTATAGAGACGAGATTAGATACAAAGAGTCACTGGATCGGTTGATGCAAGAATTAAACGGTTGAGTATGGCTTTTTTGGGATGGGTGTATCAATTTGCATGGGCGTTCGCCTGCTGCTTTTGTGATGGAGCATAGACAGGAGCAGTACTATTCGTAGGCTGAAAAGGCTCTTGTGCGTCTGACTTTGCCAGGCGCTTCGTGTGCGTTTGTTGTTTTTTCTTTTCTTGAAATAAGGAATCGTTTTTAGCAACATTGGTTTGATAGGCATAGAAAGAGACACGTAAGCGCATGAGCGCCTGAATATGAAGCTGACAGATGCGTGATTCTGAAACGCCCAATATTTTGCTAATTTCTTTCATCGTCAGTTCTTCTTCATAGTATAAGGTGAGGAGCAGCTGCTCACGTTTTGGAAGACGCTCGATCGCGGTGATGAGTACCTGGATGACCTCGCGTTGCTCGACCTGTTCGACGGGTCCGGGCGAGCTCTGGTCCTCTAGCAGTTCAGAGAGGGAGGTTACTTCGTCATCCTGGATAAGAGAGCCGAGGGGGGCATCCAATGAGAGGATGGTAGTATTCATTTCTGTCAGCGTATGACGATATCTTTCTACAGGGATACCAAGCTCTTGCGCTACTTCATGTTCGCGTGCGGGCCGTCCCAGGCGTTGCTCTAACCCTGATAGGGCGATTTCCATCTGGCGTCCACGTGAGACAGCCGAGCGTGGGAGCCAGTTGAGGACGCGGAGTTGATCGATGACCGCGCCACGAATACGTACAGAGGCGAAAGCCTCGAAGCGTACGCCACGCTGAGGATCGAAGCGGTCGATGGCATTAATTAAGCCGATCATGCCATAGCTAACCAGATCTTCTGAATCAAGTAGACCGATTGGAGGGATGCCCAGTCGTCCGACGACGGAGCGGACTAATGAATGATAGCGTGTGATGAGTTCGTTCCGTAGCTCGGGCGTTTTGTGAGCAATAAATTGCGTCCACAGAGTCTCATTATCGGAAATCATGTTGGTACCCATGCCTACACCCCTTTTTTCTTTTAGGAATATGCCGCCACAACGTCGCCGCTCCTCGTAAGAAAAGTGTAAGCTAAAGCAAGCATGCTTAATATTGGCGCAAGTCCCTTTTGCAGTGATGCAAGAGTCCTGAAATCACGAGGAAAGAAAATGGTGTATTTTCGTGCGAGGTCAGTCGATAAAAAGGGTAGAGCGATGAAAGAGAGGGAGAAAACAATGGGCAAAATGCAGTCCGCAGATGGGTATCCTGGACCAAACGAACAGACAAAGCGAAAAGTCGAGACGAGACATGTGCAGCCGGAAGTGGACGAGGATCAAAACAATTTAGATTATTTGATGGATAACGGCTTCGATTGGGAAGAGGCGGTAACGTTGCTCGACATGCGCGAGCATATTTATGAAAACGTCGAGATGCGTCAGAGGATGGCGGACGATGCACGTATTCATTTCGCGCGCTGGCTGTATGCACACGGGATGATGAACGAGGAATAAAAAGATTGCCCTCAAAAGCGCGTAGGATAAGGTGTCCAACGCGCTTTTGAGGGCAGCAATCTTACCGTGTGGATACACACATGCTATGCGCTCAGTGTAACGATGGTGACACCATCGCCACCCTCCTGGGGTGGTGCGGACACGAAAGACTTCACCAGGGGGTGATGATGGAGTTGCTCGCGGACGGCGGAACGCAAGGCACCGGTACCTTTTCCGTGCAGGATGCGGACCGAAGACATGCCTGAAAGAACCGCGTCATCCAGATAGCTATCCAACTCGCTCAAAGCATCTTCCACGCGCCAGCCACGCATATCGAGTTGGGAGCTTACGTCTGGTCGTTCCTCTAATTTGGGCAAAATGACGTTTGGTCGACCATCGTCACGGCTATTTGACTGTGCCTTGCGTTTGCTGACACGTTCAATATTGTCCACATGAACGTGCAGGCGTAAGGCGCCCATTTGTACCTCAGCCTCGCTATGGTCCGATGAAAGGCCGATCAAGTCAGCATTTTGACCAAAACTGAGCACGCGGACGGTATCGCCGATTTGCAGTGGTCCCTCCAGTTTTTCGGACTCCGCTACCGTCGAGCGACGGCGAGGTTCCGCGAGAGGTGCGACCTGCGTTTCCAGGGCGCGGGCGCGCTGACGAGATTCGTCAAGGCGTTCGCGGGAGAGGGAGCCGCGCTGAACATCGGTTTTGACCCTGGCTAACTCGCGCAGAACGGTATCCAGTTCGTGACGAGCCTGTGCACGAGCCTCGTTGAGAATATGCACGCGGTCCGTCTCCAACTGCTGGCGTTCCGTTTCCAGTTGTTTGCGCTGATACTCGGCCTCAGCGCGCTCCATACTGGTGTGGAAACGATCATCTTCAGCGACTTTGCGCTCATTCTGGAGGTCTTCGAGCAGATTTTCCATACGTATGCCCGCATCACCCAGAAAACGACGCGCGCCACGCACGATACGATTATCAAGTCCCAGACGCTGCGCGATGGCGAGCGCGTTACTACGACCGGGGAGGCCGATATTCAGCCTGTAGGTAGGTGATAGGGTCTCAAGATCAAACTCGACGGAGGCATTGACCACGCCTTTTTGTTCATGCGCGAATGCCTTCAATTCAGAATAGTGGGTGGTGGCAATGGTCGAGATGTGACGATCGAGCAGGAAGGTCAGGATGGCGCGAGCCAACGCTGATCCCTCGCTTGGATCGGTGCCCGCGCCCAGTTCATCGAAGAGGACGAGGGCATTCAACGGCTTATGCTCTTGCTTGACCAGTTCATCGGCCAACTGACCACGAATATCGGGAATGTTGCGTTTGCGCATAGTATCGATCGTGCGTAGGATTTCGACAATGCGACTGAGGTGCGAAGAGAATGTGCTCAGATTCTGCTCGATACTCTGCTCATCGCCGATATCGGCGAAGATGTCCTGGAAGACAGAAATCTCGGAATCGTCGTCGACGGGAATGTGCAGGCCCGACTGCGCCATCAGCGAGAGCAGGCCAACGGTCTTCAGCGCGACCGTTTTACCGCCGGTATTGGGTCCGGTGATGACCACCATAAAGAAATCCTGTCCCATATGAAAATTGGTGGGCACAACCTTGCCGGTCAATAGAGGATGGCGTGCATTGCGCAGATTGAGCGTGCCATGATCATTTAATTTTGGTTCGCTTGAGCGTGTCATGCGTCCATAACGAGCTTTCGCCAGGTGAAAATCGAACTCAGCCAGCAGTTCGACGGCGAGTTTCAGTGCCTCGGCCTCGTGCCCGATCTCCGAGGAAAGCACACGCAACAGGCGTTCGATCTCCTGTCGCTCCTCGATCTGGAGTTCGCGCAAGCGGTTGTTGAGTTCGACGATCACGATAGGCTCGACGAAGAGGGTCGCGCCGCTCGACGATTGATCGTGAACGATGCCACGCACCTGGCTACGCGCCTCGGCCCGTACGGGCACGACATAGCGATCGTTGCGCATGGTGACCAGGGATTCTTGCAATGAGGGGCCGAACTCGTTCACGAGGGTACGCAAGCGTTCCTGGAGGCGTTGATTGGCGGTGCGAATGTCGAAGCGAACTTTGCGCAAGGCTGGGCTGGCGGTATCGAGTACCTCGCCCTCTTCGCTGACCGTCTCTTCGATGCGGCGAATAATATGTGGGCGGAGGGGGATAGCATCGCCCAGCGCGTGGAGCAGAGGGAAACGTTCCGCTTCAAGATGGTCCAGTGCGCGCGCGACGAACTGTGCGCCACGCAACGTAGTCAGCACCTCCACCATTTCGGTGGGGGCGAGGATGCCGTCGCGAGCGGCACGCAACAAAAGCGAGCGAATATCATGGGCACCACGCACACTGATATCGGCGTTCAAATCGATGAGACGCGAGGCCTCAGAGGTATATGCCAGGCGACGCCGTGCCTCATCAAGGTTCGATGTTGGCTCAAGGGCCAGCACCAGATCTTTACTGGCGGAGAAAGAAGCTTCGTTGGCAACCTTCGCCAGTATTTTGGGATATTCCAGGGTCTGTATACTCTTCTCGTGCATAATCTAATCTTGTATCCTTTTATGAAGCTTCGGCATAGGCAGCTTAATTAAAAATGGTCGCGTGGCCTCTCATCAATCGTACCTCAATTACAATATCATATACCTGACGAGTACGACAATATGCAGATGTAGGTTTGGTCAGGGGCCAGAGGGTACCTATGGAATTTGGATCTTTGTATAAATACATGGCGCAAAAGAGGGCCAGGAAGCCATGGGAGAGTGGTCATCCAACATTTTGATGCCACAGAGGCCGTTAGGAACTTCATATATAAGAACAATCATGGAGATAAAAATCTTCCAAAGAAAAACACTTTGTAGAACACGATATGGAACAACGGCTGCTAGCCAGCGTATACAAAAGAGAGGGAGAAGTCGGAGCAATCGGAATGACAGGAGGGGATCGTCGTTATGATACTTCATGTAGGGGAGCGTGTGTTTTGGGGTGCGCCAGAAGTTATCTATCTGGAAGGAACCATTGTTGGTTTAGATGAGGAAAAGCAGCAGGTGGTGATGCACGTCGAGCGAGCGACAACACATTCGGCGCATCTGATCGGGAGCGATCTGCCTTTCGCGGCCAATGGAGTGACGCCGATAGTAGGAGAAAGCCCACCAGGGACTACTGATCAACACAGCGTACTGCGCCAGCCAGCGCCGGTGATGACCGACGATGAGAAGATACGAAGCGCGGCAGCTACCGCTGTTCACCAGCAATACGGCTATCATTTAGCGGAAGAACAAGAAAAGAGCTTGATCGAGCAGGTGGCAGAGGTACTTGGCAGTGATCCCGTGATGAAAGAGCGGATCATAGCTTCGATGGACGAAATCTTGAAACGGGAGTGGTAGTGTTTTGAAGGTTGATTGCGCCCCTGGTCAGTGTAGCGCAAACGCATGGTTTGCGCTACGCGAACCAGGGTTCGATCGTTTAGAAAGTAGATTGATGCTCATCAATTCCAATACGCACATAAAAAGAAAAGGCGAAAGGATATCGTATGTATTCAAATGGAGCTAATGCGCCGACACCACCCAGGAGACGCAGGCGCAGTTGCCTGGGCTGCCTTTTGACATTGCTCACCACCCTGGTCATCCTGCTGATCCTTATTGGGGCGGGCTGGATTTTCCTGGGGCGTCCTTATCTACACGCCATGGCTGAAAATCAATTAGACAGTGCGATGAACAACGCGGTCGAGCAGATTCCGGCGCAAGCTGCGCTCTTGCCTGGTGGGGAAACGGTGCCGATACAGGATACGACGCTTACGAACCTTATCGCGCTCAACCTCGCGCCATCGAATCCAGTCAAGAATCCGAACTTCACGATCACGACGCAGCATCTGCGGCTGGATTTTCAGCTTTATGGCTATCCAGACGCGATAACCTTCACGCCAGCGGTCAGCAATGGGCATCTCGTCGCGCAGAATGTACAGGTCGATGGCGCGTTCGGTCTGATCATGTCATCCGATGAGATGACAGCGCTATTGAACAAGCATTTCGCGGATGCCCAGAGCAAGTTGCAAAAGACGGTGAACAGCGTGCAATTGAAAGATCACGAGATGGATCTTACGCTAGGCTAGCAGCCTCTTGTTTTCTGCGAAAGGCCGCATCAGCAACGAATAGGTTCGGCACGAGCAAAAAGAACGATGAAGTCGGGTCTAGCGGCTTCTGATGCTGAAAAGTAACGGATGTGTTGATGCTGCCAGTGGCGGGAATGGCGTGCGTCACCGGGCAAGGAGTATCCGAGGCAGCATTTTGCGGAGGAGCTGGGATACTCTGATAGACGGACGAGACCGAGGGCGGTAAGCCATTATTGCTCTGTCCCAGAGGCCAGTAGATCAAGGAAGCACGACCAATCAGGTTGGCAGCAGGAACGCAGCCCCAGTCACGTGAATCTGAGCTACCTGCGCGATTATCGCCAAGCACGAAATATTCGTTGGGAGGGATCAAGCGGTTTACAATGGGGACGTAGGGGTTGCCTTGATTCTGGGGCGCAATATAGGTCTCGCTCAGTGTTTTTCCATTCACGGTCACACGCGTACCAACAACGGAGACGACATCACCGGGGAGACCAATGACGCGTTTGATGTAGTCCTGCGTGGGATTGGGCGGAGCAACAAAGACAACCACATCACCACGATTGGGGGGATGAAAAAGATAGGACCATTTATCGACGAGGACCAGTTCGCGGTTATGAAAATTGGGTTCCATGCTCATACCATCGATATTGAAGTTCTGGACCGCCAGGCGAATGACCAGAAACATCAACACCGTGAGTACGATTGTTTCGATTATTTCACGAACAAGCCGATAGCGTTTCTCAAAATCATATTCTAAATTCACGGAATTTCCTCAAAAGGGCGCGTACCTTCGCGTTCGAACTTCACTGTTTCTGATTCATTAGCCTTTACTGCGCGCAAGTAGACGCATAGATGCACAACGTATCTTCCCAGAGGTTGAACATGATACAGCTTTACCGTACTCTATTCAACGACGCTTCTTGCGACCTTTTGAGCATAGCAGAAAAGTGAATGCGGCGGCACCAACAGGAAAAGTGGCTATCCCGAAAGTACTAACATGGAGAGGAGAGAGTGTTTTGCTGCCGTTCTGGTGGATGTGAGAAAAAACGGAAGAGACGTTGGGGAGGAAGCCGGAGTTGTCTTCATTGAGCGGCCAATAGACCAGGGCGGCCCGTCCGATGATATTGGCGCGAGGGACAAAGCCCCAGGCACGGGAGTCATAGCTATCCACGCGGTCGTCGCCCATGACAAAATAATCGCCATCTGGCACGACGCGGTTGACAATGGGGGCGTAGCCATTGCCTTGATCGGCGGGATCGACATAAGTTTCGTTGAGGGTGGTGCCATTGACTTTGACAGTGGTGCCGATGATGGTAATCGTGTCGCCAGGAACGGCGATGATGCGTTTGACATAATCTTCCGAAGGGCTGGGGGGCGCTTTGAAGACAACGACATCGCCGCGATCGGGTGAATGAAACAAATAAGAAACTTTATCGACCATGATGCGCTCCTGATTATGCAGGCTTGGTTCCATACTGGGACCATCCACATCATAATTTTGCACGGCCAGGTTGATCGCCAGGAACAGCAACGCGGTTAAGACCACCGTTTCAATTACCTCACGCACAAGGTAACTTTTCTTTTTTGTTTGCGTTTGCATGGATTGCGTTTCTTCTTTCAAATCATTCACCTATCGTATTTATCCTATTATAGTATAGCCATGGCAGCGAAGGTATCATGAGATAGGGCTGCGGCGGAAGACCGCAAAAGTCTTCCCTACTATAGTAGGGTGGCACTGTTCCCCCCAAGTGGAAGTACTCGTATGATTATACGCTGTAGAAAGGTGATATGTTGCAGGAACCACAGGGGGTAGCAGTTGAGAGGTGGTAGTTTAAATCAGCTATTAGAGTGTTTGTTACCTTAGATTGCGGCGAAGATCATCTGTACTGATAGCGTATTTAGCGTAGTGGTCAAGATGCGATTTTGACGCAAGCATTTCTATTGTTAATGATACGGATCGATAGCGATGGAGAGCAGTATATGCAGGCAATTACGACCTTGTATGAGCGAGAAGAGGTGGCAAAGGAGACCTTGCCAGAAGAGCTAGCGACATTCTATGGTGGAGGATTGAGAATACCAGAAGGAACGACCAATGGATTGCCCTATGTGATCGCAAATTTTGTCGAGACGCTGGATGGGGTAGTGTCCTACAATGAGCCGGGGCAGACCGGTGGGAACGTGATCAGTGGTGGAAATGAACAAGATCAGGCGGTGATGGGTTTGTTGCGTGCGGAGGCGGACGCGGTTTTCTTTGGGACCAGTTCATTGCGCACTGATGCGAATATATTGCACATACCGGCGGCCAGCAATACCGATCTTGCCAGCGCGTACGATCTGTTACGCGAGCAATTGGGGAAGCGGACACGGCTGCCGATGAGCGTTGTGTTGACCAACAGTGGCAAAATCGAGCTGAGCGATAAAACTTTTCACGAGCCGGACCTGCCCATTTTGATTGCCACCAGCCAGCAGGGATATGAGCAGATCGCTACGCAACAGGTGCCCAGGCATGTCGAAGTGCGTGTGATCGAGGCGGACGAGGATGACGGTGACAAACGCTCTGTTTCTCCGCGGAAGGCGCTGGCGTTGCTGGCGAAAGAATATCATGTACGTGTGGCACTGTATGAAGGAGGACCGACGCTGCTGGCATCCTTGTTGAACAAGGGACTAGTCAACGAGCTTTTTCTGACGCTCGCGCCGCAGATCGCTGGTCGAGCTAAAGATAAAGAGCGGCTGGCACTGGTAGAAGGACATGCGTTCAGTCCACAAGACGCGCGCTGGACAACACTTTTAAGCACGAAGCTGGCTGGGAGTCACCTGCTTTTGCGTTATAAAGTAGGCTGATTGAGAGAGAGGCTGAAAGCAGGCAAGGAGGAATAATGGGAGGGTATGCTTTGTTTACTGATGTAGTGCTCTGTCAGGCGTGGAGTGACATGTTTCAAATGAAGGATGACTTGACGGGGATGGCCGATGCATTGGCTTTGATAGTTCTCCTTTTCCCCTCAAAAACGAAGCGTAATCCAGGTTTATTTTCTACTTTTTATGCGTATAATTAGGACCCCTTGACGTTGAGAGACGAAGTATAGTAGTGTTGTTATATGGAACGTTTGTTTGTATTCATAGCTGGACATAAACGCGTTGAATTGTGCTGAAATCAGAGATACGAAAAACATAGTTATTAGTGATGGGTGGTTTTGAGAGTTATGCCCCAGGATAAAATTGTGATACGAGGTGCCCGCGAGCACAATCTGAAGAATATCGATGTGACCATTCCACGCGATCAACTGGTCGTCATCACCGGGCTTTCCGGCTCGGGTAAGAGCAGTCTGGCCTTCGACACGATTTTCGCCGAGGGGCAGCGTCGCTACGTGGAGTCGCTTTCAGCGTACGCACGCCAATTTCTGGACAAGATGGACAAGCCGGATGTCGAGCATATCGATGGTCTATCGCCCGCCATCTCAATCGACCAGAAAGGCGCGACGCACAATCCACGCTCGACCGTAGGGACGGTTACCGAGATTTATGACTACCTGCGTCTGTTGTACGCGCGTATCGGGCACCAGCACTGTCCACAATGTGGGCGAGAGGTCAGTCAGCAGACGCAACAGCAGATCGTCGACGCGGTTTTGAGCCTGCCAGAGGGGGCGCGCATTATGTTGCTCGCGCCGCTGGTGCAGGGGCGCAAGGGCGAGTACAAAAATATCTTCGAAGAGATGCGCAGAGCCGGGTATGTGCGTATGCGCGTCGATGGCAAGATTTATGACCTCAACGATGAGATCGAGCTAGACAAGCAGAAAAAGCATACGATCGAGGTCGTGGTCGACCGCTTGATCATCCGCAAGAAGAAGAAACAGGACGAAGACGATGGGCATGCGGATGATGATGGAAGAGTGCTGCTCAAGCGAGTGGCGGAACCTGCCGCGCTGTATGAAGTCAACGCAGCGCAACGCGATCATCGCGACGAGGATGGTATCGAAGAACCAGGCCTGCTAGAACTGATGCATGAAGATATCGATCCAGCTTTTCGGCAGAGGCTTTCGGACTCATTGGAGACAACACTCAAGCTGGGCGATGGAGTTGTGCTGGTCTCGGTAATCGATGGCGAGGAGATTCTTTTCTCCGAGCGAGCGGCGTGTGTTTACTGTGGGATCAGTCTACCGGAGATCGCGCCGAGGACGTTCAGCTTCAATAGTCCGCATGGAGCTTGCCCAACCTGTACAGGATTGGGCACGCAGCAAGAGATCGATGCGGAACTGATTATTACGAATCCTGAGCTAAGCATTTTGCAGGGCGCGATCGCCCCATGGAGCAAGATGATCAACGGCAGTCAGTGGCACAGCGCCACGTTGGAGGCTCTTTCCGAGCGATATACTATTGATCTCAACGCACCCTGGAAAACGTTGGACAAGGACGCACAGCAGAAGATATTGTATGGGACGGACGAGCAACTGGCGATTCGCTATACGCCGCAACACGGACGGACGAAAACATATCACGTCAATTTTGAGGGCGTAATTCCCAACCTCGACCGACGCTACAAGCAGACCGAGAGCGAAGGTATTCGCGAGGAGATCGAGGGCTATATGTCCGCGCGACTGTGTCCCGATTGCCATGGCGCACGCCTCAAACCGGAGGCACTGGCGGTTACCGTGGGTGGCTACAATATCGTGCAGGTGACGCGACTGGCAATTCGGAACAATCAGCGTTTCTTTCACGAGTTAGAGACGGGCAACGCCGAGGTCACACCGGTCGTTACACATCTGCCCGCGAGTATCAATGGCAAGAAGACGAGCAGTAAAAAGGCCAATACGAAAGAAGGCTCATTGCTGGGCGATCCGCTGGCAGCGATCGATACCGATGGTCCACTGGTGCGCACGACGCTGAGCGAGCGAGAGCGTTTTATCGCGCGGCAGGTGCTCAAAGAGATCCATGCGCGGCTACAATTCTTGCTTGATGTCGGGTTGGATTATCTGACGTTGAGCAGGGCAGCAGCCAGTCTATCGGGCGGTGAGGCGCAACGTATTCGGCTGGCGACGCAGATCGGTTCCGGATTGATGGGCGTGCTCTATATTCTGGACGAGCCGAGTATTGGTCTACACCAGCGCGATAACGAGCGGTTGATCAGTACATTGAAGCGCTTGCGCAACCTGGGCAATACCTTGCTGGTGGTCGAACACGACGAAGACACGATGAAGGCGGCGAACTACATTATCGATGTCGGGCCAGGCGCGGGCGAGCACGGAGGGTATATCGTTGCCACGGGAAGTTACGATGAGATTGTCGCGAACCCAAATTCGGTCACGGGCGATTATCTCTCGGGGCGCAAACAGATCGCGGTGCCGGAGGAACGCAGAGCAGGAAATGGACATGCGTTAACGATCAGAGGTGCACGCGAGAACAACTTGAAGAATGTAGATGTCGAGATTCCACTGGGCAAATTTGTAGCGATTACCGGTGTTTCCGGTTCGGGCAAGAGCACATTGATCACCGATATACTGTATCGCAAACTGTCGCAGACCTTTTTCCGCGCGCACGACAGACCGGGAGCACACGACGCGATCGAGGGTATCGAGCATTTAGACAAGGTGATCGATATCGACCAGTCGCCGATTGGACGCACGCCGCGTTCTAATCCCGCGACCTATACGAACGCGTTCACAGCCATTCGAGAGTTGTTCGCGCAGGTGCCGGAGTCACGAACGCGTGGCTATCAGGCGGGGCGTTTCTCGTTCAATGTCAAGGGTGGGCGTTGCGAGGCCTGTAAGGGCGAGGGTATCGTCAAGATCGAGATGAACTTTTTGCCGGACGTGTATGTGCCGTGCGAGGTGTGTCAGGGGAAGCGGTATAACCGGGAGGCGTTAGAGATTCACTATAAGGGCAAGAGTATCTCCGATGTGCTGGATATGACGGTGGAAGAGGCCACTAGCTTCTTCGCCAATGTGCCCTCGATCCAGAACAAGATGCAGACATTGTACGATGTCGGACTGGGCTATATGCGTCTGGGACAGCCAGCGACCACGCTTTCGGGCGGTGAGGCGCAGCGTGTCAAGCTCGCGACCGAGTTGTCGAGGCGTGCGACCGGTCGCACGATGTATATTCTGGATGAACCCACAACGGGGCTGCACTTCGCCGATGTCGATCGTTTGCTCAGCGTGTTGCAACGGCTGGTGAACACGGGCAACACGATCGTGGTGATCGAGCACAATCTGGATGTGATTAAAAGCGCGGATTGGCTTATCGATCTGGGACCTGAAGGCGGAGACGCGGGCGGTAGAATTATCGCCGAGGGCACGCCAGAAGAGGTGGCTGAGAATAAGCAATCGTACACAGGTCATTACCTGAAGCCGATGCTGGAGATCGCGGAAGCACGCAAGGAGAAGGTGTATGTGGGGGAGCCGGTAGAGGTACAGGGATAATAGAGTTGTAAAGATAGCATAAGAGAGGTTCGCGTAGGGCAAACGCGTGGTTTGCCCTACGCGAACCTTTTTTTAGATGTGACTTTGAGGTTGATGTTGAGCGGAATAGCGGCGACGTACATAGAAGGGCAACGTGCGAGGGTCTGGGAAGTCCTGTTGTGCGTTGTCTTGCGGTGGAGTAGCGGGAAGCGTACTCAAGGTATCGCTATTGGCGCGGTGTCCGGTGATATCACGGATAAAGTGTGGTTTCGCGGGCTCTACATCGGCTCTATCGAGCTTGATGGGTGTGCCACGCTGACGCTGACGATAGTCGGCCCAGGCGATGAGCGCGGCCATGGTCGCGACCACGATACCGATACCGATCAGTTTATAGAAATGGGTAAAGATCACGGCCATAATACCGAAGATAGCGGTCAGGCTGTAGAAGAGATAGCAGATTTGCCTGACGCTCAGGCCAGTCGCCTGTAGACGATAATGCAGATGCGTTTTGTCGTAGTGCAAAGGGTGCTGACCACGGCGGATACGGTTGATCATGACGACCGCGACATCCAGGATGGGGATGCCAAGCACCATCAAGGCCAGCGCGAGTTTCGCGCCGCCCATGATTGAAAGCACAGCCAGTCCGAGACCCAGAAATTGCGAGCCACTATCGCCCATATAGATTTTCGCGGGATTCCAGTTGAAGGGCAAGAAGCCAAGAACCGCTCCGGTGAAGATGCCCGCGAGGATGGCAATGGTATACTGGTGCAGGATGACGCTGGTAATGGTGATGAAGATAGCGGTGATAGCGACGATACCGGTTGCCAGACCATCAAGACCATCGATGAGATTGACGGCATTCATCATGCCCACCATCCAGAACCAGGTAAATAGTACGGCGGGGATAGCCATCCAGGTTATAGCGGTATTGGAAATAAAGAGTGTCACGATGGGCACTTTGTAGAGGTGGATACCGGCGGCAGATACGATCGATTGCAGAGGATTACTGAAGCCGAAGAGGAGCACGCCATTAAAGATGCCGTTGAAGAAGGGACCCATAATGATGATAACGGCAACGGTTTGCGCGAGTAGTTTGGGCAATGGTTTGAGCGGGCGCACGTCATCATAGGCATGCACGATGACGATCAGCAGGGAGGCAGCCAGGAAAAGCCAGTAGATTTTTGGCTCGGTAGGGTGCGGTTTAGGATTATTGCTGGGAAAATAGAGGTCAGGATCATGAATGTAAAAAATCAACGAGGCAATCACAAAAGCCAGAAAGATGGCAACGCCACCCAGGCGCGGCACAGTATCCTGCTTACGGCCAGGCTCAGCCTGACGAACCAGATGAAATCTGCGACTCAGGCGCAAGAGGGCGAAAACCAGGACGTATGATAAAAGAAACGCGCTAATAGCACCGACTGCGAGCAGCAGAAGATTGGTGCCAACAGAATACGACCCTGGTATGGCAAGAAGGACAACGAGCGGTTGAACCATACGCGCCAGAACCATACACAAACTCCTCGCGGTGAAGAAAAACAACGACAAAGCCGAAAGGTAAGCAGCAACCCGCGTCTGCTCGTTCGATTATAGAATGCTCACTAAGAAAACGCAATCATAGTCCCTTTATGTACCATCACTTCAGGGGTTTGTTTTGCCCGGATGTATTACCGTTCGATCTGCACAACGCGGTCCCAGCCAGCATAGTCTTTTTTCACCGACAAAACAGCTTCAGGATAGATTTGCTTTACCTTTTGCTGGAGCATGGCGTATTGTTGGTAGCCGATCTCTAATAAAATAACCCCTTTCTCTTTCACTTTCGCGGTTTGTTGTGCCTGTTCGAGCAGACGAGTGATAAGATCCAGGCCTTGTGGTCCGCTGAACAGGGCAAGGTGGGGTTCGTAGTCCAGCACGTCGAGGCTCATCTCGGGTATCTCCTCGGTGCCGACGTAGGGCAAATTGGCGATAAGGATATCGACCGGTTCGGGAAGTGGAGAGAGTAGATCGCCCTGGAGCAGGTGAACACGATCGGTGACATGATAGCGCTGACAATTCTCGCGTGCTAGCGCGAGGGCATCGAGAGAGATGTCACAGGCGTAGAGTGATGGGAGTCGAGGCTCTTCGACAGCGATGGTGATAGGGATAGCGCCGCTACCGGTACCAATATCCGCTACGATCGGCATGTGGCCGGCCTGGATACGCGCGGTGATGTGAGAAAGAGCGGTTTCCACCAGAAGCTCTGTTTCGGGCCGTGGAATCAAAACGCGCTGATCAACGAGCAGGTCCAGGTTGTAAAAAGGCTGGTGACCGACGATATAGGCTAGCGGTTCGTGCTGCTCACGACGTGTCAGGAATAGGAGATAGCGTTGCTCCTGTTGCTGTGTGAGTGGTCGATTGGGATAAGCATGTAAGGTTGCGCGGTCCGCGCCGGTTACCTCACTCAGTAGATGTTCGGTCTCGGTGCGGGCACTGCGCGTGTCGTCCTGCAACAAACGCCGGGTTCCCAAAACGAGGGCCTCTCGATATGTCAGCATCGTCATGATCTCCATCTAAGCTTAGAGGTAAAGGTGAAACGCAACCCTTGCTTTATTCCCCTTATTATAAACGTCACAGGAACGTTTAAAAAGCATACAATTGGGGGTATTTTCTGTAAGTGCCTTACACGAGAGAGCTTTTCATTTAGTGGAGAAGTCGCTTAATACGCAAGCCGGTGCGCGCCCACAAGGGGACGCGGCTACGCGGGGTGAGCGACTTCTCCATTTAGATAGAGAATACATAGCGAAAATACAGAGACGGAATATCTTACAGTCGAGATCGGTTACTAAAGGCAAAGATGGATGAAGGGAGTGCACGCTATGAATTTGTTTGGAAAGAGATCGCGCGAGGTGATCGAGAAACGGCCCGATGGGCTGGATCGTTTGCCACCGGGACAGTATCTCGTCAAAAAATGGCCGGTTTTGACCTATGAGCGAACACCGCTGGGATTGCCGGAGAACTGGCGTCTGAAGATCAGTGGATCGGTGGAGCAACCTTTTGAGTTGACGTGGGATGAATTTCTCGCGCTACCACATACGACGATGACCACCGATTTTCACTGTGTCACATCGTGGAGTCGCTACGACAACGCCTGGGAAGGGATACATATGCGTGAGATTTTGCAGCGAGCAAAGCCATTGCCCGCAGCGAAGTTCGTGATGGCACATTCCTGGACTGGTTATACGACAAATATACCGTTAGAGGACCTGGACAACGATGATGTGATGATCGTTTTTCAGCACGACAAGGAGCCGCTGGAGCTTGATCATGGTGGGCCTGTGCGGCTATTAGTGCCAAAACTGTACGCCTATAAAAGCGCGAAATGGCTGGATGGGTTGGAGTTTATGAACGAGGACCGTCCGGGCTTCTGGGAGGAACGCGGGTATCATAATCGGGGTAACCCCTGGCAAGAGGAACGCTACTGGTAGTTGAACAAGGAAAAAGCCTGGACATTGTTGCAGTTTTGTTACCAATGTCCAGGCTTTTTTGGGTAAAAAAGCATAAGTGATAGTATACGAATAGAGGAAGAGAGTACTTTATTGTATCTATCATGCAGCCAAAAGGGATGATATACTAGAATAAGGGGAGATTGCATTTCACCACACGCTGATTAAAGAACAGAACAACCTCAGGTCCATCCTTCAATAGCCTTTTTCATCTGATGCGATGGTATCAGATTTACGTAGATTTGAAAAGGATGCTGGCATATGCGATTTACCGATGTTTACACCGCCTGGTCTATCGCTAGTCCATGGCAACTTACCCCTTTGACGGGTGGCACAAACAGTCTCGTATGGCGGGCGGAAAGCGCTGATCATACCTATTATATGCTACGTCTTATCCCTGATGAGTCCGCAATACCGGCTTTGCAGCACGAGGCCGCGCTGCTTGAAACAATTTCCGCATATAACTTACCATTCAAGCTCCCTCTACCGATTAAAACGCGTGCTGGCGACCTTTTCGCGCCTTGCGAACAAGAAAATGGGCAGAGGGCGGTTGCGGTCCTGAGCCCGTTCCTGGTAGGTCACCCGCTCAATCGAGTTGTAGACCGCAACGATATCGAGCTTACGAGGTTGGCGGCAGGTGCGCTCGCGCAGCTTGACCGAGCATTAGCACAGTTGCCGGAAAACATATTGATGAATGGGAACCAGGCATTGCAGTCGTTTGGACAATTCGAGACGATTCATCCGCTGGTACCCGATCCAGCCGGAGCATTTGAGCAGTTGCCGGTGGAGCATGGGCAGATTGAGCAACTGCGAGCAATTTTTGAATTGGCGGAGCAGCAGATTGCGTCTCTTTATGAAAAGCTGCCGCAGCAGTACTTGCATAGGGATTATGGTCCGTCGAATGTGCTGGTAGAGGGGCAGAAGATTACAGCGATTCTTGATTTTGAATTTGCCGGGCGAGATGTGCGTGTGCTTGATCTGGGTATCGCCCTGAGCTGGTGGCCTTTTTTCCTGTTCGATAGCGGCCAGGAGTGGTCGCTTATCGATGCGTTCGCGACCACGTATCTCGCGATTTGCCCATTGCGCGAGGATGAGTTGCAAGCGTTGCCCGCGGTGTTTCGGATGCGCGACATCGCCTCATTCATCTACCGTTTCGGTCGTTACCTGGCAGGGCGTGAAAAGCCCGAGCGCATGCAGAATCGCGTTCAACACTCCCTGTGGCGTGAGGCGTGGCTTACGACTAATAAGGACATGTTATTGGAGCATGCACGTTCCTGGCAGGAGCAGAGTGTGATTATGGATGAAGGATCGGGGTATACATAGGGCAAGAGCTGATAAGATGTGGTGTGCGAGGCCGGTAACGCGTAGAGCAAACACGTGGTTTGCTCTACGCGAACGGCATTACTCAGGATTTTTCCAATGTGCTTTTGCTGTGACGTTCGCCATCGTAGGTCAACAGAATACGTTTGTTGTCGTAGAGGGTTTCGAGATGGACGGGACGGCCCCAAAGCGTGTAGACGTGTTGAAGCGTCTTCTCGGCGTAGACGAGGTCAAGTTCCTGGCCCTCGAAGAGATGCTTGATATAGAGTTCGCGATTGCCATGATAGTCGCCATCTTCGACTACCAGATAGGGGTGGCCGAAGTTGGTCATATTGGCGACGATAGTATCGCGCACTTTTTGCCAGTTTTTCTCGGCGACGACCCATTCGTCACCCTCTTTTTTGTAGATGTAGAGGTCGAGGTCACGAATGAGGTCCTCGGTCAGGTAGTTGCGCAAGAAGGAGACATCGTTGTCGAGCTCGCGCACCTCGAACATTTTCTGGCGCCCCATACCGGGTTTGCGGCCCAGACGTTCGCGTTCCTCGGTGGTGGGGCTATCCCAGCGCCGCTCGATATCTTCAAAGATTTTGAAGCCGATGTAGTAGGGATTGAGCGAAGTGCGCGAGGGGGTGAGGACGCTGGAGTGGAGTTGGGCAAACTCGATGGTATCGGAATCCGATATGATGCCTTTATTGCCCATTTCGCGCATGATGCGAGAGTGCCAGATGCTGTTATGATGCAGCATACCATTTGCCACATACTGATGCGAATGATCTACAGTGATGTCGTAGACATCGGCCACAGACTGTTCGACACTGACCACTTCATCCTGTACTTTTTCTTTCACGAACCAGAGAAGTTGCGTCACATACTTGTCGAGATTCTCGCGCTTGCGGGCGAGGCCAAAACCGATCTCATGCGCGAATAGACGCGCTGACGAGCCCTTGATTCTGATATTGACGCCGTAACGTCGAGATAGAATACCATAGTTGAGCAAGAGAATCTGTAGCGCCTGCGCAATGTCGTCGCTGAAGGTCGATAAAATGACACCTTCTTTAATTGAAGCACACCCATCGCAATCGAAGTAAGCGCGTAAGAACGCGCTGACGACCGCTTTAGGTGAACGCATGATCGCATCGGGAATACGTTTTTGTGGAGTTTTCGCATGGATATCGATAGCAAGCGATTGCAGGAGATCGATCACATTTGCCGAGTAGAAGACAACACGCCAACGCCCACCTTTGCCATTGATGGTGCGGTCATCCCAAAAAACGGTGGGTTCGATAGCGAACAACTGCTGTACGAGTTGCGCGTACCTATCTACCGCCTCGCGGTCGCCGGATGTATAGCCAATCGTGTGTTTGGTCGCATGGATGTTACCGTCGCCGATGAGGTAGCCGAGGAATTCGGCAAAATCAGCGGTCATATGAGTGGGTGCCAATAGCGGGAAACGATGCTTGTGCATCGGCTTACCATCGTTGCCAGCGGTATATGCTGTTTGCTGGATAGCGGCTTGAATAGTTTCCTGGGCGTAGCTAGTCTCGCCACGTAACGAACGATAGGCCGTTTTTACGCTGACACCAGCCACGGCAGCAACATCTTCGACTTTGGCGGAAACTGTTTGTAGTGGTGTCGCGACAGGAACCAGCTGCGTAGGCCAGATATTGTTGCCAGCATTGAGAGGAATAGTCTGTCCAGGTTTCACATCCTTCAAGGCCAGCCATTGATTGGGTCCAGTACTGAGCTTATGCTCTTCGGCTCCCTCCAATACGAAGCCACGACGTGTACGCAAGCGAATGGTCGCGGCATTACGATGAATATGGCGATCGGTGATAGGATCGAGGTTCGTGCCACCACTGTTGACATTGATCGTCTCGCCTTGCGCCAGCAGGTCATGTAGCTTATCGTAACGCATGAAACCGTGCTCGGTCAGCACCAGACTAGAGCCAACAAGGCAAGCCCATCCTTCGTTCATGGTCTTGGTTTGCATTTGAGGCACGAAGTAGAGCATCTCGGCGCGTACGATCTCGATGATATCGCGTTGCCAGGGTTGCAGGTGCGGAGAGTGGCGAATGAGGAAGAGCAAGAGGTCTTTCTCGGGTTTTTCGGGGAATTTTGCTGGCTTCGGGTGGGAACGCTCACGCTCTTCCTCGGCGCGTTTGGCGCGGTTATCGAGGTCCCAGAGGTCCTCGTACTCGTTGCCAGTCTGGGTATTGGTCGTCTTCTGCTCTTTGTTTTTTTGTTCTTGCTCGTTGCTACGCAAGAAAAGGTTGTAGTCGACGTGTTCCTGGATGGAGAGGACCGCGTCGAGGTAGCGTTCAACCTCGTCTTTGCCATGATCGAACTCGTATTTGGCGATGCGTTCGGCGTGGATACTGACCTTATCGATCATCTGGCGAGATGTGTGCTGGAAGTAGACGTTATTTTTGAAGAAGTCGGTATGGCCGAAGACGTGGGCGGCAACGAACGTATTTTGCAGCCAGTCGTTCATATCCATCAGGAAGGCATAGCTAGGATTGGTGTTGACCACCATTTCGTAGATCTTGCTCAGGCCCAGATCGTACTGGAGCTTCTGGCGATGGTAGGCTTTGCCGTGGGTCCAGTGGCTGAAGCGGCCAGGAAGACTATAAGAAGCAAACTCGTACATGATCGAGGCCGGAACCAGTTCAAAATGGGTGGGAAAGGGGTCGAGGCCGAACGTGCGGGCCTCTTCCCAGGCTGCATCGATACCATCACGTAAGCGTTCGAGGTCTTTGTTAGAATCATTGCTCATCATAAAAACAAACTCCTGACTCTACCTGCTCGGCACAGCATCGCGAGGTGCGAAGAACTTGCGCAAAGCCGGATACACCTCTTTCTTGTCAGAGATGGTTACGGCAGTGAACTTTTTGTCGTTGATTTTATTGTAGGCAGACATCAGCGTACTGGGAGAACGATAGTGGCCCTCGCGAATCTCGCCATAGCCGAAGATGTTACACAATTCCATAAGGCGATTCACCAGCTGGACGCAGCGATCGTTATCCCAGGGCAGGTTATCGCCATCGGAGAAGTGGAAGGGATAGATGTTCCAGTCATCGGGCTTGTAGCGTTCCTGGATAATCTGCAAGGCAAGTTCGTAGGCGGAAGAAACCTGTGTGCCGCCGCTTTCGCCTTTATGGAAGAACTCCTCCTCGGTGACCTCTTTGGCCTCGGTGTGGTGGCTAATAAACACGATCTGCACGTTGTTATATTTGGTGCGCAGGAAGCGGACCATCCAGAAGTAGAAGCTGCGGGCGATATATTTCTCGAACTCACCCATACTGCCGGAGATATCCATCATGGCGATGACGACGGCGTTGGATTGATATTTGATGGTGGGTTCCCAGGTTTTGAAGCGCAGATCGTCGGACTTGATATCTTTGAACGTGGCATTGCCTTTGGCCGCGTTGCGTTTGATATTCTCCATGATGGTACGCTTTTTATCCAGGTTCGCCATCGAGCCTTTTTTGCGCACATCGGTGAAGCGAACGGCCTCGGTCTCCATCTCCTGTTGACGTTTTTGTTCCAGATTGGGCAAGCTGAGATCTTCGAAGATCAGAGCGGCCAATTCCTCCATCGAGACTTCGGCCTCGTAGTAGTCGTAGCCGGGATCTTTGCCCGCGTCACCTTTTTTGCCTTTGCCCTGGCGTGGTTCCTGGGCTACCACATCGCCGACCTTGCTTTTGCCATCACCCTGCCCGGCATGCTGCTGGCGACCGAAGTCGTAGCGAAAGTTATACTCATCGAGTGAGCGGATGGGGACGCGCACCGTTTTCTGACCATCGGAGAGAATGATGCTTTCCTCGCTGACGATATCACCTAAATTTTTCTTCACCGCCTCGCGGATTTTTTCTTTGTGACGTTCTTGATCGACCTGGCCTTTGCGATGCAGGGACCAGTCATGTTGGGAGACAGACATAGATCGTGCTCCTTTCCGACGAGAAGGCCAGCAGTTGGAGTGATAGGGAAATGAAAGGCCCGTCGAGACTCGCCGCTGAGCGACAACGGGTGGAGAGACCGGGTACATCCTGTACCCGGATTATGGATGAATGTGAAACCGTGCCTGTTACCGATGGGAAACGTGTACAGTTTTTTATAATACCAACCTATCACATTTCAGAATGCCGAACCGGCCTGGATAACACCTACAATGGATGACGAGAACATTAACGATTCAACAAGCTACCGGTGTAACGTAGCAGTTCGTTGGCGCTTTCGGGCGTGTACCCATGCTCAGCGACCAGGCGATCAATGACATCGTTGATTTTGCGTAGTTGTTCTTTGTCGGGTGTGCGTGTGGAAGTCGTGATCTTCACCACGTCGCGCAGATCGGCGAACAACTTCTTCTCGATGGCTTCTTTCAAGCGCTCGTGGCTGGTATAGTCGAAGGATTGACCTTTGCGTGCCAGGGAAGAGATGCGAATCAAAATTTCCTCGCGGAACGAGCGTTTCGCGTTCTCGCTCACGCCGATTTGTTCCTCAATCGAACGCATGAGGGACTCGTCGGGCTCCAACTCCTCGTCGGTGATGGGGTCACGAAGCTTTGTCTTGTTGCAATAAGCCTCGACATTATCGAGGTAGTTGTTGAGCAAAGTGCGGGCCTGCTCCTCGTAGGAATAGACGAAGGCGCGCTGAACTTCCTTTTTCGCGATCTCGTCGTATTCGCGGCGAGCCTCGTTGATGAAGTTCAGGTAGCGTTCGCGCTCCTCACGAGTGATGCTGGTATGTTGGTCGAGGCCATCGCGGAGAGCGCGCAGGGCATCGATCGGCGTGATGAACGTCACATTGGGCTTGACCAGGGCCTGGGACAGGCGATTGATGACGTAGCGGGGGGAGATACCATCCATACCTTCGCGCACCGCTTCCTCTTGCAGTTCACGCAAGTCTTTTTGTTTGAAGTCTTCCATGTCCTCGCCATCGTAGAGGCGGAGTTTCTTCATCAAGCTCATACCTGCTTTTTTCGATGGTTCCAGACGTGTCAAGATGGCGAAGATGCTGGCGACGCGCAAGGTATAGGGAGCGATATGCACATCTTTGAGCGAGCTCTGTTTGAGCAGTTTCTCGTAGATTTTCACCTCGTCGGAGACGCGCAAGTTGTAGGGGACTTTGACCAGGATAATACGGTCCTGCAAAGCCTCGGACTTTTTGTTGCCGACGAACGACTGATATTCATGCTCATTGGTGTGGCTGATGACCACCTCATCGGCGTAGATCAGGCTGAAGCGACCGGTTTTGATATTCTGCTCCTGGCTCAAGGTGAGCAGGACGTAGAGGAATTTTTCGTCTGTTTTGAGCATTTCCACGAATTCCATTACGCCGCGATTGGCGATATTGAGTTCGCCATCGAAGCGATAGGCGCGTGGATCGCTCTCAACGCCGACCTCGCCGATTGTCGAGAGGTCGATGCCGCCGACGAGTTCGCTGATATCCTGGCTTTTGGGATCGGATGGAGTGAAGGTGCCCACGCCGACGCGATATTTTTCGCTGAAGGCGATGCGTTTCACCGGCACATCCTCGATTTTGCCGTGGTAGTCGTTGTCGACCATGTAGCGGCAGTGGGGGCAGAGGTCGCCCTCGATATAGATACCAAATTCTTTCTCGACGTCGGCGCGTAGCTCATGAGGGATTAGATGAAGGGGTTCTTCGTGCATAGGGCAATCTTGAATCGCGTAGACAGCACCATCCGCTGTGCGACTATATTGCTCCAGACCACGTTTGATCAGGTAGACGATGGTGGACTTACCACCACCGACGGGACCCATGAGCAGGAGGACACGTTTGCGCACCTCAAGGCGCTGGGCGGCGGAGTGGAAGTAGTCGACGATCTGCTGGAGAGGTTTTTCGATACCGAAGATCTCGTCATCGAAAAAGGTATAGCTGGGTTCGCCCAGGCGATCGGTCTCGACGCCAGCATCGGTGATCATATGATAGATGCGCTCATGAGAAAGTCGAGCTACCTCTGGTTTCTTCGTCGCAACCTCGAAGTATTGCGCGAATGTTCCTTCCCACATGAGCTCGCGCTCACGATCCCGGTATTCTTCTAACCGTTTCACCAGATCCATAGTTCATCCTCTCTGTATGTGACTAGTGGTGTATTGGAGAAGGGGTAGGTTCCCTTACCCTTCTTGAATTAGTGTATGACACACTCTAACAGCAACTACAGCGACGATCTAGAGAACGCACCCCAGAATTGGGAAGGAGGGAGAGGAGCAGAACGGGTTGCCCGAGTTGAAACGCTTCTCCGACTCCATTCGTTCCAATGCTAGTTGATGCGAGAAGACCGAAAGGGCCAGATCTTACTCGACAGATACCGCGAGAAAACCAGCCCTTTCTACGAATTAGAGGATATTCAGATGTACTACGCATATTTTGTTTGAATGATACAATACGCGTTGCCCGACCCTGAGGTAGGATGTGATGGGATAGTATGAAAAGATGCATCTAGTGATGCTCCTGCAATGTTTTACTCGGTCCTTTCTTGCTCCAAATTTCGGGTAAGAGATGAACGATACACTGCTGTTCTTCCCATTGTTTATACAGGTATGAGTCAAGTATAGCACATTTTTTCCAGACAAACAATTCTTTTGAGAGGGCTTAAAAGCGGTAACGATCTATTTTCACACCATTTTTACACACTCTTTTCCTCATCGCTACTCCATGCACAAATGACGCGTTCGCCTCTAGAGATATGTAGCTGTGAGCTTGCATTGCCGTTCTGGATAGCAACGGCGAGGTAGCCGGAGCTATCTGTATAGAAAAAGGGACTGGTTTCATCTGCTGATGGACTCGACTGCTGCGCGAAAAAGCGCCGCCCTCGTGTAATCGCTAATTGACGCTGCGGAAAAAGAAGATAGAACGCTGCTCGTAGCTGTGATGACAGGGTATCCACGTCTTTGAGTGGAGCAGCGGCAGGAATGATGGGGGCAATGATGTTGGTAATGATATTGCCGAAATGATCGATGTGCGCCACGTTGCCTTCGACGCACTCATCAGTGATGGTCATAGAAAGCGATGCCTGTCCGGCGAGACGTTGGAGTTGCGCAGGCGCGATAGGATGACCAAGGGCTGACAGGGGGGTACCATGCGCGATATGGGCCGCGACCGGAGAAAAGATGTCGCGTCCTTGAAAGGTATTGCTGACCGTAGAGAGATGATAGGCGGGATTAGTCAGAGTAACCGCCTCGTGAACGGGCTGTTCGGCCAGTAAGGCGCTGAACAGCCCGTTGTCGGGTCCCACGAAGAACCATGAGCCGACGCGCATAGCGAGCGGCAGACGCTGGCTACCGACACCGGGATCAACCACGCAGAGAAAAATGGTGCTGGGGGCAAAGTAGCGATAACTGGTGCGCAAGACCCAGCTAGCGGATGCAAGGTCTTGCGGTGGAATATCGTGGGTGAGATCAACGAATTGTGTAGCAGGAGCGATATGAAGGATGACACCTTTTATCACCCCCACGTAGCCATCACGGGTACCGAAATCGGTTAACAAACAAACGATAGAAGCAGACGTTTTTTGCTGCATAGTACTTTTGGCCTTTCACTTTCTTGTATTGAACGCAAACGAGAAGTCGTAACATTTCTGCAATAGCAGACGGGGAGCCAATGCGTCAATAGTCATATAGAGAGCATGCCAATTATGACATCCCCTTCTTTGTATGCTATACTGACCCCCGAACACAGACAAGACGCGGCACGACTACTCACCGAAGCGATACCGGACAGAGCGAGACGCAAGGAATAACGTGAAGAGATCTAGCAAGGGTTGACTATCGGAACTATCATCCCTGCCCTGACAGCGATAGGTATCAAGCTGGTGGTGATTGGAGTAATAGAGGCATGAATATCAGTACAGGCGGACCCCATGTTCTTCTTTTTGAGCGCGACCAGCAACTCGCGGCATTGCTTATCAGCGAGCTGCAACTGGTTGGATACACGTGCTACACAGCGCGTACCGCTGTAGAAGTATTTGACACGATAGCGCGCTATTCCATTCGCCTGGTTCTCGTCAATCTCGCGCAGGCGGCGGCGACGCGAAGAGAGTTCTGGGTTGCGCTTGACACACAACGCCGTGACCGTAAAGTCCAGGTGTTGACGTTTCTGTGTACGAACCTTGCGGGCTATGGGCCAAGGGATATGGATGATCACAATCCAAATATCATCGCCGATGTAGAAGTCGATGGTATGCTCGGCTTGATGGGCTTTGTAGACATTATTCAGACGCGAGTGCCGGTTGGTGGAACAGTCGATGCGAATACGTTACCGCGTATTCCACGCACGAACAGGCCGCAAGCAAATAACAGCACCGCGAATGCAACAACATACGCGCAGAACAGTAGTTCAGATAACAATAGATTTTCTGCTTTAGCGCAACAACGTCCGCAAGCGACAACCTCTTACCAGGCCACGAATAACGAGTCGTTCCAACGTTCAGCGCCGACTGGAGCAGAGCAAGGATTCTCCAGACCGCCCGCTTCAACGACACAACCAGTAGCCTCCACGCCCAACGCTCCAGCGGCTATACCTTCTAATCCGGTGGTATCCTCCATGCAAACAGCGCATCTAGGCCAAACGACACCACAACAAGCGACAACGGGTGCGCAAGCGAACGCTCAGCCATCTTATACGGATAAGATACGCGCGATTCTTTATCCCAATCAAAAAACGTGGGATAGTTCGAGCAGCGGTGGCAACGGTGGGCAGGTTGTACCGCAAGAGCGCAAAGAGATACAAGGGACGGTTAGTGTGCAGGTACCGCTCACACCGATGCCGCCCGCGCCACCACCAAACTCAATGCTTCAGCAACTCGCAGATGGTCAGTCCAGCACCAACGGAAATGGTAGTAACTATGGTGAGTCTGGTCTGGCGCAGCTTTCACGCCTGATACAGAGGAATAGGGAACCACAACAAGAGGAGAACAGGGAACAGAGGAAAAATTCAATGCCTGTGCTGCCTGACGCCTCTGTACAATCAGCTGAACAAATGATGCGTACGGCAATGCCAGAGTTTAGTAATACGCAAACAGAGAATAATTTTGCGCAGTCATCGATGCCGGAAGTAGAACGCCCGCTGGAACAGAGGCAGCCCGATGGAGCAGAAAGAAGTGCGACAACCCATAATGCGGCCACCACAAATGAAGAGATTCCTTTGCGTGCATCACCCATCCAGGATATACCGATCGAGCGAACGGTAGGAGCGTCACCCACGATCGAAGGGGGAAGACGGCCAGACGTTTTTTCGCGTACGAACTACAACCAACCCGTGGGGCAACAAGGCGTCACGACCACACAGATGAATATGGCATCAACTCCACCGCTGGCGTCGATCACAGCGATTCCGCCCACACCGACATCCAATGCCTCTATTTATACCAGTCGTGCAGCTGCTTTATCAGCCTGGGAGATACAATCGAGGGAGATCGAAAGCAGTATACCGAGAACTGAGCAGGAAGAAACGATCGCGAATACAGACGAGGAAGAGAGTGAGACGAGTGAGGGAGAGAACAGGGATGAAAGCCGCACGACCAGCGCCGGCGGTCCCAACAATCCTCACACTGATGCGGCGGTTCTTCTCGATATCGTGCAGAGTTTACCGCCCATGCCGGAGATTCTATCGCAGCCCTCGGCAATGCAGCCACAGGCCTTAAATGGAAGGGCCACGCGTTCATTGAACAAGGTGTTGCTGGAAGGTCATCTTGTGCCTCAGGATCGGCTAGAAGTCGCCCAGAATATTCAACGCATGCTACGCGGAGTAGACTTAAATTACCAACTTGGTGAAATCTTACTTATGTTTAAATTATTAACGCCCGATCAACTTTTAGCGGCCAGCCTCGTCAGTTATGGTCTTATCACCACGACCCAGATCAGCGCCTTGGGGCATATTCGCCAGGAGCTACACGCCATTGGTCTTGAGTACGACCTGGAGAATTTGCTCATCCTCTTCAGAATCCTGACACCGGAACAGTTGCGCGAAGTGCGTTCAGGCCTGCAAAACTAGCAGGCCCGAACGAAACGGCTACCACGCAGGCGTGATCTTCTCAATTTGCGCGCCCAGACTTTTCAGTTTTTGATCGAGTTGTTCGTAACCACGCTCGATATGATCAATACCATAGACTTCGGAAGTACCCTCCGAGCAGAGAGCCGCGAGAATATACGAGCAACCAGCGCGAATATCAGGGATATCGAGCCGGGTGCCTCTCAAGGGGGTTGGGCCGCGCACCACGCAGCTATGCATGTAATGTTTCTCTTTGAAACGGCAAGGCACCTCGCCCAGGCATTTGGGATAGAGGCCGATATGCGCGCCCATGCCCTCCAACGCGGTGGTATAGCCAAAACGGTCCTCGTAAATGGTCTCATGGATAACGGACATGCCCTGTGCCTGGGTCAATAAAATGGTGAAGGGCTGCTGCCAGTCGGTCATAAAGCCGGGATGAACATCCGTTTCCAGCGCGATGGCAGGTGGGATACGATCGTCGCTGACAAAGCGAATGCCCTCGTCGTCGATTTCGAAGCGCAGGCCCATTTTTGAAAGCGTGTTGAGAAAGGTGAGGAGCGTATCCTGTTGTGCACCACGCAGGTAGACATCGCCGTGGGTCAGATAGGTCGCGATCGCCAGCGAGACAGCTTCATTGCGGTCGCTGAGCAGGGTGTGACTGGCACCATGCAGCGATGGGACGCCATCGACAACGATGCGGCGATCAACCTTCAGTTCAATGATCGCGCCCATCTTTTGCAGGAGTTTGATCAGGTCGATAATTTCCGGCTCGGTAGCTGCGTTATCGATGATAGTTACGCCATGGGCCAAAGAAGCGGTAATCAAGAAGTTTTCCGTCGCCATGACACTAGGAAATGGTAGATGAATGGTCGCGCCATGCAAGCCATCGGGGGCAGAACAATGGTAGTAGCCATCTTCTTCAACAATTTTCGCGCCCATTTGCTGCAATCCCTGGAGGTGAAAATCGATGGGACGCGGTCCGATGCGATCGCCACCTGGCTGAGGGATGGTGGCTTCGCCGCAGCGATGCAGTAGGGGTCCAACCGCCATCACGCTCAGGCGGTTCAGACCGCCGACCTCGCGTGGGACAGAAGTGCGGTGGATGGAGGGAGTATGGATGGAAAGCAGATGCTCTTCTGGACTGAGTTGAATTTGAGAGCCAAAATTTTCGCACAATTTAAGGGTCAGATCGAGGTCGCCGAGCAAGGGTATGTTGCGTAACGTGCATACATCCTGTGTAAGTAAGGAAGCGATAATCATTTTCGTGACTGCGTTTTTCGCGCCACTCAATCGAACCTCACCATACAGTGGTTGCCCACCGGTAATAAGATAGTGAGGAGCTTTTATAGATACTTCTTGAGAAACCGTCAAAAGTAGCCTGCCTTTCAAAACATATATAGATGTATTGATTACTGCATGCGTGTGCAGCACACCGCACGTAGACACGCTACGTGTGTGGCCCCAGCCGGGCAAGATACCGCATGAGGATGTTGACCACGCTATTCTCGTCGCGATCCATCACCAGGCGACAGTTCGTATTCGCACAGCGATACGTCCGTTTCCACAGCGGCATCGGCTGCTTGTGCCCACACCCACTACAGGTCTTGGAGGTATCGCGTTCATCTATTTCGACCAGTTCTTTGCCGTACAACACACATTTGTAGGCAAGCATCTGCACAAAGGCATAGAGACCCCAGTCATTATACACCAACCGGTTGCGGATCTGGCGCTTTCGCCGTTCTTTTAGGGTCTCTTGCTCGTGCGTGCGCATTGCCATCTGCCGCTGCGATAGGTCACCAATCACAATGGTTCTCTCAACCGTTTTGTGCGCGATGACGTGCGAGGCTTTGTGGAGCGAGTCACGTTGTTTGTTGCGCTTGTGCCCAGACACACGTTTATAGACATTGCTCAAATGCTTATAGCGGCGTGAGCCTTTTTTACACTTGTCGCGCTTGGAGCGAATTTTGTCCAGTTGTTTATTGTACCAGCGTCCTCCTTTAAAGCCGCCAATGTGATAGAAACGGCCTTGTTCGTTGACACCGGTCGCCAGCGTCTTAATTCCCAGGTCGATTGCCAGCACGCCTTCTGACTCTTGCTGTGTTTCTGACCTCTCAAAGACGAACGAGGCATAATAGCGCCCGTGCGCATCGCGTGAAATGGCTACCTCTCGATAGTTTGTCGGTACATCTTCGGTGAGTTTCGCAACAATAGTCAGATAACGTTTGTTGGCTCCTCGCCCACCTGTGGGAAGAATGATTGATCGATCCTCAATTTGGATGTACATGGCTGGATAACACAGCGTGAAAAAGCAATGTCGCGGTCGCACTCTCGGGAATCCTGGTTTCTCCCCTTGCTTCAGCCGCCGAAAGAAGGCTTGCATGGCCCCGTCCAGCCGAAAGTAGACCTCATGCAACAGTTTGCACCCATGGTTGGTGCAGCAAGAGATCGGTCGCCTGGGTGGTGCTTTTGCCTGCGACCAATCGGGCTAACGCCTGTTCCTGTTCCTGGCTCATCTGATACGCATAGGTGGCTGCACACGTCACGTGTAGCGCAATACTCTTCTGGTGTTGGCTTGTTGTGCTCATGCTGCTCTGGATTGCTCCGGTCAAGACGTAGCCCTGTCCTAGCTGTTTTGCTGCTTGTTGGTTCATCGTGTGCATAAGCTGGTTCTGGTACTGCTGTGTGTTGTACACTGTACCAGTACAGGTTTCACTCGCCGTGATGGTGACCTGCATAGCTTCGCTTCCTGGTTGCTGACTCGACGTGATGCGCTGCTGACAGGGCAGTGGTGTGATCAACGTTTCCTCATGGCTCACCTGCGTCTGCAAGGCCGTTTGTGCGCTTTGCATCACAGTCCTGCTCAAGCTGGTAGCGGCAGTGCTGATATCCTGTGGGGTGACGGTCGGGTAGCTTCTCGCGTTCTCTCCTCGGCTAAAGGCGCTACTCACAGCGGAGACACTCAGGCGACAACACAGGCCATAGATATCACCTGCTATGATGTCGCCTGCTGGTCCTGCGATGAGGGCATGAGCAGATACGGTCGTTTCCCCTAAAGTGGGATAGCGCACGGCGGGCAGGATCGCGTCCTGCTCGGTCACGATCTGCACCCCGTCGGCTCCGATCAGAATGGTTCCGGCAGAGACCACTTGGCTGTAGGTCGCCACGTTGTAAAAGGTGACGAGGCCACGGGCAGCCTGCGCGTCCTGGTGCACCGTGCCCGTCGTGGCGATCGTCGTTTGCTGACTCATCGTGATGGCGGCAAGCGGTCGCCCGGAAATCTGTGGCCCCTTCGCGGGTTGTCCCGTAACAACGGTGAGCGTATCAGTCGCTCGGATCGGCGTACTCACCGTGATAATGGTGATCGTGGCCTCGGGTGCAGGAACGAGCACGGAACGAAACGACACGAGAGCCAGCGCACCACCAATAAGCAGAAAGCCGAGTATTCCATACCAGAGACCACTATTCCAGCGTTGGCGCTGTGGTGGTACGGGTCGGTCCTCTTCTGGTCGGTTCGTGCGTTCCTGCTCCGGTTGGTCGGGGGCCGGTGGAGCGCTCTCAACAATGGGCGGCGCTTCTGTTTCGGGTGGTAAGTCGTACACATGCACATGCAGGACGTTGGTGGGTGGTAGTTCTTGCTCATGGTCTCCTGGTAGGTCCAGTTCATCGGTATCAAACATCATC
Organism: uncultured Dictyobacter sp.; assembly: GCA_964657925.1. GTDB lineage: Bacteria > Chloroflexota > Ktedonobacteria > Ktedonobacterales > Ktedonobacteraceae > Dictyobacter. The sequence continues at coordinate 31,306 of CAZZWK010000012.1, forward strand.
GAGAAATGTCTCCTTGTGAACGAGAGGGAAGGGCCATGATTCCCTTCCTTCTCATAGTGCTGTTACTCCGCTTGCGGTGGTAAGGGTTGCGTCGGTGTGGACAACGAGGTTGAGATCGGCAAAGCGAATCGTGGCGGGGTACTGGTCGCTACCTGGGCCTTCGAGAGTAGGACCTTGATACACCTTCGAGTCGGCGGGGTGATCGGGGTGCAACTCGTAGATGAACACGTGTCCATGCAGGTTGACCACCAGAAAATGACTCGTGCCTCCGTGCTTAACATTGGCATCGACCTGATAGGTGCGAGGGTAGCCGTAGTGCGCATACGTCCATGCCTGGCTCATGGTAGTCGAGACCCACGAGAAGAGGACTAACAGCACGAAGGCGAGTCCCATGCCGATACCAACCAGCGTCACCCAGTGCATCCGTTTCCAGAAGGGCAGTCGTGTTGCGTGCTTCAGAGAATGCTCAGTGACTGGTTCCTGGGTGCGTGTGTGCGTGGTAGTGGTTTGCGTGTGTCGCAAGGATGCCCGCTGAATCGGTGGTGGTGCCGGATGATGCGTCACCTTCACCACCCTGCGGTCGGTATCAATGGTCGGCACGTAGCAGTGGTAACGTCGAGCACTCGTAGGGCTGCGTCGATCGTCGTAGATATCTTCCTCATCCGTCCATTCATTAGGCTCTCTGATGCGGGAGAACATGCCCAGTCCTGAGGTCTGCTCGGGAATCGTTTCCGTTTCTCTCATGACTGCACCTCGCGCCGCTGATGTCGGTCACATTCGAGCGGGTTGCCGTGCCATAACAGTTTCAGGTTGCTCTCATGCAAACACTGAGGACAATAGCGGAGAAAGCCGCACCACGTGTCTTCCCTGGCGGCAGGCAGATGGACGAGTCACAGCGCGACGGGCGGCAGTGACACCGTGCTGCACGGGAGTAGGCCGGTTGGAGTGTGGCATTGGTGTGCTCATGCCTTCCCCCTTTAGATGACAGTGCGACCATGATAGAGGTTGTCCAGATCGGTTGCTGAGACTTCTCCGCGTTGGCGTGCCTGCTCCAAGTCGGCAATGCTTTCCTGGTTCTCGTGGCACTCGTGAGCCATATTGGCACAAAAGCCACTCGTGTTGTGCTCGGGGTAGTCTCCCGCTTCGTAAGGGATGGGAATCGGTGTGTGTGGGATGTTCGGTTCGGTCATAGCGGTGCCTTTCTGCCGCGCTTGACGGCGCTACCCTATGCGCGTAGAATGGCATGAGGCTATTGAAACTGTACAAAGGTTTTCAGCATGTCCTGTTTGGCCGACTCTCGTCTGCAACACGAGGGTCGGTTTTTTCATTAGTCAAATGCGGAAGGTGACAGAGGTCATCAGGGCGATACACGATGTTAGCTACTAGGTTTTCTCCTGAAAGCTGATACTGTGCATGTAGAGAACAGTATAAGTGATACGTTTCTTCGCTTGTGAGTTGGACAACGGTAGCAACTTGGTGAGGAATCTGCCCAGTCATGGTTGTTACCTCAATACCACCATCGTTCATCATGAGTAAGAGATGCTGGCCTAGATTAAGCTGATGTAGAATATTATTCTGATTATCCAATAATGAGTGAATCACAAAATCACCCCCTTTCTGCTTTAACTAATTTTAATTTTGCTTACAATTATCTTCTCCATAATATTACAATACATAAAAGCATGTAATTCAATGCTTTTGCATGCAAATATTTGCTTCATATTAATTTGCTTTGACAATGTGTGTAGAACAGTGCTAGTATTATCTTCATGGAAATTTTCTTTCCAAAACTACTGTTGTATAAGGGGCTAAGATATGACATTAGCTGAGTTGATTGAAGAAGCATTAATGACTAATACGGACGTAGCTTCAGAAGCAAAACTATCTGTTGGTACGGTTTCTCGTATGGTGAATGGTCATCCAACCTCAAGGTTATCTGTAAGAAAAGTGTTAGATGTTCTTAGCAAAAAATTAGGTAGGAAAATTGAGATTGGAGATATAAGAGGCTTAAATATAACAGATTAGCTATTTACTACCTTTATTTTATTTAAAATATGCCGCAAATAAGCATTTGATGTATAAATAGATTTATACATCAAATGCTTATTTGATAATTAGTATCAGTTAAGCTTTATGTGAATTACCAGGTGCCTGCCAGAGCCAGCGAATAGCGTTGAGACGCGAGGGTGGAGTGACCACATGATGGCGCAGGTGGTTGCGCAAGCGTGGACATGGGGGAGTGCGCTCCTGATCGAGTTCGTCGAGTAGATCCAGAAAACGATTGACGCTCTGGGCGACACCTTCTACCATGAGGTAGCCCACGGGTTTTACCGCGTCACCGACGAGGTAGAGTCCCTGGTAGGCGAGTTGTGGTTGTACATCCTCGCCTTGCACGCTGCGATTAACCGGCCATTCGCCGCGATAGGTGCCCATGGTCAGTATCTGGCAATGCTCGTCGAACGCGGAACCGAAGAGCATGCGCAGATCGGCCAGGGCGAGAGCACGCTCGTGTTCGATATCATCGCTCTGGATCACCTGGTGGCTGATCAACAGGTGTTTTCCCGCGGGGGCGAGATGTGGATCACTATTGGTGGGTTGGACCATGCCAGCGATGCGCTGTGTGTCCAGGCAGTACATGATACCTTTATGTGGAATGAGAGAGATGTCACTGAGGATGTGAACTTTGAGTCCGACAGCTTCCTGCGCCGAAAGCGTGGACGCGTCCGTAGGTTGCTTTTTCAACACCTCGGATTGGGTGACGCGGTGGCTGTGCAGTAGCGCATCGGTGGCGCGCGGACCGATATCGCTGACAATGATCGGTGCCGACACGACGGTTTCCTTGCCGCTGGCTTTATCGCGGATACGTACGGCAGTGGCATGTTCATGGTCATGAATAATTTCCATGACCTCGCACGAAAGATGGACTTCAGCGCCTTGCGTACGGACCATGTGCTCTAACTGTCGAGTGATTTCGCCGCAACCACCCTGTACGATAGCGGGCGCGCCGAAACGGAGCATATTTTTGGTGATACGCACAACTTCAGCAGTACTTACCTGATGAAGTTCGAGGCTCAAAGCGAAGCGGGAGATACTAGCGAAAAACGCGACCAGCTGAGGTGTACGTTTCACGGGCACGTGGCGTTCAAGCCATAGCGAGAAGGGCAACGCGCGCTCGTGCTCAGGCAATGGACGGAAAAACATGAGCCAACCCGCGCGCAAGAACCAGAAGATCTGTGTGGGTGCGAGGAATTTTGTTACAGCAAGCAGGCCTGGCACGCGATATTGTTTCCCGTGTACATGGAAAGATCCAAATACGTCGGCATCATAAAGACGGTGTGGAACATGCAGGCGGCGCAGAGACTGGGCCAGGACACCACTGCTACCAAAGGGGACCATATGGACGGCACCGGTGCTCACCTGCACACCATGAAAGTTTTTCGCGGTAAAGCGTCCACCAGTGTGAGGTAAGCGTTCGACGACCAGCACTTTTTTGTCGCGTTGCAGGAGTTGCGCGGTGCTCAGCAATCCGCCCAGGCCCGCTCCGATGACGATAGCATCCATGCTACGAACTTCATCGTCGGTATGCTCTCCAGCGATGGCTTTTTGGGTAATAGACGAATTGCTCTCCAGCGACCTACGCTGTGCAGGCTGTATCGTATTACTCTCAACTGTATTTCCGATTTCGGTACGCATATATCTTCACTCTGGGTTTAAGCACAAGAATGAGGAGGCAATCAGAATGATCGTCCCCTCACCTATGGATAGATGATTTTGTGGATAGATGATTTTTGCTGTTCCAAAAGGAGAGCATTTAACTATTGTTTTCTTCACCGATCATGCTACGCAGCAAGCTGTTGCATTCAGCCATGGTGTTGAGCACATTCTGGTGAATCTGGAAGATTTTGTTCAATTCGCGCGCTTTACGTGCAAGTTTTGTCACGTACTCGATATCGCGAGGATTGTTCATCACATCTTCCATCAATTGTGATAGTTCGGCCCAGGCCAGCGCCTCGCGGCTGCGCGCGACTTCAGCGATGGTGGTATCCATACGATCGGACACACGGCGAATGCCGGAGCGAAGTCCGTTCGCGGCCTGAATGAATTCGGTGTCGTGGTTGCGAATGGCGTCCTGGGTCGCGTTAAACTGCTCTTGCAACGACATGACCTGTCCATCGAGGGTTGAGAGCGCTGCCATAAGCGAACTCATATCAGGAAGCGGGGGAGCAGAAATCGAGGCAAAGCGATTAAAGCTAACGATGTCTTTGTTATTGGCATTGTTCTCTGTATAGGAGGTATTGGTATAGTTGTTATTAGAGTACCCATTATTGGTGGATGGCGTTGCCGTTTGTGGGCTGGATGTCGAGGCGGCAGGCGGTGTTGCTTGATTTTGCGCATTACTTGTTTGAGGAACAACCTCTGGTGGCGTCGAGGGCAAGGATGGTTGGGCATCGGGGGCCTGGGCAGTTGATGCAACGCCGTTGTATGCGGCTTGAGCGTCGTTTGTACCTGATGCCTCGGCGCTTGTTGCATTATCATCATCGTTCGCATCATTGGCTGGGACTGTAGACATAGACTCCTCTTGCCGTGTGCTGTAATCGGTTTCAGGGGTTTCGATACTTTCACGCGTGCGATAAGTAACATCGGGATTATCAGAATTGGGAGAGACCGCGATTGTGGGCAGATCCTCTACTTTGTTGGAGGGTGAGTTGTAGGCATGAAAAATCAACTCGTGTTCACCGATGCCTACCTGATCGCCATCCTGCAAGACGTGTGAGACGCCGTCTTCGAGCTGTTGCCCATTGATGAACGTGCCATTGGCGCTATGGTCATCGCGCAACACGTATTGATTGTTTTCAAAATGGATGCTGGCATGACGGCGCGAAGTCAATTTATCTTTTGAAAGCAGGATATCGCTTGTGGGGGCGCGACCGATGGCGATTTCGGATTTATCGAGTGGATACTCCTGTAAAATCTCGCCGCTATCGGAGCGCAAGGTGAAGTGAGCGGGTTCAGGTAGACGATCGAGTGTGGCCTGAGCGGTGGGTGCGGACGACTCATGTTGCGCCAGCTCGTTTTCGGAGTTGCTGACGGCGGGGGTAGTTGCGTTCCAATTATCGTCACTGGCCGTAACAGTTGCGGCATTACTGGAGACGTTCCAATCCTGGGGTTCGGCCTGAGTAGCTTCACCGCTATCCTGCTGATTTTGAGCGGAGGGAGTTGCAGCAGGCAGGCGGTTGCCACAATTCAGGCAAAAGTTGTCACCTTGCCGAGTTTCGGCCCCACAAAAGGGACATGTATCCACCATGGTAAAAGTTCCTCCCATTGTAAGTGCGCAATAGCAAGCATCATGCGCGCACATAAGACTTGTGTTTATTATAGCAGAAGGACTTGTTGAGCGTCGAGTAACGGGCTCAAAAGTACAAAGCCATTCAAGGTAAGCGAGGCTTTATATACACCTTCCAAATACACGCTTTATTATGCAGACGTGCAAACGTTTGAACCATGTCAATATTTTACACAACCAAGCCGTTGCGGACCCGATTCAGGGTTTATGAATATATGTAGGTTATGAACATAGGTAGCCAGCATCTAGTTGCGACCAGTATACCTTAATAAACGGGAGAAAGCGATGAGATAGATCACACTTTGGTACCAACGGGAGTGTGGCGGGAGTGTGGAAAGAATGGAATAAAGAAGAAATCGCCAGAAGGACAAAAGTCTTTACAGTGTTTTCATTTAATGCTACCATTACAACCTGCCATCACCAAAACACAATGGATGCTCTTTTGATACCTGAAGATCGCTGTATTTCGTAAGGGGCTCAATGCATAAGGTTGCACTTGTATACTGATGTAAAGTGGTGTATTTCCCTATATTTTTGCGAGTCTTTTCAAGGTGAGCGGGAAATGTAGGCAGGGCAGGCGGTTCCAATCGTCGGACAGTCTCTCCTCAAAGGGTATAACACGTGAATGCAAAACAGATATGGCAAACGATTCTTGAACGGGCGCGAGTGAGAGTAGCGCCCGCTGTTTTCACCACCTGGTTTCAAGGGACCTCGGCGGTTGCCTTTCGTGAAAACGTCCTCGTGGTGCGTGTTCCGACCACGTTCGCCAAGTCGCAATTGGAAGATCGTTTTCGCGAACTCATTCACTCGCTGCTTACAGAAATCACGGGCCGTGAGCTTGAGATGGAATTTCTTGTCGTGGAGGAGGTAGCAAAGCGGACGGTTCAAGCATTGGAGGGGGACGCCATGAATGTCAGCAAAGCGAGTGCAGCAAAACGGCCCGTCAAGGCCAGCGGGGAACAGTTCGGGGCGCATGCCACATTTCGTGGCGAAGAACGCGCAAATGAAACAGAGGTGGTGCCTGCGCGCTCTGTTGTGCATGCGGAACAGCGGCCACAAGATGATCATGAGGACTATAGTCCTTCCGCGATATCACAACACGAATTGCTGGTTCCCAGTCAGCAGAGGGATGTTTTTGTATTGAGAGAGCCACCAATCAAAGCGCAGCCACGCATACAGGAATACAATCCAGCCACGATCGCGGTGGAAGGCGTGCTCAATCCAAAATACACGTTCAGTTCCTTTATTGTCGGTCAATCGAACAAGCTGGCCCACGCCACTTGCCTGGCGGTAGCGGAAAATCCGGGTCGAGTGTACAATCCGCTCTTTTTATTTGGAGGCGTTGGTCTGGGTAAGACGCACCTGTTGCATGCAATCGGCCACGCGGGTGAAGAGGCAGGACTGAGTGTATTGTACACAACATCGGAAAAATTCACGAACGAGATTGTGAATGCCATCCGGTATCAGAAGACGGAGGAATTTCGGGCCAAGTATCGCCAGATCGATATTTTGCTGGTGGACGATATCCAGTTTATCGCGGGCAAAGAGTCGACCGAGGAAGAATTTTTCCACACGTTCAACTTCCTGCATAACGCGAACAAGCAAATCGTCGTCACCAGTGATCGACCGCCCAAGGCCATCAATAGTCTGCAAGATCGTCTACGGTCGCGTTTTGAATGGGGACTGTTAGCCGATGTGCAGGCGCCCGAATATGAACATCGACTGGCGATTCTGCGTTCTAAATGTGAGTCGTTGCGTTTCACCGTGCCCGCCAGCGTGATCGAGTATGTCGCGCGACCGGAGTGCAGCAGTGTGCGTGAATTGGAGGGTGCGCTCAATCGTGTGATCGCTTATGCCACACTGCACGACCAGCCGTTGACGATCAGCCTGGCGGCTCAGGCGCTAGAGCATATTTATAGCAAGAAGCCGGCGATAGATCTCACGGTAACCCAGGTGTTCGAGGGTATCTGCCGGTATTATAATGTTGATGGAGATCTTTTACGTGGCAAGCAGCGCGATCGTGATATCGTGTGGCCGCGGCAGGTAGCGATGTATCTTATGCGCGAAGAGACGGCAGCCTCGTTGTTGCAGATCGGGGCGGCCCTGGGTGGTCGTGATCATACCACGATCATGCATGGGTGGGAAAAGGTGCACGCAGAGATCGCGAACAACGATCACGCGCGTCAGGAGATTGCCGCGGTGTTGGAGTCCATTCATCCCCATTAGTATGCTCTAGCAAGGAACCTTTTTATGCAGCAAAAACAACAGCCTGCCAGCTACGATCTTCTGGCAGTTTTTCCTGATGAAAACAAAGCCGAAGCCGCTTCAACCAAACTATTGAAGGAAGGCTTCAAAGATGAAGAAGTGCATCGGTTGGTCGCGGGCAGTATAGGCGAGGGCACGTACCGCGAGCACAGGCGCAGTAATGAACGCAGAGATTACTTTTTGCAGACGCAGCGGAGTGGTCCGAACCCTACTTTGGTCATCTTGCTCGCCGTTGTGCTGGCGATCGTGCTTGGTCTTCTGACATTCGTTGCAACCTTCGAGATCCATACGCTGGTAGAACCGATCACATCGATCATCGGTGTGGTTGTCGGTCTTGTGCTTGGTGCGTTGATCGGTTTGACGAGGCGGGGACGTGTACGTGGTGCGATTGGTCAGACGGCGCAAACGGTGCAAGCGCCGCCCAGGGTATCACGAGGTGAGGGCGGGCCACGCACTGTTGTCGCGCTCCGTTTTGACAATCCAGAGAATATCAGCCGAAACTCACGTGCACGCGCGATACTGCTGAACAATCAAGGCAAGATCGATCGCAGTGTGACCAGACAAGATTGACGATTGCAGCGTACGAGTAGGTAGGAAGACTGGCGCTGTACTCCACTAGCCAGATATGCGCAGAATATGGCGTAGTACTAGTAAAATGTATATGGCTTAGGTATAATAGACATGGGAAGCCTGAAAGCTACGAGTCTGTTGTTTGTTGGAGTATCTTTACTATGCCCAAGGATCAATTAGCTCTGCCATCCTTCCAGGTCAGGCCGGAGGAGATTGTACGAGAACGTACAAAACTCATGCCGCCGTATAAAGTCATTGTTCACAACGATGACTATAACGAGATGAACTACGTCATCTTCGCGCTGCTGCATTCCGTCAACATTTTGACCGTGGAAGAAGCTGAGCGCATCATGTTGACCGCGCATCTCACGGGACAAGCGATCGTTATTGTATGTCCCAAGGAAGTTGCAGAGTACTATCAAGAACGCTTGCTAAGTTATCGACTTACGGCAACAATCGAACCACAGTAAAAAGGGCGGCTGAAAAGTCGCCCTTTTGTTGTTTTCTGCGTCGATACAGTGAGCAAGGGTAAATGGGAAGGAGAAGATCGAGAGAAACGGCAAACACATACACGATCGAGTCGAGGTTGACTATAGTAGGATTAACCAATTGTCTAGCGTATTCTTGTAGACACTTATGCTATTGACGTACTCTTGCCGAAAAAGATAGAATGCGTAGTCGCTTGTATGTTTGGGAATTTTTGCAGCTATGCGAGTGTTGTATAGACGGTGCAAAAAAATGAAGACAAACATCCAGGCAAGGCTGACACCCAAAGTGCCAGATGATGCTGTATGATGCTGTTATATCACGCTCCATCAGGAGGGGAGAAATCATGGGACATTTCTGGAGCTCTAGAGGCAAAGAAGAGACGGAGATGAGTAAATCGGCGCTCGGAGAATGCGCGGCTGGCGACATTGCCATCGTGCTTAGCGGAGAGAAGCTCGACTCGAACCTTGTCTATCTAGGCTGTCAAATGGCAAAAGGTGCCAAACGGAAGGTCCACCTCGTTCACGTTATTGAAGTTCCACGCTCATTACCACTCAAAGCTGTGCTCACGCAGGAATCGGAGAAAGCGGACCAGATGCTGAACGCAGCGCTCAAGATAGCCGAACGTGTTGGTTGCGACGCTATTCCAGAGGTTGTGCAGGCGCGAGACGCGGGATCGGCCATCGTTGACGAGGCGGAAGACCACCATTGCGGACTTCTGCTGATTGGTTGTGTTCGCAATAGGAGTAACGCGCAAAGTGAGCCCAGTAAGACGATTTCTTACGTGCTCGCGAATGCGCCCTGCCGCGTCTGGCTCGTTGAAGATCCATCGCCCGCAGTATCCGCTACCGAAAGTGTGGCATCTTAAGACCAAAGAGCAGCTACAAATAGGACTTAGACAACGTAAAATAAAATAAAGAAGCGCGTATCCCTGGCGTTCGATGCGATTGTAGTCGAAGGCGAGAGAGGATATTCTCTCTCACGGCACAAAAGTGCTACTTCCTCGATACGTCGAGCGTATTACTAATGCGAGAGTCAAGATACACTATTGATCGAGTGCTTTTTTCACGAAGGTCCAGGTATCATTAACCAACCCATTAGTAGCCCGCCAGGGAGAGGCCATATGACAAGTACACCCTCAAAAGAGAGCCTACCGGCCCATCCACACAAAGATTACTACCAGGCGCTTTACCAGGCTGCCCTCACCATTTCCTCCAGTCTTGAACTTGAACAAGTTTTACACAGTGTGACGATGAGTGTAACGCAAGCCATGCAAGTGCAGGCGTGTGTGTTGCGGTTGCTCGATCCACAGTCAGGGCAACTTTACCTGAGTGCCGCCTATGGACTGAGCGATAACTACCTGGCAAAGGGACCTGTCAACGCAGTCAAAAGCTCGATTGACAGCGAAGCATTGCAGGGTGCGCCAGTGTATATAGAGGACGTACGCACCGACCCGCGTGTTCAATATCGTGAGGCGATGGCGCACGAGGGACTGGTTTCGATTCTATGTGTTCCGCTTGAAGTTCGCGGTGAGGCCATCGGTGTTATGCGCGTCTATACGAAAATGCCGGTGCGTTTCGCGCAAGAAGACGTGCAATTTCTATCCACACTGGCAAGTCTGGCGGCGCTTGCGTTGGAGAACGCGCGTCTTTACGACAGTGTGAAAAACTCGTACAGCAACGTGATGAGCGCGTTGTGGGGAGAACAAATCGTTCTGTAGGTTGTGCTAGCAATTTTGATGAAGATCGGGCAATCCAATAATGTTTGGATTGCCCGATCTTTTTGTTTGTAATGAGCGAGTGCAACGCATAGTGGCTTTATAGAGATTACAGGGAGCCAACGTTGGTATTGACGAGGTAAGGTGATGAGAACGAGGTCATCTCGCCAGCGGCTTTGCCTGGCACGGGAAAGAGGCGGGCGGAAAGGGGTTTTTGATAGCGTGCCGCCAAGGAGGCGACATCCAGCAACAGGTGGCTTAGTGACGCGATGGAAGAATCGCCAGCCAGGGGGATAGTGTCGAGGCCGGTGCCACAGACGGCGGAGTACAGGAGTAAATGCTGGACATCGATATGACCTTGCGCCCAACGTTCTCCCAAAACGGCATCTTCCAGTACAGGAAACATCAAACCGTTGTAGCCACAGGTTGGCAGTTCGATAGACCGGAGCGCGGCAGTAAACGCGGCCACCAGCGTAAGCGTGCCGACGGAGCCGAAGGTGCCATAGCCACAGAGTTCTAACGCGGCCACCAGGCTATCCGTACCCATAGGCGCGGGCGAAAGATCGATGCCTGTGAAGAGAAGATGGTGCTCCTGAGTGAACTGTTGCGCAAGAGCGACAACTGGCTGTGCCTGCGCCAGGATAGCCTCGCGCACAATGGCGGTGATGTGAGCAGGCGCTACAGGGTCATTGTGATCCGCGTTTTGCAAGGACATTGCCTCGGCAATGCCGCCAGCGCTCTGGAGGCCAAGGGAAAGGCTCAGCGGACCCGCATGATAAGCGGCGGGGAAGAAGGGGCTGCCAGCCTGTACGCAGGCAAGCATAGCGAAACGAAAATTGCCAAAACCTTCATCGGTTTCGTGGGCTAGGCACTGTATAACACGTGCGGTCGCGCTCGCACCTGCGGCATAGAGACCATGCTGAGCGGTTGCGAGTTGCACTGTCATATTGAAGGACGGATTCGCGATCAAGAGGTCGGCGATCAGGTCTAGCCGTTTGAGAAGGTGGGGAGATTGCGCTACGTCGACTGGCCCGAGCGAACAATAATGCAGCGAGTTGGAGGTGCAAATGCGCTGCAACTGCTGGGCATAGGCGAAAAGAGCGTCCGTTGACCAATCGCCGAGATCGGACAGCAATGGGCGGGTCGAGACGCGTAATGTTTGAACGTCATAGCCCAGGTTAGTATAACGCGTTCGGGCCTGTTCAAGCAAGGCTATAGCGTTTAACACGGTGCTGGCGGGGAGCGGATGGGGGGTATCGATGCCAATGGTGATTGTTCGTATCGGTGCTTTAGACATGAAATCTTTTTCCTATTTTTTCAAAATTATAACATGCAATGAATTGTTGCGGGCCAATAAATGGTGCCCCTACTGGTCTACTGGCTTGACGAAACGGTGTGGCTCTCGTACACTGGCATCACGGGCAAGCAAATGGCGGAAGGGTGTACTCTTATGGCGAACAATGATTATAGTAGCGACGAGCATAAACAAGAGCAATGTTTTCTGTGTACACTCGATCCACGCACTCACTCCTGCCACAGCAGTCTACTCACGGGCACTCTTCTTAGCGCATACGATTCCAAGCTCGATGATGAACGTGTTTGCATCTTTGTGCTTGGGGAAGAGACGCAGCACATTGAAATTGTGCTCGATTACCACTACTACCATCACCTCGTACAAGAGATTCAGGCCCGGCAGGAAGCAATTGAACACGAACGGTTGCAGTTGTACGTGTATCACTTACCGACTGCTCCCGTTTCTGTTTTCTATAAAGGGCAGGAACAGCAGCGCTATATCGGCAATACATACACGCTTGCGGTACTGGAACCGGATATCCTGCTGAACATCACGGACCTCAATCAAGCAAGCTATTGTTCGCGTCAATACCTGCTCAATCGCCTGGTCTCATCGCGGCCAACGAGCGCAACTATTCGCGGGAACCTTGTGCATTACTGTTTTAAGGAATTGCTCAAAGAGTATAGTGGCAAGCAGGCGTTTTCTGGGGCAACAGAACAACTAGAACAACGAGAAACATCTTCACAGGCATTAGAACGGTACTTAGAGGAAGCGATAGGGCTCAACCGTGTTGAGCTGGCACTTGCAGCTATCGAGGAAGTACAGATGCGTGAGGAGGTCAGGCCGCATCTGGAGAGCCTGGCAAACTGGTATGATAGCGAGCGCACCACACTGTGGGACCTACCCGAGGTACAGGCGGAAGAACAAGGGGCGGAGGGTGAGCGGACGGAGGACAATCAGGTGCGTGCGGAGACTTTTCTGCTGGCACCTGAAGTCGGCTTGCGAGGTCGTCTCGATCTTTATTGGAAGCAAGCGGGTCGCCAACGGTTGTTGGAACTGAAGACGGGTGGAGCGCATGGTAGCTTGCCCAAACGCGATCATCGCTGGCAGGTCGATGGCTATCATATGTTGCTGAACGTGCGTCGGGATAGCGGAATGAAAAAAGCGATGGCGACACTGCTGTACAGTGGCACGCCAGGAAGCGCGCAGGCGATTGGTATACCCAGCAACATTCGTGATCTCCAGCGCGTCAATGAAACACGCGCGATCCTGTTGCTCAATCGCGTCACGCAGATACCGTCGGCGCCACCTGGGGTTACGCGCTGTAGCAAGTGCGCGATGTTAACACGCTGCCAGACGGTTTCGGAGCTATTACAGTGGCAGCCTCCGGTGCTTGAGCAGCAGCAGCAGTCCGAACGACGCGACCTTTTTTCGTTCGCGGCACAGCAAGAGGTTCAACAAAAAACGACCGCAGTACACACTCAAAAGCCACAGATTGGAGCGGACGAACGCGTGTTTTTCGCCCACTACTACGCGCTTTTACAGCGAGAGGGGCGCATGGGCGAGCAACAGATGGCGCTACTCTGGCAGCTTTCGGCGGAAGAACGCATCGAACGCGGCACAGCTCTGCGCGGACTGGCGGAAGAAAGTCAGGCCGTCAAACAAGATGACGGTTGGGTAACCACGTTTCGCTGCGACAACCATTCCGAACTACGCGATGGGGACGAGGTGCTGTTGAGCGATGGCAATCCGATCGATGGTGAGGTGGTCACGGCCACGATTTTGAAGATCAGCGCGGAACGAGTGACGCTGTGGATGCGCGAAAAGATCGCGCATCCGCAGTTGATCGATCGCTACGGGAGTGATCTGGTGCATGTAAGAACGTTGCAGAATCTGTTGCGCTGGCAAAACGTACCGGCTCATCTACGCGACATGGTAGCGGGACATGTGCGTCCGCGTTTTATCGAAGAGCATATCGCGCAACGTCCTGACTTCAACTACGAACAACATCTGGCAGTTGAACGCGCGCTACAGATGCAGGATTACCTCCTTATTCAAGGTCCGCCGGGAACGGGCAAGACCAGCGTCATCGCGGAGATCACACAACGGCTGGTTGAACGTGGGCAACGCGTGCTGCTGGCAGCGTTTACCAATCAGGCCGTTGATAACATGCTCAAACGGCTGGAGCGCGAAGGATTTCACGAGTATGTGCGGCTGGGGCATGAGCGCAATGTCAGTGAAACCGTCAAGCCGCATCTTTTGCAGGGGCAATTTTTTCGTGCGATAGAGCGGCAGAGCGAGGTAACGGATAGCGAGGAGGAGGGGGGACAAGGGGGACAAACACAACAAAACTCTGTGGAACTTGTGCGTGCACTGCTGCAAGAAGCACCGGTCATCGCCTCTACAACCGCGACATGGTCTGCGGATACGTATGTGCCGCACATGGGGGATGATAGCAACGATGCTCTTGATAACGAAGGGTTTCTATTCGATGTTGCCATTATCGATGAGGCGGGACAATTGACAGTGCCTGCGATTTTGGGGGCGTTACGGTTCGTGAAACGATTCATTCTCGTTGGAGATGAAAAACAGTTGCCGCCGCTTGTGCTCAGTAAAGAGGCGGCAAAGGATGGCCTGGGAAGGTCGTTGTTCTCGCTGCTAAAAGAATTCGATCAAGGGTATATGCAAAATCAGCCGCTGGTGGTAAGCGCCAGTGTCGCCTTACGCACACAGTACCGTATGAACAAGTGGATCGCACATTTTCCCTCGACCGTTTTTTATGCTGGGCAGCTTCAGCCACACACATCGGTCGCTACGCAACGTCTGCTCTACCCGAAACATGATACTTTATACCGCGAACATCCCGCGATTAGCGCGTCATTGGAGCCTAAGTGGCCGCTTGTTTTCTTCGATGTGCAAAATAGCGAGAACAGGGTAGAAAATGTCGTGCATGAGAAAGCCAGTGACGACGAGGCGGGTGCCATTCGTGATATCATCGCGAGTCTGCTGACACGTGGTATTGCCGCTAAAGATATCGGGGTGATCGCACCGTATCGCGCACAGGTGGCAACTATTCGCCGTCGTCTTTTTCAAGATGATGCTATCAACAACTGGCAAGCGCTACCGACGGATACCCCACTGACCGTCGATACGGTGGATCGTTTTCAGGGGGGTGAGCGGCTGGTGATTATTATTTCGTGCGCGACCGCACAAGAACCTGAGCTTAGTGATCCTCGACGCGAATTTCTCACCGATCCCCGGCGTTTGAACGTAGCGCTTACGCGTGCGCAACGGAAATTGATTCTCGTGGGAAACGCCAGCGCGCTCAATCAGCTGCCAATCTTCGATCGTCTGCTTACCTACTGTCGCAGTATGCATACAGTCTTTCCGTTTGTGCCGCAGCGGGAACAGATTGGTGTGTGAGGTGTTTTATATATTTTGCAGTCTTATCAAGCCTTTTTTGAGCGCGTAGATGACGAGTTGGGTGCGATCATTGACATTAAGTTTGTGATAGAGGTGGCTTAAGTGGTTGCGCACGGTCTTCTCGCTGACTTTTAAAACACGGGCGGTTTCTTTCACGGGCAGACCACGCGCGAGGAGCAGCAAGACTTCGAGTTCGCGTTCGGTCAGGCTAGCGGTCGCCGTTTCGGGGTGCCCGGCAAGTGGTTGCTCTAGGCTATAGACAGGACTTGATATTGCAGCATAGGGCAGGTGATGCAAGGCATACAGGCAATCTTGCACACAGGCATGCCAAAGTTCAATACTATTTTCTAGAGGAGCGCAACTGTCGCCCATCTTACTATGCGTGGATTGGTATACTTCTTGATATTGGTGTAAAAAATAGCGCATATCGGCGACAAGTGCGGTCAGCACTTCGATTGTATGTTCTAAAGGAGAACGCAGCGGTGTATGTATCTTTTGAGGAGAGGCAACAGCCACTAAAGGATCAATTGTTTCGGTCATAAGTAGTTTCTCCCGATAGCATGATGGGCAAAATGATGAGACAAACGATAGATGACTATAAGAATTTGCTATTCCTTCAATATTTGCGATCTTTTTTTACTTTTTTGTAGATGATCTTGCTGTTTTTGCTCGTTGGACAGGTCTATAGACATTATATTTATGAAAACAAATGCAGTTTTCCTGTGTATATGGTCTTCCTTGACAGGAGCAGTACGCTCTGATGAGAATGGAAGTGGGAGAAAGAGAGGAGAAAAGTCATGACTGATCCTATCCTGGTGGTTGGAAGTATAAACATGGACCAGATTGTGCATGTGCCGAGATTGCCGCAATTCGGTGAGACGTTGCTGGGTGCGGGCTCGCTGGCACTCGCGCCGGGTGGAAAGGGAGCGAATCAGGGGGTCGCGATGGCAAGGTTGGGGGGGAATGTACTGATGGCAGGTCGCGTGGGGAAAGATGTGTTCGGAGAACAGTTGCTGCAGGCGTTGCAGAGCGATCGTATTAACACCGAGCTGGTCGAGATCGACCAGCAAGAGGCCAGTGGGACAGCGTTTATTTTTCTTGGTCAGGGGGGAGAAAACGCGATTGTAGTTTCGCCTGGCGCGAACGATCGTGTGGGGAGGGAACAGCAACACTTTCAGCAGATACTCGCGCAGATGGAACATACGCGAGCAGTGGTGATGCAGTTGGAAATTCCTGTAGAGACGGTACAAAAAGTGCTGGATGTGGCACACACACACGCGGTGTTTAGCGTACTCAATCTCGCGCCAGCCGTTAAATTGCCGTGGGAAGTTTTGCGCAAGGTATCGCTGCTGGTGCTCAACGAGAGCGAGGCCAGTCTGCTCAGCGAGCGGTCTATTACCACACTGGACGAGGCGCGTGAAGTGGCCGTTTATTTGCAGAATCAGGGTATTGAAACGGTCGTAATTACGCTTGGGGGTAAGGGGGCAGTGCTCGCGACAAATGACGCGCACGGTAAAGTCGTTGTGTTCTATCAGGAGGCACCGCATGTGCAAGTCGTTGATACAACGGCGGCGGGCGATTGCTTTGTGGGCGCGTTGACTGTCGCGCTGACCGAGGGGAAAACGGCGGAGGAAGCGTTGCGCTTCGCAGTGACTGCGAGCGCGCTCAAAGTAACGAAGTTTGGGGCGCAACCGGGGTTACCGAGGCGGGAAGAGGTGGAGAGATATGGTAAAAGTGAATAGCCGATCGACTTTGACAAGTGCAGCACAATGGGCTATAGTAAGAACAAATATATTCCTACTAATTTACTCGGAATAGGGGAGAGACAAAGGAGCCGTAGGTATGGCAGAAATTAATGAGGCAGAGGTTCTCGACGCATTACACGAGTGCTATGATCCAGAGATACCGGTAAATATCGTTGATCTGGGACTGGTATATGGCGTTGATATCGATAATGAGAAGGGCGGAGTCAATATCACGATGACACTCACCGCGATCGGATGTCCGATGGCGGGTGATGTGATGTCGGAGATCGAGATGCGCGTGCGACAGGTAGACAACGTGCAGGATTGTAAGGTTGAGATCACATTCGATCCACCCTGGTCGCCCGATCGCATGACGGAAGATGCGAAGTGGGAACTGGGCATGGTATAAGTATAAGATTGGTATAAAGAGAAAAAGAGAGAGCGCACACGAAAGTATATGTTCGTGTGCGCTCTCTCTTTTTTATGCATTTTCTCTCTCTGCTATAGTATATTTGTGTAGCTTAAATGCAGGAGAAGAAGATGGAAACAGAGCATGGAACACAAAAAGAACATAAATTGGTGGGGATAGAAGAAAATACATTTTATCTGCAAACGGAACAACATGCTGCGACGAATGGGATGCGCACACCATTCATTGTCGTGTTAACGATTCTTTTGCTCTTGAGTGGGGGAGGCGCGTTAGGATACACATTTGTCTATCAGCCTTACACTGTCCATGTGCATGATACACAGTTAACGGCGACAGCGGCGGTGCGGGCGACTGACACGGCACGCGCCTACGCGACTGGAACGGCGGAGAGTGCCGCAACCAGTACCGCACAGATAGAGGCGACGAATACTGCGCTTGACCAGAAGCAACAAGAGTATGATCAGTTGCTGCTCAAACAGCCGACATTGATAGATCAGTTGCGCATACCCGATCTATACGATTGGCAAACTGACACGAATTGCACGTTCGGGCAAAATGGATACAGCGTTACAGTTAGCAACAGTCATGCTTTTCTGCCATGCTTTGCCAGCAATATCCATTTTAGCGATTTTGCTTATCAGGTGCATGTGACCATCGAGCAGGGTGATGAAGGTGGACTTGCGTTCCGTGCAAACGCTAAAACGATGCAGGCCTATCTTTTCACCGTCGGTCGCGATGGAAGTTACCATCTTTATGTCACACCGGGTGGGAAGCAACAAATAGCAAAAAGTATTGTGAGCGGTTTTAGCGATTTTATCACAACGGGGCTGAAGCAGAACAATATACTTACCGTTATTGTACGCAAGAAGGTATTCAATCTTTATGTCAATGGTAAGTATATCGTTAGTGCGAGCGATAGCACGTTAACTGACGATCAAATGGGTGTAGTAGCTAGTTCAAATGGAGCAGCCACGCAAGTCCTCTTTTCGCAAGTGGAAGTATGGTCACTCTCATAATCCCCTATATGGACTCATCAGAGTCGATCTGACTAGCATAGGCATATTTCCTAGAGAAACGCGAATCTATTGGCAAACTGATAAGGGCATGTTACAATCAACAGGGTACGTAGTCATTCTAGTAATTGTTTTATTGATTTTTATCGATTTCCCACCTCTTGCTTATGTGCCATCTAGTTGTGCAGGAGCCTCTTATGAATCGTCAGCATCATTGTGGAGTATTTTTCACAATGGAAGAGTGTTTGCGCCCCCTTCGTATTGATTCCTTTCCGAGTCCTAGCCTACTCCTTACGAGAAATTATTTTGTTCTCCTTACCTGTAGTGATGGAGCCAAACAGATCTTTTTGACACAATAGGTACGCAACAGCAAAGAATCTTTTTACACACTCTTTTTGTAATGCTCTTTTTTTTAGTAGATGTTTTGCGCATTTTAATTTTTAGCCTTTTCTGATCGTCTTTATCAGGAGTATGTGATGAAATACTGTCCCTACTGTGGCACACCATTTGCGGAGAGTGAGACTATTTGTCCAAATTGTGGTCGGGAGAGTGCAGCGGTAGCGCCACCATCGGCGCAACAACCATTTGCGAGCCAAAATCAAGCTTTCCGGCCATCTTCGCCTTCGAATCCAAACCAGTCTTTTCTACCGCCTTCGAATGCAGGTCAACCCTTTGTGCAACCAATGCCGCCTCCTGCATCTTATAGTAATCCGGAAAACTTTTTTCAAGCGCCTGGCGCATATAACGATCCTACTTATGCAAATCGGCCTTTTCCGTCTTCGGCATCCTATAACAATCAGAATCAACCCCTTCCACTTTCTGCACAATATAATAACCAGAGTGGGGCTTTCTCACCTTCTGCACAATATAATAACCAGAATCAACCTTTTCCACCTGCTGCACCTTATAACAGCCTGAACCAACCCTTTGCGCCGTCCGCGCAATATAACAATCAGAGTGGGACTTTCCCGCCCTCCGTGCCTTATAGTAATCCGAATGGGGCTGCGTCTAATGCTGGTGCCAACTTTCCTGCGGCAGGGACAACAAAACGGGGTATATCTTCGCGTAGCGTGGTTGCGTTAATCGTGGTCGCGGTCATCATCCTGCTCTCAGTACTGGGTATCGCTGGTTATAACGGTATTTATCTGCCACAGCAGAGGCAGGCACATGCGCAAGCCACGGCATTCGCGCATGGGACAAGCGAGGCGCATTCTACCGCGACCTCTGTGCAACAGACTGCGGTTGCGCCTACGGTGAGTGCGCAGCAGACTGCGACAGCGGTAGCCCTTCAGGCGCAAAAGGATCAGGCGGAATACAATCAGGTGACATCCGGTACACCCGCCTTGAATGATCCGCTACAAAATGGGAACTTGAACAACTGGACAACTGATCAGACCTGTGCGTTCAACAATAACGCGTATGTCGCCACGACTGATAGTAATGGTTCGGCAGTGTGTGCTGATCCGGATGCAAATTTTGCTGATTTCGCATATCAGATTCATATGACCATTATTCAAGGCGATGCCGGAGGATTGTTATTTCGTTCGAGCGTGAACAGTAATTCGCAAATTTATCTATTAGACATCGATAAAACCGGAGAGTATGTATTGGGTTATGTAACCAGTGCTGGCACTCAGCAGGTGGTAGGACAAGGCACGAGTCAATCTTTTCATAAAGGATTAAACCAGGACAATGAAATTATGATCGTGGCAAATGGAAGCACATTTGATCTTTACATCAATAAACATCATGAGGGGAAATATACGAATAATGGCGCAACCTCTGGTTTCATTGGTGTTGCTGCGGCATCAAATCAAACCAGTACGACAACTCAAGTACAGTATACCAACGCAAAAGTATGGAAGCTGGGCCAACAGGAGTAGCACTTTTTGTGTATGAAAAGGAAAATCCGCAGGGCTAATGATTAGCTCTCTTTAGCTTATCAGTACTCGCAGCGAATTTTATACATTCTAAAATTATCTTAAGGAAAATGATAATCAGGAGCAGCCCTATGAACTACTGCACGTATTGTGGTACACCTTTAGCGAAAGATGTCGTCACCTGTTCCAATTGTGGGAGGGTAAATCTCACGCAATCCTCATCAGTCAGGGGACCGATTTCGGGCGTATTGCCGAGCGATCCACCGTTGCGCGAGGAAACGCCATCTGGCTCTGCCCTACAGGCACCACCACAGGCACAGGTCCGTACAACGACCTATTACAATATAGAGACGCCCGCTCACCAGGCTAAAGCGATGTCTTTTACACAATCGAACATTCCTGTCATGTCTACGCCAGCATCCTCAGCGGGTACACCAGCAGTGAATGCAGCGCCTACGCCAGCGTATCCAGCGGATGTGAATAATACAGCGGTGCCAGTATTTTCGCCTGGCATGCCTGTTACGCCAGCACCGTTATCGCCTTTACCGGCGTCACCGGTTGGGCCATCATCTCCGACAGCGACACCGATGTACGCGCCCTATCCGGCACAGACAGCTTTTTCTGCTGGCACGAGTGCTCTTCCTCCACGGCCACCCAGGAAGAAGATGTCTTTTGCGACACTGATCATAGCGCTCGTGGTCGCGTTGGTGCTTATTTTCTCGGCTCTGGGCATTGTCGGCTATAATGCGGTCTATGTGCCCAGGCAGCTACAAGCGAAGGCGACAGCCAAAGTTGTGGCGCAGCAGACGAGCGACGCGAAAGCGGCTGGCACCGCCTTCGCGAACGAGGTAACGCAAGAGGCAAACTCTCAGGCACAGGTAAATGTGCAGGCGACCGCGACCGCGCAAAGCCAGAATAGTGCTTACAATCAAGCTACTTCAGGTACGCCTTTATTGAACGACCCGTTGCAAAACAGTAATCTCAACGATTGGGATGTGAATGATACGTGTGCGTTCCAAAATAACGCTTACGTTATTTCATCAAGCCAGCAAAATACATTTACTACATGTCTGAATCAGGGAACGGATTTTGGCAATTTCACCTTTCAGGTGCACATGAAGATCACACAAGGTGATGCAGGCGGCCTTGTACTTCGCGCTAACGCGAATCTCACGCATTTCTATTTTCTCCAGATTGAGTCAGATGGAATCTACAGTCTTTTTTACTACCCAGATTCGAATGGAAAAGATACTCAAGCCCTGCTTTCTGGAGAAACCAGTATGGGTTTTAATACACAGTCCAACGCGGAAAATACAATCACCATTATCGCCCACAAAGATACATTCAGCATTTATATTAACAAGCATTTTGAGATGAGCGCGAAGGACAACAACATCTCATCAGGCTTGATTGGTCTCACGGCGCTCGATGAAGATCTTTCTACCACGGTGCAATATACAAACGCGGAGGTATGGGCGAATTAATGGTAAAACGTGGTTTTTTCAATCAAATTGTGCATAGATTTATGGATAGTTAGCAATTTATGCTACCCCTGTATCATGAAAGAGGGAAGATAGGGCAGGCACTGAAAATACCTGCCCTCCATATTGGGAAATGTCTTCTTTGAATTTTGTGATAGAGGGTAGACTATGCGAAACGGCGAGAACAGCCACGACCAAGATACAGCAACACAGACGCACACTATCAGTAGAAGTAATATAAGGCAGACAACCGCATCTTCAGCCTATATACCGTTGCTGGCACAGGCATCTGCCAGACCGAGTGATGCTCTTGAGAGAGAGGAGCACGAGGAAACAATTGTTGTTTCCTCATTCGCTGCTCCAATTATAAAGCCTGCGAAGACTGGGCAACCTGGGCAGCCTGTAAAAGCTGCCATACAGACGCGGCCTGTGCGTTCGTTCGTGATCACCCTGCTACTGATCGTCATGGTTGCTCTCGCGCTCGTCTTTATTGCTGGAGGTCTCGGCCTGATCTATTACACTACCGTTACCCATCCCGCGCAGGTACATGCAACCGCAACCGCGACCGCGCAGGCAGTGCGCATAGAGCATAGCCAGGCCACCGCGGCGGCCCAGTCGCAGGCGACGAGCACAGCGGTGGCGATAGCTCACGCGCAGGCCACCGCCAATGTACAGGCGACGCAACGGGCGGTTCAAGCACAAACAAAAGCGCAGATAGAAGCAACGATCACGGCTCAGCAGCAGCTATTCACACAAAGCTTGCAGGGCACACCGATGTTGAATGAAACGCTGGCGGTGCAGACAAAATCGAACTGGGATATCTATCCAACCCAGGATGGAGGCGGATGCGCGTTCACTGATAGCATGTACCATGTCAGCATGCATACTCACGGCTATTATACACAATGCATGGCGCACAAAAGTCATGTGACCAACTTCGCACTCGATGTGGATATGACCATTTTGAAGGGAAGCACGGGTGGTGTACTCTTCCGTTCGAACAGTGGGGACAATAATTTTTATAACTTCCGCATCGCCAACGATGGGAGTTACGCGTTGCTAATTACCAAAGGTAACAAGAACTCCACGTTGCTCTATGA
This sequence comes from uncultured Dictyobacter sp., assembly GCA_964657925.1. Lineage (GTDB taxonomy): Bacteria > Chloroflexota > Ktedonobacteria > Ktedonobacterales > Ktedonobacteraceae > Dictyobacter. Next base: position 54,054 of record CAZZWK010000012.1, read on the forward strand.
TAAGAGTAGTGCGATCAAGACGGGCGTGAAGCAGATTAATCGAATAACTATTATCGCGCAAGGTGCGAATATCTATCTGTACATCAACGCACAGTTTGTTGGCTCGGTCAACGACACGACCTATAGCGCGGGCAGCATCGGCTTCATTGCCAGTGAGCAGACAAAGGATACGGATATCGCGTTCAGCCATTTACGGGTATGGTCGGAGTGAGAGCTAACAACCACGGGTAAACACGTGGTTTGCCCTACGCAGACGCGAGGTGCAGAGGCTTGACAAAGTACAAGGCCACTGCTATGCTCGTAGCACAGAAAAAAGTGAAGGCAATAAATGGGATAAGTAGCTCTGGCGGTGTCACAGAGAGTTGCGGGCAGGTGCGACGCAATGATCCGAGGAGCGGAAATCCACCCAGGAGCCTACGCGCGAAGCGTCAACGGTAGCCTCCGTTACCAGGCAAGGAAGAGTTTCAGCAGTAAACGGCGGTATTGCTTGATATACTGAACAGTTAGGCTGAAAGAATGAAGGTGGCACCACGATTTCGCGCAATATAAACTATACAAGCGCTGTCGTCCTTTTATAGGGACGGCGGCGCTTTTTTTTGCTGTCTTAGCACAAGTTGAAAGAGCGCCTGGGCAAACGCGTGATTTGCCCTACGCGGACCAATGTGTAATTGGTTACACAGATGGAAGATCTTTCCAAATAAAGAAGGGAATACAGAGGAGAAAGTTATGCTCGATATTGCATTTATTCGCAGCCATCCGGATGTGGTGAAGGAGGCGGCGCGACTCAAAAACAACACGATCGATATCGATGCGTTGCTGGCGTTAGACCAGCGCGTTGTTTCGACGCAACATGAAGTAGAGGAGCTGCGCGCGAAGCAGAATCAGCTATCGAAGGGGATTCAGCAAGCGGCGAAGGAGAAAAACACGGAACTGCGCAATGCGCTGATCGCCGAAGGGAAAAAATTGGCCGAAGCGGTCAAAGAGAAAGAGCCCGCGTTGAGCGTGCTTAGCGAGGAACGCTACCAGTTGCTGTTGCGCGTGCCGAACATTCCTGATGCGAACGCGCCGATCGGGAAAGACGAGAGCGAGAACGTGCCGTTCAAGTATTGGGGTGATCCGACACATTTCGATTTTCAGCCACTCGATCACTACGAACTGATGCAAAGACATGATCTGGTCGATATCGAACGGGCGGTAAAGGTTGCGGGCTCACGGAGCTATGTGTTGAAGGGTGATGCGGCGCGGCTGGAGTTGGCGTTGATCAATTTCGCGATGGACACGATGGCGAAAAAAGGCTTTACGCCGTTGGTGGTGCCATCTATGGCGCGCGACTTCGCTTTTATCGGTAACGGACAATTTCCCAAGGGACGTGATCAGGTGTACGAGGTAGCGGGACAGGATCTTTTTCTGGTAGGCACGGCGGAGGTATCGATTACCGGTATGTACAAAGATGACACCTTCAAATACGAAGAGTTACCACAGAAATTCGTGGGCTTCAGCCCCTGTTTTCGGCAGGAGGCGGGCACATATGGCAAGGACACCAAGGGTGTTTTTCGCATCCATCAGTTCAACAAGGTTGAGCAGTTCATCTTTTGTAAAGCCGATCATGAAGAATCGCTCTACTGGTTCGAGCAGTTGCTGCAAAACGCCGAGGGATTGGTGCAGGCGTTGGAACTGCCCTATCGTGTCGTCAATGTCTGCACGGGCGATATGGGGGATGGAAAAGTGGGTATGTACGACATCGAGTGCTGGGTACCGAGCGAGAAGCGCTACCGCGAAACGCATTCGTGCTCCTATCTGCACGACTGGCAGGCCAGACGCGCTAATATTCGTTATCGCGACGAAGAGGGCAAGTTGCGCTACGTCCATACCCTGAACAACACGGCCATCGCCTCACCGCGTATCCTGATCCCGCTGTTGGAGACGCACCAGCAGACCGATGGCAGCATTCGACTGCCGGAGGCTATTCGGCCCTATATGGGTGGTCAGGAGTACATCGGTCGCGAGTAAGGCAACAAATTGACGGGCGGCAGTTCGCGGCAATGAGTTTTAAGACAGTGGTATGATTTCGCCAGAGACCGCGCCAGTTTCATCGTCGATCGTCAACATGCCAACGCTACAGGTAGGCTGACGACGGCGATCGGTGGCGCTACCAGGATTGAAGAGCAACTGACCATCATGCTCTTGATTGTAAGGATTGTGGCTATGCCCAAAGACGACAACACGCGCGTCGGGAAATTCCTGACGAGCGGTGCGAGCATAGTGCTTCGCGTCGCCCAGAATGTGTACAATGCCGATACGGATGCCTGCGACCCTCAGCTCGCGTTTGATAGGCAACTTGAGGATCACCTCCTCCTGCTCCACATTGCCCTGTACAGCAACCACATGGGGGACGATGGTTTCCAACTGATCTAGAACTGAAAGGATCGAGAGGTCACCGGCATGAATGATCAGTTCGGTGTGGGCGAAAAGCTGATAGATGTGGGCGGGGAGAGCCTTAAAACGTGGCAGGTGTGTATCTGAAATGACGCCGACGTGATGCAGCATGACTTTGAAATCTCCTCTCAGTTTGCGATATATTACTGAAGGCAAAGAACGAGATACAAAACGGGAATACAAACGCATAGTACATTGCCAGGTCTACCTTTACAACTGATTAGGAGAAAGAGATTCTCTAGAAGTTAGAACACGAGGACAGAGATCATGAATATTGCTGTTTTATCGGATGTGCATGGAAACCAGGTAGCGCTGGACGCGGTTTTGCAAGACATCCGTCGACAGCCCCAAATCGATCAGATCGTTTTCGCCGGTGACCTATGTTTGAATGGGCCAAAGCCACGAGAGGTTTTGGAGACGATACAAGGGCTTGATTGCCCGGTGGTCCAGGGCAACGTAGATAGCGACGTGGTGAATCAGGAGGAGAAGAAGAGCGCGAGGAAACAGGGCATTATCGAGTGGACGAGGAAGCAGATCGGAGCGGAAGGTATACATTATCTTGCTCATTTACCTTTGCAGCATCTGGTCAATAATCCAGATGGTAGCGATCTGCTCGTGGTGCATGCCAACCCACGCAACCAGCATGATGCAATCTTGCCTACAACGCCGGATAGTGAATTGCACTTTTTGCTGGATGAGCTTGCGAGCAGTGTCGGAGTAGTTGCATTCGGGCATCATCATGTCGCATTTACGCGGTCATGGCAGAATCTTCTGCTCATCGATACTGGTAGCTGTGGGTTGCCAAGAGATGGTGACACACGGGCGGCATACGCGATCATCTCCTGGCGCGATGGCAGGTGGCAAGCGAACCATCGACGAGTCGAGTACGACCTGCAAAAGGTCGTTACACAACTACAAGATTGCGGCATGCCATCGGCGGAGAGACGTATCAGAATATTGCTTGAGGCCAGATATTAAACGAAGGCCTTGACTGGAAACAGATACGTTCAAGCGGTCTTCGTTTCCTGCTCGTGATAGGATTTGGAGCCTGGAAATAGCGCCTCCACATATCCTTTCTCGTAGTTTTCTCTTGCCAATGGTATATTTATTTGTCTATCCTCATCGAGATAGCTTGTGGCCTCACCAGCGTCCACCAGTTCCAACTTCTCAATGATACTGAGCAATTCACCTGTCGTCGTCATAGCTTTATTCCTCTTTCGTGTTCTTCTCTTCTAGGCTACATTCGCTTGTTACGCTCCCCCTATTCGTTCTGTCAAGCCTGATAGCGACCTATTGCGTCACCTGTCACTTTTCGATGCATTGCACGATCTACGCCAATGTAGAACGAGACGAAATAGTTGTACAGAGACGCAACAATCTTTTTATCTTTCTACTTTTTCTATAAGAAGTACGCTTTCACGGCAGAATTGTCTTGCGGATAGACCAAATGGGTAACGGTTCTCTCGATCGCATGGAGCAAACGCGTGGTTTGCCCTACGCGATCGAGGGATGCCTTGAGCGATTAAGAGTCGTCGTCGTCGTCGGGCTGTCATCATTGGTGGCAGGCTTTTTTCTCATGGATAAGCCCAAAAGTGGTATACTGACGAAGAAATTTTGAGGTCAGAGCAAACAACAAACCATAATAAACAATACATCACAGGCAATTGTGTTCGAACAGCCTGCGTCACAGGAGACTTTTATGACAAGTAACCATTATGACATAGCGATTATTGGGTCAGGACCGGGTGGCTATATCGCAGCAGTGCGTGCAGCGCAGCGGGGCGCGAAAGTCGCGATCGTTGAAAAACAATACCTTGGTGGGACCTGCCTCAATGTCGGTTGTATACCATCCAAAGCGATGCTGCACGTCGCCGAGACCATGCATAACATTGAATCGTTCGAGGAGCTTGGCATATCGTTGCCGCAGGCACCTGTTTTCAATATGTCGAAGGCGGTCGCGTTCAAGAATAAAGTCGTCAAACGCATGACGGGCGGTGTTGGAGTTTTGATGAAGGGCAACAACGTCGATGTGTTCAACGGACAGGGCAACGTCGACGCCTCGCGTACGGTTACCGTAGTCAGCGGAGATGGGCAGCAGCAGTTCAGCGCGGATACCATCATCCTCGCAACCGGCTCGGTGCCATTGATGCCAAGTATGCCTGGCATCGACGGGAAAAATGTCATGAACAGCGACACTTGCTGGGATCTGCCCAAGGTGCCTGAAAGCCTGGTATGTGTGGGAGGTGGTGTGATCGGTATCGAACTGGCATGTATGTTCAGCGCCATCGGCAGCAAAGTAACGGTGCTGGAGATGCTACCGAACGTGCTCGCGCCAGTTGATGAAGAGGTACGCAAACTACTGGTACGTATCCTAAGCAAACGGGGCATCGAGATGGTGACCGGGGCGAGGGTAGAGGGCATTGAGGACGAGGGAGATCAGAAAAAGGTTATCGCCACCACAGACAAAGGTCAGCAGGCATTTCCGGCTGAGTATGTGCTGATGGCGGTCAGTCGGCGCGCGAATATCACAGGCCTGGATAAGCTCATCGAGCAGGGACTTGATACAGATCGTGGGCGTGTGCGCGTCAACAACAAAATGGAGACGAACCTACCAAGCTTCTACGCTGTCGGTGACCTCGTACATGGAGCAGGACTGGCACACGTGGCCTCAACAGAGGGCGAAGTCGCGGCGGATAACGCCACCGGGCAAGATGTGACGATGAACTATGATGTAGTCCCCAATCCCATCTATACGTTCCCCGAAGTCGCGTTCGTCGGTCTGACAGAGGCGGCAGCCAGGGAGCAATACAAGGATGATGTACGGGTCGATCGTTTCCCCTGGGCGGCCAACGGGAAAGCGGTTGCCATTGGCGAGACGGAGGGATTTACGAAGGTTATCCTGGGCAAATATGGTGAGGTGCTAGGAGCGCATATTATCGGGCCAGATGCGACGAACCTGATCAGCGAATATTCGCTGGCGATGCGTGGTGAGTTGACGGGAGACGAGATTACGGAAACGATTCACCCGCATCCAACGCTAAGCGAAGGATTGCGCGAGGCGATCCTGGTTGCGGAGGGGCACCCACTCAATATCGTGCTGAAACAGCCTGCACGCGCGCGTTAAGACGACGATGCGTTTTTGTCAACATGCATTTGACAGAAGTAGTGGTGGGACGTGATAAAACAAGTTCTCTCCATGCAGGTGATTGAAGATCGACAGAGCAAGAGAGAGCAATACGAACGGGATGGATAGTATTTCATCCCGTTTTTTTGTGTCAGCCGCGCACGGCAAAGCTGTTTTTCTCATCAGGTACATCGCTATCACTATCAGTATCCGCGCTTGCGTGATTTTCCGTTTGAAATTTGACCATCAACGAGATCCAACAACGCAGTTCCTCAAGTTGCATGGGCAGTGTAAAGATATATGGCTCTTCATGATCGGATTTGGTACTCATTTCCAATTCCAGGCGCATAACATCCTCGGTGTTGATGCTGTTGTTGAGGAGCAGTTGATCAACGGCCATTGAGCTGGATAGTTCGCCCTGATTTTGGCGGACGAGCATTTCGTTCATAATTTTATCGGACGAGGCGAAAAACACGCGGATATGTTCTTTGGGCATGTAGCTGTAGGATTGTAGGAGGGTAAAAAGGGCGCGTTGCGAAGATAGAAGATTTGAACGCCAAGTCCATGTCGATCCTCGGTTCATTTGAGAATCGGCCTGAAATGCAACACGGTAGTAAAGCATGAATTTCTTCCTTTTTGGCATCTCTCCCATCTTCTCACAAGGACAAGATGCACACTCATCATTATTCGGCACTATTTATTATACGCGCGAGGGAGGCTTTTTTTCCTAACCACTTCATAGTGGACATTGATCAAAAGGTACTTTACAAATCGCCATAGCTATGTTATGATACGGCTCGTTCGGGGATGTAGCTCAGCTGGAAGAGCGCGACAATCGCACTGTCGAGGTCAGGGGTTCGAGCCCCCTCATCTCCATGAGAGATACGAGATGATTCTTTCTAGGAAGGGTCATCTTTTTTTGTAACCATTATGTGGTAAACGCGTGGTTTGCCCTACGCGGCTATGCCTTGCAAATCGCAAAGCGCTATGGTATAGTATAGTAGTACAGTTAAAAGAATGTGCAGTGAGCAGGAGTAGTAAGTCATAGTCCCAGACAGAGAGTAGCCGGTTGGTGCGAGGCTGCATGCTAGATGACTGAACTCGCCTGTGAGCACCATATGTGATGCATTTCTCCGTTTTGGTCGAGCCTTCGAACAGCTACGATGGTAGAGATGTTTAGCATAGGACGGAGCGCCCGTTATCGCGTACCAAAAGAGTGTCGATTATACGACGGTTACCAAGACCACGAGCCCATAGAGTCTGGTAGGAAGCCAGCGCGGGCCTGTAGCGCAATTGGTAGAGCATCTCCATGGCATGGAGAAGGTCAGGGGTTCGAGTCCCCTCAGGTCCATTAGCAACCGTCGACCAATCGAAATCAGGGTGGTACCACGGAAAAGCCTTTCGTCCCTTTGCGGATGAGAGGCTTTTTCTATGGGCAAACGCATGGTTTGCCCTACGCGCAATGGGAAGTTTATAAATATCGAGGAGGCAAGGTATCCTATGATCACACGCACAAAGTACGATCCCAGGGAGATTGAGAGGAAATGGCAGGCGCAGTGGGAAACCGAGCACCTGTACCATGCCTCCGATGATTCACCGAAAACGAAATTCTATCATCTGGTGATGTTCCCTTATCCATCCGGCGACCTGCACATGGGGCACTGGTACAACTACTCTCCATTTGATACCTATGGTCGTTTCAAGCGCATGCAGGGCTATAACGTCATGCAGCCGATCGGATTCGACGCCTTCGGCCTGCCCGCGGAAAATGCGGCCATCAAGCGAGGTATTCAGGCGCGTACCTGGACGCTGTCGAATATCGAGAACATGCGCAGGCAACTGCGCGAGATGGGCGCACAGTGGGACTGGCAACGCGAGGTCGTCACCTGCCTGCCCGACTACTATAAATGGACGCAGTGGCTGTTCCTGCAATTCTATAAGCACGATCTGGCCTATCGCACCAAGGCGCCTGCGAACTGGTGTCCCCATTGCAACACCACGCTGGCGAATGAGCAGGTATTGGCCGATGGCACCTGTGAGCGTTGCGGCACGGTCGTAGTACGCAAAGAGATCGATCAGTGGCTGCTGAAGATTTCCGCCTATACGGAGCGGCTGCTGGACTTTGCGGAGGTTATCGACTGGCCTGAGAAGACGATGACGATGCAGCGCAACTGGATCGGGCGTAGCGAGGGGGCGGAAATCCGCTTCAGCGCGGAGGTTGATGGTAAGCAAGAGGATATTCCGGTCTTCACGACACGACCAGACACGATCTACGGCGTCACCTTCTTTGTGCTGGCACCAGAGCATCCGTGGGTGGAGAAGATTACTACAGCCGAGCATAAAGCCGAGGTGAATGTTTACGTCGAGCAGGCACGTCGGATGACCGAGATCGAACGTATGAGTACGGAGAAGGAAAAGACTGGCGTCTTCACCGGTGCCTACGTCACGAATCCAGTAAGTGGTGAACGCATTCCGGTATGGATCGCCGACTACGTGCTGATGAGCTATGGAGCCGGAGCGATCATGGGTGTACCAGCCCATGATCAGCGCGACTTCGAGTTCGCGCGCAAATTCGGGATGGCGATTCGCGAGGTGATTCGACCGGAGGGCGAAGAGCCTGGCGATCCAGCGACATGGACGGAGGCGCACGAGGCACTGGGTACAGTGGTCAACTCGGGTCCATTCGATGGTACACCGGGAGATCAGGCGATCGCAAAAGTGATTGGCTCTATCGAAGAGCAGGGTGTGGGCAAAGCCACCGTGAATTATCGTCTGCGGGATTGGTTGATCAGTCGGCAACGGTACTGGGGCGCGCCGATTCCTATAGTTTATTGTCCGAAAGACGGTATGCAACCGGTGCCGGAGGATCAGTTACCTGTCTGGCTGCCGGAGAACGTGCAATTCAAATCCACAGGTGAGTCGCCGCTGCGCTACGAGCCGGATTTTCTGAACACGACCTGCCCGGTGTGTGGAGGGCCAGCGACGCGAGAGGCCGATACCATGGACACCTTCATCGACTCATCGTGGTACTTCCTGCGCTACGCGGACCCACACAACAGTGAAGAGGCATGGAGTGAGGAGAAGATGCAAAAGTGGCTGCCGGTCGATCAATACGTGGGTGGGGTGGAACATGCGATTCTGCATCTGCTGTACTCACGCTTCTTTGTCAAAGCGCTGCACGATATGGGGCACCTGAAGTTCGACGAGCCATTCCTGCGCCTGTTTCACCAGGGCATGGTACTGGGATCGGATGGACAAAAGATGTCCAAGTCGCGCGGCAATGTGGAGGCGCCAGACAAGTATGTCGAGAAATATGGCGCGGATACCGTACGTTGCTACATGATGTTTATCGGCCCGTTCGACGCGGGCGGTTTGTTCCGTGCGGAGAATCTGGAGGGCATCTGGCGCTTCGTCAACCGCGTCTGGAATCTGATCAATGATGGCTGGATCAGTGGTAGCGTCAGCACGCACGAGACAGACGAGAGCCGGGCAATCGAGCGGCTGCGACATAAGACGATCAAACGCGTCACCGAAGATCTGAGTAGCTTCCATTTCAACACGGCCCTGGCCGCACTGATGGAGTATAACAACGCTCTGATCAAACAGCAGCGGGAGGAGGTCGCACAGAGCGAAACGTTCCGGCAGGCGCTGGAGACTATGCTGCAACTGCTGGCACCGTTCGCGCCACACATATCTGAAGAACTGTGGCATCTGACAGGCCACACGAACAGTGTACATACGACGGAGTGGCCGATCTATGACGAACGCTTCATGCAGGATGCAAAGTTCACCCTGGTCGTGCAGGTGAACGGAAAAGTGCGTGAGCGTATTGAAGTTTCGGCGGAGATCACTGAGGGCGAAGTGCGCACGCTGGTGTTGGCGAACGAGCGTGTGCGTGCGTTTACTGACGGTATGCACGTGCAGAAGGTCATTTATGTCCCTGGTCGGCTGGCGAACATTGTTGTGCGTGGTCAGGTAGAGTAGGAACTGAGAGAGCGAGGCACTGAACAAACAACATTTTTCTGTGCCCCGTTTTTTCTGTTGATGGCATCTTCATAAAAAGGGAAAAATGCATACGAAAATACCATCGGCGAAACGTTTTCTTTGATAGTACGTTGAATATGAAAGAAGTCTATTTAGCCTAAAATTATCGACCAAAATTATGGAACTAATCTTTCTGTTTAAACGTATATTTAAACGTGTAAGGGCCTCACGAATTTGGCCCCGTGACCTGTGACTGTAATCTTTCCGCTTTTCCTTTACGTTATAAGAATATGATTGAGAGGGAACAGCCGTAGAAAGTGAGTACACAAACTCATATTTTAAAAATCGGTATGCTGAACGTTCTTTTTAAAAAGGGATTGGTGCTTTCGTTTTAGAAAGAAAATCAGTTTTCATATTTTTACGCAGGCGGAGAATTGCAGTGGTGAAGCACCTATTGCGGGTGACTGGTGGAAGGATATAATAATGAATACAAGACCTTTAGAAATGATTGCCCATGCGGATACTGTTGAAACAGAGACAGATGTGCTCGTCGAATGTGGTTTCGATCAGGACGAGATTCTCTCGTTGCTCTGGCTGCGTCAGTGGTACCAACATGGTGGGAGCGACCGTGTAGAAGTATTGAGGCATTTTGAGTTCTTGAGACTACTCGTGGTCAATGGTAAGGTAGATTTATAAGCGGCGTAAGCACTTCGTATTATTTGCTTGTATCGCGTTTTGAAGTAGATGTGTATTCTGTTCATAATCAGACTTCGAATCTATTTTTAGCAATATATTTGAAAAGGGTTACCAGTCTAGAACGGGCCGGTAACCCTTTTCATATTTATCAGCAAGATTTAATTCAAGTGAATGCTGCCGAAAACTGTTTCGAATTGTTGCGCGAACCAGTGATGCGAGAGGACCATCAATTTAGACTGCAATGGCACACTGGCACGACGTGTAAATACGTTGTACTCATTCAAGCGAATACGTTCCAGGATGGAATGGTAGAGGGTTCCACTTAAACGAACGGCCAGGCGACAATCTGCATCCAGCAGACGAATACCGGGCTGCGCACGCGCGTAATAATCGTTGGCGCGGGCCATTTGAAAGGTCAATAAGGCGCAAAATGCATCGTTGATACGACCAGCCATTAACTCGGCTTCTGTATAGCCGAAGCGAGCCATCTCCTCTAAGGGGATATAAATACGATTGCGTTGTGCGTCCTCGCCGATGTCACGCAAAATATTGGTGAGCTGCAAGGCGACACCGAGATCGACCGCGTAAGGCAGGGCATGCTCATCCTGGTAGCCAAATATGGGAGCGGTCAATAATCCAACGGTGCCAGCGACACGATAGCAATAGAGGTAAAGCTCGTCGAAGGTCTGGTAGCGATGCTTGGTAAAATCCATCTCAACGCCATCCAACAAGTCTAACGCTGGCTGAAGTGGAACCGGGTAGTGTTCGAGCATAGCACGCCACGCACAAAGCACTGGATCATCACCGATATCTTTACCCTGGTACACATTAGTAAGCGATGCGCGCCACTCATCGAGCACTTTCTGAGGCGAACATGACCCGAGGAGATGACCCTCATGTGGGCCAGTGCCATCGAGCACTTCATCCACAGCGTCATCAACTTTGCGACAGAGGGCATAAACGGCCCAGATCGCGCGCCTCTTGGCGGGAGGCAAAAAAACAGAGCCCCAGTAAAAAGTCTTTGACGCACGTTGCGTCACTTGACGACAGTACTCATAGGCTTCCGTCACCTGACTGGCCTGCTGCTGCATCTGTCGCATTACTCGTCTCCTATTCCAACAATTACATTATTTTTCGCTGCCAGAGCCACGAACGCTGGATAGAAAATACACACATATAGCTGCATAGTGTCTATCCACTGTCACAGATGCTTTTTGCCAAGAGAAGCGGGTATACCATATCCCATAGAACCATTTCCTGCGTAGCAGATGGAGTGCAAATAGCACATACAAGATTTGTCCTACGCGAGGAGTGGGTGTGCGCATAAAACCTGGACGGGAAAATTTCGTAGTATAGTTAGTATATAGGTTGTTCATATTATTGAATGAGCACGAAAGCAGTACTCTGTAAGGATCGCTATGCGCATTATTCTTTATCTTGGAAAGGGCGGAGTGGGAAAGACCACGGTTTCGGCAGCCACTGCCGTTCGTTCCGCGGCACTCGGCAAACGTACACTGGTTGTCAGCACGGACTTGGCTCACAGCCTTGCCGATTGTCTTCAGGTCAATCTCACTTCTGAGCCAAAAGAGTTGGCAACCAATCTGTGGGCGCAGGAAGTCAATGTATTGGACGAGATGCGCCATAGTTGGGGCAAAGTGCAGGAGACGTTGACAAAAAATCTGCGTACGCAAGGCATCGACACCGTAATGGCCGAAGAGTTGGCACTTATCCCTGGCATGGACGAGATCGTCAGCCTGATCAATATATATCGTAACGCGCGCGATGGCGACTTTGAAGTAGTCGTGATCGATGCCGCACCCACTGGTGAAACTGTGCGTCTGTTAAGTATGCCGGACACCTTTCAGTGGTATGCCAGTCGCTTGATGGGCTTAAAAAAAGGCACGTTGAACCTGGCGCGTCCTCTACTCAAGGCATTCTTACCCACGACTGATATCCTCAACACGGTGCAATCATTGAGTGAACGCGTGAAGGTATTGCGCAAAGTGCTGGGGGACGCGGAGGTCAGTTCGTATCGTCCGGTGGTCAATCCTGAACGTATGGTGATCAAAGAGGCGTTGCGCGCGGAAACATATCTCTCACTGTTCGGCTATCCGATCGATGGTGTGGTCTGCAATCGCGTTCTGCCGCAGCAAGACTATCAAGATGTGTTCATGCAGGATCTGTACCGCAACCAGGAGAAGCTACGCCAACGCATACACCAGACCTTTGCGCCTCTACCTATCTGGGAGGTGCCTTACCAGAGCAACGAGATTCTCGGCATTGAGCAACTCGGCGTATTGGGCGAGACGATTTTCCACGATGAAGATCCCACACAGGTCTTTTATCATGGCCCGATCCAAGAGATTGTACACGAGGAGAACTCGAATAGCTATATTCTGCGTCTACCGCTGCCACACATCGAGATGGACAAAGTGGTGATGACTAAAAAGGGCGATGAGATGATCGTGGAGATTGGCAATTTCAAACGCGACATCACGCTGCCAACGGTACTGGCGAATCAGGAAGCAACCGTCGCCAAATTCGTCGATGGCGCATTGGAGATTCATTTTATCGTGCCCAGCTCTGAGGCGGAGAAGACATCAGTCTAGGGCACTTGTTGCTGTCAATGAAATCCTGTCAATCGAACTAGAAAACCCACCTCTTCTTCATCTCTATGACAGGATCTTCATTACCTTCTCTCAAGCGAGTTGTGCAGAGCGAGCAAGCAGTTGCTCAGTGACCTGCCAAAGGCGCTGCGCAATCGTTTGATCATAAGAGATTGGAGCAGACTTTCCCTTCACCAGACAAATCTTGCCTTGCATTTGGAAAATAGTCAAAAACCTACTACTTGACACCTCTTCCAGAGAACCTCTATCATAGTCTCTGCACTTGTTGACGACGAAAAAATGATTTTCTATTGAAATGATATATGACGAACAAGCAGACGACACCACTTACAACTTATATTGAGCGCGCGCGTAAGATATTGCAATTCGAGCAACGGACAAATCACCAGGACCGGGCCATTAAGCCGGGTGGATTAGAGAGCTTTATCGCGCGCTGGTACGAGGATACCAGCGTTCTGTGTCAACAAGACGGGCTGGATATCACAGCACTGCATCGTTTCGCGGAATATCTCGAAGGCTATCATGCGCAAGATCCTCTTCAGCGCGCATCCAATCTGCGAGCAGCCCTGGCGATGCTGGACGAGATTGGTGGTCGTAGTCGTGCTGATAGCCCATCTCGACCTACCCAACCCAGCGCATTACCAGCACAAATAGCGTCAAGAGCGCAGAAAACGCCGCCAGCCGAGCGCGCACAACCGGACCAGTCCAAACAAGCACAACAACCCGTGCAGTCAGCACGATCAGCACAACGAACAGTGGTATCGTCACCTGCGTCGAGAGCAGCACAGCATACGGTGGTCAGTAAGAACATTAAAGAAGAACAGGGAGACAAGCAAGAAGTGGCAGCATCGCCGCCAAACCCGATTCGACTTGAGGCGGGGATGTCGCAAGGGCATACTACGTTGACATTGTTGAGCGCGGATATCACTGCTGTACCAGGGGTGGGGCCGACGGTTGCGACACGCATGCATGTGCTTGGTATACATACCATACGGGATCTGCTTTTTTACTTTCCGCGCGAGCACCGCGACTATAGCAAGCTTGAAAAGATCGCACGTGTGCCTTTCAATGAGATTACGACCACAATGGGCCTGATCTGGGATGTGAAAACACAGCGCACAAATAATGGGCGTACACGAACCATCGCCGAAATCTCTGATGAGACGGGCAAACTGGCGGTGTCCTGGTTCAATCAATCGTATCTGCAAAAACAGTTGCTGGCCGCGAAGGGTGAGTATCTGGTTGTGACGGGAATCAAACAGCGTTTCGGCAACAAGGTCGAATTCTCGGTGCGCAACCACGAGTTGCCGGAGCGAGGAGATTTGCTGAGTACCGGTCGCATGGTACCAATCTATGCCTTGACTGAAGGGCTACACGCGAAATCGTTGCGCAGATTTACCAAATATGTTGTGGACCGCTATGCGCAGATGTTGCCGGACCATTTACCACACAGTGTGCGCTCGGCGGGTGGGCTTTTGCCGCTTTCGGAGGCTGTGGCGCAGATACATTATCCTGATAATGAGACGATGCGCGCCGCCGCGCATCAGCGGCTGGCCTTCGATGAACTGTTTATGATTCAGCTAGGGATGCAGGAGCGCCGCAGTCGCTGGGAACATGAAGCGCGCGAGGGCAATCCATTCCATCTATACGCTGAAAAGATTTTTATCGATGCGCCTGCCTCGTCGATTGAACACGAGGAAGATCAGCAGGCACAGGAAACCACTCTTCCCATGTTGGGAACAACGTTGTGGTCAGTGATTGCGAGTGAAGAGCCGTTTGAGGCGACGCTGCCCTTTACATTTACGCCAGCACAAGGACGAGTTATCGGTGAAATCTTCCGCGATCTCGCGCGCAATCGTCCTATGAGTCGTTTATTGCAAGGAGATGTGGGCGCGGGCAAGACAGTGGTAGCAGCAGCCGCGCTACTGCTCGCGGCGCTGAATGGCTTCCAGAGCGCTATTATGGCCCCTACCGAGTTGTTGGCGGAGCAGCATGCACACAGTATCGGTACTATGCTCGAACCTTTCGGTATACGTACGGTTCTGCTGACGGGAAGTCTGCGGCCACGTGAGCGTATGCTGGCACGCGAGGCACTGGCAACGGGTCAGGCCACCGTCGCTATTGGCACACACGCGTTGATTCAGGACGATGTCAGCTTTCAACACCTGGGGCTGGTAGTGGTGGATGAGCAACACCGTTTCGGAGTCGAGCAGCGCGATGCTTTGCGCAAGAAGGGGCGACATCCACATATGCTCGTGATGACCGCGACGCCCATTCCGCGTACGTTAGCGTTGACGTTGTACGGTGACCTGGATGTTTCGGTTATTGACCAGCTACCGCCGGGGCGGCAGAAAATCATTACGCGCTGGCGCACGGGTGCCAGGCGCAATGAAGCTTATGCGACCATTCGTGAGCAGGTCGAAGCGGGCCAGCAGGCGTTTATCATCTGTCCGCTGATCGAGGAGTCTGAGACGCTGGTCGCCAAGGCAGCAACAAAAGAGTACGAGCGCTTGCAACGCGAGGTGTTTCCAGACCTGCGCCTGGGTTTGTTGCATGGAGGGATGAAAGCGCAGGAGAAAGAGCAGATCATGCGTAGTTTTCGTGACCGCGAACTCGACGTATTGATCGCAACATCCGTGATCGAAGTTGGTATCGATATTCCGAACGCGACCGTGATGGTAATTGAAGATGCGGACCGCTTCGGGCTCTCGCAGTTGCATCAGTTTCGCGGACGCGTTGGGCGAGGCAGACATCAATCCTACTGTTATGTATTGAGCGCGGACGCAGGCGTACAGGCGCAGGATCGTTTAGGAGTTTTCCAGGATACGGACGACGGTTTCCGGCTGGCGGAAGAGGATTTGCGCTTGCGAGGACCAGGCGATTTTATCGGTGTGCGCCAGAGTGGCATGCCTGAGTTACGTATCGCGGACTTGAATGACACGGTTTTAATAGAGCAGGCCCGCCGTATCGCGGAAAAACTGTGGAACAGTGATCCTTACCTGCGCAAAGCGGAGCATGCACCCCTGCGCGAACGCATGCATCTTTTCTGGCAACAGTTTATGGCTCATTGAACAGACTAAAAGGAACCAGTTTAAGGCCAATTTCCTCGCTTTCCATCGAAAGGGGTGCGAAATGTATGTCGATTCAATGAATACCGTCATCTTTTGGTCCTGGTTGACAATGCTCTGTGCGCTTGCTCTCTTTATCCAGGGAGCGTTTCTACTGAGAGCCGCAATACATGCACGGCGCCTCTGGTGGTCGTTGCTAGCAGGCGTGCCACTGATAGTGAGCCTGTGGTCGTGGAACCAGGTGTGGATCGCATTTACGATGACTCAGTTTCCCTATATCATCTGGGGGCATATAAATGCCGCTTTCTATGCGCGACTCCTATGGCCGTTGTTACATGCGACTCGGGTCGCTCAGATACAGGTGCTGCTGTTGCTCATTGTCTTTGTGTTGACGGCTATAATGGAAGCTCGGTTCTTCCCCGTGTGAGATTCTCACCCGTGTGAACGATGAGACGGATGGATAGTTTTAACCTGAGAAACTGACATAGGCGTGTCACGCCCCTACTGCTCTTTCAAGGTTCGTGGTACCGGTGACACCCGATAAATCGGAGTGCGTCCCGCTAAAGCGACGCCTACCATGGGTCAAGATGAAGTTTGACAGAGCGCTACACAGTCCTGCATGGGCTGGTATCTTAACTCTCGTGTTTGACAATATCGATATACAGTTCACAGACCATATGTTCGGCGCTATCCTCGCCGACGTAGGTCGCGAGTTTGTCCTGGCGGTCGCCAATGCGGTCCATACGTGTGCGAATAAAATCATGACGCGCCGATCCAACGGCGAACGCATGAAAACCGCGCTCCAACGACTCAATTTCCTCGGCGATCTGTTGCCTCAACCGGGCTACCTCACTGGCATTGCCGTTCCTATGTTCAGTCATCTCGCTCCCTTTCCTGAACAAAAAATCGGTGCTATTCCCAGTGTCCTACTCCCTGCCTCCCTGCCGCGATAAAACACCGTCCTATACGCTTCAGCTGTCATGTCTATTGTAGCACGAACAACGTGCAAGCTAAAAGCACTATAGCATATGTTGCTCTGCCTGCTCACGCTGTCACAGATCGAGAACGTTGTTCGTACTACCAGTGAGACGTTGAACGAGCAAGGAATGGAAAAACGCAAAGGAGTCCTCTCCTACAATGAAGATATTGGTTTTTAATGCTGGATCGAGCAGTCAGAAGAGTCGATTGTATGAAATCAAGCAGGCACCCGCGACTGATGCACCTGAACCGATCTGGTCAGCCGATGCCGATTGGGGACAGAACGCGGGACAGACCATGCTCAAGGTGCAGGCCAGAGGTCAAGCGATTAGCAAAACGCTGGCGACAGATGAGCGAATGGAAATTATTAAACAGATGGTGCAAACATTGTGGGATGGGGAAACAAAGGTTATCACAGATCTTAACGAGATCGATATAGTGGGGCATCGCGTCGTTCATGGTGGGCCGGACTATCAACAGAGCGTTCGTATAACACCCGAGGTGAAGAATGCTATTCGTCGTTTCGCGTCGTTTGCGCCCTTGCACAATCCAGCCAATTTAGAGGGCATCGAAGCCATCGAACAGTTACGCAGTGAGATGCCACAGGTCGCGGTCTTCGACACCGCCTTCCATAAAACGCTGCCACCCGAGGTGACCACGTATCCTGGTCCTTACGAGTGGGTGGAGCAGGGCATTCGGCGCTATGGTTTTCATGGAATCAGCCATAGTTACTGCGCACGTAGGAGTGCAGAGATTGTGGGACGAGATGTGGCAACGTTGCGTATCGTCAACTGTCATATAGGAAATGGGGCCTCGCTCGCGGCTATACGAGAGGGGAAAAGTGTTGATACCACAATGGGTTTTACGCCACTTGAAGGACTGATGATGGGAGGTCGCTCCGGCACTATCGATGCGAGCATCCTGATCTACTTGCAACGCGAGCGGGGATATGGGGCGGATCAATTGGAGCAGATATTGAACAAGGAGTCTGGCCTCAAAGGGGTGTCGGGTGTTTCGAGCGATTTGCGCCAGGTGATGCAAGCGATCAAAGAGGGTAACAAGCAGGCTCAACTAGCATTCGATACTTATATTTACCGGTTGCGTTATTTTATTGGGGCGATGATCGTCTCGTTAGGTGGCATCGACGTTCTCACGTTTGCTGGTGGAGTGGGAGAAAATTCATCCGAGGTACGTGTGCGCACATGTGAGGGATTGCGCTTTTTGCATGTGGAACTGGATCAGGAGAAAAACAGTGCACCAAGTGGCGATGAGGAGATCTCGACAGTGAGTTCGGTGGTGCGGGTTCTTGTCGTGCATACGCAAGAGGATTGGGAGATCGCGCGCGAATGCTGGCTGATAACTCAATAGGAGATTTAGCGACAAGTTGAAACCACGAACATTGCTCAACCGTGCTTACAATAGTAATAGAGAAATATTTCGCGATACTATCCCATTCATTTTCGCGCATTTCTAATGAGTTGATGCATGCTACACTTTTAAACAAGCCTATAAAACAATCGAGGAGGGCATATGGCTAAGAAAAATGCTAATATAACAGTCTACGTTGATACAGATGGAGTAGACGACACAGCGCAAGACACACTTGACACGGCGCAAGCGAACGCTCAGAACACGTATGCAACCGTCAAAAACGCAGCTCAAAACACCTTTCAGAATGTTAAAGGTACGGCGCAAAACACACTGAACACGGTCCAGAATTTCGCGCAAAACAAGTTGAGTAACGCGCAAGGCAATTCACAAAATACTCTTGGTAACGCACGCGACAGCGCACAGAACACATGGAGCAACGTACAGGACACGGCGCAAAACACGCTGAGTAATGTGCAAAATGTCGCGCAGAACGCACTGAGCAATGTACAGGACGCGGCGCAAAATACCTTCAGCAATGCGCGCGATACTGCTCAAACAACCTATGGCAATGTGCAGGACAACGTCCGCTCCGGTTTGAATAAGACGCAGGGTCTGCTTACGGTGGGTGCAGGTACGGCGGGAGTGTTGCTGGGTGCCAACAGGAAAAGAAGCCGCAGAGAGATCAAGCGTGCGCAGAAAAATCTGCAGCGCGTACAGAACACCGTGCAGGATAACGCGAATACCCTTTTCAGCAATACGCAAGATGCTTTGCAAAGCGGTGTAAGTACTGCGCAGGATGTGCTCGCGGATACCTCGAAACGGGCGCAGAGGAATCTGAAGAAGGCGCAGAAGAACGCGCAGGTGTTGCAGCAAAACATTCAGGATAATGTTGCCACGGGTCTTTCCAAGACCCAGGACGTGATTGGCAAGGGTCAGAAAAAACTGAATCAGAATTTGCAGCAAGTGGCATCGAACGCCAGTGATTGGAGACAATCCGTTCAGGACCAGATCGAGGAAAACCAGCGGAAACGTCAGAGCGCGCAGACATGGTTCCGTATCGGCATTATCGCTGGCGTAGTGGCGGCGTTGTTGCTCACACCATTGACCGGTGCGGAAGTACGTCAGCGTCTTGTGAACTACTGGCAGCAGTATCGCTCGTACCTGGGCTTGTAATCGCGCCCATTTTCATATGTTTTAGCAAGACAAAGAGTAATAAAAATGGAAGCCAGTCAAGATGGCTTCCATTTTTATTACTCTTTCGATGTGATGTCAATGTGATAAGGAAAGGTGCTTAATCTTCTATTAATGTTGGCATAGGAGAACGAAGTACATCACGCAAAAGAGCCTTTGCGCGATGGAAATAGGTTTTTGCCGTTGCGCCGGGCATGCTCAGAGTCTGTCCGATTTCGGCGAAGCTTAGCTGTGAGACGTAACGCAGCAAGACAACGGCGCGAAATTTCGGGGGTAGCGACTCAATCGCGGACTGCAAACATTCCTGTAGGTCCAAGCGTTCCATCAGTTCTTCGGGCAGGGGTCCTGGATCGGGTATATCATTTATAAGTGAAGATTCGCCATCATTTTTATCTACTTCTAATTGAGAAAAGTCAATGGCATAGCGGCGGCGGCGGCGCAATTCATCGACGCAGCAATTGCGTGCAACTTGAAATAGCCAGGATTTGAACGGCTCACTCGTACCTAGCTTTGGAAGAGATGTATAGAAACGGAGAAACACCTGCTGCAAAATATCGCAAGCCAGGTCGTAGTCTCCGAGGAAGTGGCAAATAAAATGAAATAGAGGGGAATCGTATTTACGCACCAGTGCCTCGAAGGCCTGCTGATCACCATCGAGTACTCTTTGTGCCAGCACTGCATCGCTTTCCTCTAAGCCTTTTGTCGCTCCAAGCTTCGCGCTATCTATGCTTTTTTTGCTATCGCTCTCAATATTTAAAACGCTGGTGAAATTTCCATCTGCTTGCATGCGCCCAATTGTTCCCTTCGTTATTGCACAGATAATCACATTCGTTTTTCTTTGTTACTCATAGCATAGCCCCTCTAATCAATAATTACAATGAATATGTTCCATAAAAAAACTCTACCTTTTCCACTTGTAATCATAATTTAACAGTAGGGCATAAAGGTTAAAATTAGCTTAACCTGTAACTTATCTTTCTTATTGTTCTTAAGTAACCTATATAAATACAACAATTGACATATGGATGAGCACAAAAAATAGGATAATTGATGGGAGAGTGAGCTACTTAGCGGTTCTATGATGACATGATAGGGTGCGAGGATAAACTATTGAGGAGTGACGGAGTGGCCTGACACGAATGGACGAGTTCGCGCGTGTTATACTTAGGCGTGCAAGGCAGGGCTATAATGATAGCGACCAAAATACCCAGCATATAACAGCATATAAAGGATGATATGATATGCGCGCTATTCTCATTCTTAATCCGACCGCTGGCTCTTCGGCGTTCGCGGCCAATCATGAATCAGAAGATGATTTGCAGACGCAGATTGTAGCGGCACTGCAAATGCATAATATCGAAACAGAGGTGTGGTACACCACGCTTGAAGACGCGGGCACGGGCCTGGCACAGCAGGCGGTTGCCAAGAGTGCGGATATTGTGATTGCTGCCGGTGGCGATGGTACGTTGCATGCGGTGGCGAGTGGTCTTATCAGAAGCAACAGCGTGCTGGGTATCATTCCTGTGGGCACGATGAATAATGTGGCACATAGCTTACAGATTCCAGAGGATATCGGGCAGGCATGTGAGATTATTGCCAATGGGCACACGCGTCAGATCGATGTTGGCATTGTGAATGGAAATATTTTTTTAGAGGTTGCGGGTATCGGGTTGGAGGCGGCACTTTTTCCAGCCGCAGAAGAGATCAAGGCGAAAGGATTGCCTTCAACGATACGTGGAATATTCGATGGGCTAAGAACGCTTTTTGTGTTCCAGCCATCGCGTTTTACCATCTCATTCGATCAAAAACAGAAGCGGCGCGTGAACGCGATTCAAATCAGTGTTTGCAACTCACCCTACTATGGTGCGCATTTACGCTTCGCGCCAAGGGCACGAATGGACGATGGTTTTCTCGATATCTTGATTTACCGCAACTTCAGTAAGTTCGCATACCTGTTGCACGCCATTTCGATTAGCCAGGGGAGACGTGTGTTACAGCCAAAAGTGAGCAGTCGTAAGATTAAAACGGTCTCGATCTCATCTGAGCATCCGGTGATGGTGCATGTAGATGGTGAGCAGAAAGGAACCACGCCGGTAGAGATCCGTGTAGAACCAGCGGTTTTACAGGTGCGCGTACCCGAAAGTCTGGCGGTCAGTCCAAATCTCATCACATCCAAAGCAAGACGCACGCGCCCTTATCAACAAACAACGATGCCAAAAATTCCTATAGAGAAAGATCTCTCGAATATTCCATAAGCATCAAACAAAAAAGATTATAAGTATTTTTATTTCCGATGAGAAAGGTTTCTCGCATGGCTAATAATCATTCTACGCCCCCGCCTAACACGGGGCAGCCACCAGTGGTGACGGAGGCGCAACGACTGGCAGTGGAGTCCTCTGTTTCGGGTAGGCGTGCTGTTTCGCGTGGTACTGTCTTTTTAGCGATCTACCTCTGGCTGCTGGCGGGCGCGGTGATTCTCTCGCTTATCGCACAGCGCACCACGTTTTTTCCTGGGGACCGTACGATTACCAGAAAGCTGCAAAAGCAGCAGAACCCATGGTTGCGCCGTATCTTCTATGGCATCTCAGAAATTGGATTTGCTAAATATGCTGTGCCGGAAACAATCGGGGTGGCGGGCATCTTCTGGGCACTACGTTTCCGCCTGGAAGCAGTTTTTGTGTTGCTCACATCTTCGGCCACACTCCTGAATGTCATCCTGAAACGTGTTATCAAACGTCCACGTCCGACACAGGAACTGGTTACGGTGGTGCGTGTGATCAACGAACCGAGTTTTCCCAGTGGGCATGTGATGTATTATACCAACTTTTATGGTCTGCTCATTTATTTACTGACCACCAACTGGCGTTCTGGCCGCATTCGTAACACCTTGATCGCCATTTTTGCCACGCTGATCGCGTGTATCGGTCCATCACGCGTTTACCTGGGCGCGCACTGGCCTAGTGATGTCGCGGCGGGTTATATCTACGGTGGGCTGTGGTTCGGGGGCTTTATCGCCATTTATCTGCGTGTAAAAGCATGGCTGCATCCTCCTATCGGTAAGACGCCCGATGTCATTGGTGCATTCAAACAACCAGGAGAACAGCCTGAGGATGAGAATGTAGTAGCGAGTGGAGAAGTTCCGCTGGCTTGATCGACTTTCAACATTTACATGATAAAAAGAGCGTCTGTTTATGCAGACGCTCTTTTTATCGTATTGGGTTAGGGGGTTACACCTCGACATCCACGCCATGCCAGAACGCGACGTAGTCTTTGATCTGTTTCGCAGCGTCTTTTGGCGCTGGATAATACCAGGCGGCATCCTGGTTGCGCTGGCCGTTTACTTCGACTGTGTAGTAGCTAGCCAATCCTTTCCAGGGACATGTTGTATGGGTATCGCTCGACTTGAAGTACTCCCGTTTGACCGAATCAGGTGGGAAATACTGATTTCCTTCGACCACAACACACTGATCGCTTTCCGCTAACGTAGTACCATTCCATATGGCTTTTGGCATTGTATTACCTCGTCAAGATTGCTCATGCACGATAGAAGAAGCCGCTGTGATTCAGTCCAAGCCTTGAAATCACAAGTAGCTATCAGCAGTATATATTCAAAAACGCCTCCACGACAAGAGCCACTTGCGCGTGATACGGATCTACTGTGCGGTCCAAAACCTGATCTGCCCGGTGACATCGCCGGAAACAAGTTGTTTCCCATGAGGGAACCAGGCGACCGCAGACACGTGCTCTTTGTGTTCGCGATAGACCTGCACGCGTTTGCCCTGATGTGGTTGCCACACATGAACGGTGCCATCGGAGGCGCTAGAAGCCACGAGCTGGCCGTCGGGCGACCAGGATAGCATAGTAATCAGCTGCGCCTGCTCACGATACACATTAAGCAGGCGACCATGCGCCAGGTACCAAGTGTGAACGGCATTCCATGAGCCAGCGGACACAAAACGACCATCCGGTGACCAGGCGACACAGCGCACAGCATCGAGTGTGCAATCGAAGACGGTGCGACCGGAAAAAGCATGCCAGACACGTACGTGTCCATCAACGCCACAGGAGACCAGGAACCAGCTATCCGGCGACCAGGATAGTGAAGTGATCGTCGCTTGGTGTTCACGATAAATCCTGGCCGTGTTGCGCGATTTCGCATGCCAGATGTGCACTATCCCGTTAGCCGCCGATGCAATATATTTGCCATTGGGCGACCAGGCAACAGATTCCACCGCGCGGTCGTGTGCGGGATAGGGAATCGAGCTCATTCCAGTATTACTATCCAAAACGCGCACCAATCCATCGCTACAGGCACAGGCAATCTTCTGGCTATCGGGTGACCAGGATAGTGCTGTAATACGTGTACCAGGAATATTATACTGATTTTTTACCGATTTCTGGAGTGCGGCCTCCAACAATTGAACATGATTCTGCCCATTCGCGCATGCCACACACTGTCCATCTGGCGACCAGGCCAGATCGGTGATAGCGAGAGGACAAGAGATCGCTACATGCTCCGCGATAGCAAGCGCCCTGGAGAATTGAGAAGGAGTGAGGGCAGAAGCACCTGGATGAACGTGGTACTTCGATGTATTAGAGTTCTGCGCGCTGTGACTCAGCATGCGTTGCAGCTCGCGCTTCACATTGCCCATGCTGGCGGGCCGTTTTTTCATATCTCGATCCAGCATGCACGCAATCAAGGGTCCGAGTTGTGGATAGTCGGGGAGATGCAAGGGACGATAGCGGAACGGTGTCAAAGCGGGATTATCGCCGGTCAAGAGTTGGTGCAGCGTCGCGCCCAGGCTGTACATATCCGATTGGGGTGTCGTCTGTGCTTTGCCGTACTGTTCCGGCGCGGCATAACCGGGTGAGCCCAACACAAATGTATCTTTGGATTGGTTCGGTTTGAAATGGCGCGCGATACCAAAATCGATCAAATAAATTTGGCCTTCAGGTATACGCATAATGTTGACCGGTTTAAGATCGCGAAAGACGATCGAGGGCTTACGTGTATGGAGATAGCTGAGGACGGATGCCAGTTGAATCGCGATTTGAATGACCTTGTCAGGCGGCAAACGATGATGATCATGACGCTGACTATATTTGAGCAGCGTCTCCCCCTCGATAAAGCTCATGACCAGATAGTGACGGTTATCCTCAGAAAAGTAGTCGTAGATGCTGGGCAGATTAGGATGTGTCAGACCAGCCAGCAGGAACGCCTCGTGCTTGAAAGCCTCGGTTGCCTGCACAACTTCTTGCGCGCTCAGCCCTTGCTGGATCATTTCTTTCACTGCCACCGGGCGATCCCCGAACTGGCAATCCATTGCCTTATAGACTTTACCATAGCCGCCCATGCCCACACGCTGCACAATCTGGTAGCGCTCTTTTAGTAGATGTCCGATCGGCAGCGTTGCCTGATTGGCTGATTGCTGTTCTTCCTGAAGAGCGTTGCCGCATGCGAAACAAAAATGGGCGTGCAGAGGGTTGGCCGCACCACAATGGTCGCAATATAGATGCGCGGTAATGGTCATGCAGTGTCTCGACTTCCACAAGATTGAATATGTTCGTTTCAGCAGCAGGATAACGAACAATTGCAAACTTATTCCAATAGCATACCAGATTTTTTCACATCATGACTGTGAGGTGTCTAACATTTTTTCTTGCATTGATGGCAGGGTTCGCGCTATTGCTTAATAGAGACACACGATTTTGTCGTGGTCCGTGTACATGCGATCGAGGTTCATGACGCCTGATGAGATAGAGGAAGTCATGAACCTCGATCATGTAAGGACGGGATATTGACTGTAACGAGATGATATACTCGTGGTATTAGCTGTCTATGTCACGCCCCCGATTTTACCAGCTGCTGAACAGGAACCTCTGTGTGTACGGTAAAAGAGGGGTATAGCATATGGACAAAGAAGAAGGAGATAGAGAACGTATGCTCGTTCGTATTGCATCAAACGTATTGCGTGCCTGTGCCCTGGTCGCGCTTGTGCTGGGTATCCTTTTCTGGGTTAATCCAAACCTGACCACCCAGTCATTACAGGGTATTCACATGTTATTCGGCATTCTTGTCGTGATCGCTTTGTGGGTGCTCGCTATTGTCATTCTCACAGCGCCTAAAGGACGCAGTGTGGGACTGGGTCTGGGTGCGCTGGTGTTAGGTATCGTTGCTATTATCGTCGGTTTGAATCAGCAATCATGGGATCAGACATCAACACATTGGATTATTCAGGTGATTCACCTGCTGATCGGGTTATGCGCGATTGGTCTGGGTGAGGCTATCGGTGGGCGCTATCGGCGGAACAATCGGCTCGCGTGAGCCTTTTTCGCGGTGTGAAGGCATTTTCTGTGTAGATGCTGAAGCCTTCGTGCATACGAGGGCTTCAGCAGTCTTTCTATGGGTCCCCATGGTCTCTATTGCCGAAACGGGCGGGATATGCTTTAATGGGGTCGTAGCGCTCTCTATTTTTGGGCTTCTTGACCTGAAGCTACATTGATGTATTCTTCTATCACTCATTATAAGGAGCGAGAGTGAGCACACAGGAATCGCGGCATCGTATCGCAGTCTACGCAGGCACCTTTGATCCTTTGACGAATGGACACCTTGATATCGCGCGACGCGCAGCGAAGTTGTTCGATGAGCTGGTTATAGCGGTTTATGCTTTTCCGGCCAAGAATTTGCTCTTCAACGCGGAGGAACGGGTGGCGCTCTGGCAAGAGGTTATCGTGGACGACAGGTTAGAAAATGTCAGAGTCGATCACTACACCGGCCTCACGGTTGAATATGTGCGTTCGATTGGCGGTCAGGTAATTGTGAAGGGATTGCGAACGCCAAACGATTTCGAGGCGGAGTTCAAACAAGGTTTGATGAATCACAAGCTTGTCCCTGAGGTTGAAACGGTGTGTATGCTCACGAGTCCTGAACAGCTCTTTATCAGTTCATCGTTGTTGAAAGAAGTGATGCAATTGGGTGGTGATGTCAGCGACATGCTGCACCCGGTGGTTGTACGAGCGCTACAACACAAGTTGGGCAAACAAAACAATTAGTGTAGCCAATCACGCTATCGATCCTTTACGCAAGGGATCGCAACGCCGTATCTGGAGGAGATGCAATGGCACGGAAGGAGGCAAGGCAAACGTGGATATTCTGTTTCTCGTAGATCGTCTAGAAAACCTTGTCGCCAGTAGTAAAAAAATGCCGTTGGTGAATCAAGTGATGTTGAAAGAGGCGGAGATCCTCAACATTATCGACCAGATGCGTACTTCTATCCCTAACGAAGTAAAACAGGCGCGGCGCATCCTGCAAGAAAAAGAACACATCCTGGACCAGGCGCGTGAGGAGGCTGCCGACTTGTTGGCGCAAACACGGCTAGAGGCAGAGCAGATGCTTTCGCGCCAGGGTTTGGTGCGCGAAGCCGAGGAGAGGGCGGATCAGATGCTCCAACAGGCCTATCAACAGGCGCAGGAATTGCTGCAAAACGCGGACGAGCAGACGGAACAACTCCAGAATGAGGCCGACGAGTACGCGGCGGAGACTCTGCGTAATCTGCGGCAACACCTGCTGAACGTAGGGACCGAAGTCGAACGCACGATTTTGAGCATCGAGCGTGGTCTGGCAAGCCTGGAAGAGCCGCAAGATCAGGGCTCTGAGCAAGGGCCAGAACAGGCGGACACGGCACCGGATGATGCTCCACGTAGCGCCCCATTGGCAGCGGATACAATGGGAGGCCCTTTTTATCAGCCCTGACCAGGAATCGAAGTTTGTGCCTTCTTTTAGGGAACGAAGAAGACTTGACAGGCCCACATTGCTTGTCTATAATGAGCAGGCACCAGAAAAGATGTGAAGACAATCCACTGTGCGCCATATCATATTTTACCTATACCTTGTGGATGACTTTTGCTATGCATCTTTTCTGGAAAGGACTATTCCATGATTTTTAATGTGGCGCAACTCATGAAGTCCCCTGTGGGCACTTCATTTTCTTCGGATATACATGAAGAAGATGTTCAACTCGATGAAGATGTCAAAGTCATCGGGCCAATCGATGGTCATGTGCGTATGCGTCGTGTCAATCAGGGCTTGCTCGTCGATGGTTGGGTCGACCTGACGCTAGAACTGACCTGTGCACGCTGTTCCAAACAATTTGAACAGCCGACACATATACCGTTCGAGGAACGTTTTTACCCGACGGTGGATGTCGTTACCGGTGTAGCGCTGCCCCCGATTGAGGAGGAAGACGTATTCCCGATCGATGAACATCACGAGGTTGACTTGACCGAAGCCATCCGGCAGGCAATCTTGCTAAGTATTCCAATGATGCCTCTGTGCAAAGAAGATTGCGCGGGCCTGTGCTCTCAATGTGGTCATGATCTGAATCTTGGACCATGCAATTGTGAGCCGATTGAAATAGATAATCGTTTGAGCGCGCTTCAGGCGTTGCTCCAACAAAATAGTGTTACCGATTAACCGATCATTTATCAAGAAAGTATCACGAGTAGAGAGATGTGATTCACAGGTCACGATATTGCTACTGGTGGAGGAGGATTACCCAGCATGGGAGCATTACCAAAACAACGGACATCGCACGCGCGACAGGGCTACCGACGCGCGCACCAGCATCTCAAGATGCCACAAATCAACATTTGTCCACAGTGCAAACAGCCGCAACTCTCGCATCACGTTTGCCTTCATTGTGGGACCTATCGTGGTCGTCAGGTGCTCTTACCAAAGACACAAAATTAGTGAAACGTCGTTTGTGAGAGCTACGAATACTCGTCTGCGCGTCATTGCGTATGCTTTCCCATCATCTCAGCACAGATAGAGCGAGGTGGGCGGAAAAACGAGTTCGTAGCTCTTCGTTTTTATTGCATCTAGTTGACAAAAACAATGACGACAAAAGTTGCCTTTCTTTTCCCTGGTCAGGGTAGCCAGGCGGTCGGCATGGGTGCCGATGTTTTCGCAGCATCTGCCGCAGCAAAACGCGTCTTTTCTGTGTTCGATGACAACCTCGGTTTTCCACTCAGTACGCTCTGCTTCGAAGGCCCCGAAGAGACATTGCGTTCGACCATCAACGCGCAACCTGCGATTGTGGCCGTGAGTCTTGCCTATCTGGCTGCCTTGCAGGAAGCGCTCTCAGCGCAAGCTTCATCCTGGTCCACACCACTGACCCCCGCTTATACTGCCGGACACAGTGTTGGAGAGTTCAGCGCGCTGGTTGCTGCAGGCGCCATCGAGGTCGCGGGCGTCGCGCGTCTTGTGCGCGAGCGAGGTCGCCTCATGCATGAAGAAGAGGTTGCCTGCCCTGGTGGAATGGCCGCGGTCATTGGCATGGATGAGGAACCTTTAGAGGCTATTTGCCAGGAGGTTCGACAGCACAATCAGGAACATAATGGTGGGCATGCTGGTCTGGGACAGGTTGTATTGGCGAATTATAATGCGCCGGGACAGATTGTTATTTCGGGCGAGCAGCGAGCGCTGGCCGATGCAAGCGCTCTTGCCAGGGAGCGAGGAGCAAAACGAGTCATTCCTCTGGCGGTGAGCGGAGCATTTCATTCACCAGTGATGCAGCCTGCGATTAGTCCGCTGGCGAAGGCGCTGGCCGAGGCGGATATGCATAACGCGAGCATACCTATTGTCAGCAATATTAAAGCCGAGCCGCTTACAGATGTGGACGGGCTGCGCAACGAGTTAGCGCAACAGGTTGCAGCGCCGGTGCAATGGACGCGTATCGTAGAGTATTTGAGTAACGCAGGCATCAGCACTTTCTTCGAGATCGGTCCTGGACAGGCGTTGGCGGGCATGATCAAACGTATTGCGCGCGGGGCCACGATTATCAATATCGGCAGTACTGGTGAGATTGAGAAAGCGGTTGCACTCGTTCGCGATAAAAATCTGCTATAATGGCAAAGCAATCATAGAGCAGTGCGGAAACAGACGATACGAGAAGTTCCACGGTGCCTGGAATCATTCAAGGGAGTTTAGCACGCTACCCTTGACACGAAACCGAAAAGTACCTATCTTTGCAGTGAGGTTGCTGGTATGCTAGCATAGCGACATCTCGTGCTATCATCCTAGTTTTGCTGCCGCAGACATGGTGTACTATGATGTTGAGGAGCATGACAATGGCAGTAGAGTCACATCCATTTGGAGTCATACGTGTCGCGCGTCCAGTGCTTTCCACGATCGTGATCAACACGGTCTTGCAGATTGCGGGAGTCGTGCGTATGGCGCAGGTGACTGATCAATGGTCGCGTCTGCTCGGTCGTGAGGTACCACGTGAAGGCGTGGTGTTGACGATCAAAAATAACACCGTCTCCGCCGATCTTTATATTATTGTTGCTTCCGGCAGCAGTATTGTTGAAGTCGGCACAGTCGTGCAGGAGGAAGTGGCGGCGGCGATTGAAGAGATGTTAGGCATGCAAGTACAGGATGTCAACGTGTATATTCAAGATGTTACGCAAGATGTCATGCAGGGCGTGGCTTCCTGATCTGATAGAGGAGAGTAGTTGTACGAACAGTGATTTTCACGTTCGTTTCCACTGAAGTCGTTATCATCATCACGGACTCATTGAGGACATTATGGCAGGGACACGCAGGCAAGCGCGCATGGTCGCATTGCAGACACTCTATGAATATGATATTACGCACCACACTCCGTCAGAAGTCTTGCAACGCCATGCGGAGGAACGCAACCTGAACCCAGAGGTAGTCGCGTACGCCAATGAACTTGTTCGGGGCACATGTGACCACCTTGCCGATATCGACGCACATATTCAGAGTGCGGCACGTGAGTGGCCGTTGCAGCAGATGGCGCGTATCGATAAAAGCGTCCTGAGACTTGCAATCTACGAGATTCTGTTCAATAATACTGTACCAGCCAAGGCCGCGATCAATGAAGCGGTCGAGCTTGCCAAACGTTTTGGCAGCGAGACTTCAGGCCGTTTCGTGAATGGCGTCCTCGGTACGATATTTAATCGGGCGCAAGAGCAGCCCAACCCACAAGCGGAAAGCGAGGTGAAATAATGGCAAGCGTAGAAGAACGTTTGAAGAAAATCATTGTCGACCAACTCGGAGTCGATGAAAACGAGGTTGTGCCCAGCGCATCGTTCGTTGAGGATCTCAACGCGGACTCGCTCGATCTGGTCGAGCTTATCATGTCCCTGGAAGAGGAATTCAAACTCCAGATCTCCGATGAAGATGCTGAGAAGATCACGACCGTTCAGGAAGCAGAGGATTATATCGAAGAGCATTCGCATTAATATTTCGCGGCTAGTCGGCATTTTGTCGATCTAACGCAGCGGGGCGACTGCGAGAGTTTTAC
>CAZZWK010000012.1:84865-99876 GCA_964657925.1 uncultured Dictyobacter sp.
ATCGCAGTCGCCCTGTCTCTGCTCATATTTCAAACAGGAGAGGAGGTACGCCAATCAGTGTACCTCCTCTCCTGTTTCTATTCACCACTCTGTAGTGAAGCTGTGCATGTTATGTGTGGAGTTGGGGTGGGTACGTCGTGATTTGACAAAATGGGTGCTCGAAAACGTGATGGTGGTTGTGGAATTGGTAGTTATATAATTGTGGTAGTTATATAATTGAGATAACAGCGTGGATACACATATCGCGCTTGCATGATCAGGTTATATCGAACGCAATACTGGTCTAACGAAAGTAGAAACAACGAATTTCTCACGTGTTCTTTTTTCTGATCGATTTGTTGTCACAAACCTCTATGCTCGTGCATCTTTATTAACGTAGGTCGGTAAGCAACGATCTCGCTACGTAGACGAAAAGAGTCGTAAGTGGATATGACACCTGCCGCCATCGCTGTTGAGGCGCTCGTTCATCAATACTACAAGCTGGTTTTCCATACCATTTATGGTCTGACAAACAACTGGGAGGAGAGTCAAGATCTCACCCAGGATACCTTCCAACAGGCGTTGAAGGGGATTGATGCGGCGCATGCAAGCAGCGGCGAACAGTTCAACGCGAAGGCGTGGCTGTTGCGTATCGCGCTGAACACCGTGCGTATGCAGCATCGTAGGCGGGCGATTCTAAATCTAGTGCCATTTTCAGCGTTGCGCGAGCGGAAGTCAGAAGCAGGTATGAATGCCAGCGGCGATGAGCAGACAAAAACGCTACAGGAGCAGGCGCTACCGGTGCAACCAGCGGGTTTCGGCAGTAACCAGACTGATGATCCAGCCGAGGTTGTGGCGGAAAGGGATGCGGTTCAACGTACGATGGCACGTCTAGCGGAAGAATTTCGCACATGTCTGCTGCTCTCGATCGTAGGTGGGCTGTCGACGGGTGAGATCGCGACACTGCTGGACATGAAGGAACCGGCGGTGCGTCAACGTCTCGCGCGAGCACGCAAGCAGTTCCAGCAACTCTACAGCGAGACAAGTGGAAAGAAGCTGACTGATCCAGTCAACGCAACCTATCGTATAGAAGAGCAGCAGGGGAAAACGCCATCCGTGTCGGCGCAAAAGCGGGCCGATGCGCAACAGCATCTGCCGCTCGATATATGTCAGCCAGCTATCGGTCATATATCTTAAGCATAGTTGTCCCGCTCGGCATATGCGTTGAAAGGTAGAGCATTATGTCTAACGACTCTCTTGAGAGCCTGCTCCTGCGTCACTATGGCGACAATGCCGCCACTCCAACGGGATTAGAGCAGCGGGTCTCTGCCTCAGTACAACAGGCGACAGAAAGCATGCAGCAACAGCAGGCAATAGCGGCTCGCTTGCGCGACTATCGTCTCACACGGCGGCGCGTCGTGCGTATGGTAGCGATCGGCTCCGCTGGTCTCGGTCTGCTTGATGCGGGGATCGCAGGAGTGCGTCTCCTACTGGATAATCAGGATATAACGAAACAATCGTACGCTTAATCTGCGGTGCTAAACATGCAAAGTGAGGCGTACGCTATCCGATATACCTCGCATTTGATGCTCTAGTGGCATCCTACCGTTTAATTCAGTTATTTGCGCTATAGAAAAAAGACGCAAGTGGTAAAGAAAGGATCAACTATCATGGGTCTACTTGGTGGTCATGGATTTGAGCTGATTATCGTTCTCGTCGTTGCATTACTTGTTTTTGGGCCGAAGAAACTTCCGGAAATGGGTTCATCGATTGGTAAAAGCATTACCGCGTTCCGCAAGGGTATGAACGAGATGGGTCAGACAAAAGATGAAGAGCCTGCGAACAGCTTCGATGCGCAGAAATCTATCGAATCCTCCCGTCTGGAACTGGAGGCTATTGAGCGCGAATTAGCCGCGAAAAAGGCTGCGTTAGCCGCGCAGGAAACTGTGTCAGCGGAACCAGCTGCGGAATAAGCAGTGATGCGAATTTCTAGCATTCCGTCTAAACAATACGCTCAAAAGGATTTTTATGGCTACTAGTGGTATTGATCGACAAAATCTGCTCGGCTCTCCCCCTCCAGAGGAGGAGGACGAGCTGTCAGCCATGTCCCTGATAGAGCATCTGGAAGAGCTGCGCTGGCGCATCTTAAAGATTTTGATCGCGGTTGTCATCGGCACAATTATCGCGTTCATTTTCCAGCACCAGATCATTGAATTTCTGACGCGACCCTTGCCTGCAAATTCGAGTGCGCTCTCTAAAATCACTGGCAAGTCTCTTGTCGTTACTGGCCTGGGCGAGGGTTTCACAACTATTCTGCTCGTCTCGGTCGTAGTGGGCGCAATTCTATCGCTCCCGTGGACGCTCTATCAGGTGTGGGCATTTATCTCACCAGGACTCTATTCTCACGAGAAGAAGCACGCAGTTCCTTTCATTGTACTTGGAATTTTCCTGTTTTTGCTCGGCATCTCGATCGGTTATATCGTATTACAATATCCGGTACAGTGGCTTGTAAACTTCGGCTCGACCAGTTTTACCGAATTGGTGTCGGCGGGAAGCTACTTCTCGTTTGTCTCGATCTTCCTGCTGGTGTTCGGTGCCATTTTTGAGTTGCCATTGGTGCTGACGTTTCTAGCGATGGTAGGTATCGTCTCACGCGAGACGTTAGCCAGAAAACGCGCGGCGATCCATATCGGCTTTTGGGTCGCTTCAACCGTAGTAACGCCTGGGGCTGATTTCTATAGCCCGATCTTTATTGGTGTATCGCTCTCGGTGCTTTTCGAGTTCAGCCTGATCTTGATCCGTTTTGTGGTTAAAAATCAGCCTGAGGAGATCGAAGCGTAAACGCGCTCGGCACATGTCTGACAGACTTTAATCAGCAAACAAAAAAAGAGGTCTCTTGAGTGAGAGATCTCTTTTTTGTTTGCTGTGTACTTTGCGCACATTGACATACTCAAGTCTAATCAATTTCTATAGCATTTGTATCGACGCTCTGGACAGTTTCATTTTCGCTAGCTGAGCTGTCCACGCGTTTAAAACGCAGCCATAGTAAGCCGATCATGGCGATATAA
Organism: uncultured Dictyobacter sp.; assembly: GCA_964657925.1. Lineage (GTDB taxonomy): Bacteria > Chloroflexota > Ktedonobacteria > Ktedonobacterales > Ktedonobacteraceae > Dictyobacter. Next base: position 87,913 of record CAZZWK010000012.1, read on the forward strand.
AAAATCGCACCCATGATAAAAACCGGAGCATAGCCCGCTTTTGCGATGATTACGCCGCCGATCGAGGCGCTGATGGCGTAGGTTAGCTGGTAGGCGGCCTGGTAGCTGCTATTGGCGAAACCGCGACGCTCGTGGGGCACCTGCTCCATAGAGAAGACCTGGAGGATGCCATTCGACATATCCGCCATGCCCTGCCTGAGGGGATACAGCGATGCGGCCAGCGGCAGATAACCGGTCAGGCCGACGAGGAGCATGAGAGGGATGCTCAGTAAGCGGGTCACAGTCGTGATCATGACCTTGCCATAGCGTAGAGCCAGCAAAGGGGCCAGCAGTGTTGCCAGGGCGTTCAGGGTGTTCGCGGTAGCATCGATCAAGCCGAAGAGGGCTGAGGATGCGCCGAGGTGTTGCACGAAATAGACATTGAAATAGGGCAGGAACAGACCAGCACCAAACCCCATGAATACCTCGACGCCGATAAGGGCTAATAGAGGACTGGCGATGGCGGATGACCAACGTCGCGAGCGAGTGGTATGTATGAACACGTGCAGGTTGGTAGAAAGTTGTTTTTGTGCCTGTCGCCATGAGAGTGATAGAGCGGCGGTCGTCTGTTTCCGGGTGGGGATCGTATCAGTCAGCAGGAAAAGTGGCATAAAGCTGGGAAGAGCGATGATGCCGGAAAGCACGAGGGCGAGCTGATAAGAGCGTGGGAGAGGTTGAGCGGAGATGAACCCGACACACCATGAAGGCAGAGGAGCCATTAATAGGGAAGAAGAACGAAACCAGATGGGCAGAGCACCGCCGAGGGCCTCGCCCACTACCGTTGTTGCTAATGTCAGGACGATATTGAGACTGAAAAGGTTCGAACGCTCCTCGGGTGAACTGGTGGCGGTCAGGAACGGAGCATTGATCACCAGCAGGAACGCGCCCCCGACGCCGACGAAAAAGACGCTCGCGAGCAGTGGGATCGGCGTACGAAAGAGCATCTGTCCGGCACCGGCTACACCGATGAGCAGACTGGACCAGATCAAGATAGCTTTGTTGCTGTAACGGTCGACACAGATACCGGCGGGAAAGATGGCGATGGCGGCTCCGACGGTGGTGACGAAAAAGACCAGGCCGATAAAATCCGTGCCATAGCCGAGCGAGACCAGATAGAGGTTGTAGAGCACCAGGATGATGCCGAGCGTCACGCCGCTCAGCACTGTGTTGATCAAATATAATCGGGCGTTTCGTTGAAAACGCCCGAATTGTCGAATATATTGAAGGAACGTAGCGACTATTTGCAAAAGAGTAACTCAACATCTAAAGCAGGGCAAAAAGGCTAGCGCGTCGGTGTCTTTTGCCGTTGGACGACAGCGATACGATCGGTGTCTTCATTATCCTCTGCTGTTGAAACTTTTGCAACCTCGACTGGCTTTTGTTGTGCGATACTCATGCGGTAACCAGGGCTGACGGGGTCGATGCTCGCACTGGTATCCGCCGATCGAGCGCTTAGCTGTTCGCGGCGCACCAGACCAGGCAAGAAGATAGCTTTGGCGACCGCACCAACCTGATTGGCTCGCGCACGCGCCTCGATAACGACATTGGCGACCTGATCGCTGACCTGATCGACTTTTTGATCGACCTTCTGCATGGTCAAGGGCACATTCGCGACAGTGCGAGCGACGGGGTTGGCCTGTGGAGATGGTTTCACACCATGTTCCGCAGCCTCGGTCGTCTCATTCACGCTATCGACATAAGGGCGTAACACCTTGATAATTTTCACCTTTTCGTTCAGCCAACCGGCACCGAAGGCCAGACCCAGATTAATGGCGACCGCGAGCAGCACGAAGATGAAGATGAACAGGCAGATGACAATAGCGGCAATCTGACCCGCCGTCGAAAGGATTGGAGAGACCATTATTCACCCCCCGCTGCCGCCGCTGCTTCCATCGCCTCTACTTGTTGCTGCCGTCGCACTTCCGCGCGACTCCTGGCCTGTCCTTTACGCAAGAAGACGCGCAGGATTTCCTGTCCGGCGATCACACCTGCGACCGCACGCAGACCAGGGGCGACCGCGACATCCGAAGTAAAGTTTGTGATCGTGCTGATAGCGGAGACCGTGCCACCAGCGGCTTTGGCCGTATTTTGCACGATACCTACCGTCTCTTGTGCTGAGGCGATCAATGGTTTCAACTCATTACGTACCGTTCGCACCGTTTGTAGCAGCATCAGGATGGAATATACCTGGAAGAGCACCGCTCCCACCAGCAGCAATGCTAAAACGATCAAACAGGCATAGAGCAACCCGAGCAGTCCACCCGCGATCGCGGCCCAGGTGATACCACCAATGATTATGATGAGCAGAACGACGCCCACGATAATCGCGTAGTTTCTTACGGCTTTCATAACACCCTCCATACAATTTTTTGAATAATTCTTCTCATTATAGCACGCATAAACGCGAATACCTGTATCTTAAGAAGAGCAATAAGATTACGTGTAAAAGCAGCCTCCTCCAAGGTACAAGTACGAAAAATAGGAGACCCTCTCGTTGGTCAAAAGACGCCTTCCCTATCGAAGACGGGGCAGAAAAAGAAACTGCTCTTTAGTAGTACGGATGGGGAAGCACTTGCGACTACAATATATTCATACTATTCACATAAAACTTCCACATATCATTTTAAGCACGTATTATAAGACCCGCAAGTTTCGATAAATAGGACGAATTAGGCATGTTTCTACCATCGTCATAGCACAACGGTTGGATAGCTTCAGCCGTTTGATGAGGGGGAGGATTTTACGTCTCTCTTCGTATACATAAAAATATATGAAAAAATGTATCGCTTATGAAAAGATGATTATTCAATCGTTATGAAAAAGTAGAGAAACTGATATGCAGGGGTAAAACCCTGGTATAGAGAAAAGGAGGCGGAGTAGTGTCAGCGATAGTAACAGGGCTGATCGCTTTGATCCAGGTTCCAGTTATGCATGCCGATACGGTGTTGCTGCATGGTACGATCCTGGGGCAACCGTTCACGATCACGACAGGGGAGGTCATCTACTGGGGGATCGCAGCATTGATCGGATTGATCGCGGAGAGTATTGTGGGGTGGCGGCTACCGTTCGGTATTATAGGCGCGATCGCGGCATCGTTGTTGGGGGTATGGCTGCTAACGGCGGTGATTCCTATCACTATTGGCGGGGATATTACGATCGCGGGCCAGCCGATTCCGTTGATCAAGGCGGCGCTGGGAGCGATTATTGTCGTGGCTATATGGCATGCAATTACCTATCCGTTCTGGCGAGAGCATGGACGGGGATATCGTCGCCGCTACCGACGGGATTATGCTTATCGAGATGGTGATTACTACTAATAGGGGCAACGGAGGATGGTTAGCGGGCCGGAAGACCACAAGGGTCTTCCCTACTATACACGAGGGGATACGATGCATGGAGTGTCGATCATGTGTATGGTGGTGGAGGCGCTTGTGGTCTTCAGTTTTCTCCATGAAGGGTTGTGGTGTTGTGTTTTGCATGATGTTGGGGGATAGTTGGTCAGAGGTGGAAATATATCTGTGTCTATTTCTGTTATCTACTGTAGAGGCTTTTTATGGCCTCATTTCTGTGGTTAATTTATGAATTTATCGCATGAATTTATCGCTATATTCTCATGTATACTTCTAAGAGGAAGAGGGGAGGATTTGTCGTGGGGATTACACTCGCATTCACGATCAGCGCATTTGTTACGTTTTTTACGATTATCGATCCGATTGGACTGGTGCCGGTTGTACTTGGGCTTACCACGCCGTATAACGATACGCAACGTCAAGCCATCGTCACACGCGCGACACTGATTAGCGCGGGAATTATCGTTTTCTTCGCCGTGGTGGGTCGTTTTTTGTTGCAGCAATTGGGGATCGCGTTGTACGCGTTCAATATCGCGGGCGGAGTCCTATTGTTCCTGGTCGCGATCGATATGCTGTTCGGGCGTTCGTCTGGTGCGCGCGAGACGGAGGAAGAGGAAGAGGAGGCGAAGACGCGCGAGGATATCAGCGTGTTTCCGCTGGCGATCCCGATGATTGCGGGTCCAGGAACGATCGCGACGACGATTCTGTATGTGGGGCAGGCCAGTAGCAATGTGATCAACTTGATGGCGGTGGCGGCGGCGATTGTGTCCGCGCTGGTGATTGCCTGGTTGACGATGAGCAGCAGCACGTGGATTATGAAACATATCGGCAAGACGGGTATCCTGGTGCTCTCGCGTATTCTGGGTATTCTGCTGGCGGCACTGGCGGTCCAATTTGTACTAGATGGTATTACATTGTTCCTGCAAGCGCATCATATCTTCGTGTAAGGATGTGTACGATTGCGACCTTTCACACGTTCAAACGTAGTAGATTGAAAAGGGTTTAAGTAGCATCGCAATCCATCCCCTTCTTTACATTTTTGGCAATTTTAGTACACTGTCAGATAAAACATTGGTAACAAAGAGCGTTTTCGCGCGCTCACATGCAACACGCACTGATCAGCGTAGGCGTGAGGCGAACTTCACGCCTATGTTCATGTTTCTGAAAAAGATAATTCGGGAAGATCTCCTGGGGGGATCATTCAGGAGGATAATTCGTGGAAGCTCAAACAGAACTCCAAAACTACCTGGACCAGGGAAAGCAGGAGCTGGCGCAAGGGCATCCGTTGCAGGCCGCGACAGCCTACGCATACGGGGCGCAGATCGAGCCAGAGAACCCACAGGTGCATCTTGGCCTGGCCGAGGCAAATCTGGCGCTTGGCAAATACGGGATTGTGCAGGCGGCCTGTCGTCGAGTGCAAGAGTTGGATGAACCGACGGGGATCGCGACACGAACCGCACAGGCGTTATTAGATCTGGCAGAGCACCGCTATGATCGCGCGCTCAAGATCGTGGATGGCGTGATCAACGATGATCCCAGCACAGGATATAATTATGCGCTGCGCTCGTACCTGTTGCGAGCGATGGGGCAGGACTACGACGCCAATCTCGCGAGGGCGAAGGCGGCTCGTATGTCGTTTGGTGGGCGCTATGAAGGAATCTTCCCGCCGCTCGAACCGGCCAGTACAGTTAGCGCGAACAAGATTGTGTCGCCACCGGCGCAGCAAATCAACCCACCGAGAGATACGCACGATATGCACGCGAACGAGCGTCGGCAAGAGCAGACGTTCAGGCCAGCACCCAATCGTTTGCAGCGACAGGCCATTCGCACACGTTTCGCTTTGAGCCGATATCCAGGGATTCTTACCTATACGTTGATCGCGCTTTGTGTGCTTGTTTATCTGGTGATGGAGATTACCGGAGGGCAGAACAGTATTGTTTTCCTGGCTGGCGTGCAGTACAATCCCATTTTGATCGCGGAGCCATGGCGTATTCTCACGGCAATGTTCATTCATGATCCGGCCTCGCTGTCTGATCCAACGGCAATTTTCCACCTGTTGTTGAACATGCTTTCGCTGTTCTTCATTGGGCGCGTGGTAGAGATTTTCTATGGTCGTTGGCGCTATCTGGTGATCTACCTGCTGTCGGGTATCATTGGCGGTGTCTTTTTCTACTTCACCTCGCCAGGTGGTGCGGCGGTAGGTGCCTCCGGGGCGATCTTCGGTGTCTTTGGGGCACTGGGCGTTTTCTATCTGCTGAACCGCAGGGCGTTGGGGTCATATGGCAATGCCGCGATCGGCAACTGGGTTTTCTGGCTGCTACTGAATCTGGTGTTCGGTTTCTCAAGTGGTGGTACAATCGCGATCTGGGATCATATTGGTGGCATTATCGCTGGCATCATTATCGCGTACCTGCTATTTCCGAGGGCGAGGCGGGGAAGAATTTTTGTGTAAGGGAGATAAATATGGCGAGCTCGCGTTTGAAGGATATCTGTTTCGATTGTGCTGATCAGCGGCGGGTGGCGCGTTTCTGGGCGCAGGTGCTGGGGTATCAGTTGGAGATTGGGGAGGGCGATGGGATAGATGATCCGGTTTGCTTGAGGTCGCTGGAGGGTGGACCGGATATCTGGTTTAATAATGTGCCGGAAGCGAAGGTGGTCAAGAATCGCGTGCATATCGATATCGATATGCCGGATGAGGCGGAGATGCAGAGGATTCAAAGCCTGGGTGCGCGCCCGTTGCAGGAAATTCGCGATGAGCAGGGGACGCTGCTGTGGACGATTATGGCTGATCCTGAGGAGAACGAATTTTGCGCGTTTCCACCAGAAAAGTAAGCCGGAAGACCTCTCACCGCGAGCTGAAAGACCACAAGGGTCTTCCCTACTATATACGAGTATGTACGAGGGGTTACGGAGTTAGAAAGCAAGCGGGGTGAAATGGGATTGATTGCTGCTTGCTTCTTGGGGGTATCAGTACACTAGGAAGTGAGGAGTCGAGCATGCAATCTCGCTGTGACCCGGCTGAGTCACGCTGATCCTATCGCGGTGCTTGTTTGTATTATGCAAGCGGCGATGGGTGATCCTATCCATGCCCTTTACCCCCCTTGCTCGACTCTTTTTTCTTCATTACGCTATGATAGGGCTATAAACAGCGACTTCATGGGGAAAAGCTAGTCCTTTTCCTGTATTCCACAACTCCACATATTGCCTCGCTTTGTTTTATTTGTCTTAGTATTCATGATGGTCTCTCTTCAAATCAGTATTGTTACCGTTGCGATATTAAACGGGGCGGTTATTCGTTCGGTATGAGGATTTCGTGGTTGTGGAAGAAAGAGCGCCAGGGGCCGGAGGCGAGCATGAAGGGTTGGATAAGGGCGCGTTCGGCCTGGATGGTGTGGTTGAGGTCGTGGGAGGCCCAGGTGTTGAGTAGTTGGGCCAGGGTGACGGTGCCGAGTTTGGGATGCTGTGAGACGCGTTGCAGATCTTCGTCCTTTATCTGGGGAAGCAGGGCGAGGCTTTGCTGACGGAGGTGCGCGAAGGTAGAGGCGAGTTGCACGGGGGCCTGAGCGTCGAGGTCGAGGTGGGGTTCGTTGGGATCGAAATCGACGAAGCCGTGTCCATTCAAAAGGGCATGGAAGCGGACGGGAAAGAGCTCGCGTTCCGCGATGAGGAGATGTTGCAGGCAGTTGAGCGCGGACCATTCTCCCTCGGCTGGTCGACGGATCAGTAGATCGTTGGGAAGGGTGCGAACGAGGTGCTGCCAGCGGTCAGGAGTGGTGGAGAGGATGGATTGCACGTGCGCGATGAGAGTATTCAATGAAGACCTCCTTTTTGACTCTACCTCAAAATACATGAATATAGGAAAAGTATTTGGCTTACAATCTTTTGCTGTTCGGTAGTTCTTTTTAGCAACATCTTAGCACATGATAAGTGGTGCATACGGTAAACGGATGGGTGATAGCAAGCGAGAAATCGGCGCGCCCGCAAGGGGACGCGCCTACGCGGACAATGTACGATAAACGCGTGTTTCGTTTTACGCGGAGCATGCGTGGGTAAGCATATGGATCGTTTTACGCGGACAGGGCAGGTTCGTAGGAAAGGACGGTGACACCAGTGCTGAAGGTTTTGGTATCCACAAGTTTCAGGGTTTTGGGGGTGTTGCCTTCTTTGAAGAGATGTTTGCCGGTACCGAAGATGATGGGATGAACCATGAGGCGGTATTCGTCGATGAGGTTGCATGCTATAAGGGAGTTGACGAGGTCGGCGCTACCGCAGAGCAGGATATCCTGGCTGTGTTTTTGTTTGAGGTTGGCGATTTCGTCGATGATGTTGTCTTTGATGATGGTGGAGTTGTTCCAGGTGGCCTCGGTGAGGGTGGTGGAGACGACATATTTGGGGATGCTGTTCATGCGTTCGCCGAATTCGCCGGTACCGGTCATGGTAGGCCAGGCGGCGGAGAAACCTTCGTAGGTGATACGACCCAGGAGCAGGGCATCGCTGGCGAATAGTTCATCGTGTTTGAATGTGGCGGCTTCATCGTTCCAGAACTGGAAGCTCCAGCCGCCACCGGGGTTTTCCATGATACCGTCGAGGGTCAGGTACTCGGTCGCAACTATTTTGCTCATTTTTTCTCCTTTGGATGAATAACGTTCTGCGCGTATAAAATAAGTCTACCATTTTCGTAAAAAGAACACTTCTGGTTTCCAGTTCCAAATGCATGGGGTAAAAGTGGAAGAAAATCAGGACGGGAAGCCATCAGGTTTGTTCAGTTGGTTGGGTGGTGATGGGGAATTGGACTTCGGTGATGTATTGAGTGGATTGCATGTGGGGATCGTAGCGTAAACGGATGTAGCGAGGTGGAGCGATGAGCTGGTAGTGGTTGTCCGTTAGCCAAGTGTGGAGGGTGGCATTGGCCTGGCCTAGAGCGAGGTCGTAGCCGGTATGGAGGGCGGAAGCCATCAGACCACCAGGGAGGGTTTGGATGATGATATGTTCGTTGGCGGGCAAAATTTGGGTGATGGCGGGGAAAGCGGTTGATAGAGGAAGCGAGGTTTCTAGATCGATGTAAAGGCCATCGGGGTGTTGCTGAGAAGTGGAATATAGGCGGAAGAGGGCGGGTGAGTCGGATTGGATGTGGTGCTGGTCGAGGTAGGCTGCAAATTTGGCATATGATTGGGTGAGGCCGTTGGCGAGGGGGACGAGTGCGCGATAAGAGGCAACGAGTTGAGGGTCAACATTTTTTAGCAGTACTTCGTAGGTTGGCATTTTTCCCTCCTGTTCAATCTGGCGAAGACGGGTGGCTAAACGCGTGAGACGCGCCTGTTCAGTGGCGATCATGTGCTGCGTTTGCGCCTGTTTGAGTGTAAACATGGTGAGCAGTTGTTCGAAGGAGAGACCTTCCGCGAGGAGTTGAGCGATCTGGTCAAGGGGAAAGCCCAGCTCTTTGAGGGCCAGTATGCGGTTCAGACGAGGAAGCTGGTCGAGCGAGTAGTAGCGATAGCCAGTTTCGGGATCAAGCATCAGGGGTTTGAGCAGGCCACACTGATCGTAGTAACGCAAGGTGGCGATCGAGATGCCGTTGAGCCGGGCGAACTCGCCGATTTTGAGCATGCTGTTTTCTCCTTTCGCTGGTATATGAAAAGTTTCTCCTGAAAGATCGTATCTGTTTTTTACGCTGGTTTGCGCCCGCTTACGATAAAGCCGCCTACTCTGGCGAAGAAGCGATGTGCTTTTTCCATTTGCGCTAGAGCATACCAGAAACGCGCGAGTTCTTCCTCAGAGACAGCACCTGTAGCCTGAGCACGCTGCAAAATACTGCTAAAAGCCAACTGGAAAAAGGCATAGTCGAGAGGCATCAAACGTCCTTCGACCCAAATATTGCTCAACCCTGCTTGCTGAAAGAGTGCTGGCAGTTGTCGACCTATCCATCCCTGTGTCATCTGATCGCAGGCAGCATGGACGATCTTACGAGCCAGGGCGCGATCAGGGATATCAACGATCGTCACATCTAAATCGCCGTCAGCGACCACGATGCTTGCGCCTGGCCGTGCGACTCGAACCATCTCGGCCATGGCTTGATAGGGTTGAGGAAGATGGCCGAGGACGCGGGAGGCCACGCAACCATCAAAACTGGCATCCGCGAAAGGGAGGTGTGTAGCATCGGCGAGCATATAGTCTATAGGGAGTTGCGCCTGAGCCGCACGGGAACGAGCTTCTTGTAACATCGTTTCGCTATTATCGATACCAGTCACTCGGCCCCGTGGGCCAACTGCCAGTGCCAGGTCCAGCGTATCCTGACCGGTGCCGCAACCAACATCGATGACTGTTGCACCTTCCTGGATAGCAAGTTGCTTCATGATCTCGTCCTTGTAGCTTCGAGCAGTCTGGTGCGCATGCGATGTGTTCATGAATTGTTTAAAAAAGGCGGGATTGGGTGTCTGGTCAACTGAGTGAAACTGAGTCAAGTCATCAATGGGCTGTTGCATAATTTCCCTTTCGTAACTCATCAAAAAATGGCTTTTGTACTGTCTAAGGAAAGCCTACACCCTCATGTAAGATGAGAGTCAAGAGGGAATTTTTGCTTTTTATATTTCGGGTAGGGTTATAAGCTGCTTTCCAAGATGGGGCGGCTTTTTTGGATGGCGGTGATTTCCTGATGATAGAAGTCGAGGTGGCCGTCGACGACCATTTTGCGATAGACAGGTTCGGTAGAGTGAGCGAGTATGTGGTCGCAGAGGGCGGATAGGCGGTGGATTACAGTGTCGAGCAGTTCGGCGTAGGATGATGGGAGATTGTAGGCGCGGCAGAAGAGACGCAAGCGATGAGATTGCGAGGACGGTTCGGCCAGGCCGAGGGACTGGATGTCGGAGGCGTACGAGAGGGGGATGAAACGGTAGACAGCGTAGGCGATGTCCCATATACGAGGGCCAGGTCCGGCGGTATCGAAATCGATCAGGGCGTAGGGTTGCTCATCGCGGTAGATCATGTTATAGGGGGCGACATCATTGTGGCAGATGACCTCGTGTCGCTGACTATCGGGGTAGATGAACTGCCAGGGAGTGCTGGGGTCGGGGCGGTAGTCGACGGTGGCATCATGATAGAGACGGAGGAAATGGGCGACTGCAACGAGGTTTTCGTCGGTCCACATATAGGGTTTGAGGGGGTAATGGCCGACTTCGCCAGGGATGTAGGAGAGAATTTCGCGTCCCTGAGCGTCAATACCGAGAAATTGGGGAGCGCCTTTGAAGCCGGATGAATGGAGATAGCGCAACAGGTTATGAACGGCAGGGCTCCATAGACTGGTTTGGCGGCGGACAGTTGAACCGATACGAGTAGCAGCGGTGATATTGCCTCCTGTGAGAGGAATTTCGGCTTCAGTCATGTTTTGAGTGCCTTTCAGAGATAAGGACAGCCCCCAACCCCCACCCGCGCGCCCGCAAGGGGACGCGCCTACGCGGGGTGGTGGGCCTGGGTTGCGTCAGGCGGAGTTGGGGCAGGTGTAGAGTTGCATAGGTGAGCTGCCTCCGTTGTTATCGGGATTATTCGGGTCGTTGTTGTTAGAGTTCGGTGTTTGCCAGAGATTTGTGGGGACGGTTTTACAGGTTTGCTGGACCCAGGTGATGAGGCTGTTGTTGATGCTGGCCGGATTGCTGGGGTCGGATTGATTGGTTGGTAGATAGAAGAAACGAATGGAATTGCTATGCACGAGAGCAGCGAGACTGGTGGGGGTGAGGATACGGTCCCAGCCCTGGTAGCCGCCGAGGGCCAGGGCGGGCTGGTCGGTGGCGAGCATGAAGACGCTGGCGTAGGAGGAATCCTGGGTGGCGACGAGGTAGCGGGTGTGGCCTTGCTGCTGTTGCAGGTAGGAGAGCAGGCGGGGATCGAGGACGTTCCAGGCGGGTCCAGCGAAGGTGGTCATTTGTGGGTTGCCGCCACCGAAGCCGTCAAAACCATCACCGCCGAAGGGGCCGCCGAAATCGTTGTAGCTGTAGCCAGCGTTAGAGGTGGCCTGGGGGAGCCAGGCACTGGCGGCATCAGCCTGGAGTGAGCCGAGATCCCACACTGTAGGGGCGACGAGGATAGCTAGCAGGGAGATGAGGGTGGCGATCTGGACGACGCGGATATGTGGAGAGCGCTCCCAGCGGGCGACGAGATAGGGGATGAAGGTGATGGGCAGGAAAGAAAGGATGATGGGGATGAGCCAGGCATCCAGGTTGAGGTTGCCACCGAGCATTACACCTTGAGCAAGCAGGGTGAGGAAGAGCGCGACGGGCAATAACCAGCCACGCCAGCCGCGAGTGAGATATTCGCGCCACATGGTTACGAGTCCGATGCCCACGAGGGCGGCGATGGCGGGCGCGAGCATGGTCAGGTAATAGAGATAGAAGAAACGGGCAAAGCTGAAATAGGCACCCACGGTGAGCAGCCAGCCACCCCAAAGGATCACGGCCTGTCCACGGCGATCGAGGGGCAAATGCCAACGGGTGCGGACAAGGGCGGCAAGCAGGCCAAAGACGGCGATGAGCAGGAGCCAACTGATTTGATCGCTGATACCGGGATGGAGCAGGCGAAACAGGCT
>CAZZWK010000013.1:0-12199 GCA_964657925.1 uncultured Dictyobacter sp.
TTTTGACGCGCTTAGCTCCTTCCCGTTACTAATTGTTCATCTTACGACACACTCTGAGAGAGTGTTTGGAGCGCATCAAAATGCGAATGCAGGAACCAACATGGGAAGCATGCGAATGCTGGCGGAGAGTGTGATGAACGCCTCTGAGCTCTCCGGCAAGCCCTCATGATCGCGACTGAGACGACGGAAGCCGGGTGATCCAGGCGAAACTTCGCTCAATTACCCATCTCCTGGGGAGAGGGCGGAAGCGTTTGTCCGAGTCGATCTGCTCGCCTTCGTAGACCAAGAGGCCGCGCTTGGGGACCGTGAGGGCACGTACCGGTTGGGTGCTCCAACTCCGTTGGAGCTTGACCCACCAGATCAACTGACCCGCAGAATGGCTGTCTCCCCACAACAGTTTCATCCTGGGCAAGAGCGCTTTGATGGGCTCAAGCAAGGCTTTAGCGCCTTGCAAATCCGAGGTGCTCGCCGCCGTCACCTTCACCGCGAGCAGCTGGCCCTGGCTATCAACAAGGACGTGTCGTTTGCGACCCCAGATCTTCTTGCCCGCGTCATCGCCTTTCTCGGAGCCATGCACCGCACTGGTCTTGATCGATTGGCTCTCAATCACTCCCGCACTCGGCTCAGGATCGCGCCCTTGCTTCTCTCGTACGCCTCGACGCAGCGCCTCAAGGATCTGATCCCAGATCCCTTCGCGTTTCCAGCGCGCGAAGTACCAATAGGCGGTCTGCCAGGCTGGGAGATCGTGAGGGAGCATTCTCCACGGACAACCACTGCGCAGCATGTACACGATGGCGTTGAGAATCTCGCGTCTCTCGTATTGCACATTGGGGTCATCTTCGGCTGGCATCGGAATCAAGGGCTGCAACCGTTCCCACTGTGCATCAGTCAGGTCGGAAGGATAGGCCCTCCGCTCGTGCACTCTTTTCATCCTCGTTTCACTCCTTTTCTTGCCTCTCGCTTCTGACTTCTCGCTCTCCTTTCTTTCCTTTATCGGCTTCACCACGCGCTCCAAACAGTCTCTGAGTGAAAAGTGGCCTGGCCTGTCTCGGTGGAGGTCACAGCCAGATAGCGAATCCCGACATCAACCCCGACGACTTCGGTGAAGGGTTCGCAGGTCAGTTCGGGAAGGTCAATCGTGAGGGACACCAGCAGATAGAACCACTTCTTTGGCCGGTCGTACCACAGTTTGGCATCCCCGATGGTGGCTCCCTGCCCAATGAGCGCAAGATGCTCATCGTAGCCCTGGTAGGGGATGCAGGTACGCCCGTTCAGTGTGCCTACACTGACCCGGCTGTCACGTTGAAAGGTGTAGTCACGCTCATAGGTATACTGGACGGTTGGAGAACTGTACTTTGGCGGCTTGTCCAGCCCCTTAAAGCGTTTCTTCGTAATTTTCTTGCGGCGATGTTCGGCATTCTTCTTGCGCTTTGTCCAGAGTCCCTTGTAGGTTGCGGCGACCTGCCGTTCTACGCTACAGGCCAGTTGAGAGGGAAGATGATAGCGAGTGCGGAGCTCTGCATACATGCCTTTGTGCAGGGTGATATTACTACTCGTTTTCCCATGCTCAAAAGCGTAACGACTCACCGCATTGAGCGCATCTCGATAGCCCAGCTGTGTTTCTCGTAATGCCTGCAACTGTTCGGGCGTAGTAAGAAGCTTCAGTTTTGCGGTCATGATCTGCTGCATGTCGTTCGCTTTTGAAAGGGACGGGAAACGGTCCCGCCCCTTCCCATCCTCTGCCGATACGCTCTACAAAGCTCTTCCTGTTAGGCTTGCGACTTCCTGTAGGACCACGAAGCGATGGTGACGCTCTTCGCGCTGACGTGTTTGGTGTGCTGCGCATCCATACACATCAGTAAACATTTGTTCTAAATCTTGTGAAGTCCCTGGAAGGGCCACCTTACCCCCAGATGAATCGTAGGGATATCCGGCGGCCCTTTCATGAATACCGCCTCAGTATCGTCCTGACGATACTGACGACAGTCAATTGACCCCAAAGAGCTTTTGCTAAAATCTGTCCTGCCCTAAAAAAGGAGGAGAGAGGCATTCAACGCGCTCCAGAGGCTTCTTGTGCCATCATCGATTTTTTGGTAGATTATGATTTCATTCTCTTTTTTTCTACGGCGGTAATCTCTCCTTGCTGAGTTTTCTTCCAGAGACAGCTACACATGTGATAGTAAGCGCAAAACGGCATGTCCCGCCTCCTTCAGAGCGATACCTCAATGATGTTGGTTGCAGGAGAGGCAATACGGGGAGAACATCATCGCTTCCCTTCCGTAGCTTCTGACTGCCTGCATAACCAGCGGAATGGTGGGGACTTCACTGGTACCATCCCCAAATGGATACGAATGCCTCTCTTTGCTTCAGAGCTTCTCCAAAAACGGCCAAAGGCGGCCTTGTTCTTGCATTTTCCAAATCTCTATAGTATCGTTATATTCAAGGTCGTTCTAAAATTCTGTAATGAAGGATGTTTTTATGAAGAGAGCTGACTTGATTATCCATCCTATCAGGATGCGCATGATCATCGCTTTCAACAACAGAAAGCTTACGCCCAAACAACTTGCCGCTGAGTTGCAAGATGTTGCTCAGGCGACCCTCTATCATCATCTCAACCTGCTCACTGATGCCGGGATCATTCAGATCGTTGAAGAACGTCTTGTCCGTGGTACCTTACACGAAAAGGTCTATACACTCTCGGATGCTTCAACTGTCCTGAGTCTTGATCAGATCGCCGGTGCCTCGAAAGACGAGTTGTTGCAGTACTTTCTCGTCTTTGTCTCCAAGTTAATCGGTGACCATGCCCGTTACCTCGATCTCAAAGAACGTGGCTATGATGCGGATGCCGGATATCAACAATTCCCACTCTACTTGAGCGATGAAGAGTTTGTCCAATTTGTCCAGGAGTTCAACGCTGCCCTGTTGCCCTGGCTCAAGAAAGAACCTACTCCTGGTCGTCGACGACGCCTTCTCACCACTATTCTCATTCCTGAACTTGAGAGTGAAAGGCAAAAAAACGATGAGACCTAACCCAAACGAGTGTTTGTCTGAAAGAATGTTTTCGCAGAGAACCATGAAAGGATGTGAAGCATGACGGATCACGATACGGCTGGAGAGCGTTCGGAAGTCACCTGGTTGCTGGGCGAAACGTCCGTGTATGGCACGCTGGTCAGGCCCGTTGGCCCCGGACCGTTTCCGGCGGTGGTGATGGTGGCGGGCAGCGGCCCCACGGACCGCGATTGGAATTCGCCACTGCTATCGGGATCTAATGGCAGCGCGCGTCTGCTGGCGGAGGCGTTAGCACGGGCGGGAATCGCCTCGCTGCGCTACGACAAGCGTGCTTCCGGCCCCCATGTTCGCGAGAACATGCCAGCCCTAATGGGTAAGCTCAGCATGCAGAGCCATGTCGACGAACTCGCCGGAGCCGTACGCACGGTGGCAAGCCAGGAGGACATCCGTTCCGACCGTCTCTTCGCGCTCACCAACAGCGAAGGGGCCCTGCACGCCCTGAACTATCAGGTGCGCAGCCCCGCGCTTCCGTTCGCCGGGCTTGTGCTGACCGGCGCACCTGGACGGGCGGTCGGCATCGTAGCACGATCCCAGGTGGCTGCACAGGCCGCTGGCGTCCCGAATGGGGAGGCGTTGCTTTTGCTCTACGATGCCGCCATCGCCCGTTTCCTGGCGGGAGAGCCTGTCGCTCCGGACCCGGCGTTGCCGGAGGGATTCCAGATGCTGCTGCAAGCTCTGGAAACGCCGGCCAACCTGCCCTTTGCTCGTGAGCTCTGGACGACCAATGCGGCGCTGCTCAGGCAGGTAGACGTCCCGGTGCTGATCATCATTGGGAAAAAGGATCTCCAGATTGATTGGCAAGCCGATGGTGAGAAACTTCGGCTGACCGCTGCGGGCAAGAAGGAAGTGACCTTTCTCTTCCCAGAGAACGCGAATCACGTTCTCAAGCAAGAGCTGCGGCCTCGATTGGAGTTGGTACCTGCCGAGATGGCGGAGAGTTACAACGGACCCGGTACCCACCTGGACCCGCAGGCGTTGGCTAGCATTCAAGCGTGGCTGGCTGCCCACGCGTGACCACGTTTCGTGCAGTTTGCCGCTCCGGATTGTGTTCGCGAATGCGGAGACGTGCCATTGACCATATATCCTGGCCTCAGCCACAACAGAAGCTAAGCATGAGTGGGAGAAGGTCTTGTACGCTGTATGTATCCTTGTGTGCAGATCACCTGCACACATTCATAATTGAAAATAGAAGGAGAATGTCATGCTTATCGTCACAACAGAAGGAATCGCCCAGCATCGGATAGTGGAGACCAAAGGACAGGTCTTTGGTGTTGTAGTGCGCAGTCGGGGCCTGGGAGGCAACATCATGGCAGGTCTGCGCTCCCTGGCAGGTGGCGAGATTAAGGAATACACCGAACTGCTGGAAGATGCACGCCGACACGCGATTGACCGCATGGTCCAAAACGCGACCGCAATGGGAGCCAATGCAGTCGTGCGCATGCAATTTGATTCCTCGGAGGTAGGCAGCACGATGAGCGAGATCGTGGCCTATGGCACAGCGGTCGTGATTGAGCCGGAGAGGGAGGGAGCGTGATGCTGCGGTGGGTGATCGTTGGGTATGGGCTCCTCTACGTGGTTGGAGCAGCCGTGTTGCTGTTCCTGGTCCATACCAGCATCTTTCTGGTTGGGTATCTGGCAGTCAATGGCCTCATCCTGGTGAGCGCCATGTTTTTTGAGCGCAGGCGATACCGCTCGTGGGTAGATCAAACCCAGGGCGGCTTCCAGCCCACCGGCGAGCGGTTCGTTGATCCCACGTCCCAGCGGCTTACGGAGGTCTTTTACAATCCCGCAACGGGTGAGCGCGAGTATCGCGAGGTGACAAACTAACATGCAAGAAGCATACCAAGCACTGGCAGATCCGACGCGGCGGCACGTGTTGCAGTACTTGCACGGCGATGAACGCACTACGGGCGAGCTAGCCGAGTATGCTGGCACGAGCCGCACCGCGCTTGCGCATCACCTGACGGTGCTCAAGTGTGCCGACCTGGTACGCGTGGAGCGTCGCGCTCAGTTCCAGGTGTAGACACCCAATACCACGATGCTGCACAATCTCGTTACCGAGATGCTTGGTTGGTTTGGAGGTATGGAAGCCAACCCCTCGATGAGCTCTCGCGTGGAGTTGAAGAGAAGCCTGAAACAGATCACTTTTGTGAGGATATCAAATGAATAGGTCCAATGGAAGACGAGAAAACATGACGTTCGAACCATCGTCTCGCCTCTTAATGGATCGGCTGATCTGGGCGATGATTCCCACCCAGGATTCAGATCGTCTCCAATGAAGAGACGAAAACAGACGAGCAGGAGAACACGAACATGGCAAGGAAAAGCTGTCGTGCCCCAGCCGCAACAGAGCAAACGCTGACGTGTCTACAGACCCATTGTGGCTCTTGTGGTTATCCGATCAAGGTGACGTACCGCACGCAAAGAATCATTACCACGTTACAGGGGAGTTGTCGGCTCATTCTGCGCGTGCGCCGGTGTCACAATCCAGCATGCGAGTGGTATCATCGCGCCTTTCGGCCCGAAGAGGAGGGCAGGTTGGCCTTACCACACAGCGAGTTTGGTCTGGATGTGATTGCTCTGTTTGGCACACTACGCTATACCTCACATCGGAGCGTACCTGAGATTCACCAAGCCCTTTGTGATCGAGGGATCTGTATCGCCGAACGGACGGTCACGTACCTGCTCCAGCGCTATGAGGAGTTGGTGGCGCTTCATCTTTCTGACCAGCAACGGTTGCACGATCGCTTCAAGAAGCAAGGACAGATCATGCTTGCCATTGATGGGTTACAACCAGACGTCGGCCATGAGGTGCTCTGGGTCGTGCGTGACTGTCTTTCTGGAGAAATCCTTCTCGCTCGGAGCCTGTTAAGCGCGTGTGAAGCGGATCTTGCGAATCTGCTCCGCGAGGTCCAACAGGTGGTTGATGTCCCCATCCGTGGGGTGATCTCGGACGGACAACACTCCATCCGCAAAGCGGTTCAGGCCGTATTACCAGATATTCCACACCAACTGTGCCACTTCCATTACCTCCGTGAAGCGGCCAAACCGGTGTATGAAGCAGATCGGCATGCGAAAAAAGAACTGAGAAAGCATCTACGCGGAGTGCGTCCGATTGAGCGAACCATCGAAAAACGGAACGATGGAGAGGCCGAAGCGATCCGTGGCTACTGTCTTGCGGTGCGGAGTGCCTTAACAGATGATGGCAAGCCACCATTAGAAGCGTCTGGTCTCAAGCTCCACGAGCGCATTTCTGCTCTTGTTGCTTCACTTACGCGGGTTTCTGAAAAAGGGGCTTACCGCGTGAGTTAGAACGCATGCAGTTTTTCCTGACAAAAGGGCTCACGCAGACAGCCTCACTCTGGTTAGAGGTAGGGGTATGTATGGGTCCGCCGTGCCGCGCATCTGCTCACGAATAACGAAAAACAAACGGCTGCTCAAGTGCGCCAGAGCTATGAAGGACTCCTGACAGAGATGGAGCAAGCGCCAACCCCATCTGAGACACTCACCACGATGCTCTCGACGTTTCGCAAAGTCACTGCGAGTTATTGGTCTGGCCTCTTTTACTGCTACGATATTGCTGATCTTCCACGCACCAACAACGAGTTGGAGCAGTATTTTGGCTCAGCGTGCTCCCATGAACGACGAACGACAGGAAGAAAAGGTGCTTCACCAGGGTTGGTGGTACGTGGAGCCGTTCGGGTGGTTGCCTCCGTCGCTTCACGTCTCCATCCCTTGAGTGGGGCAGAGCTTTGCCCGATAGATCTCACACGGTGGCGTGCCTTGCGGAGCGAACTGAACCATCGCCACGAGGCATGACGCATGCAGCATCGCTTCCGTAAGTCTCCTGAAAGGTATCTTGCAGTTCTTGAAGAAAAGCTCAGCAAAGAAAGATTGCCACCGTAGTTTTTTTTCGCCTGATGTTCTCTCTCCCCCCCACCTCCAGGTATCCGTTTGCTACTCTTGCTTATGGATTCTCGCTTTGAGGATACCCGACTACTCACACCACTATCGCCAACAAACGGAAGGACACGCTGGCGATGGTGGTACCAACCCCGTCGTCTCGCATGTCTTTCGTGTCCATGGCTGTTGTGGTGTACACACAAGAAAGGATTAATTCATGTCGCAAAACACACCCAGCACCTTCGACCCAATCCACTACATGGCAACCGCTATACTACCACGGTGGACAGGCATTCTTGGAAACCATCAGCCAGGCCACGCCAGGTACCGACGACACCCAGCTCGATTCCGACGAGCAAAAGGCCGAACGTCGGCTCTCAAAAGCGCTGACGCAAGCCAGACGCGTCCGTTCCAATCCCGAGCCGTATCTGCTCTCCGCCACGCGCAACTGGTCACGCAAGCAGGCCATCGCCATCTTACGCGACAAAATCGCTGGCAAAGCGGTCCGACCCGATTTTTATCAAGCATTTCAGTCCGACCTGCAACAAGAGGTCGCAACCATGCTCGACGATGTACAACAGGCATGGCAACAGGAAGACGAGCACGCAACCGATCGCATGCGAGCAGAGGCCGAACGCGCCTTTGGTGACGCCTACCCCTTTATCCAGGGACTTGGCGATGCCATCTTGCAAGGCGAACAGGAACGTCGCACCGTCTTCGAGTCCGGTCAGAACATGGCGCAAGCATGGGCTGATAGGTACAAGGAGAGTGTCAACGAACGAGAAAACCATGTGCAGGTACGCGAAGATCGTATCGGCGAGCAAGAGCACGAGAACCGTGAGCAGCAGCTTGCCTTGCGTTCTCTGTCGCGCTGGGATGACCACGCATCCTTTGGCAACACGGAGGTGAGTACAGGCAGAAACGCCCTCGGCTGTCTCCTGCTCTGGCTCCTACTCATGGCAGGGGCGCTACTAGCCGTTTACCTCGCTTTTCCTCATCATTAGTGAGTCTATCAGGCTCACTTCAACCAACCGTCGTCACAGGGTGGGCAGAAAAGGGCCACGCGCTCACGACTGCTCATACCAATAAATCAAATCCTGTCTTCATGCAGCGCCAGGACAGGCTTCGCAGACCGCGAAGAAATGAACCTGTGCGTTCATAGCAGAGGTGGAACACACTGCACATGTTCGCTCCCTACTTGTGGTTGAGCTTGTTCACGATTGTTCCTCCTATTGTTCTTCGCGACCTATAACAAAAGTAAGAAGGTGGCTTTTGCCCTCCCTCTTCTCTTGTTTTCTTTTTGGCTCCCAGAGAATGTGTCACTGCCCGTCACGCTGTGTCACGTTTTCGCTATTTACCAGCGCGATCCCGCGCCATAGACGTGCCGAGTTTGTGCGACTTGCCCGGCATCCATGTGCTTTCAACTGCTGAGCAAAAGCCGTTCGAGAGAGTGGATAGCGTTCGTGATGTTCTTGCACCCAACGTTGATAAGTCTGCCAAAGCGCAGTAGAACGGCAAAAGGCGCTTGGGTATAGTTCACAGTGTACGTTAAGAAACTCTTGTAAAAGATCGCTGTAAGGATTGGGCTCCTCTTCTTTCCCCAATTTAGGAAATGCTTTTTCCTGGGCATCGACCTGCTTTTGAAGAAGCAGTGTGTAGAGGGTGCGTGTCGCAGTCGTTTTGGGGTGCATCTCTCCCAGAACCTGCGCTCGGATTGCAAGGGCGCGTTCGGTGAAAAAAAGTGCTTCGCTTGGATGACCCTGCTGCTGACGAAGGAGAGCTAGATCGTGCAATGTTTGTGCCGTTTCCAAATGGTCTGGCCCTAGCTTTTGTTCCCGTAGGCGCAGTGCGCGCTGATACAGGGGTTCAGCGTCTGCATATTCGCCTTGATCTCGGGAGAGGTTCGCCAAGTTGTTGAGCGAGATAGCGACATCAATGTCCTCGGGACCCATGCCCTGTTCGATAATCCTTAAGGCACGCTGATAAAGTGCTTCGGCCTCCTTGTACCTGGCTTGATCCTGATAGAGATGTGCGAGATTGTTAAGCGAGGTAGCGATGT
The DNA here is from genome assembly GCA_964657925.1 of uncultured Dictyobacter sp. GTDB lineage: Bacteria > Chloroflexota > Ktedonobacteria > Ktedonobacterales > Ktedonobacteraceae > Dictyobacter. The sequence continues at coordinate 9,032 of CAZZWK010000013.1, forward strand.
AGGGATGATCGGGTCCCAGATTGTTCTCCGTGATGGTGAGCGCACGCTGATACAACGGCTCTGCTTCGGCATCATTGCCTTGCTCGCGGCACAGATCAGCCAGATTATTGAGCGAGGTCGCGACATAGGGATGATCTCTGCCTAAAGCCTGCTCTCGAATGGATAAGGCACGCTGTAGCAGCGGCTCCGCCTGCGCGTGCTTGCTCTGCCAGAGCGCAAGTTCAGCCAGATTATTGAGCGAAGTGGCGACCTCAGGATGATTTGGTCCCAACTTCTGCTCCCGAATGGTGAGTGCGCGTTGATGCAGCGTTTCGGCCTGTGCGTACTTGCCCTGTCGCAAGAAAAGATTTGCCAGGCTGCCCAGCGTACGCGCGACCTCGGGGTGATCTGGTCCCAACGTCTGCTCTCTGATCTGCAAGGCTCGTTGGTAGTAGGCCACTGCCTGTCTATCGTTGTCATGTGTTTGATAGATCATCGCCAGGCCGGTGAGCGAAGTGGCGACCTCGGAATGATCAGGACCCAGCGCCTGTTCTCCGCTGTGCAAGGCTCGTTGAAAGAGAGACTCCGCGCGCGTATACTTCGCCTGTTCATAATAGAGAAAAGCCAGGGAGTTGAGCGAAGCAATGACCGCGGGATGCTCCGTTCCGAGCAAGTTCTCCCAGATGGAGCACGCGCGTTGGTAAAGGGATTCCGCACGTGCATATTGCCCACGCGCACAGAGATATTGGGCTACTTTGTAGGACAGGGAAGCAAGCACAAGCGATTCCTCGCCCACTTCACCTCTATGCAAACACAGCAGTGCGTGTGGCACGAGTCGCTCACACTGCTTCCAGACCGCGTACTCGGTGACAGGAAGCACATCGGGGAAGACGGACCCAAGCGCCTCAATGACTCGTTTCTTCCACATCTGCCGCTCTGAATCAGTTATCGCATCCAGCAGCACGGCTTGCAGCAGCCGATGAATGGAGAGCGTGTGTCCTTCGGGTTGCTTGGCGAGCAAGGAATATGAGCACGCCACCCCCACCACCCGATTCCACTCCAGTTCGTCCTGGCACACACCAGCGAGCGGCCCCCCTAGAGAGTCTGCCCCCTGGCGAAAGAACTCTTCAGGAATGGCATCTGGCTGTAAGAGTGCACACACACGCAAAAGATCTCCGACCACCGCATGCTGGTGGACCGTCGCTGCAATTGCCAGGGCAAAGGTGGCTGAGACGGAGGCGGGGTGCTCATATGTCCCTTCTCCGCGCTGTTGGAGCAGGAGCGCACCTCTGCTGTGGAAAAGCTCCAGGTAGACGGGCAGACCACAACGAGTTGCTTCCAGATAAGCACCGGCTTGATCCAGAGCGAGCGGCAACCCTCCCAGGAGGGCGACCAGTTCGGATGCCGAGGCATAGTGAATAGGCATCTGTTGGGCGAACTGCTGGAGTTCTGTGAGAGAAGCTTCGGGAGGGAGCATTTTGGAGCGGCGCACCAAAAAGACGAGTGCCTCTTCCCGCTTCATGGGCAACAGGTCCACTCCCTGTGCGAGTGTACCCAGCGTTTGACAGCGCGTGGTGAGCAGTATAGCTCCCGAACGAACGGGAGGCACAAAGCGATTCAATAAAGCAAGATCTTCGACGTTATCCCAGATCAACAACCATTGGCTATGGGTTGCGAGCCAGCGCTGGACAGCCTCGACCACGCGTTGCTCCTTATCATCTCGTCCAGGCAGCGCGAGCGTCTCGGCGATCTGGAGCAAGCTAGAAACGATTTGTTCTTGCGTCTCGGCTCCAATCCAGAAAACGGCGCTGTAGTCCAGGGCATGGCGGTAAGCATACTCCAACGCAATTTGTGTTTTGCCAACACCACCTAACCCACAGAGGGCTGAGGTATGCGTGAGGGCAGCCCTCTGCTTCGAGCACAACAGGGTATGTAACCTCCCAAGAACCTCCTCGCGCCCAGTGAAAAATGGGTTACGCGGTAAAGGGACCATCCAGTATGGTGTGAGCGCAGTCAAACTCGCTTCGAGGAATTGCCAGGTTTCCTGCTTATCAAGACTCAGGTGACGGGCCAGTTCCAGGACCATCGTTTTACTTGTGGGGAGGAAACTTCCTTGTTCCCAATTGATGAGTGTACTGCGATGGACTCCGATGGCTTCAGCAAGCCGTTGCTGTGTGAGATGGTGGCGTTTGCGAAACGTTTTGATCTGTACACCAAAGGATGAAAACTCATGCTCGATCACTGTACCTGCTCGCTTTCCTTTGAGAAACATTTCCTATGTCTCGTCGCACTCATTCGAAAGTCTCAAAATGTCGAGTCCTTTACGACATTTCTCATTCTATACTTGAGTGCAGAGGTTGATCAATAAGGCTTCCTATTGTATAGGAAAAAGGTCGCAGTCAAAAAGTGTGGAGAGGAGGCCCAATACAGATCGGCTTTCCAATCTAACTGAAAGGAGGAAAGTTCTATGCCACCTATGATCGCAACCCTTGACATTTCCAGGAAGCAAGATTTGGAGCAAGAGTTTGAACTCGATATTCGTATCTCGCCTGCTACAGCCCTTTTGGTGTTTGATCCAGCAGCAACAGGAGGACAATGTGGGCCAACCCATGCGAGCTGCCCTACACCATGTCCAAGCTGTCATTCTTGTAATACATGTAATTGCAGTGATTCATGTATGTGCTCGCTTGGCTGTTTCACTACAGGTACTTGTTTCTGTAATTAGCACCAGTAGTAGGAAATGCAGAATGGTATATACCAACGCCATAGATCAATGCAATGGGTTTTCCATACATGTTTGCGAGATAACATTATTCAAGCTTGTTTAACCCCTTTTTAATCAGCCAGTAGAATAAGGAGAAGTTTGTATGCCACCAATGATCGCCCCCCCAACAGCCCTACCCAAGGATAAAGAGTACGAGTTCGCGCAGGAGTTTGAGCTCGATATTCGGGTCTCACCTGTCACAGCGCTTTCAACGCTCGATCCAGCAGCGACAGGGGGGCAATGTGGACCGACCCACGCGAGTTGTCCTACTCCGTGTCCGAGCTGTCATTCTTGTAATTGTACCGATACATGCACAATGGGTTGCAACCCCACATTTAATTGTACAATTACATGTTAAGTGTATTATGTTATGCTGTCGCAATCTGCTAGATCTTCGATTGAGACAGCATAAGGCAGAAGCGTTT
>CAZZWK010000013.1:12209-93426 GCA_964657925.1 uncultured Dictyobacter sp.
ATGAGAGTACTCATCACCAACAGAAACGCCCTGCTGCGGCTGGCCTTTCTATCAAAATAATATGTCGCTCCTTTTCGCAATAACTCTCTCTTTTATTTTTGTGAACGGAAAAAATGATGCAAGAAACTGAGCTGCTGACTCCTCATCTTTTGTCTTTTGAAAATCCTGTTCAGAGTGCCCATACCTCCTGGCAACCATTGTTGGAGAAATGTTTGAGCGCGCAGGCGCGGGAGACTGCCTGCATTGTCGCCCAACGCATGCGTGATCCCGCTGTTGTTGATGGCATTGCCGCGATCGCCAACAGCAAAGCACTCTTTCCCTCGCCCCGCGTACCTACTGATCTGGCTTGGGGCAATGCAGGATTGGCCCTGATGTACTGCTACCTCGATGCCTGTCTGCCCAGTCAGGGTTTTGATGACTCGGCGCAGCAGTATTTGCGTAGTGTTGCCGATAGCACTCAGCAGGCAGCGCTGCTTTTCCCCTCACCCTTCAATGGTACTGCGGGGTTAGCGTTGATCCTCTCGCAAGCCAGCCAGGGGGGAAGACGTTATCAGAAAACATTGGCCCATCTGCACGAGGGATTGTGCGAGCAGATCCTTACCTACCCATGGCGGCGACCTGAAACCGCTGGAGGTGTTGCATCCAGCGATTTCGATATCATATCAGGTGCGGCGGGCGTCCTGGCCTATCTTGTCTCGATTGGTCAGACAGGGGCAAACATTCACCATGCGATTGCTCACTTGCTGGATTATCTGCTCTGGCTAGGAGAACCGGGACAACTTCTTGGGCAAGAGCGCTGGTATATTCCGCCTGACCTATTGCCCAATGAGCAACATCGACACGTTTCCCCGCGCGGAAATTTCAACTGTGGACTCGCCCACGGTATTCCTGGCCCGCTCGCGGCGCTCTCGCTGACGTGGCTGGCAGGATACCGCTATCCAGGCTTGCGCGAGACCATTGCATACCTGGCCGAGTGGGTTATGGAGCACCGTCTTGAACAGGAATGGGGTGTTGATTGGCCCGATAGCATTCCGCTTGAGAAGGCGAAAAGCGCCCAGGATTGGCAACTGCTCTCTCCCACACGCTCTGGCTGGTGCTATGGCGCTCCGGGTATAGCGCGCAGCCTCTGGCTGGCTGGCTGTGCCTTGCAGGACGAAGAGCTATGTAGGAAAGGGATCGAGGCTATTGAAGCAACACTACGCAAGCCAATTCCGCGACGCTCTACCCCCGCACCGACGCTCTGCCATGGAATGGCTGGTCTGTTGCACATTTGCCTGCGTTTTGCCCACGAATGCGAAAGTGAATTGGTCAGGGCACACATTCCCATCTTGACCGAGCAGATTCTGGCAACCTTCGATGCGTCCTTCCCACTGGGTTTTCGTGACATCGATCAGGGAATTCCACTCGACCAACCTGGCTGGCTCACAGGCGCTCCCGGAGTCGTGATGGTCCTGCTGGCAGCGGCTACTGATGTTGCGCCAAACTGGGATCGAGCGCTAGCTATTGCGTGAAACGCGTGTTGTAACCTGAAGAATAGAAACATTCCTTGCAGTTGAGAAAGAGGAACTATGACTGAGCAAAAGCGGTCGCAGACGTGGCAGGGGGAACCACTCTACCATCCAGCAGATGTCTATATGCTGCGTTCCCCGGCATTGCCAGCACAGATATTTGCACAGATGAGCAACGCGGGCCTGACACATGGGCAAATAGAGACGGATGAAGCACGACAAAAAGCAGAACAAGCATGTGCAGGTGTGCTCCTGGATCTGGCTGTGCGGCCAGACGTAAGACTGGCACTGGTGCTGGCGAGCCCGTCGCTCCTGGAGGGACTGGAGCGGGTAGAACAGGGTGAAGAGAAAGAAGCACGAAAGGCGCGTGTCTCTGCGGGCCTGCTGCGCTACCTGATACGTATGAGTACCCGCCCCACTCCTTTTGGTGTGTTTGCCGGGGTAGGATGGGGATACTTTGCGGACCATACGGAGCTCTGCCTGGGTCAGACCGCTCTCGCAGGTTTACGCGCCCGCCCGGATATGCACTGGCTGCTCAAACTGTTACGGCACCTGGAAACGGATCCTGCCGTGGTTAGTCAGCTTGCGGTCAGGCTCAATCAAACAGCCTATCTCAGTGGTGAACGTGCACTGCTGCCCTTTGCCGATACCTATGGGCAGCAGGACAACCGTGCTATCTCGTTGCGCGCAACCGCAGTCGTGCGCAAGGTTTTTGAGCTGGCGCAGGAGTTTATTGTGTATGCTGACCTGCAAACTGGCATCCAACGGGCGTTTCCGTATGCGACTCCTCAACAAGTGGATCGCGTGCTCAGGCAACTCTGGGAGCACGGTTTTTTGATCAGCTCACTGCATCCGCCGCTGACTGACGCACGCCCCGGCTGGTATATACGCAATCTCCTGCAAACTGTGCGAGGCGTTGAGGATGTCAAGGAGCGCTTCACTGGCATTCTGTCCGAGGCCACCGCTCTGGATCGTGCCGGATTAGGTGCACATGTTGGTATAGTTTCGATACTGGCTCAGCAGCAAAAGCAGCTTGTTGCAGCCAACGATGAGGATGTTCCGCAAGAGGATGCGAATGCACTCCCGCTCCAGGTGGATAGCGCGTTACAAGTAAAAACACCGCTGCTGCACCGCACTATTGGTCAGGCCGCCGCGCAAGTTGCCACATTTCTGCTGCGTCAGACGCCTTCGCCCACCGGTCCGCGTCACCTCCAGGAGTATCGCCTGCTTTTTCTCGACACCTATGGGGAGCAGGCTGAGGTCCCTCTGCTCGATCTACTCAGCCCGGAAAACGGCCTGGATGCTCCATCTGGCTACCAGCGCCCCACGCGTACCTACCACCGGCCCTCTATGCTCCCACCTCGGGAGGCTGGCTCGCGCGACCGAGTACTACTGCGGCTCTTGAGTTCGGCACTCACTGGGCAGTGTAGAGAGGTAGAACTGACGGAGGAGATCCAGCACGAACTGGAACGCTGGTCGCCTCGGTTGGAGGAGGCTCCTCTTTCGCTGGAGATTTATCTCCAGGTTCATGCCGAATCCCGCTCGGCTCTCGATCGGGGGGAGTGGACTGCCGTCCTGGGAAGCAGTTGCGGCTCGCCTAGTGCGGGGCGCACCTTTGGACGGTTTTTCGACCTGCTGGGAGAGCGGGGGATGCAAGCGTTACGTGAGATGGTTGCGCGCGAAGAAGCATTGACACCTAACATCATTTTTGCCGAACTGAGTTACCAGCCCTGGCAGGCCCGCCTGGCAAATGTCGCGACCCACCCAGCGCTCCGCACGTACGAGATCGCTATCGGCGTCACGCCTGCGGTTCCACCAGAGCGTGTGCTCACGCTTGCCGATCTGGTGGTTGGTGTGCAGCATGGACGCTTTTATGTACGATCTTTACGGCTAGGCAAACAGGTACGGGTTTGTCAGAGCCACATGCTCAATACGTCGCTTGCCCCCAATGCCTGCCGCTTCTTGATGGAAATCGCCAACGATGGCTTGCCTGCTTTGAGCCCGTTCGATTGGGGAAGTCTTGCCTCTGCCCCCTTCCTGCCACGTCTGATGATGAAGGCTGGTCCACAGGCGACCCTGGTGCTGAGTCCTGCACGTTGGCAGCTTCAATCTAGCACGATTGTACCCACAGGTGAGGGATCAGCACAGATGCGCTGGCTCCGCGGGTTGCGCGACTTTCGTGCGCAGTGGCAGGTTCCGCGCTACGTCTACCTGACAGAGATGGATAATCGCCTCCTGTTGGATCTGGACAATCCACTCATGGCGGCACAATTGCGTGATGCCCTGAAAAAGCTCAACGAGCAGACGCAGCTCACCCTGGAGGAACTTCTCCCGGATTTTGAACATCTGTGGCTGCGCGACGAGCAAGAGCGAGCCTACTTCTCAGAACTGGTCGTGCCAATGCTGCGTGCCGATGCCTATGATGTTGCGGACAGGACTCCAAAACGGGAACAGGCGTTCACTGTGCCTCAACGACTGATCACCTTACAGGAGCGAAAGCGTTTTCCAGGAGAGGAGTGGGTCTATCTGAAACTGTACACGTCACCGGGCCAGCATGAGGAACTCCTGGCTGGCCCTCTACGTGAACTGGTGCATGTACTGCAAGAACACGAACTGCTAGATCGCTGGTTCTTCATTCGCTATGCTGACCCAGAGCCGCATCTGCGCCTGCGTTTTCATGCGAAAGAGGGTAAGCATATCACAGCGATCCACTCGATCGTTTTGCCCTGGAGCGCGCAATTGGCCCGCAGAGGTCAGGTCCAACGCGTCGTGCTCGATACCTACGAGCGTGAAGTTGAACGCTACGGTGGACCGGAGGCGATGGATCTGTTGGAGCAGGTGTTTACCGTGGATAGCACGAGTATCTGCACGCTCTTGGCGAACCAATATGCCCATCGCATCACCCTTGATGCGGTGCTCGTAGCAGTCTTTACGCTGGACCATCTCTTCACATCGTGGGGATGTGACCGTCACCAGTGCCTTACATGGACGCAGAACGTCAGTGAGAAGTATGCCTTCAGGCAGGAGTACCGTCCTGAACGAAAACGGTACAGTTCGCTCCTCTGTGCACAGGGTCCACTTGATACCGAGCTTGCAGCGCAGCGGGCTCTCTTACTCGAACTGCTGCATCCGCAAACGCCCTATTTGTACGATTTGGGTCAACAGGTGCGCCAGCTTGCTGACGCAGGGACATTGTGGGTATCAGAACAGTCCCTGTGGGGAAGCCTCGCTCATATGCATCTCAATCGATTGCTCGGTATTGATCGCGTGAGAGAGAACAAGATCTACGCGTTTTGGAGGCATACACTTGATGCATTAGAGCGGCAGCCAGAGCAAGTTCATGCCCAAATGCAGGAGTAGGAGAATATTGGAAAGGATGCGTACGTTATGCTGAGAGGTGGACTTCAACACGTAGTCCTGGTGACTTCAGCCTGGAGACGTGTGCTTATCGTGATCTGGAAGACACAACCGTGGTTCGTCATGCTTTTGCTCTTGCTCATGGTCCTCACCGGTCTTGTGCCTTCAGTGCAAATCCAGCTCACCAGTTCCATCATTCAAACAGCCGTGCTCGCGATTCATGCTGGTCATCCTCAGGCGTTCATCACTACTACCCTGTTCTTTGGGGTCTTGCAAGGCGCACTTGCGTTGGGTGGTTCACTCCTGGGCACTGCGAGTCAGCAGATACAAACCTTGTTGATGCTCCGTCTGACGAATAGCATCAGCATTGCGGTAATGGAGAAAGCGGCCAGTCTGGATGTGCAGTATTACGAGGATGATGAAGCGTATGATATGCTGCAACGTGCCAGTAGTGAAAGTGGATCAAGGCCCTACCAAATTTTTTCGCAGATGACCATGCTCGGTTCACAGGTGGTGACCCTTATTTCAGTGGTGGGGGTGCTTATGGCCTGGAACTGGTGGCTGGGACTCTTGATTCTCCTGGCACCGTTACCGTCAGTAGGGTCGCGCCTCTTTTATGGACGCCGTGGTTACATCATCGAGCGCGAGCGTGCACCACTACGCCGACGGCTCGCCTACTTTCAATTTTTGGTTACGCACGCCTACTCAGTCAAAGAGATCCGTTTGTTTCGCCTGGGAAACTATTTTATCAAGCGCTATAGAGACCTCTATCGGGATTTCTACACAGTAGATAGCCGCATCGCACGTCAACAATCACTTATTTCCATTCCGTTTACGCTTCTTACCACTGCGGTAGCGCTAGGTGCTCAGCTTTCTGCCATCGTGTTCACCCTGAGCGTGGGGCAGCTTGGCTTTTTAGCGGCGTATCTGCAAGCGATCAGCATCGTGCAAAGCAGCGTAGCTACCCTTCTGGGAAGTATTGCCCAGCTCTATCAGAGTAACCTTTTTGTAAACAATTTGTTTGAATTTCTGGACATGCCTACAAGCACGATGAAGAGTGGTACCTGTAGAATGCCAGCGCGACTCAACAAAGGTATCGAATTTTGTAGTGTTAGTTTCTGCTATCCGGGAACAACGACAGAAGTCCTGCATGATCTCAACCTTTTTTTACGCGCTGGCGAGTGTATTGCGCTTGTCGGTCATAATGGCGCGGGGAAAACAACACTGGTGAAACTGCTCTCGCGCCTCTATGAACCTACAGCTGGGCGTATTTTGATTGATGATGTGCCGCTGGAAGACTACGACCTGAATGACCTGCGTCGGCATATCAGCGCTATTTTCCAGGATTTTGTGCAGTATGAAATGACTGTGCGCGAAAATATCGGCTTTGGGGATATTGAGGAGAGTGAACAGGCCGAGCGGATCGTCCAGGCGGCAAGGGAAAGTGGTGTGGCCCCGATGATCGCGTCGCTTCCGGAGCAGTATGAGACGATGCTAGGACGTATGTTTGCCAAAGGAGAACAGCTCTCGGGAGGTCAATGGCAAAAAATGGCTCTTGCCCGCGCATTTATGTGCCGTGCTGCGATCGTTGTCCTTGATGAACCAACGGCATCATTGGATGCTGATGCAGAGACGGAAATCTTTGAACGCATGCAGCGGATCACGGCAGGCGCGACGACGCTGCTGATTGCGCATCGTTTCTCCACAGTGCGAAAAGCTGATCGTATTCTGGTGATTGATCAAGGTCAAGTCGTCGAAGATGGATCGCATCAGCAGTTGGTGCGGCATAATGGTATCTATGCACGTCTATTTCGGCTACAAGCCGCTGGCTACATGGAGGAAGAACCTGTCTTTGAACCTTCATGCCACGATTGCACCAGAAAGAAAGAGAGAGTTTTGCATAAAGTGACATTTACAAGGTATAAATACGATAACTAAATGGATTAGCAAGCAAGCAGTGGAAAAGAGCTAGTAGAGCCACAAGAGGCAAATAGCCCCATCTTCATATCTTTTTTGCATAGTACTACAGCCGTACTCAAGCAGCAAGCCTCCTAGAGTGTGTTAGTGATTCGAGCTTGAGTCAGTGGTAAAATAAAAGGATGAAACCTTTACGAACCTCCTACCCGAGCGATGTAAGCGACGACGAATAGTCATTTGTCGCCCCCTACTTGACGTTATTGCCGCGATCTTGCAGGACAACGTACCTATAGCTTCCGCGACGTGTTCAATGGCTTGCGCCCGATCGTGCGAGCAGGCGCGTGCCTTCCGCATGATGCCACATGAATTGCCGCCTTGGTGGGTCGTCTATCAACAAACCAAGCGCCCGATCGCGGCTGACTGCTTCACGGCGCTGGTGGACGATCTGCGTTTGCTCTTACGATAAGCACAAGAACGCAAGCGACAACCTTTGACAGCTATTTTGGACAGCCGGACCCTGCAGTCGACTCCGGAAAGCAGTGCTCAGGCTGGCTATGATGGAGCCAAGCGCCGCAGAGGGAGCAAAGTGCATGCCGCTGTAGATACGTTGGGGAATCTGCTGGCAAGGCATGGTGACTCCAGCCAATGAACAAGATCGTGCTCAGGTCGGCGACTTGATCCAGGCGGTGTAGGACATCACTGGATCGTCGGTGGAACTGGCGTTTGTCAATCAGGGCTACACGGGTGATGCTGCTGCCCAAGCCGGGAAGGAACAAGGTATCTAGTTGGAAGTTGTCAAGCTGCCAGAAGCGAAGCGAGGCTTCGTCTTGTTGCCCAGGCACTGGGTGGTCGAACGCACCTTCGCTTGGCTTGGTCGCTCACGTCGACTCAGGAAGGACTACGAATATCTGCCAGAAAGTGAGGAGTGCTGGATCTATACAGCCATGATTCGCCTCATGCTCGCGCGCTTCGCATAAGACATATTGTGATGACTTTATCTACACCCTCTCACTTTTCTAGATCATTCTATAGCACGCGAGTTGCCTATGAGCTTCACCCTGTTTGGGCAGTATCGTCTCCCAAACAGGGTGAAGCTCATGCAAAAGAGAGGAAGGAATTCAGCATTCCTCTTTGCCTCTATATAGGTTCCTCGTTAGGATTAACGAACTGGGGGTTTGGTACAACTCGATCAACTGCTAATCCCAAATGCATTTCAATCTGTCTAAATGTATCCACCAGTTGTGCATATTGAGCATTAAATGTTTGCAATGTGTCTAAGTATGTTAAAGCACCACTAGCTGCCACAAAGAGCAAAGCCCCAGCAATAGCCATAGTAAGAGCAAAAGGATTGAAAGAGGCTACTGGAAAAATGTGTGTAATTGTTACTGCTAATACAGCAATCCCAGCGGTTGCAAAGGGGGTACCAAAACGGTAATTTATGAGCGTGTTCCCTGTGCTCTGTAAGGCATATGCCTGATTCACATATTGGCCGAGCAAATTGTTCAGATCAGTATCACCATTCCATCGACGAGTTGTGATTTGCCGAAGATGACCGTTATCGCGTATTTGTAGATGGTAAAGATATTGTCCTGGGATGTTGGCTTCGATAAATCCCGCACGTTCCATATGGATGAAAGCCTGATAACGTGCTGCAATATGTTGATTGAAGATATCCGGGCCGGGATTTGCTGCTGGTAAGACAGCGCGAGGATTGTTATAAGGAATTTCCTCCTCATCGACTAGATGATCGTTTGCGTCATAAAATTGTGCGTTGGCCTCATTATTAAGCTCATCTATGAAAATCCTCGCATCAGCGACTCCTGGAATGTTGCGCACTCCCATCTCCACATACATGCCATGATCTGCGGCATGTGCACGGTGTGGAGTCAAAAGCATTGAGGAGAAGAGGCCGCAGAGCATGAGAAACACAGCTAGCAACAAGAAGAGCTGACGTTTAGGAAACTGCATTTGCGTACAAACTGGCATCATCATATCCTTTCTCAGAACAAACACATTTTGAATTAGGAAAGAACTCACGTAGTTCTGCTCTACTGTTACAACTATCACGAGCCTATCCAGTTCTAGTAGAACATCATGTAAACAAGCGATATTTCAGATAGCATACTTGTGTGGCTGCTACCAACAAGCAACTATGACTCACGCTCTTAGGCAGAGAGTACCATCCAAACCGCAATTGAGGATAGACCAAATAGGAGCCAACTTTATGCCAAGTCTGGTCCACATATAATGATCCTAGAAAATCGGTTCTCCGTCATCTCCTGGGTGAAACTTATGCAGAACGAGCCAAAATGCGGTGCCTGAGCAGATTAATTCCGGCTCGTCCATATGCCTAGCGTTTGCAGCACCTTACATAGCTCCACCGCTGAGTGTGGTGATATCTATGCTTCCCAACCAGCGACTCACCGTCGTATAATGGATTCCTACCTGTTGTGCTATTGCACGGTGACTCCATCCGGCTTTTGCGAGCTGACACACTCGCTCTTTGCGTTCTCCATTCGTCGGCAGAACTCGCGTGAGGACGAACGACTGGTTGCAGCACGTGCAGAAGAAGCGCTGGGTCCCTGCACGGGTCTTTCCTCGTTTGATGACCGCATCGCTCCGAGTACAGGATGGACAGATATGCTTCTCTAGTTCTTGTCTCTTTGGCGTGGGACTCTCACCCTCCACATGATGTATCACGTTTGGGAGTGGTGCATCATGTGGAGGTTCCTCCTCCATGTGTCGCACCAATTGCTCTCTCCACACCCGCACCATTGGTATTTTCCAGTGCGACAGAGAGACAAAGTGCTGTATCGCTTTCTCACCCAGCCGTTTGGCCTCCGACCATTGCTGCTGTGCTACCGCAACGTGAGCTTGCCCGTAGACGATCTCTGCTTCCAGTGCCGCTCCTTCTCCAGCGATGAACGTGAGTGCCGATGCAAAGCAACGGTTCGCATGCTCAACTCGCCCTTGAGCCAGGCGCACCCAGCCCATCTGCGTCTGAATCAGCGCTGTTCCTAACCCATATCCCAGGTCTTGAGCAAGCATGAGGGCCTGCTCGACCAGCGCTTCTGCCTGTTCAAGCTCTCCTCGCGCAAGAGCGAGTTCGGCACGACTCGCGAGTGCTTCCATCCGCAACTCTTCCAGGACCCCCTCACAAGCAAGTGCGTGTCCCTGCTCTAACCAGCTCTCCGCCTCTTCATACATGCTTTGCCGATACGCCACAGTGCCCATCCCCAGAGAGATTTGGCACTGCATCATGGGTCCACCTGCCTGTGCGTGTGCCTGGTGATAGCAGGTCAGAGCCTCTTCATACTGACCCAGGAACGTCGCAAGACTTCCCAGATGAATCCATACCTGTGCTCGCTGGGGAGCATTGTGTTCAGACACACGCGCAAGCCCTTCTAAGAAGGCATCTCTTGCCCTGTCCACCTGTCCTCGATAGAGGGCAACGGCACCAACATTGCCAAGCGACATGCTGATTTCGTCCGATCTCTCCAGTGTGTACGCCACCTGGAGTGCTGCGTTGTAGGCATCCTCCGCTTGACGCAACTTGCCCTGTTTGACCAAAACAACCCCCAGACTATTGAGGAAGGCACCTTCTAAATGTCGATCAGGCTCCTGGAGCGAGCGAATGAGGCTAAGTCCATCCTCGAAGAGGCGTTGTGCCTCGTGCGTATGGCTTTGCAGGTCCAGCAGAATGCCCAGCTTATGGCGTATCCAGCCTTCGGTGGAGCGATCTCCAAGTTGTTGGGTCAGCACCAACGCAGACATCAATCGTTGACGTGCCAGGACATGATGGCCTTGCATAATCCAGAAGCGGCACAACTGCTTCGTCAACACGACCTGCTGTTCTCCCCATCCTTGCGTCGTCGTCGCATCAAGCGCCGAGAGCAACGTCGTATGTTCTTGTTCAAGTGCCTCGTGGTCTTCCCTCGCTGTCTCACTGAGGTGAAGGGCATACTGCACCAGACGGGTCCAGGGTGAGAGGTCGTGCAGATGTTTTCGTCCATACGAGACAATCGTCTGATGCATTACATACCAGCCAGAACCCGCACTTTCCACCAATCCAGCGTCAGAGAGCAGGTCCAGGACAGATGCGTCTTGCCCCATGACGGCAAGAGCCGCCGCTTCAGAGAAACGATGGGGCTTGGCAGGCAAGACGGAAAGGGCTCGAAACGCCTGTTGCGCTTCAGGCGGAAGGTGAACATCACTGTTTCCAATCACAGTCTCCAATGACCAGGCTGAGGGATGCGTTGCTGGGTTGGGAGGCGCGCTGGGCGAGAACGGCATCGAGAGGGACCATTGCGCCTGGTCCTCAGACAGGCTCCTGAGCGCCTGGAGGAGGCGGCGTTGCTGTCCACTGTAGGCGTGGGAGCGCAGATACTTCCCCAACAGCATCAGGGCGAGTGGGAGTCCTCCGGTGCGTTCAAGCAGGGGAGAGACCTCTTCGTGTTCTCCCTCAAGAAGAGCTGGAACCAGGGTTGTGAGCAAGTGAAAGCTCTGATCCTTTGTGAGTTCAGGCACATGGATCGGTGGCTCCACGGACAGACTGAGGGCAAGGGCAGGAAAACGGGTCGTAAGCAGATGCCCACAGCCAGAGCCACCGATGAGGAGAGGAAGGGAGGTTTCAAGCGTCCAGGCATCATCCACGATGAGCAGGACACGACGATGCCTGAGACGCTCTCGCAGGAGGAATGACCATTGCTCGACGGGATGCTCTTTGGTCCGCACTGCCTCCGGTACCCCCAGGAGTGCTCCCCAGTGAGCAAACACCTGTGGAAGATCAGGGGTGGGGCCAGGGCTGATCCAGAGAACGCCGTCGGGAAACAGGTGAGGGATTTCAGGATGGTGTGCCAATGCGTGCGCGAGTGTTGTTTTTCCCACACCAGGTAAGCCTTGCAGTGTACACATGCCTCTCTGTTGGAGGCGATAGAGGACCTCTTGGATCAGTGTCTCGCGCCCAACAAGGTGATCGTGAGGCAACAGCAAACGCGGGAGGAAGGGGTCCTCAAGAGGCAGAGAGGGAGAAGACGCTCCTTCGTGAGGGAGTTGCTCGTCATCAGCGTGCAGGAGACCGAGCGTGGAGGCATCAGACTGAAAGAGTTCACACAGGCGTGTCCGAAAATGGGGAGATGGCGAGGTGGCTCCGCGCTCCCAGCGGCCAACCGTTCGTGCGTCTGTTCCTACGTGCCGCGCCACGTGAGCCTGTGACCATCCCCGTTGCTCGCGCTCCTGACGCAGTCTGACCTTTGGCCTTCTCCTTTGAGGTGCCAGCAGAGGTGTATTCACGCTGCTTCTCACGTCTCTGCCTAAACGTCTCTCTTGTTCCCTCATAATGGCCTTTTCTCCTGAAACAAGGTGGCAGAACAATGGACTAGAAATGGTCTTGTTTCCCGTCCAACGCTCCTGTATTGTTACAGTATAGCACGAACATCTGGAAAGGAGATCACCATGAACCTCTATCAGAGGGGCTTTCTTCCAGATGATCTCTTTTCTTTATACTGTCCTGCTTACCTTATGATGAGCATACATCATACTTCTGTGTGTTGTGTGCATAGGCAACGTTCTTCAATGATGCGACATACCAGCAATGGCGCCATGTTCAAAACATCATTGACTATTCAGCATCCCCCCAAGCCATCCACACCGCTTCCACCATTCATCCTCAAGTAGCAACGGCGGTTGTAGTGGGGTGTGCGTTACTGGCAGCAGGGGTTGTCGTTGCGTTAGGAGGAAGTGTCCTGACAAACGTTGAAAGTAATCAAAAATGGGCAAAAATACTCGGCGGCGTTCTGGGTGTTCTTGGTGGAGCAGTCCTTATTACCTCTGGCGCACTTGTCTTTGGACCTATCGTTGGTGCCTACGTACTTGGTGAAGGCAGTGCTGCTATTCCGGGTGTGGAACTGGCTGCCGTAGCCGCAGACAGTCCAGGTTTATCGGCGACAACGCTCACACGCGATGCGGTTGACTTCTCTGACACTCTACAAATGATTTTCGGACAGTGATGCCCTGCTTTTTCCCCTCAATCGTGTGTCACTATGCATCAAGGAATAAAGAAGGATAGAAATGATCAGCGACTAGAAAAAAAGCTCAGCAAGGAAAGATTACCGACATAGTTTTTTGCTGAACGGTAATCTTTTCTTGCTGAGCTTATCTTTGGAAATAAGTCTGTCTCTTTTTTGCAGGGTTTTTAACCACCTGGTTGACGCCACGTCAAAAACGCTACAATGCGAGAAAGGTCATTCCATTGTTTGAGGTGACAGACTCCTATGAACGCATCACATCGCACTAATCGCCGCTTTGCTCCACAAACAGCTTCGACTGACGAACAACGCTTGCGCCTGGTGCAATCGGCTTATCAACTGCTTGCCGAGAAGGGGATGGCAGGATTGCGCATCCGCGAGGTCGCTTCTCGTATTGGACTCAATCACGCGACGTTACTCTATTACTTTCCCACCAAAGAAGCGCTCATCCACGCCGTCGTTGCTTTCTGCATTCGTCAATTTGAGGTGATCCAAACGCCTCGTGCTTCTTCCCTTTCCTCTCCCCCAAACGAGCAATTACGCCAACACTACCTTTCCGACCTGGCCATCAGGCACTTGGTAATCGAGGCATCCCCATCGCCTGTGAACAACCTGCTCCAGTGCTACGAGGAGTTGGTCGTGCTCACCCTTTCTAACCAGCATCGATTACAAGAACGCTTCAAAGAGTAACTCCTTATAAAAAGTTTGTTTTACCATCGTGATATTAATGTATCAGTTATATGATTGACCAGACGAAGCTGCCACCAAGGGCTACAAAGAGTTTCAGCTGTACGTTCCCACTTTCAGCACCAGAAACTACAGTGCAGTTTGCCACCCATCTTGCTGGTCCGAGTGGATCTGGAGTGACCATACCGATAGATGTCAAACGATAAAGGATAGAAAGAAGGACATCTTCATACCACCTCGCTTGAGAATGCATCTCATTCTCTGTTTTTCTCACCAGATATGAAACCTTTTAAAATTTCCTACATGAATCAAGTAGGGATGAGTGTAAATGTTTGTGCAATGGGGATGAAGAGATAAAGAAATACGTTTCCTTCCCTTTGATTGATATGTCTCTATAGAGAATGAAGCGAGAAGGTAGCTTCTCGCCTCTCCCATTTCCGGACATGCTGAGCTTGCTATTTTACACTTCTTTTTGTATAGTTTTAATATGACTGGTTGGACAGTCATAACAAAAAGAATATTTACTCTACTATATTATTGTCCGTGATTGGTTATCGGAGCATGCAAGCTCTTCCAAGGGGGAGAAGTATGAAATGTATATTAACTGTAGAAGATGAACTGGAAATTGCCTGCGTTCTCGTACGTGGACTGAGACAAGAAGGTTGCGAGGTGATGACGGCGAAGAGTGGGAATGAAGCATTCTTTTTAACTACTTCAAGTAAAAAATTCTCTGTGATCTTTCTTGACAGTAAGCTCTGGAAGAGGTATACTCGATGAACTAAGTTGACCGTAAGCCCATTAATAGAAAGTGAGAAAGAGCTGTTTCCGGTTTGTTTCTTGCACTGATATGAAGGGGGTTTTGTGCCTAAGATTGTCGATGAGCAGATGCGCGAAGCGACACGTCGTCGTGTGATTCGCGAAGCGGCGAATGAATTCGCACGCCTGGGCTTTGATCAGGCGAATATCAATACGATTGCAGAGCAGGCAGGGATAGGGAAAGGAACGATTTATCTCTACTTTGAAAATAAACGCGAACTCTTCATTGCGATGTTGCGCTTCATCGCTCAAACACAGCTCGCTTCTATACGCTCCGCTCTCGCTGTGGAAGGTTCGCTCCAGCAACGCCTAGAACGCATGTTTCGCGCCTTCGCCCATCTGGCTGAGGAAGATAGTGATAGTTTCCATGTTTATATGAGCGCTCTCTATGGTGTGAACCGTGCCTTCAAAGATGAAGCAACCAAGCTCCTACGGGATTACCTTGCGGTTATCGCGCTTTTGGTGGAGGAAAGCCAGGCTCGTGGTGAGATCCATTCTCTAAAGAATATCGAGACTGTTGCGTTAATGATTCTCTCGTTAACTGAGTCCTATGTGCTTTCCGCACGCGTTCTGGGACAATCTGAAGCTCAAATTGCCTTGCAAGCACGTACCGTTGCTCACATCATTCTTCATGGTATTGATTCGGAGAGCTATTAATGTGACGTTCTTCTGACGATGAAGATGCTCATGGTTTCCTCTTGTCATTTATCAGTTAAAAAGGTTCTCCCGCGCTATTGATTAAGAACCCCTATCATATCTATTGTACAGTTCACCAGAGAATGAATCTGACTATTACAGTGCAGTAGGGAATATGCATTCAAGATGCTCTGTTTTTGCGCGATGGTGGGAACAGAAGAGAACATAGCAGGTTCGAGGTCGCTATACGCTTGATTGCCTTGAAGATGCCTTCAGGATTTCTTGTGCATGTACTTCTGCGCCGCGAAGCATTTCATAGACGAGAGCACCGAGTAAAGAGCCAGCGAGAGGGCCAATGCAGTAGATCCAGGCACTGGCCAGGGCTGGTCCTTCCGCCAATAATGCCGGGGCTAGACTGCGCGCAGGATTCAAACTTCCGCCGGTCAATGGGCTGGTAAACAAACCAGTCAAGGTAATCGTGAAGCCGTTTGCCAGTCCGACAACGCCACGGTTAACACGCCGGTCGGTTGCGGTAGACATAGAGACGAAACATCTCTTGATTCATCACCACTCCTGTGTCTTTCTATAGAATCTTGTAAAGCAACACTCGTCTCTATCACTGTTTTATAGACACAAACTTATACGCTATGTGATAGCTGTGAGCCCCTATGACTATTTAAGTTGACCGATTACCCAATAATATTGTATACTAAGAGAGATGGAAATGATTCGATGTGTCATCGTAACAATTTTTGAATGAGCCTGTCTGATCTTTTTAATGCTTATAGAATGTAGGTTAATGTAGCTATTTCTTGTTTTTTTGATGATAGAAGAAGGAAAGTGTGCTGCTCTTTGGCAGCTAAGATCATCTTCTCATGCGGTCGTACCTTGTCTATAACCTACCTTTTATGAAAATAGAGCATAGTGAGTTTCTGATATTTGTATTTGAATGACTGCCCACTCATATGATATATGAATATGTAGTCAGAAGGAGTTCAATGACTGATGAAAGCATCCTTTTCTATCCGAAGCCTTGTTCCGCTTCAGCGTATCAAGAGCAGTATTGAGAATCCGCGTTATCTGCTCAAGTGGTTTCTGATGGGCGCGCTGATTGGAATTGTGGCCGGCGTTGGAGCAATCGCTTTTTATGCCGCGATTCACCTGGCGAACCACTGGTTCTTGAATGGGCTGGTTGGCTATGTGCCACCCGATCCGGCTGGAGAAGGAACGGCTGGCGTCATGCCATTCTGGAACTCAGTCCGTCCCTGGTTGCTCCCTATCGTCACGGCAGCTGGTGGGCTTGTCGCCGGAATTATTGTGTTTAGCCTGGCTCCAGAAGCTGAGGGGCATGGAACAGATGCCGCTATTAGCGCATTCCACGAGGGAAAATCGATCCGCGCACGCATTCCGCTTATCAAGTTGGTGGCCTCTGCAATCACGATTGGCACGGGCGGCTCAGCGGGACGTGAGGGTCCTGCTGCTCAGATTAGCGCAGGCTTTGGTTCTATCCTTGCTAACGTCCTTCATCTAGATGCCAGCGATCGTCGTATCGCAATTGCGACCGGGATGGGGGCTGGTATTGGTGCTATCTTTCGTGCCCCTCTGGGTGGAGCTATTCTCGCGGCTGAGATCCTCTATAAGGATGATCTTGAGGTGGAGGCGCTGATTCCTGCGTTGATTGCCTCGATTGTCGGCTATAGTATCTTCGGCGCGTGGTCGGGATGGAGCCCCATTTTCGCTACGCCTGCGAATCTGGCCTTTACGTCCCCTGTGCAATTGCTCTATTATGTGGTCCTGGGCGTCCTCTGTGGTGGAATTGGGTTGCTCTATGCACGCGGATTTTATGGCATCACCCATATCTTTCATGGTATTCATCTGCCAAACTGGCTCAAGCCTGGCATTGGTGGTTTATTGGTTGGCTTGATCGGTCTGGTGATTCCACAGGCTCTAGGCATGGGTTATGGTTGGGTGCAGGTAAGTATGGGGCCTGGTCTGCTTGCGTTGCCGCTGTGGGTGATCCTGTTGCTACCCTTTGCCAAGATTGTAACCACCGGACTCTCTATTGGTTCTGGTGGTTCAGGAGGCATCTTTGGGCCTGGGATGGTGATCGGCGGGATGGTTGGGGCGGTCGTCTGGCGGCTCTGCTATCATGTGCTCCCTGGTGTGCCCGCCACACCGGCCCCTTTTGTGATTGTTGGAATGATGGCACTCTTTGGCGGTATTGCACACGCACCGCTGGCCGTGATGCTGATGGTTGCTGAGATGACCGGCAACCTTTCGTTGCTCGCCCCTGCCATGATCGCGGTGAGTATCTCGTATGTACTGGTGGGCCAGAATAGCATCTATAGCAGCCAGGTTCGCACACGTGCTGATTCGCCAGCCCATCGGCTTCAGTTCTCCTTCCCGCTTTTATCCACGCTTGCAGTGCGACAGGCTATGAGCCCGCTATTTGCCCGTTTATCTCCCACACAACCAATTGCAGCGGCCCTCTCACTGCTTGGTCAGTCAGAACAGAAAGGCGGTCCTGTTGTAGATGAGCAGGGGAACCTGCAAGGAGTGCTGGAACTGGAGTACGTGCAAAATATTCCTTTGGAACAGCGCGAAGGGCGTACAGTTGGAGAGGTCATGAGGCGTGAGGTGCCCACCATCCAAGCAGACGAGACCTTAGATAATGCGCTTGAACAATTAACCAGTTATCGTCTCCACTGGGCACCCGTTCTAGAGGCAGAGCCGCTCTCGCTTGAGCGTTTTCCTATTGGCATCCTTTCTATTGCCAATATTGTTAATCTCTATCGTGCCACGGCGACCAAAAAGGCCCATCGGATGCAAGGGATGGTCGACGGCACAGTCATGATCGAGACGACGGTGGAACCTGGGATGCCTCTGGCCAATCGTCTGCTGCGTGATGCAAAGCTGCCAGCCGACTGCCTCGTCGTTTCTATCAGTCGTGGGAGTGAGCAGTTGTTCCCACGTGGAAGAACCCTGATCAAACCAGGTGATACACTCACCGTCTTAATGAGCCCGCGCGGTGAATCGCTCTGGAATGACTATCTCAACCTGCGTACAGATCAGAATGGAGAAGGAGACACTTCCCAGGTAGAAGAAGAGGCACAAGAAATCTCCTCTCCTGCTATTCATGAGGAACAGCCGTTGACGACTCCCCACGCCTGAAGGGCGGGAGATTCTCTCACTCACGAGAGAGCGTTCCTGCTTCACCGGCATGTGCACGAGGAGCTTTCACTCGCTTGCGTCTTCCCACACCTCCACAGGCGGGCATAATCTCCACTTGTACGAATTCTTGTCCCCGCCGTTCAACGGTTTCTTGAATGAGCACCAGCACCTTGCGGCGTTCATCAATCCCATCAACCAACGCCTTGCGGCGATACTTTGGGCACCACATCACATGGTAGTGACAATTATACACAATAGATGTGTTGCCCATACCTTCTGTCTTCATGCATACAGTAGAGCAGAGCAGAAAAACGAGATTGTCAAGCGCTATCTCCTTTACCTCCCTCCTCCTCTTCAAAAAGGAGCGCCCTTGTATCCCTGTGTCTAAAGGATAAGGGTTTTACGGGCTTTTTTGATAAAAATCTGGTATTGAAGGCGCAAGGGATTATAACCTTCAAGAAGAACGGCTCTATGCTCAGCAGTAAACGAATATTTATATGAGAATTGACAGGTAGCAAACTTATATAGCTCGCTGCAACCTGAATATAAAAGGTTTTGCCATGCCTTTGAAATCCATCGCGCCGAGCAGGGTGTCGTGATCGATGAGGCGGAAGGAGTCGATGATGGGCAGGTTGTCGTAGAGCATGGAGGCGCTGACTTTGCCGCGATACTCCAACATGCGGACACGGGCTCTGGTCTTGCGTGTTTGTAGGGCGAAACGGGTCGCGAGCATGGCCTGATGCGCGAGTTCGTTCTTGAGGAAGGGGACATGCAGGGCGAGGTTGAAGGGGAGGCGTTGCGGATCGAGCGCGAACAGTTTGCCTTTGTTGTCCTGAAACAGCAAAGGATGCACGTGGTCGCGGTCGATGAATTCTTTGCCATACCAGCCAAAGGCCTCCAGCATGCCATCCATGGGGTGAGCGGTGTGCACGCCCGCGCCGTGCCATCTGCCGATGATGGTTTCGATATCGACAATGGGCAGTTCATCAAAGAGAGCAAGCGCGTCTTGCATACTCATGGTGCTCGTGGCACTGAAATCCTGTAGCGAAGCCCTCTGATTTAGCACATCAACCATGCTTGACTCCTTTCAACATCTTGCGTTCGTTATTTCACGCGGGGGATAGGAAGTGGTCTACTACGCTCATGAAGGCTGTGAATTGTGAGCGATGGACGTTGTGGGTGGCACCGGCTATTTCTAAGGCGACGCTGCCAGCGGGTAAGAGCTTCTGTGCCTGCTCCCACGCGCCATCGCCGATAACGGAACCGAGGTCACGTTGGGCACGGATCAACAAAACTGGCGCGGAAATTTTTGCTAGATAGTGCAAAAGATTCCCTTCACTGCTGGCATCGTTAAAGACACTGACTACTGCATCGCGGCTCACACGCTGCAAGCTATCGATCTTGCCTTCGATATCAATCTCGGTCCAGCCCGGACTGGTAGTAGTGATTTCATGCCGCAATTCGTCGGCAGGTCGACCGATATCGCTGGTGTAGTAGTCGATGGCGCTGTCATTTAGGCGTGAGAAATCGATAGCGGGATCTTCAAGCATGACCGAGGCAAACGCGGGCACTGGTTCGCGCGCGTTCATGCCGCTCGCCAGCACCAGCGCGGTGGCACCGCCCCAGGAGTGACCTACCAGCACGGGCTGTGCCAGTTCGAGTTTCTGGATAAATTCTTGCGCGTCATCGGCTGTATCACGCAGGTGGTACGAACCAGGGGCGGCTCTGACACTATCGCCGTGTCCGCGCAGGTCCGGGGCGTATACACGGTAACGATCGGCCAGCGCGGGTCCGACGCGCGCCCAACTGAGCGCCGAACTGGTGATGCCGTGGAGCAGGACCACGGGAGGCAAGTCTGCGCGTTCGGTTCCCCAGGTGAGATAGTGAAAACGGCCCGCGGCCAGATCAATCATATGTGATTGCGCACCTACATCGGAGATGATGGACATCGCTCGATCCTTTCCTTGCACCTATGCTTTAACGCTTATATGATTGACGATACCGCACTATATAAAGACACGTCAAGCCTGAGCAGTGAAATTCGCGTGGATTCTCGCGCGTAGGGAACAAAATGCTGCTACTTGCTGTTGATTTTCGTATAATGACATCGTCTTACTAGTAAGTATTTTCTTTACAGATAATTGGTGTATCCAGCCAAGTTGGGGGAAGCAATGCGAGGCCGGGGCGCGCCCGCAAGGGGACGCGCACCGGCGGATAAATCCAGCCTCTACAACGCGGATTGAGCAGCGATAAAGAGAGTTTTGAGGAGTGAATAGCATGCAAGCGCAATCGTCTATGCGGGTGGTATCGGTCAACGTGGGGTTGCCACGGGAAGTGCAGTGGAAGGGTCGAACGGTCTCGACCGGTATATTCAAGGAACCGGTCAGTGGTCGGATTACTGTACGGCGGCTGAACCTTGACGGTGATCGTCAGGCGGATCTGTCGGTACACGGTGGACCGGAGAAGGCGATCTATGTATACCCCGCCGAATATTATGCTTTCTGGCGGGCGGAACTGCCGGAGATGGAGTTGCCCTGGTCGATGTTTGGAGAAAATCTGACTATTGAGGGCTTAGGCGAGGATACGGTGCATATCGGCGATCAGTTTCGCATCGGCTCGGCCCTGGTGATGGTCACACAACCGAGAATGCCCTGCTATAAACTAGGCATTAAATTCGGACGCGACGACATCCTCAAACGTTTTCTGAAAAGTGGACGCACGGGTTTTTACCTGTCCGTGCTGGAAGAGGGCGATGTCGCGGCTGGCGATGCTATCATCCCGACAAGGCGGGACCGGCACGCTATTGCTGTCTCGGAGATCACGCGACTCTATACGGCGAAACGGAGAGATAGAGCGGCACTGGAACGCATCGTTGCGGTGGAGGCTTTGCCCGAGGGATGGCGAGAATACTTCCAGGAGCTACTCGTGTAACACAGGTTTGGTATTCCATAGTCTGCTTGCTTTTTCGATCAGCGTGGACTATTTCCGTTGTGGATGAAAATAGCCCATGCTAGCATTGACAAAGCCGACTTTATAATTTATACTATGAACATGGAAACGTCGTTACCGATAGAAAACAACATAACCACATATCAGCAGGCACGTGAGCAGGGGCATGAACTGTTGCGGCGCAACGTGATCGAGGCCGCGAGTCGCTTGTTGGTGCAGGAGGGGCCGGACGCGCTCACGGTGCGGCGGATCGCGCAAGAGCTGGATTGCTCGACGAAGGTGATTTACACCATGTTCAAGGGCAAGGATGGTGTCGCGGACGCGCTCTATCAGGAGGGGTGTGAGCGTCTACGTCTCACGTTGGAACGAGTGGAATTTGTTGATGATAGCGCGCAGTATTTGCGGGCCATGGCTCAGGCATACTGGACCTTCGCCTTTGCCAATCCTGGTCACTACCGGGTTATGTTCTGCGGTGCGATTCCGAACTTTCAACCCAGTGGAACGAGCTTGCATGATGCTGATAATGCTTTTGACATCTGCGTCAAAACGGTCGAGCGTTTCATGCACGCGGGCAAAATGCGCGCGGATGATGCCTATATTGTTGCGAAGACGCTGTGGGCTCCGTTGCATGGTGTGATCAATCTGCGTTTCATGGGACTGCTTGAGACGCCAGAGATGACACGAACAGTGTTCGAGCATGTTGTCGAGGCGCTTACGACAGCGCTCGTTTTGTCGGACCAGGCATAAATATAACTGAAAACAAACATACTTTTTTTAGTTTTGAAACAATGTTACCTGATAATATCGTCGTTACCCTAAAAAGGAACGCGAGGAGGATTTGATTATGTTTACATACCAGGGGAAGACAGCGCTTATTACTGGAGCGTCGTCGGGAATTGGCGCGGCCTTCGCACGCGCATTGGCGGAACGTGGAATGCATCTCGTGCTGGTGGCACGTTCGCAGGACAAGTTGGAGGCATTGGCGAACGAGGTCACGCAAAAATATGCGATACGGGCCGAGGTCATTCCTGCTGATCTGGGTCAGGGGAAGGCGGTAGCGTTTCTACAGCAGGAGGTGGAGCGACGTGGCCTTAGCGTCGATCTGCTGGTGAACAACGCTGGTTTCGGCACACATGGCTACTTCGAGGAGATCGCGCCGGAGCGTGACCAGGAGGAGGTGATGGTCAATATCGCCGCCGTAGTAGGTATGTGCCACGCGTTTCTACCCGCGATGGCGGCCCGTGGGGAGGGTGGTATCATCAATATCGCCTCGACGGCGGCCTTCCAGCCTACGCCCTATATGCCCGTTTATGGCGCGAGCAAGGCGTTCGTGCTGTCATTCTCTGTGGCTCTGGCCGAGGAGTACCGCAAACAAGGTGTGCGCATTCTCGCGCTTTGTCCTGGCGCGACGAAGACGCCATTTTTCGATATCGCCAGCGAAGAGGCCGCGGTGGGGCGCAAGCGTACGGTTGAGCAGGTAATCGCGACAGGATTGCGCGCCTTCGAACGTGGACGAAGCATCGTAATCGATGGTGCGAACAATAGCCTGCTGGCTCAGTCCTCGCGCCTGGCTCCACGCGCACTTGTCGCGCGCATGGCAGGGAGCATGATGCATCCGAAAGAGGCGCAAGCGCAACGAGTCAGCACAAATACATCGCCGGTATCGTCACAAAGTTAACGACCTTCTATCATTTCAGGCGATGGTTGTTCTATGTAGTGTTCTGTCAAGGTTCATTGTCACCCGCTGACGGCGGCATAAATGCCGGGTGAGCACGGTAAACCGGCTCCTACCGGAGGGATCGAAGGTGGTTTGACAGAGCAGTAGGCTGGGTATGGTAACGACATATCCGGCCCTACATGGAGCTATGAGATGCGAAACGTTTATTTGCCGAAGAAGCGCTGGGTGAAGGTGGCGATAAAGCTGATTTCGATGGTCAGGCCCACCACGGCCTCCAGGGCGGCGACGACGGTGATGGGATCGTCGAGGGTGATCCCACCGGGGAAGAAGCCGCGCCCGTGAAACGAGGTGATGCTGAAGACGAATGAGCCCAGGGGCGAGAGACGGGGACCGACCGTTTGACCGAGGATGTAGTAGATGATTGTGCAGGTAGAGATTACGAGCATGTACGAGACGATGCTACGCACCGGTTTGTAGCCGTAACCGGCGAGCAGATCCAGGAAGGCCGAAAACAGGTATGCGCCCCGTCGTTTGCGCAGATAGAGCACGGAACGTTGGAGACGCTGCGCGCGATAGGAGAAACCGACGGCCTCCTCGTTGAGTCCCTGGCCTTGTAGGGCCACCGCGAGCTGTCGATTGGCGCGCACGGCCTCGCGATACTCGTTGAGTCGTGTTTCCTCATCTTTTTTCTGGCCTCTTGCATCGATCGGCTGTCGTGCATGATGCTCGTCACCCAGATTCTTCACCGCCAGCCAATCGATCACGCCCAGATTGACATCGCCCCACTGCACATCAGCCAGGCGTACAAATCCCTCCAGTTCAGAGCCAAGCGAAATATTTCTGAGATCGGTGGTATTATCGAAGAAGGCGGCGCGTAAATCGGCGGCAGGCAGAATGTAGGGGGTACTATTCGCAGGTGCTGGATGATGTACTTCCTGGCTATAAGAATCTTGTGCTGATATGACGAGTCCTTCTAGATGGGCCATGCGCAATGAAGCTCCCTCTAGATGGGATTTACGCAGCGAGGCGCCTTGCAGATGGGCCATGTAGAGATCGGAGCGCTCAAGGTGGGCCATATACAATTCAGCACCTTCTAAATGGGTCCAACTGAGAATGGCGCCTTCCAGGTGGACCGCCGCTTTATCACGATGCTCAGGAGTGCGGTTGCGCTCGCGCCAGTTGAGTCCACCGAGCATACGAGTGAGTGGTAGGTGGCTTAAATCGGCCTGACGCAGGTCGGTACCACGCAAGTCCAGTCCTGTACGTTCGCGTTGCCGCTGGTCGTAGATATCGACCGGTCCACGTCCATCTTCGTGTGTCGCGAGCAACCACTCGATGTCCGCGCGTCGCAGGGCGACATCTTTGAATGGATAGATACCCCGATCCAGATCCGGCTCTATTGCGAGGCGAGCGAGCAGATACTCCTGGCGCGCACCATCGATTTCCACTTCGGTGCGCCATGGCTGATTTTGCGTTTTCCAATAGCGCGGCCATGCTTCAACATCCTGCATGGTTGGACGTTGTGAGGCATGCGATAGGTCGTTCACAAAAGCAATCCTTCCGCTCAAATACCTGCCCACTCTCCACCTATTGTAACCTAAAAATTAAAGAAACTTCACGGGAAGACGGGCAACGCCCATATGGTGTCCACCCTCCATGTGAGACCAGACCGCTTCGCCCGCGAGTTGGAACGGGGCATGAGCGTTCAGCAGTTCCTCAAGCAGGATTCTCAGCTCGGTGCGAGCAAGCGTTGCGCCGGGACAGAGATGAGTGCCGCGTCCGAAGGCCAGGTGGTGTTTGGGGTTGCGCTGTGGCTCGAACTGGTCGGCATGTTCAAACTGGTCGGGGTCGCGATTGCCCGATGCATAAAGGAGGACAACCTTGTCGCCTTGCTTCATCGTGGTTCCACTCAAAGTCGTAGCGCGAGTGACCGTGCGGGCAAAGAGATGTGTAGGATTATCGTAGCGCAGGCTCTCCTCGATGAGCGAGGGAATACGATCCGGCTCCTGACGCAGTCGCGCCTGCTCTTCGGGGCGCTCAGCAAGGTACAAAAGGAGGTTCCCTGTCGCGTTCATAGTCGTTTCATGGCCCGCCACAACAAAGCCAGCGAGAATCGAAAGCAGTTCCTCATCGGTCAGGAGACGACCTTCGATCGTCAGCGTAACGAACTGCGTGATCAGGTCGTTCTGCGGATGGGCGCGTCTCTCATTTACCTCATCCATCAAGAGCGCGAGCAACTCTCGTAGCGGAGCGGGGTCCCGTTCCTTGCCATAGGTTGTCCACAACTGCTCTGTAATGGTGCGAATGCGTGAGATTGTGTGTTCCTGGAGTCCAAGCATTGCGCTGATCACTCGAATCGGTAGTTGGATCGCGAGTTCGCTGACCAGTTCTCCACCTCCTCTGGCCGCAAGCGGAGCCAGCAGTTGGACGATCACGGAGCGAATGGATGGCTCATAGGTGCGGACCAGGCGCAGGTTCAGCGCGTCATTGAAGATTTTCCGGTACTGTGTATGGATGGGCGGGTCATAGTCAATCGGGATCGATTTCATCTGGCCCTGCTGGCGAGGAAGGTGAACGCCCTGGGCCGAGGAAAAGGTCACAGGGTCCATCAATGCCGCGACGATATCGACGTAGCGAGAGATGACCCAGAACCCACCATACCGGTCGGATCGCGCCACGGGACACTCCTGTCGAAGATGTTCGTAGACCTGATACACGTTGTTGTGTGTGAGAGTGGGATCATGGTGGTCGAAGTGAGGACACCACGCCGACAGGTCGGTGTCAGAAACAGCATGCTCTGGAGACTGCATGACATACCTCCTCAAGATAACAGGGTCGAGGTGTTTCTCCTCGTCGCGAGTTGCCAGCACCTGCGCGCCTGTTGACTATTACGCGTTTAGCGGGGCAGACTTACGAAAGTTCATCTTGACAAACTACAAAAAACTGTATACACTCTCGGTAAGTATAATCAAGCTGAAGGGATTTTTCAAGGGTTTGATAGACGGTTCATATACTTATCTTCTGTGTTTGTGTATAAAAAATGCTCATTGGGAGGACATGCTCGGGTCTGGTACAATGAGGTCGTGAGGGAAGAAAAGAGCAATCTGTATACAGAGTGAGATAGGTGTTAACAAAGCGAATGGGTTGTATTTCGCTGGTAGGTGCAGCCGATACGAGAGGAGTTTCTGCTATGATGCTGGTGAGTTACCGTCTGAACGGTACGGATACTGCCTGGCGTGTTGGAATGATGCGCGACCAGGAAGTCGTTGATGCGAGTGCATATGTCTCAAGCAGTGGAAAATCGTACTCTTCAGTGCAGGAACTGTTGCCATTGCTCGATGAGTTATGCGTGTGGGCCGAGCAGCAGTTCGAGAGGGGAGAGCAGGTCCTCGCACGCGAAAAGATCGAGCTTGGCCCTCCTGTTCCCAATCCAGACAAAATTCTGTGTCTCGGCGTGAACTATCGTGAGCATGCCGCAGAAGCGCAGCAAGAGTTGCCTGCGGTGCCCCTGGTCTTCGCCAAGTTCCGCAACAGTTTAACTGGTCCGACCAGTGCGATTGTCTTGCCGCGCGTGAGCAAGCTCATCGATTACGAGGGGGAGTTAGCCGTTATTATCGGCAAGCGCTGTAGGGCCGTTCCTGAAGAGGAGATCCTTGAGTATGTCGCGGGGTATAGCATTATCAACGATGTGACCGCACGTGACATACAGGCGCAGACGAGCCAGTGGACAACGGGCAAGGCGCTCGACACCTTCGCACCTATGGGGCCAGGCATCATTCCAGCATCGCAGATTCCCGATCCGCAGACACTTACGCTCGTCACATGGGTAAATGGGCAAGAGGTGCAGCATGACAACACGGCGAACATGATTTTTTCTGTCGCGTCCGCCCTTGCCTTTCTCAGTTCGCTGATGACGCTGGAACCCGGTGATATTCTGGCGACGGGAACGCCGTCCGGTGTGGGTTTCAAGCGTACGCCTCCGCTCTTCCTGCGAGATGGCGACGTGGTCGAGGTCGAGATCGAGCGCATCGGGCGTCTTCGTAATCCAGTGAAGCAGGGTGAACTTTGATAGAGGAGAAAAAACGAAACGCATGTATGAGACACAGGATCTGCTTCCACTACAAGCGAGTGTGAACAAGAGTGAATCCGATGGAGAAAACGGCGTTGCTCTTCTCTACACGCGCTTGCGTACCATGATTCTCGATGGCATGTTTGCTCCTGGTTCGACGCTTTCCCAGGTCAAGCTGGCCGAGTCGCTGGGGGTGAGCCGTATCCCATTACGGGAAGCGTTGCGCATGCTGCAGCAAGAAGGGCTGATCGAGGCGGAGTATAATCAACGCGCCAGAGTCCCTGCCTTTGCACCGTCCATTGTCGACTCGCTGTATGCCAGTCGTATTCTGTTGGAGGCCTTGAGTATTCGTTTGACGATTCCCCGCCTCGACCAGTCAGATGTACAGGATCTTACGCAAACGCTGGCTGAACTCGATAAGGCGGCGGCGCATATGGACCTCGATGCCTGGGAAGTGCCGCACCGTCATTTCCACGCTCTGCTTGTTGTGCATGCGGAGGATTCGATGCGGCAAAACATCATGAGTTACGCCAACCAGTGCGAATATTACCGGCGTCTGTACTACCGGCTGGTGAGTACGCACCAACCAACGCGATCGGCGGAGGCTATTGCTGCCGAACATCATGCCATTGCCAACGCGTGTATGCAGGGAAAAGCGGATCTCGCAGCCTCTCTCTTAACACGCCACTACGCCCGTACTGCCCTGACAGTGCTGGGACAGATGACACCAGAATTCGATCCCATCGCTATTCGTATGGCCTTGCAGATCGTCGGAGCAGACACCCCTCTTGCCGAGTCGCCAGCGTCCAGGAGGCATATACGCAAAGAGGCTCAGGCGAATGGAGCAAGAAGCCAGGGTGTGTAGAAAAGCACATATCGTGGTGCTGGTTATTCATTTGAGCACTGTATTTCCGTTTCAGCTACATCATGTCATAGACGACAAGGAGAAAATCGATGTCACAAAGATTTGAGGGGAGCACTCTCGCGCAAGCCACTCTACATCATGTCAATCTCAAGACGACGCACATGCAGGAGATGATTGATTGGTACGCCACCGTTGTTGGTTTCAGCACAGTCTTTCAGTTTCCAGGTGGTGCGTGGTTGACCAATGACGGCGCGAACCATCGTCTGGCGCTGCTTACATCATCTAAGATGAGCGACGACGGGGACAAAATAGTGCATACGGGCATGCATCATATCGCGTTCGAGTACCCGACGCTTGATGATCTGCTGAATACTTACACGCGTTTGAAGGGACAGGGAATCGAGCCGCACATGTGCCTGGATCATGGCATGACGATCTCGTTCTACTACGTCGATCCTGATGGGAACAGTGTAGAACTGCAGGTTGACAACTTCGGTGATTGGGGACAATCGCAAGAGTGGATGCGCACCTCGCCCGATTTCGCGGCGGACCCGATTGGCAAGTTTGTGGACCCCGAGCAGATTGTCGCGGCGCGTAAGGCTGGTGCCTCGCATGCGGAAATCCACCGTCGTGCTTACGCGGGCGAGTTTCCACCCTCTGGTCCTGTGGACCCACGTGTCCCACTTGATGATCCTCGTTCTCCCCTATAGGAGCTTGCCAGGAGATCAGTGTATCTTCAAGAGAGGAGAGCGGTACCAATGGCAACATCCATGCCAATTGCTGGCGATATGCTTGATCGCCTGGAGATTCGAGAGCTGCTGGAGAACTGGGTTATCTGGCGGGACGCTGGCGACTGGGAACGCTTCGCGACGCTGTGGCACGACGATGGTCGTATGATTGCCACCTGGTTCCAGGCGGGCGCGGCGGAGTTCATCGCTGGCTGCCGCAGATCGTTCGAAGCGGGTATGGTCGCGCTGCATAGCCTCGGCGGCACGAGCATCGACGTGAATGGATACCGTGCCGTTGCGCAGACGAAGATGCAGATCGTCCAGCGCGGACAGGTCCACGATGTGGTGGTGGACGTGACCTGCCTCGGTCGCTTCGTGGACGCGTTGGAGAAGCGCGACGGGCGCTGGGGGATCGTGCTGCGGCAGCCGGTGTACGAGCTTGACCGTATGACGACGGTCGAGCCCAACGCGAC
Source organism: uncultured Dictyobacter sp. (assembly GCA_964657925.1). Classification (GTDB taxonomy): domain Bacteria; phylum Chloroflexota; class Ktedonobacteria; order Ktedonobacterales; family Ktedonobacteraceae; genus Dictyobacter. The sequence goes on from CAZZWK010000013.1 coordinate 41,090, forward strand.
ACTCAAACTTGACCCCCACCTGCTGCAATCTTTTCCCGAGGGATACCGACACCTCGCCTATCTACAAACCCAGATGGGCTTCCAGATCAGCCACACGCTGCCAGGCACGCGTGGGTTCGAGATCGAGGCACTCGGGACGCGCATGAGGCAATGGTTAGACGGAGGCGAGGCGAGCTGCCTGGACATGTGATCATGGTGGGCTTCGGCGCTGGGATGTATAGCTTGAAAAATTGATAGAAGGAGGACATATGGCTATCAAGCAGATCGCCCAAGATCTCTACATCATCCGTGGTCTGGTGAATGTCTATGTGCTGGAGACAGCTGATGGGCTGGCAGTGATCGACACTGGTTTCCCGAACAGTGCCGCAAAGATCCTGAATGGCGTGCGAGAGCTAGGTCGACAGCCCAGCGAAGTCCACCACATCATACTGACCCACGCTCATCCTGACCACATCGGTAGCGTCGCGGCCCTCAAACGCGCGACGGGCGCGACAGTATGGGCGCATGCCATCGACGCGCCCATTATTGAGGCCGGGACGGGTTTTCGCCACGTCGAAGCGTCGCCGGGGCTGCGCAACAGGATTCTCACCCGGCTGCTGCTCGGGTTCGTCACCACGGTCGAACCCACCAAGGTCGACCAGTTCATCGAGGACGGCGACAGCCCACCGTTCCTCCCTGATCTCATCGCCATACACTCACCTGGACACTGCGCAGGTCAGATCGCCTTCTACTGGCAGAGGTATGGCGGTGTGCTCTTCACCGCCGACACCTGCGTGAATCGGTCTGGCCCGAAACTCCCAGTCGCGACTGAGGACATCGCCCTCGCGCGCAAGAGCGCACTGAAGCTCTCCAAGCTCGACTTCGAAATGATCTGTTTCATGCACGGTCGCCCGATCATATCTGGTGGCGACAAGATTTTCCGGCGGACCTCGTTCGACCGGTAGACCAGTAGACCAGTAGGTGACAGGAGGAGGTCAAACAAATGGTTTGCATATCGACGGCCCTCATTGTTGGTGGGGGCATCGCTGGACTATCAGCGGCGGTCGCGCTCGCCCGCATTGGAGTGGAGTGCGACGTTGTCGAGCTGGCCGAAGCGCCTCTCGGTGCATCGCTCGCCTTCTCGGGCCGCGCCGCGGAGGCGCTGGTCGAGCTTGGTGTATATGAGGACGTACATGACACGGGCACACCGTTTGGTCCGGATTCAACCGCTACCTCTCTGAGGGATAGCGCAGGACGGCTGATCAGCCCTGGTCCCCGGCGGCCCACATGGCCTGGTGCAGTCGACGCTGTCGCTGTCTACCGCCCCGTGTTCGTCGACGTGATGACGGACGCGGCAAAACGCCTTGGCGTCAACGTCAGGCAGGGCGTGACGGTTCAAACGATCGAGGACGGCGAGGATGCAATCAGTATCGCGTTCACCGACGGGGAAACGCGGCGCTACGATCTGCTGGTGGGAGCGGATGGCATCGGCTCTCACACTCGTGCTCTGGTGTTTCCCGACACGCCGAAACCCACGTACTCAGGCCAGCTCAGCATCCGTTGGATGGCACCGGGACCCGCTATCGAAGATGAGGGATGGTATCTCGGGCCAGTCGGGCGGCTGGGCTTCTACTATCTTCCGCAGGGACTGGTCTATGTTCCCGCGGTTATCAATATGCCCGAGCGGAAACACCTGACGCACGACGAGGTGTTCTCGTTGTTCACACGCCTGATGGACTCCTATACGGCACCTGCCGTCGTCGAGTTGCGGAGTCGCCTGACGCCCGATGCGCAGCCCATCGGCACATCATTCCAATGGATACTGTTGCCCAAACCGTGGTATCGCGGGCGCACCCTACTCATCGGAGACGCGGCGCACGCGACCACCGCCCATATGGGTATGGGTGGCGGCATGGCGCTTGAGGATGCGGCAGTGCTAGGGCAATGCGTGGGGGAGGCGGCGACACTGCCCGAGGCCCTGGATGCTTTCATGACGCGCCGCTTCGAGCGTGTGCGAACGGTAGTCGAGACCAGCGTGCGGCTCTCACAGCTTGAGCAGGAGCAGGCACCTCCGTCGGAGAACCAGGCGTTACTGACGGCAGCGTTCGGAGCCCTGGCGAAAGCCTACTAAATGGTGCATTCGCTCGATACGCGGGCTACCTGCTTATCGAGTGAACGCTAGCGACGTTGCGGCACGCGCCCACAAGGGGACGCGCCTACGCGGAGATCCACGCAAATGACGTGTTCGTCTCAGCGTATGGGGTGAAGGAGTACATGCTCTATCGCGTCTATCGATCAAACGTGTAAATCATTTCACTCCTGCACGCGAAGGTGCGTCAGGAGATCAGTTATCTGCACTGCAAGAGAGGACAATGACCATGTCCATTCCGACATCGGATCTCGATTTGTATAGCGATGAAGTATTGGCCGAACCCTATGAGCACTATCGACGCCTGCGTGAAGCCGGGCCTGTGGTCTGGCTTGAGCGATACAACGCGTGGGTGGTTGTGCGCTATGATGCGGTGCGTGCCGTGCTCAGAGACTGGAAGACGTTTTCGTCGGCCTCGGGTGTCGCACTCAACGATCCCCTTAACAGGGCGATGCAAGGCAATACGCTGGCTTCCGATCCGCCGCTGCATGATGTGCAGCGCAACGTGGTTGCCTCTCACATGACAGCGCAGGCCTTGCGCCCTACCAAAGACATGATCGAGCGCAGGGCCGATGCATTGGTCGAACGGCTGGTGAGTCAACGATCGTTCGATGCTGTGCAGGACCTGGCGCAAGTGCTTCCGCTGTCCATTGTGCCCGATTTCATCGGGTTGCCTCAAGAAGGGCGTGAACATATGCTGGAATGGGCAGAGGCGACATTCAACGCGATGGGTCCCTTAAATGAGCGATGCACGCACGCGTTACAGACGGCACCAGAAGTCTTTGCTTACGCCAAACAGATCGCAACATCGGGCGATCTACTACCAGGAAGCTTTGGGGCAGGCATCCTTGCTGCCGAACGAGCGGGTCGGATCACAGCGGCGCAGTGTCCACAACTGTTTACCGCGTATCTGGTCCCGTCATTGGATACTACAATCAGCGCGGTCGGCAGTGCCATCTGGTTGTTCGGTCGCTACCCGGATCAGTGGGAGCAGGTGCGCGCGAACCCTGCACTCATCCCCAACGCCTTCGAGGAGGTGCTGCGGGTGGAGTCTCCCATCCAGAGCTTCACGCGTCTTGCCACAAGCGACTATGATGTGGAGGGGATCTCTATTGCAGCGGGCGCGCGTGTCGTTGTGCTGTTCGCCTCTGCCAATCGTGACGAGCGCAAGTGGGAGAACGCAGAGGGCTTCGATGTGACACGCAACACGACAGGTCATCTTGGCTTTGGCTACGGTATCCACCTGTGCGCGGGTGCGAGCCTGGCACGGTTGGAGGGTCAGGCGGTCCTGGGTGCACTGGCACGGCGGGTGGAGCGCTTTGAACTGGGCGCAAGCACGCGCAAGTTGAACAATGTCATCCGAGCACTGAGGACACTCTCTGTCACGGTGCATACGACGATGCAGTCATCACCCGCTATTTGAGGAGACGCAGCGTATTGAAGCAGTCGCTAAATAGGTGCGTGAATGTAAGCGAAGTTCCAGCGCGCGCCCGCAAGGGGACGCGGCTACGCGGGTTACCACGTATTTAGCGACTGCTCCAATGTGCGTTGTTTTCGTCTGTGGTGACGTTGTCGATCCTGGCTAAAAACCGTTTTTTATCGTTCTTTGAGGAAAGAGAGAGTTGTACGAATGTCTGAAGCAATCGCGATCACGAACGTGCGAGTATTCGACGGTAATGCGTTGACTGAGGAACGCACAGTGGTCATCGAGAATGAGGTGATCTCAGATGTTATCTCAAATGCAATAGCCGCTGACACGACGGTTGATGGGCGACACAGGACGTTGCTGCCTGGTTTTTTCGATTGCCATGTTCATCTTAGCAGTGTGACTAATCTCGAACAAGGGACGCAGTGGGGTGTGACGACCATGCTCGATATGGGGGCACAATCGATAGCGGTGACGAACTCACTACGTCATCGCAAAGGGCTGACCGATATTCGTGGCGCAGGCAACGTTGCCAGTGCTCCAGGAGGGATGACGATAACCAGCATGGGCTATCCAGCTGCGAGTGCGGTAACAGGACCAACCGATGCGAGTCGTTTTGTGGCCGATCGTGTGTCGGAAGGGGCTGATTACATTAAAGTGATTGTGGAAGACCCCGATGTCAAGGGTTCAGTCGTGTTTGATGTGGCGACCATTGCCGCACTGGTCGAGGCTGCCCATCGAGCGGGTCTGAAAACGATTGCGCATGTCACGTCCGTCGCGGCATTCATGCTTGCTACCAATGCAGGAATAGACGTTCTCACACATGCGCCCCTGGATGCGGACGTTGATGACAGCCTGGCATCCACTATTGCGACACGCGGCATTGTGTCGGTACCAACATTAATCGCGATGCGTACCGTAGCAGGCATAGCAGAAATGACTGCCCGCCGGAGGGCGAGCGGCCTCGATGTCGATTATGCTCATGCGAGTCGGACGGTCTCCGCGTTGCATCGAGCAGGTGTATCAATTATGGCCGGAACGGACGCATTTCAGAGCGCGACGCCATCCACAAATGTGCGGCTTCAGCATGGAGAGCTATTCGGGGAAGCCCTGCATGAAGAATTAGCTTTGCTTGTGGAGGCCGGGTTGACAGCTGTGGAAGCTTTGCGTGCCGCAACGGTCACTCCTGCCGCATACTTTGGTTTGACGGATCGCGGCGTCATCGAGGCTGGTCGTCGGGCGGACCTGCTGCTGGTAGATGGAGACCCCACCCAGGATATCGCTGCCACGCGTGCTATTCAGGGGGTGTGGGTGGCAGGAGTGCAGGTTCGATAAGAACAAAGGAGAACGTATGAGTGACGGGTACCAGAAGAAGCAAGCTGACCTGCAGCAGGAGACGGATGTCCTCATCGTCGGGGGTGGTCCCGTTGGACTGAGTGCAGCCGTCGAGCTAGGGCGACGAGGGGTCTCGTGCCTGATCGTCGAGCCAAGGCTACACGTCTCGCAACTCACACCGCGCGCCAAGACGACCAGCGTACGGACGATGGAACATTTTCGGCGCTGGGGGCTGGCCGAACGTCTGCGCGAGGTGGCCCCGCTCAAGGTAGAGTGGTCACAGGATGTCGTCTTCTGCACCACGTTGCTCGGTCACGAGGTGACACGCTTCACGGGTTGTTTTGGGCTTTCACCACAACGAACTGATCTCTTCGCGGAATCGGGACAGCAGATCGCCCAACCACTGGTCGAAGAGGTGTTGCGAGAGGCGGTCAATGACCTGGAGTCGTGCCATCTCTATGCGGGTTGGTCGTTGCACAGCCTTCAGCAGAACGATGATGGCGTAGAGGCAAGCATCGTCAACGAGCAGGGCGAGCAGCATCAGGTCAAGGCATCGTACGTGATTGGCTGTGATGGGTCCCGCAGTGCTGTTCGCTCGGCCATCGGCGCCCATTACGTGGGGACTTCAGATCTGCGTCCGAACTTTGGCTTCGTCTTTCGCGCACCTGGATTGGCAGAACGGCAGCCACATGGCCCGGCGGTGCAGTATTGGGTGCTCAATCCGGCCTTTCCTGGCGTCATGGGACGTATGGATATGCAGGATCAGTGGTGGGCGGGCGTCAATGGAGTCTCAGCTGAGATCGGACAGGCCGACCCATATGCCCTGATCCATGGCCTGATCGGGGACCAGATCGAGGCCGAGGTGCTGGGAACGGACCCCTGGACGGCGCGCATGTTGCTGGCGGATCGCTATCGCGCCGGTCGAGTCTTTCTGGCGGGCGATGCCGCGCACCTGAACCCACCGTGGGGCGCTCACGGTTTTAACACGGGCATCGGCGATGCGGTGAACATCGGCTGGAAGCTGGCAGCGGTGCTTGATGGCTGGGGTGGTGATGAACTGCTCGCGAGTTATGAGGCGGAACGGCGACCCATCGCCGAGCGAACCATTCGGGAAGCCGTAGCGAATATGAGTGTGCTTGCCCCCGAACTCGCCAATCACGACCTGGCTGCTTCAGGAGCTGTCGGTGAGCAAGCGGCGGCTCAGGTGATCCAGGCCTCCAAAGATCGCGAGTTCCACAGTCTGGGCATTGTGCTAGGCTATCAGTACGATGCTTCGTCGATCATCGTTGACGACGGCACGCCTCCTATACCCGAAGGTCAGGCATACACGCCAACGGCACGACCGGGAGCGCGACTGCCACACCTGTGGCTGCCAGATGGAGCATCCCTCTATGATCGACTGGGGCACGGATTGTCGCTGCTGCGGCTGCGCGATGACGCCGACGTGGCTCCTTTCATCGAGTCAGCGAAAGCCCGTCGTGTGCCGCTGACCATCGTCGAGCTACGCGGTCAGACACTGGAGGAACGCTACCAGGCCCCACTGCTGCTCGTGCGCCCAGACCAGCATGTAGCCTGGCGCGGTCCCGCGATGGATCGAGCAACGGCAGGAACGCTTATCGATAGGATTTGTGGGGTCTAACTGTTCTCTGCGAATGGTTCTGCTCAGGCCTGATTTACATATTGCTCGAAAAAATATAAAACTCCTTATTGTAGCCCAAACATTGTCTTTATAAATGCACATGAACAAATTATTGCCGACATCCCCTGCCGCCAGCTCGGACGCGATAAATCGGGTCCGTACATTACGTGGCATGATAAATCAGGGGGTGATACATTATCGGCTTTATTTTGTTAAACTGCATATATTTGCTCCGGTGCTTTCATGGTCATGTCCGAAAACCGCCAGACAAGAAACTTGCTTTTGTCTATACTGAGAACGAATAGGACTGAAGTGTATGCCTTTCTCTAAGGTGTACTTAGCACTTACCACGTAGCACAAGGAAATTCTACATGAAGACAAAAGATATAGGAGTACTCCTCGTGCTCTCCGCGCTGTGGGGGGGCTCATTTCTATGTATGCGTATCGCTGCTCCGGTGCTGGGTCCGATTGTGCTCATCGAACTGCGCGTACTCATCGCAGGAATTGCATTGCTGCTCTACGTAGGTCTTACAAGGAATTTTCTAGATTTACGAGCACGGTGGCGACAGTATTTTATTATTGGAATTATCAATTCAGCACTTCCATTTACGCTGGTTGCAACGGCAGAGTTGTACCTGACAGCAGGGTTCGCGGCGATTCTGAATGCGACGACACCACTATTTGGAGCGATAGTTGCCGCAATATGGATCAAAGAAACATTGACGAAAAACAAGATCATAGGTCTGTTATTAGGACTGGCAGGGGTGACTGTGCTGGTTGGATGGAGTCCACTTCCCTTTTCTCTTGCTATCATGCTCTCCATTGTGGCATCGCTTACCGCCGCTGCATGTTACGGACTCGCCGCGGTTTATACCAAAGTGAGGGCACAAGGAGCAAATTCAGTAGCGGTAGCTACGTGCAGCCAGTTGGGAGCAAGCCTGTTCCTGCTGCCAGTGACTGTGGTCGCACCACCACAGCATATAGCAACGCCACTCGTCCTGCTCGCGGTCGCTATCCTCGCACTCCTGTGTACAGCGGTTGCGTATCTGCTCTACTTTCAACTCATCGCAAACATTGGTCCCACACGAGCAGTGACCGTTACGTTTCTCTCACCCGTCTTCGGTGTGCTTTGGGGTATCCTTTTATTGCATGAGATGCTGACCTGGAGTATCATCATTGGCTTCGCAATCATCTTGTCTGGAGCAGGATTGGTTGCAGGTGTGCAATTTCAGCGCAAAAACGTGTCCGAAGCTTAGAATTTACGGTTCAGTTTGCTCATAAAGGACATTTGTTCTATTCTGTAGGAAGACCTCGTGAGAGAGAAAAGATTGATGTGGAAGAAAGAAAGGGATAGCAACGATGAGTCAAACCGAGAATACAACCCAACAGGATGGGCGCGAGCAGTTGCGGCGCTCACCGATGATGGCCCACCTGCTGGACGCTTTAGAAAAGGGCACCGATGTCGGTCATTATGGCCGTTTAACCTTTACGATGGTGGCGCGGCACTTTTTGAGCGATGACGAGATCGTCGATCTGCTGAGCCATCAGCCGGAGCAGAGCGAGGCGTCGGCGCGCGTGGAGTTGCGACAGGTGCAGGAGCGCGACTATAATCCACCCAAGCGTGAACGCATCCTGGAATGGCAGTCAAAACAGGATTTTCCCATCTGCCCCGATCCAGAGAATCCCGATGCCTGCAATGTCTACCAGGAACTCGACTTCCCCAAAGGCATCTACAACAACATCCAGGAATATCATGAGGAACAGATCGAGGCCGAGGACAATACGAGCAAGTAACAAACGAGCATATAGTCGCAGAGAAATACCAGGGCACAAAAGACGAGAAAAACCTCTTTGGAGTTGGGCAGAGTAGTACGTTGTCAAGGTTCATGGTGACCTTTTGAACCGTGCAATGAATTGCACGCGGGCGCATGAATGCTGCCCCTATCTGTGCACGAGAGATTGAGAAGAGGGGTTCGTACGAACTCCTCTTCTCGATTTTATTTCGCTTTATAAGGATAATGGAGCTTCTTATCGCCCTGCCAACTTTCACGTACGGCGGGTACTGAGAGGTCCCAATCAGGTCGATTGTTGCGCGTGATCTCTCGTAGATCCTGTCGTAAGTCTTCGCTGGATGGCCTGCCCCAGAACCAGTAGCCGTTGTAGATTTTGTAGATGAGCAGTTGTGTAAATGTTAGAATTAAACGGGTGGAATTTTGACAATTATATGGGCGATAAGATATACTCAGGGAAAGTCGGGTTGCTCGTTGCTTAGCAGGAGAGATGAAACGTATCGTGACAGAAGTTTCTTTCCCACTTACTGCCCTTTCAGAGGCTCAAAGAGCGCAAGCCAGTGAACGTTGGGCAATCCTCCGCTCTGCGCTGGAAGATGGTGTGACCCAGGCATCGGTTGCACGGACCCATAGCATTCCTGCAAGCACGATACAGCGATGGGTGAAACGATACCGCGCACAGGGACTGGCAGGATTGGCAGATGCTGGGCGCTCCGATAAGGGGAAGCCCCGGAGCTTGCCACCCAATACCGTCACCTTGATTGAGGGATTGGTTTTACAAATACTCCCACGTTCAGCTGCCGCCATCCATCGCCAGATGATCGCTCTTGCCAGTGAGCAGGGATGGAAGCCACCGAGCTATGCTCGTGTTCGCCAAATTATCAAGAATCTGGCTCCCCCTCTGGTCACCCTTGCTCATGAAGGTGAAGCGAGCTATCGTGAGGAGTATGACCTCCTTTATCGGCGAGAGGCGACCCACGCCAATGCGATGTGGCAGACCAATCATACCTTGCTTGATATCTGGTTACTCAATGACGAAGGCAAGCCCGCTCAACCCTGGCTCACGGTAGTCGAAGACGACTATAGCCATGCGATTGCAGGCTATCGATACAGCTTTCAGCCTGCGACCGCTCTGATGTGTGCAGGAGTATATCGAGGTCCATCTCGGAGCGGACATCTCGCTTGCTGATCTCGCCGGACTCCTCGCACTCCCCATCGATACCTTCGCGCGCCAGTTCCGTGCGACGACGGGCATCTCGCCGTATGCCTACGTGATTACAAGGCGCGTCGAGCAAGCCTGCTCGTTGCTCTGCAAGACAGACCTGCCGATCAGCGAGATTGCTCTTCTGCTGGGCTTCTCTAGCCAAAGCCATTTCACGACCATGTTTCGGCGGACACAGGGAGTAACTCCACAGGCTTATCGGGCACAGTGGCCTCTCGGATCTTGAAAGACACCTAATCCCTGTGTCTGCTAGACTCAGAGATGGAGCCAAAGCACTCTCACAAGGATGCAGAATTGTAGAACAAAATAAAAGGAGAACCGACAATGACAACCCTTTTCGAGTACGCTGGTGGCAACGAGGCGCTTCACCGCTTGGAGGAGGCGTTCTATACGAGCGTCCTCAAAGATCCTTTACTCCAACCACTTTTCGGCGCAGGACAACCTCACCATGTTGACCATTTAACCGCCTTTACTGCCGAATCCTTTGGAGGCCCCAACCGCTTTACCAGAGAACTCGGCTTTGACTATCTGATCGCCGTCCACCGTGGTCTAAAGATTACCGAAGCCCAGCGACAACGCTTCGTCGAGCTGTACATGGCCACCCTCGATACGGTGGGCATGCCTGAGGACGAGCCTTTTCGGGAGGCCGTTCGCCAGCATATCGAGTTTGGCTCACAAGTGGCGATGCGCAACTCACATGCTGAGCGCGATGAAGACCTCTATCCGCTGCACGAAGTACCCCGTTGGCATTGGGCAGGTGACCAGTCAAGCGACCAGGAGACATCATCCTGAGTGTTGATACCGTTGGCAGATTCCGAATGTATGCTGGTCCTGAGCGTTAAATGACGCTACAATGGTTTGACTATCTTGCGCAACGTTTGCATTCCGTAGCATTTTTGCTGCTGCTCGCGTATCGCCCTGAAGAGGCTCCACAGGCTTTAAACGCTCTTGTCGCGCGCTGGCAATATCAAAGTGTCGCGCGTCACCTTTCGCTTTCAGGACTAAACGAAGACGAGGTAGTTTCCTGGACGCGGCAAGCCTTGAGCATACTGACTGTTGAAAACGATGCGGAGAGTCTTGCGCTGGCTCATGCTCTTTTGAGTTCGACATCAGAATAGTTTCATTTGCGCTGTGGGTGCATGACCATTTAATAACATGTAAGGCACGACCTGCTCGGGGGCGTGTATGTTGAGTTTGCGCAGATGCGCGATGTCATCGATACGACCCTGGCGACGCGCGCGTATAATCGCTTCGGCGGCTTTGGGGCCGATGCCAGGCACACGTAAGAGTTGCGCGCGTGTGGCGCTCATGATCTCCAGGGGTTGTTGGCGCAGGTGTATGTCGGCCCAGGCACGTTTGGGATCAATGTCGGTGCGCAGATTGCCGCTATCCAGGAAAGCCAGGTCCTCGACGCGCCAGCCGTAGTCGCGCAGGAGAAAGCTTGCCTGGTAGAGGCGATGCTCGCGTAAAGGATCGGTCGAAGTAAGATTTTCAAAGGGCGTTTGCTCGATGGGGCTGAAGCCTGAGTAGTAGGCACGTGTCAGGTTCATCTCGCGATAGAGTTGGCTGCTGAGCGAGAGCAGTTCAAGGTCTGTATCGCCTACAGCGCCGACGACAAACTGGGTGACGGTACTGGCGAGTTTCTGCTGCGGGTGATCATTTCTGATGGTGTGTGCCAGGCGCAGCATTGCCAGCAGTTCGCGCAAGAACTCTTTTTTGGGCGCTAACGCGTTCAAACGTTCCTCGGTGGGACCCTCCAGATTAACGGAGACGCGATCGGCCAGTTGCATGATGCGGTAGAGCTGGTCGTACTCGATGCCGGGCATGATCTTGAGATGGACGTAGCCCTGATAGTGGTAGCGATTGCGAACGAGATCGGCGGTGGCAATAATTTTATCCTGCGTGGTCACGCTGCCCTTGATGATGCCAGACGAGAGGAACATGCCGTCGACCTGGCCCGCCTTTTGCAGTGTGTCGAAGCCGCTCGCCATCTCATCGGGCGAGAACGTCATGCGTTTCATCTTGCTGCGGCCAGCGCGAAAGGGACAGTAGAAACAGTTCCGTTCGCAAGCAGTTGTCATCATAGCTTTTAACACTGCCCGCTTGCCGTGAGGTGTGCTGAGGTGCGTCACGCACTCGGAGAGACTATGTGATTGATAGGGCGCGTGCAAACGCTGCTGGCGCTCGGTCAATGGTTGATCGCCTGCGGGCTCGTAGCGTGTTATATCGCCCAACTGAATGAGCTTTGTCATGGTGTCAGGAACGCTTTGTACTAGCATGAATACAGTATAACGAACCTATGTTCTATTTGTCAATGAGAGAAAGCGATGAACAAGAGAAAATCTATTATTTACACATACGATGCATTAGTATCATTTGATGTGATTAATGATTCAGACGACAATTAGACTGTTGTAGTGCTCTTGAGAGACAGGTTTATTTTCTCCCATAGGTCACGAGAAACACAAAAGACGTTTGATATTCTTCCCACTCGTCAGGAAGTCGCACCAGTGTCTTTTGGAAGGTGTGAGGGGAAAGATCGAGCATGCTGCATACGAAGTCTTGCAACCCCTGTAACGCAAGGTAGGTATCTTGTGCAAGCAATTTCCCATATCTTCCCCCCCACGCACCGAGCGGCGTATCAAGCTCCTGTGTTTCAAGTGCAGAGAGTCCCGCAAGGTCAAACATGGATGGAAGTTTGCGTATGATAGAAGCATCAATTCCCCTGGTCCTGGCGGCCCGTGTGCTCCAGGTAAGAAACTGCTGCATGTGTGGCCCCGTGCCGTTGAAGGTATCCGTTCCCTCTACCAGCTCAATCCAACCACCTGCTCGCGTCACTCGTACAAGTTCCTCAATAGCGGGCATCCATTGATCAGCAGGGAGTGCCCCAACGAGTAGACGTTGATGGGTGTAGTCGATAGAAGCATCATTGATATTCAATCCATGAAGAATATTTCCCTGCTGGAAATGAAATTTGTTCGGGAGGACCACATCTTTGGGTAATTGCGACTCGATATCTATTCCGAGTACGTCGGCTTGTGGGAACGCGAGTGCCATTTCTCGACACCATAACCCCGTCCCGCACCCTACATCAAGAATATGTCGGATAGAACGAGAATTGAGAGGAGCGCGATAATTGCCGTGCAGCAGTGATTTTAAAATGTAGTGCTGGAAGTCTAAGCGGTTGACTTCTCCCTCATCTTTTGGGAGCACATAGGGGATATCAGGACGGTATGCTCTTGCTGGTGGTTGCTTCTCCATGTTCGAGACCGCACAATGAATTGTGTACGGGCACCGGCGGATAAATCCAGCCTCTACAAAAGTGCCCCTACTGCTCTGTCAAGGTTCATAGTGACCTTTTGAACCGCCCAATGAATTGGGCGCGGGCGCATGAATGCCGCCCCTACTGGGGTATGATGAAGGTTGACAGAATACTACTGTTCTGTCAAGGTTCATGAAAACCCACCGACGGCGGCATAAATGCCGGGTGAGCACGATAAATCGGCTCCTACTGTAAGTGCATGATAATTGATATCAGCAGGTTTACGAGGTTTGAGATATTGGCACGATTTCATCGCCTGGTACAGCAATCAGTTCCGCATAGTGCTGTCGCAGCCCGTCGGTGGCCGCGGTCCAACTCCATGATTGCGCGCGTTGACGTGAGGCGAGGGCCATGGCTGCGCGTTCAGTGGGATGCGCCAGTAGAAAATTCAGGGTGCGCGCGAAATCTTCGATGTCATTGGGTTCAAATAGGAGACCGGTCTCGCCATCGATGACAGTATCCAGCACGCCACCACGGCGCGCGCCCACCACGGGCAAGCCCGCGGCCATAGCTTCCATCGCCACCAGGCCAAGCGTTTCGGTGGAGGATGGAAAGACGAAAATGTCGGCGGAGGCATAGGCGGCGGCCAGATCTTCCCCTGAGAGTGATCCCAGAAAGGTGACCGGTAGACCAATCGCCATCTGCCGCAATTTTCTGGTCAGCGGACCAGCACCGACGAAGGCCACGTGGCAATTTTGCAGCTGCGGCAGCGCAGCAAGTATCAGCTCCAAACCTTTTTCCGTGGCGAGGCGTCCCACGTAGAGCAGGATCGTTTGGTCAGGATCGCCGCTGGTCAGACGTACGCGCCAACTTTGTGCACGTTTTTTGGGCTGAAACAGTTCCGAGTCGACGCCTGGTCCCCACACCTCGACGCGGCGCATGCCTTGCGCGCGTAGTTGCGCTTGCATCGTACGTGAGGTGCACAAATTGAGTTGTGCCTGATTATGCAACTGCCATATGTACCAGCGGGCCGGTCGCTCCAGCAGCCCCAGGCCGTAGCGGCGGGCGTAGATAGGAATATTGGTGTGGAAGGAGGCGACCAGGGGTATCTTCTGCTGCCTGGCATAAACAACAGCCGGGCGACCGATGAAAACGGGGTTGACGGCATGCACGATCTGTGGCGCGAAACGATGCAATAGCGTCCTCATGCGCCTGTTCAAGATAGGCGAGCTGAGATAAAATCCCTGGTACAACGGAAGGGGCAGGCATGGCATACCCACCACCTCGGCCCCTAGATAGCTGGTGGGCAATGCTGGGATGGCAGGTGTTATTACCAGGACATCATCTCCACTTTGTTGAAGTGCCGCAATCGTATGAGCCAGTCGCGTGACGATCCCGTCACTACGCGGAAAAAACGTCTCAGTAAATAGCGCGATACGCACGAAGGTCTCTCCTATCAGAACAATTAGTATTATTGTATCAGTTTATTCGAATATCTCTGTTCTTTCACGATTGAAAAACGCTTTTGGTATTCTGTGTGGGTGCTAACCTGTTAATTCTAACGTAGTCTTCTATTTGTGTGATGGGAGAAATTGGGGCAAAATTCCCTCTACTTTAACGATGTATTTTTCTGCATTTCGAGTAGACTTCTTGGTAGAAGTGGACAGTTGTCTTGCTATACGATCACGAGTGATCAAGGATAGAATGTATGTATAAAGAGAAGCTGATCAAGAAGTTTTTATGGCTTTTATTTTACGCGCAAAGAGGCTCCGCGATGCAGGTACAAGCCTTTTATGCACGAGATGAAAGAGATGCGCGTGCACAAATGGAGCATTTTGTCGAGGACACCTCACTACCCATATATGAGCAGTATTTCCAACCAGCGTTGCAGGGTTTCATCTTGCACCATATCTCGTTGCGTGGGGTGATACACGAGCGCGTCGATGGCTCTGTGCTCGAAGGCAGCTGGTACGATTGAGCGCCAGCATTACAAAAATGTGTCTAAGGCTATGACGGTCCTCCCTCCAAAAACACTTTCTCTATACGAAAGTGCTAAAGCAGCAAATATGGCTTGTTCTCTCGCACAAAATAAGTTATACTGATAGCTATAGAGAAATAGCATAAAAATATCGTGTCCTGCCAACTTTTACCCCTTGCTACCTTTGCTGAATGCTGTAGCGTTTGGTGTTATTGGAATCAAACAGCAGCACAGGCATCTTTAGCGAGGGGAGTTTATGCTTAGGGGGAGCGAGATGCCTGAGAACCAGATTGAGAAGATTATCGTCTTTCCGACGGTTGCCAATATTGAGAGCGTGGCTGGTCGAGGAAACCTTTCGCTCGCGTTGACCGCGCCTATTGGACGCGACGAGGCGATAGACACAGTATGTGAACTGCTGCGACGACCCGAGATACGATTGCTGACGATAACGGGCACCGGGGGAGTGGGGAAAACGTGTCTAGGATTACAGGTCGCAAGCCAGATATGGAGCGAATTTGCGGATGGTATTTTTTTTATTCCGCTCTCGACGATAAGTGATCCTGATGCCATCCTACCTTTGTTAGCGCACACGTTAGAATTGCGTGAAAGCGAGGAGCACTCGCTTTTCGAGCATGTGAAGGCCTTTTTGCGCAGGAAATGCGTGTTGATTCTGGTCGACAACTTCGAGCAGGTGCTCACGGGCGCATCGCTGCTGGTCGCGTTGCTCTCGGCCTGTCCCGCGCTAAAGATACTGGTGACCAGTCGCGTCGTGCTAAGAGTGCAGGGCGAATACGAATATGCATTATCAGCGCTCACCTTGCCGCGAGAGCAACAGAACTCATCTTACAATGAGATCAGTCAAGCCACGGCGGTCGAACTGTTTGTACAGCGCGCGCGCCATGTACAATACGATTTTCAATTGACGAAGGAGAACGCGGCGACGATCGCCGAGATCTGTCGCCAACTGGATGGGCTACCATTAGCATTAGAACTGGCGGCGGCGCGTATCAAGCTGCTCTCACCACAATCGTTGCTGGCGCGTTTGAACAGTCGTTTGACCCTTTTGACCGGAGGAGGACAAGATGTGCCCGAGCGCCAAAAGACCTTGCGCGCCACTATGCTGTGGAGTTACGAGTTGCTCTCGGCTGAGGAGCAGGCATTGTTTCGGCGGTTCGCGGTCTTCGTCGGCGGTTGTCAGTTGGAGGCGGTCGAGGCGCTCTACGCGGCCCTGGACGATTTCTCCTTCTCCGTACTAGATGGTATAGCACAATTGATAGATAAAAGCCTGATTCAGCAACACGAGCAGGAAGGGCGCGATCCCTGGCTCTCGATGCTGGAAACGGTGCACGAGTTCGCGCACGAACTGCTGGTGGCAAGTGGTGAGTTGGAGCGGGTTCAGGGGGCGCATGCCAGCTACTATTTCTCGCTGGCAAGGCGAGCCGAGCCGGAGCTTTACCATCATCAACAGAGAACGTGGTTGGCGCAACTGGAGCAAGACCATGCCAACATACGGGCCGCGCTGACCTTTTTTCATAGCCATGGCTTGCAGGCGCAACTTGCTCATCTGGTAGGTTCGTTGGGTTGGTTCTGGTACATGCATGGATTTTTATACGAGGGTCAGCAGTGGACCGAAGCGGCGCTGGCGGTCGGGATAGAACAACTCCCCCAGATGGTGCAGGGCAAAATCATTTCTGGTGCGGGCGTCTTCGCTGGATTTCTCGGACAAAACGAGCTGGCCTTTACGCGTTGCCAGGAGAGCTTGCCATTATGTAAACGCTCCGGAGATCTGCGCAACCTCTCAGCTTCGGTCTATATGCTGGTGCATGGTTTGCTGGCCGTGGGTGAGGGCACAGCGGCACGCAGTCTAGCGGAAGAGACGATGGCCTTTGTCACAGCGGCGCAGGATAGCTGGGCAATAGGCGCGTTGCACTGTATGCTGGGCTCGGTCGCGCTGTATGAAGGCGATTATGAGCGCGCCTGGCGATTGCACGAGCGAGGCATAGCGCTCTTCGACATAGAGGGTGATCTGTGCATGAATGGCCTGATTCGTATGATGCTGGCAGATGTGGCGATCGCGCAAGGGAACGAGGAGAAGGCGCGCACATTAATCCAACAAGGAATCGAAATGTTCGGGCAGGTGGGCGCGTCCTGGTCTCTGGGCAGTTATTTTATGCTATGGGGTCAGATCGCGCTGGGACGTGGGCACTACGCACGTGCGCGTTTCCTCTTACAAGAGGCGTTGGGGTATCTACGACAGATGGGTGATCAGCAGGGCATAGTGGGCGCGTATGCCCTGCTGGCGAGGATAGCAGCGACGGAACACGAGTACCAGCGCGCGCGCCATCTGGCGAACGAGTGCATACGGATCGCACAGTCACTGAAGGATATTCAAGGCACAATCAATTGCCTGGAAGGGCTGGCAGACGTGGTCGCGAGTCATGACGAATTTTTGTGGGCAACGCGCATGTGGGGAACAATCGAACAACTTTATGGCATGCTCGGCGCAACACTGCCTGAGTCGATTACAAGCATGCGCGATCCTTTAATACAGCAAGCGCGCGCGACCCTTGGGCAAGCATTATTCGCATCGGCATGGCAGGAGGGTCGGGAGATGGCCCCTGAACGCGTGTTGATGTCACAAGACGAAACCTCACCTGCGGAACACGAAGAGAGCGCGCTTGCGGAGACGGAATCCAGGTCCGACGCGAGCATTAATTTGACGAAGCGCGAGCGTGATGTATTGCGATACCTGGCGCAAGGTATGACCAACGCGCAGATCGCGCAACAGCTTGTGATTACGCCCACAACCGTGAATTCTTACCTGCGAACAATCTACAGTAAGCTCGGCGCGAAGTCGCGAACGGCGGCGGTACGCTACACGATGGATCATCATCTGCTCTAGCGGACGCGTGGGGCAAACACGTGGTTTGCCCTACGCGGACCAGGGGGGCAAACGCGGAGGGGCAAACCATGCGTTTGCCCTAAGCGGGTCAGGAGGGGAGTTTGATCAGGTCCTCTTCGATATCCTGCCATACCTGTTCGTAGGTATCTTGCAGGATAATGGGTTGATTTTTCTGGGTGGCCTGCGCGAATTTGTGCGTCACACGTTGCTGGAAACCACGCAGAAGAGGAATTTGCATTTCGTAACGCGGCATGAGGTGCAGTTGAATATCCTGGTGCAGCACAAACTGATGTGGTTCAAAGGCCAATGCCAATAAATGGGCGTAGTGCTCGACCAGTTGTATACGCTCCGACGAGAAATAACGTGGCTGTGTGCTAGAAATCACGAGGCAGCCAGCAATTTTCGATTGGCGACTGATAGGGCTGGCGGCAGTACTCTGCTCGTACCCAGCGTCAGCCGGGGGAAGCAAGGTGAAAGGCTCTTGCTCGCCCTGAAAACTCAGTGAACGAAACAGGCTCACGGACGCGCCCGCGAGCGATTCGAGGCCGAGGAACATGCTGCGATGAGCGATATCATCCTGCCAGGGAGGGGTGCCACGGCCATCTATCTCGCGCAGGCTACGCACTATTTTTCCATGATGAGGCAGCACGCAACTGACCACCGAGATCGCCAGGCCCACACGTTCAGGGTCCAGTCGCGCGATGGCTTCTTGAAAGATCAGATCGTGCAGTGCCTGTGGGAAAAGTGGCGGCGAGGTCGTTACATATGAGTTCAAAAAATTGGCATAGAACGTAGCGGACGGAAGTGCGTCATCGGGTCGCGTGGACAGCGAGATCTGCGCATGCAACGGAAATTCCTGCACCAATAGATGGGCGAACGTAGCCGAGAATTCGGAGGAGATCGCCTCGCCCAGGGCAACAAGATTCTCTGGGCGAGGCTGACTCTCGTTGCGAGCCCAGCGTCCCAAAGTGATAGGATTCACCTGCACCGCCTGGGCGATGCGTTGCCGTTCCGCAGGATTTTTTATAATATATTCTAACAGAGCACGCCACGTCTGAAATCGATTCAGGTCTTCCATGAATCCTACTCTTTTCACGTTGTTGTAAACATTAGTATATAGGAATGGTGGATGCTCTGTCAAAATTTCTAGCGTTTATTCAAACTTCTCTCATATTTTCATCCCATTCGCCTTACCAGACCCTCGTGCTGTTCCTCTCAGGATAGCAAAGCGAAATGGGGATTGGTGATGATGCCCAATGTATTGCCGAAGGGATCGATGACCACGGCAGTACGAATATCGTCGCCGACATCTTGCACCGGCGCGTGAGAACGGGCACCAAGCGAGAGTAAACGCTCAAAAGCTTGCTCAATATTCTCGACGCCCCAATACGTTACTGGACCGGATGCGCCCGGCTTTGCGTTAGGGTCCAGGCCAAGCTCGAAGCCACCGACGTTGAAACCGACATAGAAAGGCTGATCGAAGTAGGGTTGGATGCCAAGCACGCTACTGTACCACTCTTTCGTACGCGCGAGATCGCTCGCAGCGTAGATAACTGTTCTCAAACCTTGAAACATAGATGTTGCTCCTCAAAATGTTCATAATCGACAAAATTTGTGGGAGGACAAAATCGAGTTTGCCTCACCTCTTGAGTATAGAGACAAAGAAGGGTAGAATGAGTCCTACTTTCCACGTTTTTCTGATGATGGGAAAAGAACATGTATCATCCAACCAGCCGGGTATTGACCGTGCTTGAGCTATTGCAATCACGTCCGTGTATTAGTGGGGCGGAACTAGCAAGCCGTTTAGAGGTGGACGTGCGCACGATCCGGCGTTATATTCTCAAGCTGCAAGAGGTGGGTATTCCCATTGAGGCAACGATCGGTCGTTATGGTGGGTATCGACTGCGCGCGGGCTTCAAACTGCCACCACTGATGTTCAGCAACGAGGAGGTGTTCGCACTGATGCTGGGTCTTTTGATGGCGCGAGGGGCGAATATTGATAGCATCGCGTCGACGTTAGAAGGGGTCACGGCAAAAATCGAGCGTGTATTGCCACAGACACTGCGTCAACAGGTGCAGTCGTTCCAAGAAACACATGTTGTCAGCCCGCGTGTGGCGGAAACACGTGTTAAAAGTAGGGTAGTCGAGATGATGAGTGTTGCCGTCCAAAAGCAACAACAGGTGTGGATACGCTATCACTCGGAACGCGGGGAAGAAAGCGAACGTGTCATCGATCCCTACGGCATGGTCTACTACCAGGAGCACTGGTATATGCCTGGCTACTGTCATCTGCGCACAGATATACGAATATTTCGCCTGGACCACATCCTGGAGAGTAGAAGCGAGGAGGGAACATTTACGCGACCGGTGGATTTTCGTCCACTGCAGTATGTCATCCAGTCGATCAGAGAAATTCCAGATAGCTGGAACATCGAGGTCGTGCTGAACACAACGATGGAGGAGGCACAACGAAAAGTGCCCGCAACACTGGCTGTGTTAGAGCAACAGACGCAAGGGGTCACGCTTTATGCCTCGATCGGCGACCTGGATTGGATGGCGCATTTTCTGGTTGGTCTCAACATACCCTTCTTTGTACGGCGTCCTGGCGAGTTGCGTACGGCGCTGATAGGGTTGGCGGATGAGGTGCGGCGGGTAGCGACGATGGCGATGTTGTTGGAGTAGAAGTTCGTTGGGGTTTATGAATTGTGTTGGAATTCGTGAGGATGGCGAGTGACGGGCAAACGCATGGTTTGCCCTACGCGGACCGGTGCGGGTGGTTATTCAGCCGCGATTGTGCCTTCTAGACGATTATGAATAGTGTTCAGCAGAGAGGTGTAGACCTGACCGATGCCCTGGTCGCCATCGATCTCGACCAGTTTTTGTCCAGTGCGATAGTAGTCGAGCAGGGGTGTGACTTCCTGATAAAAGAGGATCAAGCGGCGGCGTAAGGTCTCGCCGACATCGTCGGAGCGCTGGTAGAGGGTGCTACCATCGAGATCGCAGATACCCGCGACCCTGGGTGGATAGCTATATCTATTGTAGACATGCTGATGGGCGCGACAGATGGAACGGCCCACGATACGATGCAGCAATTGCTCACGGGAAACACGCAAGTAGAGAACGAGGTCAATATGCTGACCAGCCTGATCGAGTTGTTGATCGAGGGCTATGGCCTGCGCACATGTACGAGGGAAACCGGCGATCACCACACCCTGCTGGCGAGTTGGAATGGATAGGTGTTGCAGTACAAGAGGGATGACCAGTTCATCGGGGAGAAGGTCGCCGCGTTCCACATAGGCACGCGCTTTTGCGCCAAAGGCGGTTTTTTGCTCAATGGCGTCACGTACGAGGTTGCCGCTTACAATAGTGTGAAGGCCAAGATGGTGTGAGAGGCGCTCGACCTGAGTGCCCTTGCCCGCGCCCGGCGCGCCGATCAAGATAATATTCATGATGTGTTCCCCCGGCAGATAGCGCTACTAACATAGAGACTCACTCCAATTCCGCTTTAAGGAGACAACATAGACAGTATAATGAAGGGAGCATGAAAAAACAATGTTTCTAGCTAGCATAGAAAAAGTAGGATGACAGAACGCGAAGACAAAACTTATGTGCCCCGGGAGGTTTTTATGCATGAACGACGGTTTCACGGCAATTTCGAACGGCTACGTTCACCGCAACGATTGGCGCTGCTAGAAATTGACCGTGTTGTTGCCAGTTGTCTGGAAGGTATCACGGTCGGAACGCTGTTGGATGTGGGCGTTGGAACGGGCGTCTTCGCGGAGGCGTTTGCCGCGCGTGGCTTGCAGGTTACAGGAGTGGATGTCAATGCTGATATGATCGGACTCGCGCAGGCGAGTGTGCCTGGCGGTCATTTCCAGGTTGCGGCAGCTGAGGCGCTACCATACGAGGACAATGCCTTCGACCTTGTTTTTGCGAGTCAAGTGTTGCACGAGGCCGATGACGCACATCGTATGTTGACGGAGGCGAGACGTGTGGCCCGCGCACGTGTGGCCGTATTGGAGTGGCCTTATCGACAGGAAGAGATGGGGCCATCACTGGCGATGAGAATCGAGCCAGGGGCATTTGTCAGATTGATCGAAGAGGCTGGATTTCAGCACTACGAACAGGTTCCGCTCACGCATATGACCTTTTACCGACTGACTCCTTGATAATCAGTCGAACGGTGCAAAATACATACTCGCGATCTCTTGCTCCAGCCCTTGTGTTGAGAGGGCTTATTAAGTAGTTTAACGTAGAAGGAGAAACAATGGAGCTATACATTGGCATGACCGGCGAGGCAACGACGACCGTTGTCCACGAGAATACAGCCGCCGCGGTCGGGGCGGGCGGCGTCGAGGTGTTCGGCACACCGATGATGATCGCGTTGATGGAGAACGCGTCGTGGAACGCGGTTGTGGACGCGTTGGACGCGGGCTATGTCACAGTCGGAACACTTGTCAATGTCAGCCACCTGGGCGCGACACCGCTGGGGCAACAGGTACGCGCACGAGCCGAACTGATCGAGATCAATAGTCGGCGTTTGCTCTTCAAGGTGGAGGCATACGACGAGCGGCAGAAGATCGGCGAGGGGCAGCATGAACGAGCCGTTGTCCATCTTGAACGATTCTTGCAACGATTGTAAGGCTAAGAGCAAGAGAAACGCGCAAGGGGAAGGGATAGATAGCTAAAATGTTTACCTTCCCCTTTGTTCAAAATTTACGATAGCTCAAAAAACGCTCGTGGAAAATAGTGATTTGATCAAAGAAAAGTCAAAGACCGCGCGTGATTCACAAAAATCGCTCAAGAGACCTGTGGCTAAAATGCACACTTCATTCTTTGCATAAGGAACAATAAAAGTAATATGTGTTTTTAGATTGCCATTGAACTGGTTCTCTCTCCTTTTTTGTATAGTATGCACAATTCTTTGCTTTTTTATCTTGCTATTTTTGCTGTATCGTTGAGGCTGTAATATTTTTACACTTAACTTTATAGAGATTGTACGAAGACGCAACGAACGCGTCTCTGCTCTTTTGAAAAAGCCACGTGTGCTCTCCTGCTGGTGATGATGCCGTCTTTGCGCTATTTGTGTTTTGAGAAGCAAAAGAGAGGGAAAACATGGCAGCTCAATCTCCCGGTGAAGTCAAGATGGTCCCAACCCTGGGACTGACCGGAGTGACCATCAACGCGATGGCACTGATCGCCCCCGGAGCCTTCCTCTGGACCACGTACGAAATTCAAGCAGCCCCTGGCTCCGCATTGAACATGTGGTTTTCGGTGTTTGTCGCGACCGCGATCGCTCTGCTCACCGCCGTATCGTATTCAGCGCTGGCGAAACGCTATCCCGAGGCTGGCGCGGGCAGTTCGTATTACTTCGCAGAAATCTCTCTGCTGCAACATGAGGAGCATCGTCATTTCAAGTGGGCGCGGCTGGCGAAATTCATTGTCGGTTGGGCCTCGCATCTTTATTATTGGGTCTATCCCGGTGTGATGGTGGCCTTCATGGGCCTGGTCATTTCTTACATCATTCAGACATTTGTACCCAGTTTTGGCACGCCTGTAGAAGAGGTTATCGTCTGCATTCTGTTTGCTGGAATCGTTGGAATCATCGCTTTTCTTGGTGTTACGGGCGCGACTGTCGCGAATATTGTGATCAACATTATTCAGATTGTGGCACTGCTAGCGTTCTCCATACTGGCTATCATTTACCGCGGAACACATCCTAACGTGCATTATCTGCATCCCAATGTACTAAGTGTTATCACGCCACATGATTTCAGTGGGTTGCTCTTCCAGACAACCATCGCTATTCTACTGGTAGTGGGTTTTGAATCGGCGACCGCTCTGGCGGCGGAGGCGAAAAATCCCAGTCGCGACATTCCACGAGCGGTTATCCTCTCGCTGGTCATTCAAGCGGTCATTTTCTACTTCATCGAGTATTTTGCGGCCAACTTCTTCATCAACACCGGTTACAAAACGGCGGCGGGCACAGGATTCGCCGCGGCCTTCAGTTCCGGTGCGCCAATCGGCGATATGGCGAAGATCATTGGCGACCAGATGCTCGGTGGCAACGGCACCTTGCTCGCAGTCGTGCTCGCACTCACCGTCGTGATCGCCTTGATCGGCACCACACTCTCCTGTTTGAATACTGGTGTACGTGTGACGTACGCGATGGGCAAAGATACCGAGATGCCAGCGGTCTTCGGCTTCCTGCATGGCAGGTATCGCACTCCACACGTCGGTGTTCTTGTGCTGACCGTGCTTTCAGCTATCATTGGAGCATATGGTGTGCTCAACGCCAACAATTTGACGCAGATTACGCTGATCTCCAATATCGGCACGTTCCTGCTCTACGGCATGACCTGTATCGTCTGTGTCATTGCCTTCGCTGGAGTCGCGGGCCGCTCCGTTTTCAACACCATTATCGCTCCGGTACTTGGCGCAGTGCTCAATGTAGCCTTGCTGATCGGTGTGCTCTACATCGCCATCTCCAGTGGTGGCGCGCCACAGTTGGACACGATTATCGCGGGTGTGATTAGCGTGGCCTGGCTGGTAATCGGCTTCGCATGGCTGTATATTCGTCAGGTAACACAAGGTGTACGCATCCTGCATCCCGAGGACCACAAGGAGAAGCTCAAGGATCAGGGCATTCCTATCGGCAGTAGTAGCGACTAAGTTGCGGTGTTACATCGCTGGTTAGTTCAAGAGCCGCACCGACTCGTTTTACGCAAGATGAGTCGGTGCGGTTTGTTTTGTCTTTCCATTAGCAAATTGAGGGTGTGATATAGTTCATACAATTGGCCTCCTGTAGGAATTGAAGTTGCTGAGGTAAAACAGGATGACTTTCCACTAGTTGAAGACTTTGAAGTCATATTATTAAGTGTTATAGCTCAGCACAAAATTGGGAAAGAACCTGTTGACTCTTTTCGCGCTGGACTATATAGTCCGTCCCTGGGTATTCTGGGCAACTTTTCTGGTCACATCGAATCCGCTTATATGTGCCATCCTGATTTTGTCATTCCAGGTGGTGATTTTCTGCTTCCTTACTATGATTTTGACCAAAACATCAGCCTGCTTATAACGGAAGATGAGCGATTCGTCTACATCCTCTACGCCAATGATTGGGACTATGTTCCCTTTGACGAGCAAGACTACAATAGCTGGGTGAAGGTGAGAAAAGAAAAGTATTACGAACAGTGGAATATCGCGATTCAAAAGAGCCGCGCTTACCATGGAGGAAATTCCCTATATGTCTGATGCAATGGATGAGCAGGAAGTTATGGCGGCGGACACAGTATTTTGAAGAATACCTCGATATGCTGAATACGAAATCTGTGCAGGCCTCACCACAAGAAGGTGTGAAGTATCGTTGTCCCTGCTGTGGCTATAAGACACTGGATGAAAGAGGAGGATACGACATCTGCCCAGTTTGCTTCTGGGAGGATGATGGGCAAGATGAAGAGGATGCAGAGACAAACCGCCCGTTAGGTCCTAATCACCTGAGCTTAGTCCAAGCACGAGAGATGTATCGGCGCATAGGAGCTTGTGAGGAACGTTTACTACTATATGTACGTCCTCCTCTACCCGAAGAACAATAAAAAAAAGGGCAAGCCATACGCAGTTCATCGCTACCTGCATATGGTAGTCCTGGCGAAATAAGAAATATACGTTTGATCAACAACATCTAGACCACAACTCGGCTGGCTGAAACCTCTACAAACCTCGCAGAACGCGCCGCTAGACGCGAGCAGCTTCCCATGTTATACTGCGAGGGTCGCAGTTTGAAACAGAAAAAGAGTGTAGAGATGATGAATGATGAACGCGATCTTCCCAGACAACCACTGGCTGAAGTGTTTGTTATCCGATTGATAATTTCTCGCCCGCAGCCGAACGTCACCGGCGTTTACAACTTTGCCCATTCAACAACAAAGTTCCAAATTGCACGAAAAGTAGAGTCAATAATCCTATCGGAGTCTGTAGTGTCTATGATGCAAATCAGGTTGCAACAGTAACGTGCCCTGTACGTTTTCGAGAAGATTGGTATATCGCAGAACATGCTGCTGCTTTCTTCTTTCCACAAAACACACACTTTACGTCGTTGATGGAAGTAAGGTTGAATGATAAATATGGGAAAACAGCAGGGAACATCGATATAGTGCTTGTTGCTTATGATGAGGCTGGTCATCTTGTTGATTTCGGTTCACTTGAAGTCCAGGCTGTTTATATTTCAGGAACGATCAGCACTCCTTTCAATTACTACATGGCTGATCCAGTAAAAAACGCACACTTTGATTGGCGCAAACACAAGAATTATCCTCGTCCAGATTATCTTTCATCATCGCGCAAACGACTCGCCCCGCAACTTATCTATAAAGGTGGCATACTGCACGCATGGAAAAAGAAAATGGCTGTGGCGGTTGACAAACAGTTTTTTGAAACGCTACCAACAATGGAAAACGTGGATCAAGATGATGCCGAACTGGCCTGGCTTGTCTATGATCTGGTTCATGACTCCAGCGAGAATTGTAAGCGGCTGACTTTTATTCAGACAATCTATACGCGCTTCCTGCCTGCACTTGATAAAATGACGAAGTCAGAGCCAGGTGATGTACAAAACTTCATTGATTTCCTGCAAATAAGATTAGATGAAATGCTTACCATGGGCACTGGGGCTGGCACATCACCGGATGCATTATCGTTACAGGATATCGATGATCTTGTCGAATAGCCAGATGGTGTAGGTGGTGTATGCAACAGACGACTTTGTTTGATGATAGTTTTTTCACGCATAGAGTCAATGTAGCTTCGGTACCGCAGTTGAGTCCTTTCAGGTATCCAGGTGGCAAAACGTGGTTTATTCCCTACACTCGTCAGTGGCTTTCATCTGCGGTAAGAGCTAAATATAAGCTTCATCCGTTGCAGCCAGCACGTTTCATTGAGCCATTTCTTGGAGGTGGCAGTAATAGCTTAGCCGTGGCATCAGAGCACATGGTATCAAGTGTTCTGATGATGGAGATCGATGCAGATGTCGCCGCAGTATGGCAGACACTTCTTAACAAAGAAGAGAGTGACTGGCTTGCAAATAGAATATGCACATACAAGCTCAGCATGGAAAGTGTGGTAACCCTCCTTGAACAACCTGCATCTACTACACGAGAACGGTCTTTTCAAACCATTGTCAAAAACCGTGTCTATCGAGGTGGTATTCTTGCGCCTGGATCGGGCTTGCTCAAATTCGGCGAAGCAGGCAAGGGTATTCACTCTCGCTGGTATCCTGAAACGCTTGCTAAGCGTATTCATGCCATACTATCCATGCATGACCGCCTCACTTTTCGGCAAGGCGATGGATTATCAATGCTTGCTGAATATGCTGATGATGCCAATGCCATCTTCTTTCTCGATCCCCCCTACACTGCTGGCAAGATTGGAAAGCGGGCAGGCAAACGTTTATACCGACACAATGAGATAGACCACGAACAACTTTTTAATCTCGCCAGCCGTTTGCGTGGGGATTTTTTGATGACGTACGACAATAACGAAGAGGTACACAATCTCGCCCAAAGGCATGGGCTGGATATGAGATTGATTCCAATGAAGAACACGCATAACACTGCTATGTACGAGTTACTCATTGGACGCGATTTAAGCTGGGTCATGCAATCACCCACAGCAAGAGACTAATGAATTCGCTGGCTAAAACCTCTACAGACCTCGCAATTTTTTGCGATATTTAGCTATACAAATCGCTGACGATTGGTGTATACTTCCTTGTACACAGCCTTTTTCGTGCAGCTATAGTCTTTTCGCTAGAGGAAATGCCGCTATTGCCAGAAGTGGGAGTTTTCCCTTATTTGAGGATAAAAGTCCTGGTCAAGCGGTTTTTCCAGGTGGGTATGGGAAATTGCGTTCGTTTAATAAGTAGGAATATTCTGCGTCCTAGTTGGTGAAGAGTCAAAAAAGAGTAGCTTGAGGGATAGTATTCGTGGGTCTACTGCTTTTCACGTGCCCGTCCGATTCCACTGGGTCACGACAGCGAGGTGACCATGTGCAGGAGGGTTTTAGATGTTGAAAGCATTGAGGTTAACAGAAGTGGGACCTGCCAGCCATATCGATTTGTACCTGGCGCCGCGTTTGAATATGATCACCGGCGACAATGGGCTGGGCAAGACGTTTATTCTGGAATGCGCCTGGTGGGCATTGACGGGAACATGGGCGGGCTATCAAGCGTATCCACATCAGAGAACGAAACGACTGCCGAATATCAGTTTTCAAGTCGGCATCGATGACGAGCCAGGCAACAGCATGGTCGCGCGTTACCAGTGGGAGCAACAGAGTTGGTCGCTGGCGAAGAGACGCGATGAACGAGAGGGGCGACCAGGACTCGCTATCTACTGTATGGCGGATGGCTCTTTCGCCATCTGGGATGCAGCCGCCGAACAATTGTATAAAGAGCGTGGAGCAAAAGGCAGTTGGCAACCGCTAACGCTTTTCTC
Source organism: uncultured Dictyobacter sp. (assembly GCA_964657925.1). Classification (GTDB taxonomy): domain Bacteria; phylum Chloroflexota; class Ktedonobacteria; order Ktedonobacterales; family Ktedonobacteraceae; genus Dictyobacter. The sequence continues at coordinate 69,262 of CAZZWK010000013.1, forward strand.
CAACACACAGGTATGGAACGGCTTCGAGCACGAGCAGGACAAGCGTGGTGGAGAGCAGCCTGAGAGCGATTTAGAGAATGACGTGGCACCGCATGGCCTGCTGCAAGACTGGATCAACTGGCAATCGTCCTCCGATACTTCCCGCTTCGAGCAATTCTCTGACGCGATCCAGACGCTCTCTTCCTACCAGGATGAGCCGCTTGTGCCTGGTGAACTGCAGCATCTCACAGCGGATGGGCGCACCATCCCCACGCTCAAATTTTCTTATGGAGACGTTCCTGTGGTACACTGTGCAGCAGGGTATAGACGCATGCTCGCGCTGGCCTATGTGTTGGTCTGGGCCTGGCATAGACACAGGCAGGCGGCGGAAATGTTGGAGCAGGAACCGTCCAGCGACATCGTGCTGCTGGTGGATGAGATGGAAGCGCACCTGCATCCACAATGGCAACGCGCGATTGTTCCAGCCTTGATGCAGGTTATCAAGAGATTGTACGGCCAGGAGCAACCGCAGGTGCTGGTGGCAACCCACTCACCGCTGGTGCTGGCATCCGTTGAAACCCTCTTCGATGAAGAGCGCGATAATTTATTCCATTTGTACCTGGAACACGGCCAAGTCCATCTGGACACGGTCAACTTCGTGAAGCGGGGGCGCGCGGATCTGTGGCTGATGTCGGAAGTGTTCGGGCTCAAGCAACCTCGTTCGAAGGACGCCGAAGTGATTATCGAAGAGGCGAAACAATTGCAGCAAAACAGAAAACCGGCTCGTGAGGACGTTGAGAAAGTATCGCACCGGCTTGTAGGGGTGCTGGCACCCGACGATGAATTTTGGCCGCGTTGGAAATACTTCGCGGAGCGGAGTGGTGTCTCTTTGTGATCCCGATCAAAATACAACCGGCACCTGTGGATTTTGAGACGAAAGTCAAAGGGCCTGGGGAGGCCTTTTTGGCGAAAAATCCCAGGCCGAACTCGCGAGATTGGAGCCGCCATAGCTACTGGCGACGATCGATCGAGGATCTCTATCAAGCCTACGGCTGCATCTGCGCCTATTCCTGCCACTGGATACCGCCCGACACCGGCGCGAAAACCGTCGAGCACTTCAAACCCAAGGGGAAATATCCCGCCGAAGCCTTCCACTGGGAAAATTATCGTCTGGTGTGTAGCACGCTCAATGGACGCAAAAGCGACTACGAGGACGTGCTGGACCCCTTCACGCTCGAAGAGGGCTGGTTTATGCTGGACTTCCCCTCGCTGCTGGTGCATGCCAATGATACGCTTTCCAAAGCTGATGCGCAACGCGTACGCACCACGATCAAACGACTGGGATTGAACGATGAGGGCACCTGTTTGCAAGCGCGCATCAGTTGGATCGAATCGTACATCCAGGTGCCGCTACCCTTTTCCTACCTGGAACAGAATGCGCCCTTTATTGCGTACGAACTCAAACGGCAAGGATTGATCGAGGATATTCGCAAAATGATGGAGTACGAGCCCGGGTTGTTGCTTAATTAGTGGTGGCATGACGGGAGACCTTTGCGCGGATGGAAACCACGGGCGCGGATGGAAGATTACAAGCGGCGACGGAAGATCGCAGATATGCCGGAAGACCACAAGGGTCTTCCCTACTATATACGGTTCGGCTTTAATAGTGCAATTGATCGGTCTGCTTGAATGTTGCTCTGAGGATGCGTTCGGCCTCGCGTACATCGGGGATGCTGATAAATTTGCCGCCGCTATAACCACTATTGTAGGTAGAGGATAAGGAACTGGAGCTACTCCCATAGCGATTGGAGCTGTAACCGTAAGTATAGCCGGGGCGGGAGCCATCAAAAATCAAATCGCCGGAACCATCTCCGTGCTCTTTGCGCTTGATTTGCTTGATATCATCTTTATAATATGATTCTACAGTCAGGATGCGACCAGCACGAATGATGATCACGCGCTGATCTGTGATAGCATAATGCAGATTTTTCGGAGAGAAGCGGAAAATGACGGCAAAGAGGCCGAAGAGCAAACCAAGATAGGTAAAAACTCCACCGACGATATAAAGTGGTAGCGCGGTATAACCGTTTGCGGGTACAAGCAGGACTGACAAGAAAAGGGTTGCGAGCAGTAGGAGAAAGACGCCAATCGAACCAAAAACAATAGCCAGGACAAGATAGACGTTTGCGGATCGACCGCGTCCTTTGCGCAAGGGACGACTGAACCAGCGCAACTGCTCACCCTCGCCCAGTTCGCGCTCCAAAAGCATGTCAGTGTTCGTCTGCTGCTGCGTTTGCTGCATCCCTGGTCTCCTTTGCTACAAGTGGCCTTTGATACACTATTCTCACCACTGGAATTTTATATCATGGCAGGTTGCATGTGTAAATAGTGCGATTCTTTTCATGTTATGGGCAAGAGATAATGGTAAGTATTGTTATTTGTTGTGCTAAAAGCGCTATGGACTTTGCGAAAATTTGGTACCTGCGTACGAAGTCGTGACAGGGTGACGGGTGATTAACCATCTATAATCTTCTGAAGTGTGCATAATTCGGGCTGATTTTGGGCGTGAGCATGCTACGCTTAGCATAGAAATAGAACGGATTATCAAGAAAGCAAGCAACGTTTTTTGTATTTCTCACACGCTATTTTGTCTTAGATGCTATCGTTAATATATTCAAGGAGGCTGCTATGGCAAGCTCAGAACGGGAGCGCACGCCGGGTCGATATGGATTCGAAGAGATCACGTCCAACCAGTTGGAACCGTGGCCCAATCCGTACCCTGACCGCGATTATGTCACCCATTTCGAGATTCCTGAATTCACCTGCCTGTGTCCGCGCTCAGGTTTTCCTGATTTCGCCACCATGATTGTGGACTATGTGCCCGATCAGTACGTGGTCGAACTCAAGAGTCTGAAGTTGCATATCAACAGCTATCGTGACCGGCAGATCAGCCATGAATCGTCCACCAACAGCCTGCTCGATGAACTGGTCACTCTGCTCGCACCGCGCTGGATGCGTATCGTTGGAGACTTCACGGTGCGCGGCAACATCAAAACCGTCATCACCGTCGAGCACGAGCAGCCTGGCTACAATGGTCCGAAACCGGAGCTACGGCGCTATCTTCCGAGCATTGGATAACTTGCAGAAACATAGAAGATCAAAAAGCATTGAATGTGCAGCATCATAGCATGCATGCAGATCGTTTTTTACAAATTATTACACCACTAAAGCACACAGAAAGGAAGCCGATTTATGAGCAGCACTCATCAACACGCGGTTCTTATTGTCAGCGGAGGCATGGATAGTTGTGTTCTCGCCTATTATTATGCCGCCGCGGGCTTCGACTTGCATCTACTTTCCTTCGACTATGGGCAGAAGCATGTAAAAGAGTTGACGTATGCCGAACGCTATATCGGCAAATTGCGTGCCAGCCATGCCGAACTCGAAATCGCGCACACGGTCATCGAACTGCCTATCGCACGCTTGCTCGAAGACTCCGACTCGGCCCTCATCAACCAGGGTATCGAGATGCCGCACGGGCACTACAGCGACGACAGTATGAAAGCCACCGTTGTGCCCTATCGCAATCCCAACATGCTCTTGCAAGCGGCCACTGTGGCCTGGAACGATGATGCCAGCGTCGTGGCGTACGCGGCACACCAGGGTGATTACGCGCAGTATCCCGATTGTCGTGAGGTGTTCGTGGACGCCTTCAATGCTATGCTGGCAACCGCAATGGTAGGCAAAAGTATTCAGGTCGAGTCGCCGTTCATGCGTTTCACCAAGGCGCAGATCGCGCGTCTGGGGGCCAGTCTCGCCGTACCCTTCGCCGACACCTGGAGCTGTTACGAGGGTGGCAACGAGGGTCTGGGCGATCACCATTGTGGGCGTTGCGGCACCTGCGTCGAACGCTACGAGGCCTTCAAACTGGCGGGTGTCGTTGATCCAACCGTGTATGAGAATGATCCGGAACAGTATTTGCATATCGCGGGTCACGTATAGATGGAGAATGCATAAGCATTTGGAAAGAGCGAGGGGCATACATCGATTGTATAGAGCGATCAATTGACGAAAAAGGAAGCGAGGAGATCAATGACACGATACGCGGTAATCACTAAAGAGTTCACATTTGAGGCTGCCCACCACCTGCCCAATCACCGGGGGAAGTGTCGGCGACCACATGGGCATTCGTATCGCTTGCAGATTTCCTTGCGTGGTCCCATACTTGACGCGCCCGGCGAATCCAGCGATGGCATGGTAATGGACTTCGACGACGTGAAAACCATTGTCAATGCGACCATCCTGGAGAATCTTTCCGATTCTGTGCCACGCGGTAAGAATGCACAATTAATCGAGCGCGGCGGTATGGATCACAACGACCTTAACGCGTTGACTGGTATTCGTACCACTGGTGAGAACCTTGTGCATTGGATCTGGGATGCGCTCGTCGTGGGAGGTATACCCGATAGCATACTCTATAGCATCAGATTATGGGAAACGGAAAAAGGGTGTGTAGAAATTACACATGCCGAACGGGAGGAGGTATGAGGAAGATGGCAGCACAACACGAACCTGCTACCGTCCACTCTACGTCGGCTAGCAACGTCCAGGTGTTTTCGCGGACAGACGAGAATACAGAAACGATGGCCTCTCCTCTCGATGTGGGTGAATCCAGACAAAAAGTGCGCACGATCGCGGTCTCGGAGGTCTTTGGCCCTACACTTCAAGGTGAGGGGGCTTTGATCGGTAAACCAACCGTGTTTGTGCGAACTGGCGGGTGCGACTACCGCTGCTCCTGGTGCGACAGTCTGTACGCGGTGCTGCCCGAGCACAAATCCGAGTGGCAGGCGATGAGTGCCGAGCAGATTTTTGCGCGGGTGCGACGTTTGTCGGGGGATGTGCCCATTCTCGTGACCCTTTCCGGCGGAAATCCAGCCATTCAGCCGCTCGCGGAGCTGATCGATCTTGGACATGAGTATGGGTATACGTTCACGATCGAGACGCAGGGCAGCGTGGCGCAACGCTGGTTCAGCAAGCTGGATTACCTGACCCTTTCACCCAAGCCACCCAGCAGTAAGCAAAAGACGCGCTGGGAGCGGCTCGATCGATGCATAGAGTATGTCACGTCCCAGGCGGAGGGACACCAGGTGCACACAAGCTTGAAAATCGTCGTCTTCGACGAAGCCGATTACGCGTATGCGCGCTCGGTCGCGCAACGTTACCCACAGATTCCCATGTACTTGCAAGCGGGTAATCACACGCCTCCTCGTGAGGGACAAAACATCGATGTTCCTGGTATCTTACAACGCATGGACTGGCTCATTCAGCGCACCATCGCGGACCATTGGTACGCGGTAACCGTGCTTCCACAGTTGCACACATTACTGTGGGGCAACCAGCGTGGCGTATAATATGCACAGTGGCAACGCATTGAAATGCACTGAAATGAGGAAAAATTATTATGGTATTGCACTTGGATCAGGATCATGCACACGACAATGGGCACAGCTCATCCAATAGACAGAACGGACATAAGGGCGCGCTCAACCACGACACGCATGAAGACCAGGCAACGCATAACCAGGAAGGTGAGCAGAAGCACCCACTCGTGCTAGAGACAGCGCCTGATCATCCGAGCGTCGGACCCAAAGTGGACCATGCGCGGCTGTTGGAGATCGGGCGTGAACTGCTCGTCGCGCTGGGAGAAGATCCTGACCGCGAAGGCTTGCAAGGCACTCCACGTCGCTGGGCGGACTGGTGGCGTGAGTTCATAGAATACGATCCCGGCAACACGGAGACGACGTTCAGCTCCACAGCGACCGACCAACTGGTGTGTGTCTCCGGTATGCGCGTCTTCTCGCTGTGCGAACATCACCTGCTACCGATGTGGTGCGATGTCGCCATCGGCTATATTCCGACCGATCGTGTGCTGGGACTCTCGAAATTCGCGCGCATCGCGCATCAATTCGCGCACCAGTTGCAGATTCAAGAGCGGATGGGTCAGCAGATCGCGGACGAAATCTGCCACATCACCGGCACGAGCCATGTCGCGGTCGTGCTCAAAGGCGAACATCTATGCATGTCCGCACGCGGCATACGCACGCCAGGCGTGATGACTTCATCGGTACTGCGAGGCAGTTTCCGCAGCGACTATAACCTGCGTATGGAATTTATGCAGATGATCAAATAACTTTATATAGACACAAAACATACACGCTGCCACTTTTTCTAAAAAGAGATCGGGTGAAGCTGTTTTTTCCTGATCGCGCTACTGACAGGGTGATATCTGTACTCGATTTATGGTAAACTACCGTTTGTAGTCAGTGTCATTCTGTCAATCTTATTTTCTGCTCTCGCTACGAACTCCATAATTATAGATAGCTGGTACTATCAGGCCAAAAGCTGATATTTGATGCAGGATCGAATAAAGTAATAGGCTGTCGAGCACCGATCTTGATGTTTGATAATGCGGAAGAAGAGCCATGACTAGATAGAAAGAGAAGAGGCGGTAAAGCCATTGGCGACACAACCATCCACCTTTGACAGCACATCTCCCAATACTGCTCAGACGGCGAGAGAAGAGACGGCACTGCTCGCTCCCTATTTAGAACCACCCCCCGGTCGCCGCTATGTGCGCACCTTTCTTTTCTCGCGCAGAGTCGACGCGCCCCTGGCACGCGTGCATCTGATCGCACGCACTTTGCTGGTGCTGTGCCTCTCGGCGGCGGCTTTACGTACGATCAATTCCATGCATCCAGATCCGGTGGGAGCGCTGACGCTATGGCTATGCGCGCTGATCCTGTTCGGACTCAGTGGCATGCCCGCGAAGATCGCGCGCTTCTATCTGCTACTGACACTGCCGACGCTGTTCAGCATCCTCGTCACCTGGACACTCTTCAATCCTGTGCAAGGCCATGTTACGTTCTTGCAGCAACCGGTGTATAGCGGGGTCGTGACGTTGAGCCTGGCCGTATGGGAAGCATTATGGCTGAGTATTATCGTTATCTACTACCTGTGGCGCAAGGCCATTCTCGGCGGACTCCTGTTAGCGAGCGTGGTGTGTATTGTAATCGGTCACTTTTTCACCTTACCAGCCATCACGCTGACCCACTTCGCCTTTTTCCATCCATTGACACTCTTCATCAGCGATCGGGGTCTGCTGGTGGCAATCACCAAGGTTGTGGGCTATTCAGGCATGATTCTCTCCACAATTGCGCTGGTCGTGACCAGCCGGGATGTGGAACTGATCGGCGCGCTACGGCAGATACGCGTGCCGCAGGCGGTCATCTTTTTCCTGGGCACCGTCTTTCGCGCGCTGAACCTCGCCATTACCGATTATGAAACGATCTATCAAGCGCAGATAGCGCGCGCGATCAATGCTCGCCCACGTAGTTTCTTGCGACGCATACGCGATCTAGGCAGCATCGCGGTACCAATGGTGGCGACGATGATCCGCAGGTCCAGCGAGATCGGTGATGCATTACAAGCTCGCGGCTACGCGCTCGGACGCAAGGATGAGAATTTTTATGAGACGAGTCCATGGCGCGCGATTGATTGGCTGGTGCTCGCGCTGTCGCTGCTGCTACTCTACATGGCATGTGGGCCTTTCCCTGGGCTGACCGCGATTTTGCAAGGAGGCAGATAAGCAGGCATGACACAAGAATCTATCAATAAGCAACCATTATCACACACAGCGATAGAGGATCGTGGAGAGCGAGATACAGAAGCGATCGCTATCTCTGGTCTGTGGTGGCGCTATCCGACGTTTAGCGAGAAGCCGAACGCGTGGACGCTGCGCGACATCTCACTGGATGTACACGCTGGCGAATGCTTCGGCATTAGCGGACCCAGTGGCGCGGGCAAAACGACGCTGTGTCGCGCGCTGCTCGGTATCATTCCACATAACTCGCATCTGAACGAAGAGCAGTTACTGCACCACTTTCGCGGCAGTATCAGTGTATTAGGGCGAGCCGTAACGATGCAGACGGCGCGCGAGCAGAAGATCGGTATGGTGCTGCAAGATCCCGAGAACCAGTTTCTGCGCATGAGTCTGCTACACGAGTTGGGATTGGGTCTGCAACTGCAAGGTGTGCCGAATGAGGAGATTCTACAGCGCGCGTATGAGGCGTTGCGCTGGGTGGGACTGGAACACTTATGGCGCGGCGCGGCCTATGTGCATCCCTCCGATCTCTCGGGTGGACAGAAGCAGCGTGTGGCGATCGCGGCCTTCCTCGCGCTACGACCTGACGTGCTGGTACTCGATGAGCCTACCAGCGATCTCGACCCTGTGGGCAAACGTGAGGTCATCGAGACTATCGCGCGCTTGCGCCATGACTATAAGATGACTGTAGTACTGGTGGAGCAGGACGCGGAGATCCTTACGACCTTCTGTGATCGTATCGCCCTGTTGCACGAGGGGCGAGTCGAACTGGTCGCGCCGAAAGATCAGTTCTATCGACAGCGCGCGTTGCTGGAACAATATGGCGCGGCGGCCAGCGAACTGACGCGTATCTCCTGGTATACCGGCTATACACTGGCCGATGGTCGTCCTCCACTCAATCTCGACGAGGCTTCGACTGCGTTCGCGCCCGCTTTAGATAAGATTCAGGTACCGGACACGCATGAAATAACAAATCTAAAGGTACGAGAAGCTGTTGTGCAAGCGGAAGGTGTGACCTACAACTATAGCGATGGCACACTAGCGCTCAAGGGCGTTGATCTCACATTATATCAGGGCGAGATGCTAGCATTGCTGGGTCCTAACGGGAGCGGCAAGACGACGTTCGCCAAGATTGTCGCGGGCATCTACCAGGCCACGCAAGGACGTATTCAGGTGGCGGGTCAGGATCTTGCCGCACGCAAGGTACGCGCGCGTCTGCCTGAAAAAGTCGGTTATGTGTTTCAGAATCCCGACCACCAGCTTTTCTGCCGCAAGGTAAGTGACGAGATCGAGTACGGTTTGAAGAATCTGGGCATCGAGCCCAAACGTCGCCGTGAGATTGTCGCGCAAACGCTGGAAGCCGTCGATTTAGCGCAGTACGCCGATGAAGATCCACTCTTCCTGAGCAAGGGACAGAGGCAGAGCCTGGCGGTCGCGGCAGTGCTGGCGATGGGACCGGATATTCTGATCGTGGATGAACCCACCACCGGGCAAGATTTTCGCTCAATCACCAGCATCATGAAGCTACTGTGCGAGCTGCAACGGCAGGGCAAAACGATCCTGATCATCACACATGACATGACGTTGGTGGCGAAATACTGCCAGCACGTTGTAGCCTTCCGCGATGGTCGTCTCAGCTTCACCGGCTCGCCCACAGAACTCTTCGAGGACCAAACAATATTGGAACGCACCGGCTTACGTCCTCCCGCTTCAGCGGCCCTGTCATTGCGCATGCGCACGCAGAGCGCCACCTTTCCACCATTGTTGACGGTCGAGCAATGGGTCGAGGCGTTGGGGAATAAAGATGAATAGAGGGATAATATCAGTACTTACAGGCAATATCGAAGATAAAATCGCACTGCACAGCGCGGTCTCTATTACAAAAGATTCCGGCATGTTTATAGCATCGTAGTGCTATTCCAGATCCTCATCACCCCGTTCCTGCTGCCGCTTGCGATAAGCGCGCGCCTTGTCACGACTTCCACATGTCGCCATCGAGCACCACGAACCTGAATGATTTTTCGAGTGGTCATAAAACGCCTTCTGACAACGCTCATTGCGGCAAACTTTGAGCCTCGACCATGTACCATTGGACATTGAGGAATAAACGACGCCAAGCAGAAAACCAATGACACCATCAATCCCATCAATATCAGGCACTAAATTTGCCTGTCCCTCCAACTGAAAATGGACCTGCAAAGGTGCATGCTTCGCGATATGGTTGAGCGTCTCGACATGCTCAGGTGCGAGCGGCTGAGCATTGTTAGCACGTAAAAGCGCACGTAGACTCTCTCGCACTTCAATCATGCGACGATGATCTCCCTGTGTCAGTCGCACTCCATCAGTAAGCAACTGGTGTTGAATCAACCAGATTTGTAGTTGTTCCAGGCTCTTCCAATCATCGGGACGTGTGCGTCCATAGCGAGTATTTACAACATCCTGTATTATTTCAAGCGATGCAGGCACTCGTCTGTCAACATTGTGCTCGATTGTCTCCATCGATACCTCATTAGAAATTAAATTTTGGCAGTTACCATTATAAAACATTTAAGAGTGACATGCAACATTTCCCCTATTTTTCATCACCTTCAAAAGCATTTGACTAGTTACTATTCTATGTGATACTGTTTTCACAAGGGTTAATAAAACTCTGGCTTTGTGCTTCAGTTCGATGGAACAAGGTTTTGGAGGATTTTGAATGGAAACGCGTACGCCTTCTAAGTGGCTTACTATGGTGGCTGCCAGCATTGGTTTACTCATGCTTTATATCGACTTATTTATCGTCAATGTGGCGCTACCCGCCATCGAGCACAACTTTCATGCACCGCTGAGCACTGTTTCCTGGACTATTTCGGGCTATGTCTTGATGATCGGCGTATTGCCAATGGGTATTGGTCGACTGGGCGATATCTGGGGGCAGCGCGTCGTCTACCTGGCGGGCCTGGTTATCTTCACAATCGCCTCGTTCTCCTGTGGATTGGTACAAAATATCGGCTTCTTGATCCTCTTTCGCGTGATCCAGGGTGTCGGGGCCGCGATCATGACGCCGGGCACGCTCTCGATCATCATTCGCGCGTTTCCACCAAAGGAACAGGGGTTGGCAATTGGTATCTACGGTGGTATCTCTGGTCTGGGTTTGATTGCGGGTCCTGTTCTCGGTGGTCTGCTGGTACAGGGTGATAACTGGCGCTTGATCTTCTTCATCAATGTGCCGCTTGGCATTGTCGCGCTGATCACGGCCCTACTGTTCGTGCCTGAGACGCGCGATGAGAATAGAGCGCTTCCGGTCGATTGGCCTGGCCTGTTGCTCTTATCCATCGGCCTGTTATGTCTCTTGTTCGGTTTCACGCGCGCGGGCAGTTCAGGCTGGCTGGATACGTTCGTGATCGGGAGTTGTTTGCTGGGAATCATCCTGCTGGCGTTGTTCGTCATGGTCGAACGTCGGGTGCGCTGGCCGTTGGTGGACCTGGGCCTGTTCCGTAACAGTCCTTTCGTGATGGGTTGTGTAAGCTTTTTCCTGTTTTCGGCAGCGCTTTTTGGTTCACAACCGTACTGGAGCCTCTTCATGCAAAATACATGGGGCTACACTCCGCTGCAAGGTGGTCTGGCATTTCTGCCCGCAACCGGCTTGATCGCGCTTTTCACGCCACTGACCGGGATCATGGCACAATGGGCAGGCGCACGACGCTATATCTTCATTATTACGGCACTGGTAGCAATCGGTCTGAGCTTTCTTTTCATCGTTGTTACGTTGACAGCGCAAAGTACCTATGTCAGTGGACTCCTACCAGCTTTTCTCGTGCGCGGCCTTGCTATTCCCATCGTCTCCTCGTTCACCACACTCGCTGTAATTAGCGCGGTACCTAAGAAACAGTCGGGATTGGCGTCCGGCACATTCGGCATGGCGCGCAACATTGGCACCGCGTTCGGCATCGCGGTACTCAGCCAAGTCTATTTATTCCATATCAATGAGGCGCTACCAGCATCGCTTGCGGCCAGTCGCGCGGCGGCGGAACAGTTTCTTGTCGTCGGGACGGGCGCGAATCATGCAATCATTGAAGCAGTAATTCTGCAAGGCTTCAAATTGACCGCGATCGCTTGCGCGCTTTTTTGTGTTGTAGCGATAGTCGCGTCGCTGCTAATGCATACACGACCAAGAGAGAATACTGAGGATCAGGTTCCTCAAGATGAGCAGAGGGCAGTTGTCGCAACAGAATCGTGATCACCACTGCGTACAAGGCGAAAAGAAATATGCAGGTCAAACGCGTTCTTGAACTTTCTACCAAGCTAGAATGAATTAATAGTTATACAAGCATCAATAAATGTCTGTAACAATAAATATACATACTTGCATTTATTGCTTGATTCGTTTATACTAGAGCTATCTTCAATTTTGTGGCGAGGGAGAAATGGGCAGATGCCGAAGCAATGGGATAGCCTGATGAAAACATTGGTGAACGACCATCCGCAGGAGTTTGTCGATTGGCTGATCGAGGGCGCGCAGTATGAGGTGACTGTATCACCTGAGTTGTCCAGTAGAGCGATTCACGCTGATGGCTTGTACAAAGTACAGTTGCAGGGAGAGCCTTATCTCGTGCATCTGGAGTTTCAGACACGTGGTGAAACCCAGATGGCACGGAGGCTATGGGAATACAACTTGTTAGCAACTCGACAGTACGAAATGCCGGTCTATTCATTTGTACTCTATCTTACCAGGGGGCGAAAAACGGCAAGATCGCCTTACCAGGTATTACTTGCCGATAAGCAAGCGGTGCACTCGTTTCGCTTCTGGCCCATCAAGTTATGGGATATCGAAACGGACGATGTGCTAAAGGCTGACCACAAAAGCTTATTGCCATTGGCGCCATTGACCAGGCAAGGGCGGAGTCGTGCGACAGTGGAACGAGTAATCGAAATATTGTATGATGATGGCAAGAGTCCAGATGCCGGACTGTTAGCCCTGACCTATGGATTGGCAGCATTAGCACTAAAGAACAAGCAGGAACAGAAATGGTTAAGGGAGAGATTTGCCATGTTGGACGAAATTTTAGAAGAATCGTGGGCATTTAGAGAACTGCGTGAGAAAGCCCTCACGAAGGGATGGGAACAAGGATTAGCAAAAGGACATGAACAGGGCTTGGAACAAGGATCAATGCAGGCACTAGAGGAGACTCTTTACTCACTCGTAGAAGTGCGTTTTCCAGGTCTGCTATCCCTTGTACGCGCCCGTCGTGCGCAGATTACCAATCATAGAGAGTTACAGAAGCTGGTGATACAGGTAGGAACGGCGCGCGATGAGCAAGAGGCACGCATGCATCTACGCTAAAAAAGCTCGCGAGAATGAGTCCTGTGTGTCCTACGCATCTTTTATGGTTGTAGGAGGCATAGCCTGGAGTGCACCTGATAAAAAGGTGATCAGCCAGGCGCGCTCGTCGTGTTTTGTGTTTTCAACACTGCTGCCACCGAAGGAGGTCATGACGCGCCTGCCCTGGTTTGCCATCAGCAGATTGTTGGCGCGCTCGAAACGCCACCAGAGCTCGGCAAGTGGGACATGCGGCAATACACGGCGCAGAGCCTCGTAATAACGGCTGGTCACCTCCACGCTACTATCACCCCCTAATTGAGTACTGACGTGGCCCATGGGCATCTCCGCGCGCGCAGCCATCATCCACGCTTGCACCCACTCGCGCCCACGTGGTGCGTCGAATAAATTGAAAATGGGAGTTGCATAAGCAATGAGCAGTTCTGAGACGGTGAGCGCTCGCCCAAGTCCCTCAAGAACCTCTAAGCGCTGTAATTGCTCAGCATTCATGGATGTAAAAAAACGTTGTGTCATCGCCTTGAGTAGCGCAGCTTTAGAGCCAAAATAATAGTTTACTGCCGCAATATTTACACCAGCTTCTCCCGTTACCGCGCGTAAAGAAACCGCTTCCAGTCCCTGTTCTTCAAAAATGTGTTCAGCGGCATTGAGGATACGCTCTCTCATATCGTTCGTGGTCATCTTTCCTATCTCCCTTGACTTATTATAGCAGATTTCGTTATGATTCAAATGCGATTGAATTTTGTTTTAATCGCGTTTGAATTTTGTTAGAAAAGGGTTATTTTTGATGATACTTGTTATAAGAGAGGGGAGTATTGGTGAATCAGCAAGTAGACAATAAGCGAGTTGAGCGTAGGTTGCGCATTTTGCAATGGTCCGCGTGGATCGACCTGATCCTGCTTGTCGCATTGTTAGCTTCAGCATTCAGCAAGCAGCGCAATCTGGTACAAATACTTGGTCCATTGCATGGCATCAATTTCTTGCTGCTGATTGCTATTGCGACTACAGCTGCGCTAGATGGCTTATGGAGCTGGTGGTTTCCAGTGGCTATTCTTTTTACCGCTGGCGCGCCGGGCGCGTTGATTGGGGAAAGGATCATTAAACAGAGGATCAAAGCGCAGGCTATCGATCACCACGATGGATCTGTATCCTCCAGCAATAGAATCGAAGCAGAAAACGCGATTTCCGCGTCAGATACGCCGAGCACATTCAGTAAATAAAAGGAGTGCACGTGATGTTACTACTCAGCTGGATTATTCGCTATGGACATGTGCTAGGTGCCGCAGTCTGGGTCGGAGGCTATGCTCTGCTCGCTTTTCTGATTGTGCCCATGCTCGGGAAGGGAGCCAGCGAGACACTGGTACAACTCGCCATCGGCGCGGTACGCTTTCTTACCTACGCGGGCACTCTGACCATCGCCTTCGGCATCGTTTTGATCACCCGTACCAACGGATTCGGGCAACTTTTGACGAGCACCTGGGGCATGCTCATTCTCGCCGCGATCGTGCTCGCCATTGCTTTGCTAGGTATCGGCGATGGCGCGCTACGACCAGCTATCCGCAAATCGATAACGCTCGGCAATGCGCAAGCACGCCGCTGGGTCATCATAGGTTTTATCCTTACTGTGCTCGCCATTGGCGTCATGACTGGCGCAACGTATGTTGGTTGACCTGTTACGCGAGCGACTATCACTACGTCGCTCGCGCATTCTCTTCGCATAAAAACTACGCGTGAAGTTGTTTCACCATGCGGTGATAGGAACGCTGATAGAGTTCCACATCGCCTGTAACAACGTAACCTCGATGCAGGTAGAGTTGCAGGGCATGCTCGTTTTCTTTGTCTACATTGAGCGCGACCTTGTGATAGTTCTGTGCCAGCGCACGCTGCTCCGCATCCAAAAGCAGCCGCGAAGCGATGCCATGCCCCTCCCACTGCAAGTAGACCGCGAGGGCATCGATATACCATTCATCTTCGGCAGACTCGCACACGAGGTGCCAGCCTCTGCCGCCCGGTATCTGTTGAAAACGTTGCTCGACCATCTCGTTGAGCTGAGGCTCGTCTCGTCCACCAAAGCTCAGTACCAGGCCGACCACCTGCTGTTCGTTTTGTGCGACAAAAGCATTTTGATAACTGAAACGGTTCTCATCTTGCTGAAAAAAACGGTTCAGCATCTCCGTAAAGCCACTTTCCGTTTTCGGATGTGGTGAGTAGGTCGATGCGACATGACTATAGGCAGAAAAAATCAGGACCGCGGCATCGTCCGCATCCGCTATGCGCGCTGGTCGAATCGATACAGGTTCATTCACCTTGCATTCTCAACTCTAGACTTCATTACCGTAAGTTCTTACTATAACATATTTTTGGCTGAAAGAAGTTTCCCATCAATCTGCAAATTGACACAAAAAAGGCTTGACCTAGAGCGCTCCAGGTATTGCATAATACTCTCATGATCAAAGATACAGAAACAAACACGTCGACCTACTTCACACTACAGGAAGTGGTGCAGAGAAGTGGTTTGAGCGAACATACACTGCGTTATTACGAGCGGATCGGCCTGCTCGATGCGGTGGAGCGAGATCGCAGTAGCGGTCATCGCAGATATAGCGCGGAAGATCTATGGAATATCGAGGCTCTGGCTTGCCTGCGCACAACCGGTATGTCAATCGAGGATATGCGAAGATACTTCGCACTGCTCAAAGATGGCAAGGCTGCAGCTGATCAGCAGCTGGCGCTCTTCGAAGGGCAGAGAAAAGCATTGGAGCAAGAATTGGCGCAGAAGCAGAGGCATCTACGCTACCTGGAGCAGAAGGTAGCATTTTGGAAAGCGGTCCAGTCGGGAGATGACGCAAAGGTCCAAGAGATCAGCGAAATCACCGCTGGCATGGCAAAACAAATCATCAAAGAACAATAAGGTATCTTCTTTTGAAAGGAACACTTATGACAATCGCACTTATCACTGGCGGCAGCCGTGGATTGGGCAAAGACATGGCCTTGAATAGCGCGAAGCAGGGACATGACGTTATTCTAACCTACAACAGCAAAAAAGCCGAGGCCGAAGAGGTCGTGACGGCAATCGAACAACAGGGCCGTAAAGCGGTGGCCCTGCAACTCAATGTGGGTGATATAGCATCCTTCGCCGCTTTTAGAGACACTGTGAAAGAGACACTCCAACATACATGGAATCGAGATACATTCGATTTCCTGATCAATAATGCTGGCATCGGCATTTACGCGCCCTTCACCGAGACGACCGAGGAGCAGTTCGACCAACTGGTTACCATTCATTTCAAGGGCACCTTCTTTCTCACACAAACGCTGCTTCCGCTGATAGTTGATGGTGGACGTATTATCAACCTTTCATCAGGTTTGGCACGTTTCTCTGGCCCTGGTTTTAGCGTTTATGGTGCGGCTAAAGGGGCAGTAGAGGTGTTGACGCGCTATATGGCTGTCGAACTTGGTCCACGCCGTATCCGAGTTAACGTAGTGGCCCCTGGTGCTATGGAGACAGACTTTGGTGGTGGCGTGGTACGCGATAACCCAGAAGCCAACAAAGCGACAGCGTCGCAAACTGCGCTCGGTCGTGCAGGCAGACCTGAGGACATCGGAGGAGTTGTTGCGTTATTGCTTTCGGATGAGATGGGCTGGATCAATGGGCAAAAGATAGAAGTTTCGGGCGGTATTCATCTCTAATTGGTACATGCGTTAAGGAGGTGAGTGAAGGCAAGCGCAGTTCCAGCGCGCGCCCACAAGGGGACGCGCACCGGTCGATAAATCTTCCAACGGTCGATAAATCTTCCCTCTACAACGCGCTCTACACAATGCCACGCGACCGCAATTGCTCGATTGCTTCTGAACTATAGGCGAGTTCGCGCAGAATGGACTCGGTATGCTCGCCTAACCCCGGTGGGGGCAGGCGCGTGGATTGCTCGCTATCGGAGAGACGTGGGAAACGCGAGAGTTGGGAAGGTGTGTCTTCAGTTGACTGATTTTGAGATGCGGCGAAGGTAACACCACGCGCCTGTGCATGTGGATCACGCAAGGCTTCGTCGATACTATAGACGGGGCCGACGCAAGCGTCTATATCGGCCAGTTGCGCGAGCCACTCATCGCGCGTCTTCGTTTTGAAGATGGCACGCAAAGTGCGGGTCGTTTCGTCGCGTTCAGCGGTATTCGCGGGGGTGTGTAGTGGCAGGAGTTCGGGATGGTCGATGCGGATACAGAAAGTATGCCAGAATTTCTCCTCTAGCGCGGCCAGCGTGACATGCTTGCCGTCGCTCGTCTCGTAGATATTGTAGCAGGGCAAACCACCATCCAGCGAGGACTGACCAGGGATAGGCACATTACCATTATAGAGATATGTTGCTGTAACTAATGGCAGGAGCGAAAGCAAACCTTCGGTCATCGATACATCGACCATGCGACCAAGGCCGGTGCGGGCACGTTCCACCAGGGCCATGAGAATGCCTGCTACAGCCATATAGCCGCCGCCGACCAGATCGCCCAGTTGTGTCGCGGGCAGCGCGGGCTCTCCGTTCGCTCCGCGATTGTAGTCGAGTAGACCGGAGTAGCCCTGATAGTTCAGGTCATGTCCGGCGCGCAACTTATAGGGGCCATGCTGCCCATAGCCAGAGATAGCGCAATAGATCAGTGGGGGATGTAGTTCACGCAACCCTTCGTAGCCAAGGTGCAGACGTTCCATCACGCCTGGTCGGAAGCTTTCCAAGACCACATCAGAGCGCTTGACCAGTGCTCGAAACAACTCGCGTCCCTCTTCCGACTTCAAATTAAGCGTCATGCTGCGCTTGTTGCGGTTCGTTGCTAGAAAGACCAGACCGGTGCCATCGGCAGCGGTAGGTGACATCCAGCGGGCGTAATCGCCGGTAACTGGCTCCTCGATCTTTAGCACATCGGCCCCGAAATCGGCCAGCAGCTGCGAGGCGTAGGGGCCGGGTAGCAGACGTGTCAGGTCGAGCACGCGAATACCGTCAAGTGGTTGGCTCATAGAGGACAGCTCCAATCGTATGAAATAATGGAATGTGAGAGGTGTTTACAACACTTGTGCACAAAGATGCGAGGACAGGAGATGGTGGTGAGCAGTGATAGGGTTAGCGCTTGTTTATCATTGGGGAAGCTTCGAGTGGAGAAATTTTCAACATAATAATCATAACATATTTTCGCCGAAATTTCAAGTCTTTTTGACGACAATCTTAACCTCGCAAAACTTACATTGCCTTGTTTGTTGCTGGCAAATCGCGTGCAAGCACGAAAGTTAACCTATTTTCGCATGCTATGATATGCTTGTAATGCTATGCCTCTACGACGGATCAGAGAGGCTCAAGGGAGGGGAGAGCATGCCAGAAACGATTGTGATGTGCGACAATCTGGTCAAAATTTATAAAGTGGCGGACCTGGAAGTCGTGGCGCTTCAAGGACTGGACCTGGAAGTGGTCGCGGGCGAGATGCTGGCGATCGTAGGGGCTTCCGGCTCGGGTAAAAGTACGTTGCTCAACATCCTGAGTGGCCTGGATGTTCCCAGCGCGGGAAGGTGTATCGTCTACCAGAACGATCTCACGCATCTCTCGCCAACGCAGCGTCTGGTCTATCGCCGCTCTGTTGTGGGTCAACTCTGGCAACAGAGTGGGCGCAATCTATTAGCGGAGTTGAATATTCTCGCCAATGTGGAGCTGCCGCAACTGCTCAACGGTGTGAGTAGTGGCGAACGTCGACGCCGGGCGTATGAACTATTACAGTTGGTGGGATTGGGCGGCATGGAAACAAAACGGCCAGAGCAGCTTTCAGGTGGGGAGCAACAACGTGTTGCCATTGCAGTCGCGTTGGCGAACGAGCCACGTATTTTGCTCGCTGACGAACCGACCGGTGAACTGGATTCCGTGACGGCTGGTACCCTTCTCGCCCTGCTACGGTCGTTGAATCAGCAGCTCAATCTGACCATCATTACCGTCACCCATGATGCAGCTATTGCCGCCGCTGTTGACCGCACGATTGCCATTCGCGATGGCCGCACCAGTACAGAGACAATACGCCGTGACATGGCGCTAGAAGCTCTCACAGATCATATGCCTCAAAGTAGTGCGGTTATCGGACTTCCCACACAGACACATCGCGAATCAATTGTCATTGACCGGGCAGGCCGACTACAACTACCCGAGGAAGTGTTGAAGTCTCTCGCATTTCGCGGACGCGCGGAAGTGCGCATTGTCAATGATCACGTGGAAATATGGCCCATTTTAAACGAGGTAAACGACGATGATGCCAATCAGCAAACGACCTCGTCCTCCCATGCAGTTGCGCGAAAAGAGGAACATTTGTCATGAGCTTCTCAGCAACGACCACAACCATTGTAGAGGCAAGAGAGATAAAACGAGACTTCAAAGCAGGTGGCAACATCGTTCACGTGTTACGTGGCATCGATTTAGTCATCCAGCCGGG
Source organism: uncultured Dictyobacter sp. (assembly GCA_964657925.1). GTDB lineage: Bacteria > Chloroflexota > Ktedonobacteria > Ktedonobacterales > Ktedonobacteraceae > Dictyobacter. The sequence continues at coordinate 88,671 of CAZZWK010000013.1, forward strand.
CGAGTTCGTCGCGCTACGAGGACGTTCAGGGTCTGGCAAGACAACGCTGCTCAATATCCTGACCGGCCTGGATAACCCTACAAGTGGAAGCATCTTTATCCTTGAACGCGACTTATCAACAATGGATGAAAACGAACGTGCTCGTCTGCGTCGTGAACATATTGGCATGCTCTTTCAGAACGCACACCTCTTCCCCTCACTTACGGCACAGGAGAACGTCGAAGTGCCACTACGCCTGGCGCGCACACCATCGTCGCAACGGATAACGCAGGTACGTGAGGCACTCGACCAGGTCGGGCTGCTTAAACGCGCCCGTCACCGCGGCATGGAACTATCCGGAGGAGAGCAACAACGCGTCGCGCTTGCCCGCGCGCTCGTGCACAAACCTCGCTTCATCGTGGCCGACGAGCCAACGGGGAACCTGGATTCGCTCACAAGCCAGGACATCACCAGGCTGCTGCGCGAGATCGCGCACCGCGAAAACGTTGGCCTGTTGATCGCGACCCATGATCCACTCCTGATTTCGTCAGCCGACCGAGCGCTCCAGATTCAAGATGGACTGCTTCTCGCGTAGGTTGCGGTCAGTCCTCGTTTAAACGCAGAGCCTGCCCAAGATTCGTTCGCGCGACCGCCCGCACCATCAGCACCACGACCGTGATATAGATGGCGATACCAACAAAAACGAGCAGAGGTAACGACGGCGGCACTACAAGATGAGTCGAAAGAGCGGATTGCAAAGCGAAAAACTGCGTACTGCTGAGATTCGAGTTGAGGTCGGTAAAGGTCATCGAGGGAATGACCGACACAGCGAGTAGAATGCCAAAACCTGCACCGAGCACGAAACCCGTTAAAGAGATGATCGCCTGCTCCCAGCCAAACATGCCTGTTATCTGCTCCGACGTGCCACCAAGCGCACGCAGGGTAACGACATTGATCAGGCGTGAGCGTGCGCTTAGCCACGAGACCAGCAATCCTCCGACAAGGGCCAGCAGTAGCGAGGTCAGCGTACCAATGGTAAGGACCCCGTCCATGATGAGATAGAGAGGATCGGCCTGCAATGTGCTAATTAATAAGCGCCGATCACTTAGTTGCAGAAATTGGAATGTGGAATCATTCAAGGTACTGCGAATGCCTGCCAGCACTGCCGGATTGTCGGTCGTGTGCAACCATACCATATTCACCCCTGGCTGATCGCGTTGCGCCGCTGGTATCTGCTGCGCTTGTGCTTCTTGCTGGTAGGCATATAAATAGGTTTGATAATCCATCACTATACCCCCAGTAGTCACAGGCGGCTTGCCGTTCGTGCTCAGGAGTGGTGCGACAGTTGGAATATGATCGATCACTCCGATGAGATAGCAGTGAATATCATTGGGAGACACGTTTTGAGCATGAGCGATGAAAGTTGCTCCGGCGCGTAGTTGTAGTTTGTCGGCAAAGGTCTGATCAACAATAACGGGCACCAGATCTCCCTCTGGCTTCGAAGGACGCAACGCGACCAGTTTTTTGAAAAGTGGGTCAGCCTGCTGGAACGCTTGCTGCGAAGGCCAGAATGCAGCGCGATCGAATGTGCTGGCATCGACCGCGCGAATTTCTACAGGTAGATTAGCGGTTCCCCCATAGCCCTGATCTTCATAGCCAGCGCTGGCTGTCAGAACGCCGGGCAGTGCTTGATACGGAGCGGTCACGGTTGTAGGCAGCTCATTTAAAGAGTTCAGGTGTAAGCTGAAGTCCGCGCCAGTTTGATAGTTGACGATATCCTGTACATGCTGGCTTTGCGTCGCTGTATAGAAGAGAGTGAAAAGCACAAAAGTGGTCGCCAGCGAGAGCAAAAGCGTCATGCGCAACGACTGGCGCGGCGTGCGAGCTATTTGCGCCAACGCCAGCAGAGCGACCGCGCCTCGGCCTCGCGCCGCCAGTCGTGCCAACAAATGTAAGAGGAGGGGAAAGATGCGTAAGAACAAAAACAAACAGCCGATGATCACGAAAAAGGGAGCAATAATCGAGAGTGGAGTGGTCACCAACACCTGTGCGTCACCCTGTAACTCGCTCGTTACACTGGTTACGTACAGCAAGAAACCATAGCCCGCGAGGGCGATGATACCAGCAGCGATATCAAGATAGAAACGCTGCCAGAAAGGGCGCGCGGTGCTGCGTGTAGTCTCTTGACGCAGAGCAAGTACGTCCAGGCGCACAACCATAAAGAGCGAGAAGCTCATTGTAAACAGCGTCACAAGGACGATCACCAACCCATACAGCAGCGTCTGTGCCAGAGCCTGTAAGGGTTGATTCGTAACGATATTCAGCGCATCCTGCGAGGTGGCTGGTAACAAGCGCTGACCTAAAAAGAGGACAGCGAAAAAGGTGAGCAACAACCCGATCAGCAGCGCAAGTAATCCGACAATAATAGCTTGCAGCAAGAGCGAACCAAAGATCTGCCCTCGACTGGCGCCCCGGCTGCGTAGCAACGCGATCATTTCCGTCTGACGATCGACCAGCAACGTTGTCATGAGGCTGACAAAGAAAAGTACGAGCACACTAATCAGGATCGTGAACACGCCGGAGGGGATGCGCGCTACAGCTATACGGCTACGAAACTGATCCAGCGTACTATTACCATTGGCATCGAGGACCGGGCTGGTGATTTGGGCTGCGGTGAGATACAGAGAAGAGGAAGCAGCATCGTCTGCATTTCCCTGCTCAAGGTATCCATACTGCGTATCCATAGTAGACTGTACGTTCGCCAGTTTGCTTATCAGCGAATCCAGATCGGTGCTGGAGAGACGTGAAGCATTCAGCTGATAATGCCAGATCAGGCTATAGCCATTGTAATTCATGGTCTGAATTGCATCAGTATGATTGGTCGCGCTGAGTTGATCAAATAGAGTAAGCAACGCCTGATCAGAGACGACCATTGTATCCGTTGTATAGGTTGGCGCACCCTCAACAGCCACTTTGAGCGGTGCAAAATTCTCTCCATGCCAGTAGGCAGCATTGGCGGGCGTCACGTTAAAAAAACCGACAACCTGTACAGTAACAACAGTGACCTTCTGTTGCTCACCAGCATCCGGCACGATGACGCTATAGCCTAACGCAAGTTTGAAAGAGGAACCGACATGTAAACCCAGTTGCTGTGCGGTATCAGGTGTCATCATGACTTCGATCTCATCCACGTGGCTGGGAATCACGTGTGCCATGCGGCCTTGAATCGGGCCAAGGTAGGGCGCCGCCTGCGCGAGAGAGGTGCCATACACGACCAGCTGCGCCTTTTTTTGCGGTTGATAGAAAGCGAAGTCATTGCAGAGAATCTCAGAGCCATTGGGGACCAGGTCGTTCCCTAGATTTTCCTGTAAAATCGCATCGAACTGTTTATGCACACTCTGTACGACAGCGGATGATATGCCATTGGTTTGTGTGCTGAGCAGGATATGCCCGCTATCGGGAGTCGCGCGCAACGTACTGCGTAATCCGGCAGTGGTCATTACAGTCGAGAGCAATGGGATAGTACAAATAATCACCACAGCCGCGATCATTCCTAGCAGGATGACCAGCAGCAAGGACCATGTTCGCCGCACCTGCCAGAACGCCAGGGTCAGAACGGCCAAGATCCGAAGGCGTCTGCGGCTCTGGAAACGCTTCACCATAACATAACTTGCTTTCAGTATCTTAAAAAGGCTAGAGATAGTAGTGAGCATATATTACGCGGTTTTACTGGGGAAGACAAGATATTGATCGTCAAATTACCTCTGTGTGTGCATTTAGCAGGATAGGGACTATGAATACGTGTAGCAGCAGTGCCACACAAGGGACAAGCAGAGCCGGGCTGCGTAGAAAGCAGAGGTCGGAAGGATTGTCCTCCTTACTTTCTCTTTCGGCAAGGCCAACACCCTTTGGTCCCCCTTTTTGCTCAACCATACCTATTTAGTTTCAACGGATGGGTAGCAGACGTGTCAGGTCGAGCGCACGAATACCGTCAAGTGGTTGGCTTATAGAGGACAGCTCCAATTGTATGAAATAATGGAATGTGAGAGGTGTTTACAACACTTATGCGCAAACATGCTGAGTGGCCTGGATGTTCCCAGCGCGGAAAGGTGTATCGTCTACCAGGACGCTCGGTGGCGTCCTGTTAAAAACGCATCGTCAGGTTCATCTCCTCTTCGAGGATTCAACGCTGGGCAAGTACAAGATGAAACATATAGGTGGTGTGGTACTGTTCCCACTCGGTAGGCAACTGCGCGACCAGCGCGTCATAAGCAGCAGCATCCATGCCCAACTGTGTGCAGCAGAGACTTTTGACACCCTGCATCACACTGGCTACATCCACCGCGAACAACTCGCCCGCGTGCCCTCCCCACGCACCCAGCGGCGCGTGGATCGTTTCGTTGGTCATCACACGCATGCCCATCTGCCGCAAGCGCTCGCCCAGTTGCTCCATCAGCGTGAGATCGAAGCCCAGACGCGGCGCGATCTGCTGCCAGCCTTGCATGAGTCGTTGGGTGAGCGGTCCTGGCGTGCGGAAGGTGCTGGCCTCCAGCAGTTCGATAAAGCCGCCTGGACGGGTGACGCGCAGCAGTTCGCGTAGCACGAAGGGCCATTGACGCGCCGGAATGGCACCCACCAATAGGCGTTGGTGCACGTAATCAAAACTGCCAGCGGCGAAGGGCAGGCCGTGCAGGATGTTAGCTTGCTGAAAGCGAATGATGGGAGGCAAGGGGATGTTGGTGGGCCACTGCGCCTCCAGATCCACTCCGGTGATGCT
>CAZZWK010000014.1:0-48889 GCA_964657925.1 uncultured Dictyobacter sp.
CCATTTAGGTGTATACTTAGGTGTATACATATCAACTATCGATTAAGGAACGTATGTTATGGCGAATGCTCGTCTCTCTCCTCTACTCAAGTTATTTTCTCTTGTCGGCCTCGCTGTCATTGCTGCCTTCGCGGCGCGTCAGAATTACCGCGTGCGTCGGCTGGCGGCACAAGTGGTTGCCCCTGAGGAACGGGCGCTACCCTCACCCGCGCCGCTGGTCTCTATCATTTTACCCGTTCGCAACGAGGAAACCAATATCGATGGCATCCTGACATCGCTGCTGGCGCAGGACTATCCACACTTCGAGATCCTGGTCATCGATGACAACTCTAGCGACAAAACACCGCTGCTGTTGGAGCGATGGCGCGCGCGCGATAGCCGTATGCGCGTGCATCACATCGACTCGCTACCCGAGGGTTGGGCGGGCAAGGCGAACGCGCTGCATAGTGGTGTGAGGCTCACGACCAGCCCGTGGCTGCTCTTCACCGATGCCGACACGCGCCATGCTCCGCAGACATTGCGTTTGATGATGGGGCATGCCTTGCACAAACATGATGATTTTCTCTCCATGCTCACCGATATGAAACTTACTGGACTGGGCATGCATCTACTCACGCCCACCGGCTTTATCATTCTCACCGAGGTCGCGATCCCCTCGGAGATGCGCGATCCAGGCCACGCGGGCGCGATCGCGGTCGGTCAGTACATTCTGCTGAGGCGCGAGGCCTATGAAAAAACGCAGGGCTATGCCAACGCTCGGATGCGCGCAACGTTCGCCGATGATGTGGAGCTCGCGCAATTGTTCAAACAATATAAGCAACGTACCGATATCGTCAGCGGTCGAGGACTGGTATTCAACGAGCAGTGGACAACCTGGCGAAGCGTATGGCAGGGCTGGCGCAAAAGCCTCTACAGCGAGATCGCGCCCAATCCGCTGATAGGCGTTGGCGCGACCCTGGCATTACTGACATTCGGGTTGACGCCACTTCTCGCGCTTTTCAGCGCTTTTTTCGGGAGCCAAACCCAGAAACAGGCCATGTGGAAACGCAGCTTGATCGGCTTGCTAGGGGGTTTCTCGCTTGTGTGCCAGATGGATTCTTTCCGCACCATTAATGGTCTCTATAAGGCGCCACGCGTCTGGGGATTTGCCGCGCCTATAGCATGGGTCACTTTTGGGCTGGTCATGATCGATACTACGCGATTAGCGCTGACGGGTCGCGGTGCCGGTTGGAAAGGGCGATCTGTGCCTGATGCACGCAATTATAGGCGCAAAGCTCGTCCCTGAAACATCCACCCTTTGCCTACAGGCCAAAAGTCGAGCTTCTGTGAGAGGTAGAGAAACATCTTTTGCAGAAAAGACGAACTCCATGCCACTATTAGCGACCGGTTACCCTGTGCAGATAATCGTTGATCGGTTGCACATCAAAGCCGCCGGTGGTCAGACCGATGTGACCATCAGGACGCAGCAGAATCACCGCATCGCGCCGGATACCATAGAAATGGTAGGCGTAGCCATCGATGTCAAGCAACGCGTGATCAGAGGAGAGCAGGATGGTGCCTCCACGCGTGATGGTATACGCATGCACGATATCTTGGTAGCGATCCGCTAGTTGTGGCGCGGGCTGATCGGCAAACGTAAGCAATGTGAAGTGCGTACCACGAAACAGCTCGAAGAGTCGGCCTCGCTGCCCATTAGAGGAAAAGATGAAGGGCGAATCGGGCGCGCGATCACCTGCGCGAATGCCGGTCGCGTCATCAAGATCGCAAGCCAGGGGACCACCGCGATAGCTAATGTCAAGTTCCGAGAGATCAGCACCTCTACCCAACGAGACATTGATATAACTTTGTGCATTGCCAGCATTGGGGCGAGCTATTTTTTCGTGAAAAGTCGTTGTAGTAGCCAGAACGCCCTGTGCGACGGGAAAGCGTTCGGCATAGTAGCTATCCAGCAGGTCCTCGGGAGCACTTTGCAGCACGGCGGCCAGCTTCCAGCTGAGGTTGTAGGCATCGCCGATACCGGTGTTCATACCCTGTCCACCGGCGGCGGAGTGAACATGGGCTGCATCCCCAGCCACAAAGATACGACCCTGACGATACTGATCAACCATACGAACGTTGGGTCGCCAGATGGAGGCCCAGTGCAGATCGCTTATCTGTACACCCGGTAGTCCTGCGCGTTCGTCAAAGATGCGCTGGCAGGTTTCCAGGGAAGGATCGTCTGTATTAGAAGACAAACGAGCCTGAAACACCCATTGATGGTCGTAGCGCATGTACGTGAGACCCACCAATCCCTCCGGTGCATCCATCCAATAGTGCCCATAGTGAGGGTCCAATCCCTTGACATCGACGCCAGCGTTGAGATACCACTCCCCTTCTATCGTCTCACCCAGGAACGAGAACCCACCGAGGTGACGTACGCTACTGTGTCCCCCATCGCAGCCCACCAGATAACGGGCCTCGATCGTTTCCGTCTCACCTGCATACGTGACCTGCGCCAGCACGCAGTCGTCCTGCTGTGTCACTGTCGACAGGTGCCTATCGAACTCCACCTTTCTATTCTTCTGCGCCAAACTTTCCTGTAACACGGCCTGTGTATTGTTTTGTCCGATCCAGAAGGTGCCGCGATACGGCTGGTCTGGGGTTGATTGATAGGTTGCCTCGGCTGCTGGATCAATCTCGCGTGTCATTTGCTCTCGCTGATAGAAGTGACTTCGCATGTTGCGCTGTCCACGTATATGAATCTCATCCAGCACATCCAGGTCCTCGAAGATTTCCTCGGTACGCGGCTTTAATCCCTTCGCACGTACCTCCTGCTGCATCGTTGCACCTTGCTCGATAATACGCACGGCGACACCACAGCGAGCAAGGCTATTGGCAAGCGTCAAACCAACTGGTCCAGCCCCGATAATCAATACATCAGTCCTTGTTCTCTTCTCCATAATCTTCTTTCCTCTGTTTTTCAGTGATCGTTCGTTGAATTTTGAAGACAAAAAATTTTGTTAGCCTTATCTGGACCATAAACGGGCGGTGAAATCCACCAGTCGTTCGATGTAGTGCGTATCATCGGTACCAACATCCTCTGCAAAGAGAACATGGACCATGATACCCGCAAAAAACTGCATGAAGGCAAAATGCAGATCCATTTTGTGTATCTTCCCCTGCGCCATACGACGCTCGAAAAAGTCGTACATAAATTGTGTTGGAGATTCACCGGTGACGAGTCCGGTAATCCACTCTTCTCGTTGTAGCCAGTTTCTCTCCCGCACCACAATTTGAAACAGTTCTTTATCCGAGGTATAAAGATAGGTTCCGACACGAGCGGCAAGCAAGAGAGCCTCCTGCAATGAAAGGTCATCACGAAACATAGGAGCCAGAGCTTTGATCTCGGCAAATCTTGCCACCTGACCCTCTCGTATGATGGTCTGCAAAATTTCCAATTTCCCTCCTGGAAAATAGTGATAGGTAAGTGCCTCAGCTACACCCAGCGCTTTATTCAGCGTGCGCATAGAGGTGGCATGATAGCCATCCTCGGCAAACAACTTCTTCGCGACCGCGAGGATTTGCTGTCGCCGTTCCTGAGCCTTGATATCGCGACTGGTTACGCGGTCCTTTTCTTCAGGCATACTACCCACAACTCTTTTCCATCACGGATTTTCATTCAACGTCCGTTGAACAAATAATACCAGAGAAACGACCCCTGTCAAGTCATGCAAAAATCTTTTTTATTGCATACTGTCTGCTTGTCTGTACTATACTGATGAAGAGTAAAGTAATCCTTTCAACCTCGAAAATAGGGCAAAATGAACTTCTCGCAAAATCCAACTCTGGATGCACGTCGTCCCTCATGCTATACTACAACCAGTACAGGCGAAATACCCTGTTAATCGCAGTGGAGATTGAAAGAAGAGTATGTTGACACTTCACGGAAGGCTGTGTGAATGGCTCAAAATACACCATCACCTCAAGAAAATGAAGCACAACTACGCGAATTAGCTCTACGTTTGCTTGCGCCCGCTTTTCGTGCAGAGGCAGGCGATGCGCAACTACTGGCTGGCAACGTACAGGTGAGGGAAACAATGAAGTGATAGCCTGGCACACCTGGGATTTTTCCGCTAGAGAAGGCGAACACTGGCGAGGTGTGTTCACCTTGCAGCATGTACCAGGAATGGGGCAGCAATATTACGTGCAGGTGCATATTAATTGGGTGGATAGCTGAGTTTTTATCGTAACCCACCGCCTTGAAAGGTTATCTTCTACGTAAAGTTCGGGATGACGTAGCGTGCAATAGTCTCAAGTGAGCTTACATCTGGGAAGCCGCCACCGCTGAGCACAAAATCGGTGATGCCAAGATCGACCATTGGCTGGATCTGTTCACTGATTTGTTCTGGCGTGCCAGTCAACGTTCCCGGTTCAAGCTCACGATCTCCGATCAATGCCTGCACCTCTTTCTCGGTTGGGGCACAATAAATCTCATCGATGTCGAGTGTGCGTCTCAGGCTGCGCGGATCGCGCCCGATTTCTTCGCAGGCTTTATCCAGCGCAGTCAATCGTGTTTTCAGCGTTTCCAGATCGCTGTTGGGACTAAGCCACCGATCAGCGTAGCGGGCACAGAGACGCATCATCTTCGGGCCGAAGCTCGCGATCATGATAGGTGGCTCTGGCAAGGGCCTGGGACGACAATAGGCATCCTTGATGGAATGGTACGTGCCTGTGAAGGTCGCCGCCTCTCCTTTCCACATAGCCTTGATGATTTGCAACGCCTCCTCTAGCGCCTCGACCCGCTGTTTCGGTCCGGGGAGAGCAATGCCGTAGGCATCGCATTCCTTTTGACCCCAGTCGGGGCCAGCACCTATGCCGAGGATGAAGTGTCCCTGGCTCATATATTGCAGGGTCGCAGCCATTTTCGCGAGGTGTGCGGGGTTGCGAAAGACCTGATTCAACACTGTATGTCCATAGTAGAGGTCTGGCTGCATGCCTGCGAGATAGGTCAGTGCGGTCCACCCTTCTAGCAAATCTTCGTCCTCGAACTGTAGATGATCGGACAACCAGACTGAACTAAAACGACCCTTGATCACGTCCAGACATTTGCGCGCTGCGTCCATAAAGGTTGCTCGATCGATGTTCCTGTCGCCCAGCGACATTGACCAGCCAAACTGAACAGGTGTAGTTGTCATGTGTAGAACTCCTCTTCTTCATTTCAAAACGCGCACACCCGATAAATCGGAGTGCGTTGCGATAAATCGACGCTTACAGGGGGTGGAGATACCCGATTTTATTTTTGAATGGTCTTTATCGGGTCCAGCTATGCTGTTTTATTTCGTGAGCGCCTCTTCTGGATTGCGAAACTGCATGGCGTATAGACGAGCGTAGAGGCCATTACGGGCCATCAATTCGTCGTGGGTGCCCAGTTCTACGATGTGGCCGCTATCCAGTACAGCGATACGATGAGCCACTTTGATCGTGCTCAGACGGTGAGCAATGATCACCGTTGTCCTGCCCTGCATCAAGCGGTCCAGAGCCTCCTGCACCAGGCCCTCGGACTCATTGTCCAACGCGCTGGTCGCTTCGTCCAGCAGGAGGATGGCAGGGTCTTTTAGAATAGCGCGGGCAATGGCGATGCGCTGTCGCTGGCCGCCGCTCAGATTCATGCCCCGCTCACCTACGCGAGTATCGTAGCCGTGGGGAAATTCCTGGATGAAATCGTGCGCGTTGGCGGCGCGCGCGGCGGCGATCATCTGTTCTTCGGAGGCATCGAGGCGTCCATAGAGAATATTCTCACGAATAGTGCCTCCGAACAACATCGTCTCCTGTGGCACGATGCCAATGTGCTCGTGCAGGCTATGCTGGGTCAGGGTTTGTAGGGGGTGATCATCCAGACGAACATGGCCCTCTACAGGATCGTAGAAACGTGGGATCAGGTTAAAGAGCGTACTTTTACCCGCGCCACTGGGGCCTACCAGGGCCAAAATTTCTCCCGCGCGTATCTCCAGAGCGATATCCTGGAGCACGCGGACCTCGCCATCATAGCTGAAGGAGACATGATCGAAGGTGATTTCACCACGAGCGGTGGGCAGTTCGAGCGCGTCCGGGGCATCCTCAATGGTTGGGCGAGTGTCGAGAATTTCGAAAACGCGCTGCACACCACCAATAGCCGCGTTGAACTGGCCGTAGAGTGAACTCAAGGCCGCCAGGCTGCCCGCTATCGAGATGCCGTAAATCAGGAAGCCTGTGATCATTGGCAGCGTCAGACGTCCAGCCAGAACTTCGTTGCCGCCATACCAGACAATCGCGGCCACGGCGCTGAAGCCGAGAAAGAGCATGACAGAGGCGAACAGAGCATTATAGACGGCGATGCGTAGCGAAGCGGCGAATGTTTTCATCATCGCGCCCTGGTAGCGCTGTGTCTCGTAGGTCTCGCGTCCGAAGCTCTTGACCACGCGAATGCCCTGCAACCCTTCTTCAGCCACAACGCTGGAGTCGGCCAGTTGATCCTGCACCTGCGTGCTGCTGCGTTGAATCCACCTGCCGAACACGATAGCAATCAGGATAATAACCGGTGTCACTGCCAGGATGAACAGCGTAAAGCGGGCGTTCATCGTGAAGACGATGATGATTGAGCCGATCAGCGTGAGAAGCTGGCTGAGCAGTGACGTTAAATTGGTGGTGAGCATTGTGCGCATCTGCGTTACGTCGCTCGATAGGCGCGACATGAAGTCTCCTACACGGTGCCTGGAATAGAAGTCGAGCGAGAGTTTTTGCAGGTGGGTATAGAGCGATGTGCGCAGGTCATAGACGATGCGCTCGCCGATATACGACAGCAGGTAGGATTGCACGAAATTGAATACGGCCTGGATCAGGAAGATACCGATCAGAATGGCGGCCAGCATGTTGAGCGGACCAGCACCCGCGGCCTTCGTTACAGCATCGAGCAAGCGGACGATGATGGTGGGAAAGAGCAGTGCTGCTCCAGTCGAGAGGAGCAGGGCCACAATCGCCAGTAACATACGCCCTGTATATGGTTTCAAGTATCCGAGCAGTCGCAGCCAGTTCACAGAGCGAACGGAGGGACGTGTGTTACCTGCGCTGTCTGCGCTGTCCGTACTCGCTTCACGGCTTCTATCATGTTGATTTACCATAGAATGTATTTTTCCTTTGTGCTTTTTATAATCAACTTTTTCATAGCATAAAGCAGATTTGTAAATACAGTTTAAACTGTAGGCGCATAAATAATGCAGTTGAACAAATACGTTCCGATGAAGGGGAAGCACAACATCGCGTAGGCGAGGGTACATTTAGAAGATAGTGTTTGAGGCTATACATCCGTCTGCATTGGCTGGACTGGTAAAAAGATGAAGAAAGTCGTGCCAGCACCGGGAGTGCTTTCTACTTTGATGTCGCCGCGATGCATCTCTACGATCTTTTTGACGATGGAGAGTCCCAACCCACTGCCTTCCTTTGAACGCTGGCGCGCCTGATCCGCTTTGTAGAAACGTTCAAAGATATGGAGCTGGTCTTCCCGAGCAATACCGATGCCGGTGTCACGAATTGTACACGTAATAGTTTCGTTTTGCTGCGAAAGTGTGATGGAGATGCGGCAGCCAGGCGGCGTAAATTTGATGCTGTTGTGCAGGAGATTGAGCCAGGTCTGGTTGAGGAGATCTTCATCGGCGGTGATCGAAACTTCTTCCAGAGACACATCCATGTCAAGCGCCTTCTCCGTCCACTGCGGTTCGCATGTGAGGATCAGGTTGCGCAGCTGCCGGTCCAGGCGATAGGGCTGCGGCTCGAATTTCACCTGTTCCGCTTCCAGAGAGGCCAGTTTCAACAGATTGTCACTCAGTCTGGAGAGCCGTCTGCATTCCGTCTCGATAATGTGCAGGTAGTGGTTTCTCTTTTCAATGCTGAGATTGTCGCTGTGCAACGCCTGTGCAAAGCCATTGATGGAGGTGAGCGGCGACTGAATCTCATGAGACACATTGGAGATGAACTCCTGGCGCATAATCTCCATCTGATTCAATTCCTGCGCCGTGCGGTTGACGCTCTGGATCAATTCGCCAAACACGCTATTGTTCTGGGTGTCAGGATCAAGAGTATTCTCGACTTGAGCGCTAAAATCGCCCCTGGCGATTCTCGCCAGCGCATCGATAATTGGTCCGTAGATCCTCATTTCACCTGCCTTATGTCGTGGTGAAAGAAAGAAGCGTATGATCAGGCTAATCATCAGGCCGAACAGGAGGATGCCCCCCAGGAGATTGATGATTTCTGACATCAGTGCTGGTGGTCTAAGGCCTGTGAAACGATATATATAGGATGTGATGAAGAATGCGATGATGAACATCACGATTAAAGACAGTAGTATAAAACCGAGCCACAAGATAGCCTGGAGTTCAGGACGAAGTTTCATATATCGACCTCCACGCGGTAGCCCAGCCCACGCATGGTTTTGATACGGAAGGAATGTTGATGTTCGGGGAAACGCTCGCGCAAGCGGTTGATATGGACATCCAGTGTGCGCTCGTTGCCCTCGAAATCGTAGCCCCAGATATCTTCAATCAACTGGTCGCGAGAAAGCGTTCGGCCTGGATTGCTTGCTAGCTTGAAGAGCAGTTCGAACTCTTTGAGGGGCAACGTGAGGCGTTCGTTATGAGCCGTGACCTCGTAGGTTTTACGGTTCATATAAAGGTCTCCGACCTGCACGGTCTGCGATGTAGCGATGCGATAGCGTTTCAAGAGCGCCTTCACACGCGCGATCAATTCGAGGGGTTCGAATGGCTTGACCAGATAATCGTCGGTTCCCAGTTGGAAACCGCGTACCTTGTCGCTAGTCTCGCCTTTAGCCGTGAGCATGAGCAAGGGTGTATCATAGTACTGGCGTATCTGGGAACACAGCTCCCAGCCATCCATATTGGGCATCATCACGTCGAGGATCACCATATCCACTCTGATCGTGGCAAGTGTAGAGAGCGCGTCCACGCCATCAGCAGCTTCACAGGTATCAAAGCCTTCCTTTTGCAGGCACACGCAGATCAATTCCTTGATATGAGGATCGTCGTCAACAATTAAGATTCTGCTCATCAGTTGCTCACCAGTAAACCTCTCTCCTCGCGGCCTCGCATATATAACTCAATCTATGCTCAAGACCAGATGTACAAGAAGGATACAACATTTTCTTAAACGGAATGTAAACAGAAGGTATAACGAGATGTGAAGCGGTTTCTGCTGGTAATGGGACTATCCATGCTTACTCTTCGGGGCATTTACCAGGCCCATAATGGAGCCTCTACAGAAGAGTCCCCCTACCGGTTTGTAAGAATATCTATTTTTGCTCTGGTTGATCGGACATGATCGGGACGCTGGTACCGCGATAGAGCAGGTCGAGTGGAAAGCGGATGTTGATGCTTGCTAGCTTTATTTCATCGCCGGGTTTAAAGGTGTGCAACGTCCATTCGCTTCCGAGACGACGCTGTACCTCGACTGTCTGGTACCTGATGGCGATGAGCATGTATTCTTGAATGCTCGGGCACTCGTGGTAGTAATGGGCTTTGCTGATTCTGTCCTTGCCCTCGGTCGAGTCGGAGAGGACCTTAACCTTTCCATGTGCAGCAAGATACTGACCTCTTTCCGTCCGAGCCAGCGAGAAAGTGGCTGAGATGGTTAAGAAAAAGGACACCTAGAGACGGCAATCAAAATGTGCTATCCTGAAAACTCAACCTACCATTCGTTCAAGAAAAAGGAGGCCAGTCTTCATGGATAACGGTGTGAACACCCCTATTGCGAATCGTTCTAAGCCCCCAGGGGTAGCGATTCCCGTGTTGGGGTATGAGGATGTAGATGAAGCTGCCCGCTGGCTGTGTGATGTCTTTGGGTTTACAGTGAGGCTGCGTATCGGGAGTCATCGGGTGCAGTTGCTAGTAAACAATGGTTGGGGAGGCGAGGGATCGGTAGTGGCAACGGAAAGGGGTGAGCATGCACCGGCAGAGGGCAGTCATTCGGTGTTGGTGCAGGTAGCGGATGCGCAGAGTCACTACGAACGTGTGCTGGCTTGTGGCGCCCAGATTGTAAATCCACCAACTGACCATTTCTTTGGCGAGAGGCAGTACACGGTAGTGGATCTGGGAGGGCACCGCTGGACATTTTCGCAATCGATTACTGATGTTGACCCGGAATCATGGGGAGGCATTGTGCCAAAGAGAGAGATCTAAAGGAAGGCCACTTTCAGCCAAGATGTAGCGAAATTTCCCGACCTCACGTTCGTGAATGTACAACCATCGAGTGCTATGAACTGAACTGCACCTGACTCAGATTCGTGTGCGCCAGTAATTTTTGCGCATTTTGCCAGAACAACTTCTGGCGCACCTCTGGCTTGAACTCGATCTTGACCGCCTCAAAATCTTTCAGCCAGCGTTGTGGCGTGATAAAAGGGTAATCGGAGCCGAACAGGAAGCGATCTTGTAGCCGAGTCGCGGCCTCGCGCAACAGGCTCTCGGGTATATATTTGGGAGACCAGCCGGAGAGGTCGTTGTAGATATTGGTTTTATGCTGCATGGCTGCCAGCATCTCATCATGCCAGGGCCATGACGGGTGCGCGCCAATGATGGTCAGGCCCGGAAAGTCGGCGGCGAGCGAATCCAGGTAAATCGGGCGCGTGTAGTCGAGCTTGATGCCCATACCGCCAGGGGTGCCCGCGCCCAGCCCGTTCGTGCCGGTGTGGAAGAGGGCTGGCACATCCAGTTCCTGAATCTTTTCCATCAGTGGATAGAAGGTCGTGTCGTTCGGATAGAAGGCCTGTACGCCAGGATGAAACTTCGCGCCCGCCAGGCCCAGTTCTTTAATGGCGCGTTCCATCTCTTTCACTGCCCACTCGCCCTTGTGCGGATCGACGCTGGCAAAACCCACGAACTGATCTGGATAGCGCTGTACGATGGCCGCGACATAATCGTTGCTCAATGGTGGTCGTCCCGTCGCCGTTTCGGCATCCCAGGCCAGCAGGACACCGACCATATCCATCTCGGCGTAGTCAGCGGCGATCTGCTCGATGTCTTTCAGCTTTACCTCGGTGCGAAAATAGCGCTCCGCCGCCTGCGCGTATGGTCCCAGCGTCACCTGCATAAACTCTGTCGTCGGCAGGTGCACGTGAAAGTCAATTGCTCGTGGCATACTCTATCCTCTTTTCCGCGCAGTAGCGACAAACACTGTCGTCATGCATCTTTTTTCCAATGGGTTATAGATAAGTATACCTCAAGGCTTTGCTTTGCTTCAGATCATCTAGCGTCTGCCTGCTGTTTCAGGGTTATCGCTGCCAATTTATTGATCGCTTCTACATAAAGTGGGTGCGCCCATTCTTTTGCACGAGGCACCTGGATACGTTCGTACATCCAGTTGAACTTCTCGCGAACGGCCTGGGCGCTCCACGGTTTCTGCTCGGCCCCGATCCTGTGCAGGAAGGGATCGACATTCACTTCTAAAAAGCTCAAGCTGTCCGCTGCTTGCAGCATATTTTCGTCTGCCGTGCCGCCGTATTCATGCTGGCGAATAAATTGCGCGATCACCTCAATATTTTCGTGCGCGACCCCTTGCTCGCGCAGATATGCGCTGACAATACGGGCGGAGCGCTCGCTGTGGGCCACGTTGTACGCAGGATCATCCACACCGTTGCGCGGGTCCGCTTTGGGACTGTCCTCGCCTGGAAAGGCACGCTCCATATCGTGCGTCAGAGTAGCGATCAACATCTCTTCGGAGGCATCCGGTTTCAGACATAACAGCCAGGCTTCAGCGACAAGCAGGTGCAGCGCGCTTTTACCATAGTGCGCGCGTACCCACTCGCGAGCATTGTCGCGTACATTGTGCGGTATCTGTGCTTCGCTCATTTATGGAAACCTCTCATGATGCGTTTGCTTTATAACCAGAATCAACCTTTAGCTTAAATTATGGCATGTGCAACGCATCGATGAGAAGGGCAAGGACGCGTGCTTACATCTACTCGCCAACGCTGCCATCGATGGCTTCGCGCATGATGTCGGCGTGTCCGGCGTGGCGCGCGGTCTCCTCGATCATATGCAGGATGATCCAGCGCAGCGATGGGCGGCCATCCTGTTTGGACACTTCATCGAACGCGTGCTCGGCCACAATCTGCCGCGAACGCTCGATCTGTTTTTGATAAAATGCCAGCACATCGGCGGTTGTCTCGTTCGGCTCGATACGAAAATCCGCATCGCGGTCCTCTTCGGTCCACGGCACCACGATCTCTTCGCCAAGAAAGTGTTCCTGGAACCAACCCATCTCGACATAGCCCAGATGCTTGACCAGACCCAACAACGACAGGCCGGTCGGCGTCATATGACGACGCAGATCCTCGTCACTCACACCATCGACCTTGCGGAAAATAATCGAACGTTGCACGTCCAGAAAAACAGGCAATTGCTCTCGCTCAGAACCGCGGTCAACATTATCTAATTCGTTCATTATGCTCACTCCTTCAACATTTGTGTCATCATTCATCGATATTTCAATTCGGCGTTTACTACGAACAAGCGTACCACTAATATAGGACATTACTGACCCTGATAGCGGCATTTTTAGCTGGCAAACAGAGCACAAATACAGCGAAAGAGATTCAGGCGTTCCTCCTGAATTAATGAGGCGATACAAAGATTTGTAAGAGGAATAAGCAGGCCATGCCGCTGAAGATAGTCAGCAAGACGTTTTTTGTGCGCCAGGCGACCAGGATCGCGAGGATGCCCGCGATGAGACGAGCGTTGCTCAACGATAGGTCGAGCGAGCCAGCGGGGAAGAAGAGCGCGGGCGAGATGAGCGCCGAAAGGACGGCGATGGGTACGAAACGCAGGGCTTGCTGCATCATGGACGAGATCTGTATCTTGCCCAAAAACACGATGAAGAACAGGCGAGTACCCAGCGTCAGCAGTCCGATAATGATGATAGCGACCCACAGCCATGCGATTGACATATGTAGCCTCCTGCTCTATTGCTGTAACGACGGTTTTTTGTTCAATTCTAGCGCGAGGCCGACAGCGATACCAACCAGAGCCGCGACAGCTATGCCGAGTTTCAATGGCAAGGCAAGGACGAGCAGCGCGGTCAACGCGGAGGCCAGGGCGGTGGTTGTGCTTATGCGATCCTTGAGCGCGGGCACAACAAGCGCGATAAAAGTGAGTGTAGAGGCGAAATCCAGCGACCAACTGGCGGGAATATGGCCGCCCAGGAAAATGCCCGCGGCGGTACTCAGTTGCCAGGTTGTCCACAAGGCCAGGCCAGCGCCAAGAAAATACAGGTGCTGCTGCCCATCATCGCCAGATTTCTGGTAGTGCAGGATGGTGACGGCATACGCTTCATCGGTCAACAGGTATGCCAGCAGCCACTTCCAGAGCGGATGAAGCTTGCGGGTATAGGTCGATATCGACGCGCTATAAAGCAGATGGCGAATATTCAGGATAAAGGCGGTCAGGATAACGACGAGCAAAGGCGTACCGACGGCGACAAGTTGGGCGATGACAAATTGTGAGGCACCAGCAAAGACGATGCACGACATGGCTTGCGCGATACTCGCCGGAATGCCCGCGCTGATCGCGGCAACCCCATAGATCATGCCAAAAGGGAGCACACCGAGCAGGATCGGGAGTTCGTCTCTGACACCGTGTAAGAATTCAGAAAATGATGTTGCCATGGGAATAGTATAGGCAGTGAGCAAGGGACTGTCTTGTCTGATATTGCTATTTTTGACGAACCGTGCTGTACTGTCCGGGTGGCACGCCGACGATACGCTTAAAATGTTTTGTGAAGTGGCTCTGGTCCGCGAAGCCCACGGCCATTGCTGTATCCACGCATGACAGACCCATAGCGAGCAGGTGCTTCGCGTGTATGATGCGTGTTTGTATCTGATAGGCGTGGGGAGGCAGACCCACCTGATCTCGAAATAAGCGCAGCAGGTGAAACGGACTGAGGCCAGCAATCGAGGTTAGTTGTGCGAGCGCGATGTTCTGGGCGTAGTTTTCCTCCAGGTAGGAACGGACACGCTGGATGCCCATATGCTCTTTAGCGAACGGATGAGGGCGTGGATGATCGTCGGCATAGCGCAAAATCAAGCGAGATAGGGTCCATAAGAGACGCGATTCTCGTTCAAGCACGGACGTTTGTGCTTCCAGAGCACGATGGGTGAGGAAGATTTCCGTCATCATTTCAGCATCGTGAACGACAGGTTCAGTAAAGAAGGGCAGAGCGCGCGTTTTTCCGGTGAGATCGGAGGCGGCACGCTGCAATAGTTCGACCGAAGGGTAAAGCGTTCTATAGGTCCAGCCATGATCGGTCGCGGACGAACCGGTATGCATTTCGCCAGGATTGATGAACACAATGCTGCCGACCGGCGCGACATGCTGACGTTTACGATAGGCAAACTGTTCCGCGCCCTGTTCGATGATGCCTATCACGTAGCCTTCATGAGTATGGGGAGCAAAACTGTGTGTGACATAGGTGGCATGCAGCAGTTCAAGGTTACTCAACGCAGCGTCATGCCAGAATTTGGCATACTCATGGCTCACGCATTGCTCCTTTCAACTGACAGTGGGACTGTGGCTTTATTGAATAGAAACTCTCCAGGGTACTTGTACTATATCATGCCCGATCATTTACAAAAAAGGGATCTACCTTATTTTGTTCTGCATTATTCCGCCCTCCTGACAAACTTTTCAAATGTCACACTTTCGTCCTCACGGTGTTATTAGCAACGATCGTTCATTCAGGAAGAAGTGATCTATAGTGAAATGAATGGCCTGTGACTCCCCTTTCCTGAATATTTGCAACGAAATACTTCAATACAGAGGAACATGTATGTCCCTGGAATCAAACGAAGTGGAGAATTTGCGCGTACATAGCGATCAGGCTACGCTCTTCGAGCAGCACGGTCGAGCTATTTTCGCTTACCTGCGCCTACATCTGTCCTCTCCACAGGACGCGGAGGACCTGCTGCTAGAAATATTTCTGGCCGCGCTGGAGAACGATAATCTCTCTACGCTTGCACCAGGAAAACAGTTGGCATGGCTCAGACGTGTAGCCCACAACAAGTTGCTCAACACATATCGGCGTATCAATAAGCGACCGCATATCCCTTTGGATGCAGTGGTCGAAACGGCATTGGTGGAAGAAAATCCAGAGCATCATATCTTGAGGCAGGAAGAGCGACAACAGTTACAGAAATACCTGCAAAAGCTTTCGACGTTGCAACAACAAGTTTTGCAGTTGCGCTATGGCGATGGTTTGAGTTGTGCTGAAATCGCGCTGCTGCTCAGTAAACGCGAGGAGGCTGTGCGCAAAATGCTCTCGCGCAGTATCCTTCTCTTACGCCAGATCTACCAGCAAGCCGAAGGAGAATACTCATGCTGAATCACGATGATTTGCTTACCGCAGAACAAGACAATGCTACTTTGATACAGAACTTGCAGACACACTATCAATTGAAATCTGAAGAAGCTAACGTGCTCGATCACGTACACGAACGGCTTGCCCATTTCTCGGGTACTTTACCACTGGCCCAATCGAGTACTGAAGAAACGAGTGGACGCCCTGTGAAGTTTGCGCAAGTCCCCATTTCCACGCGTGGCTACATAGGTAGCAGCAAAAAAATGCGCTATTTTGATACGCTGGTGGCCGTACTCATTGTCGGTATACTCATCGGTACACTAGCCTTCACGTTTGGCATTGTGCACGGTAACAGAATCGGTTTCTCTACCATTGTGGGCAGTGGCAACAGTAGTACCACTGTCGTTCGCCTGCTCACCCTCGTTCCCACCCAGACCCATCCGCTTCCATCGCAACAAGCACTGCAAACAACCAGGAATATTCTTTATCAGCGATTCGTCTCCGATGGTTTTAAAGGGGCACAGGTTCAACTACTCACAATACACAACCAGCCTGAGTTCGACATAGAACTTCCAAATATTAGCAGCAGCCAGGAGGACGTTATTAACACGCTCACAGAAAAAGGGCAACTGGATTTCTGGGGCACCGGCACACAAAACCTGATGGACGGAGATACGTTTGATCCCGGGCAATACACACAATACAATCCTGGTGGAAAGCCACTCTTTACAGGGGCGGACCTGAACCCGAACTCGCTTGCAGTGACGCAAGACTCAATAACCTATCACTTTGTCATTGACATGGCGATGCAGAAACATGTTGCGGCGAGATTCACGGAGTATACAGCCAGCCATATCGGTGATGCGCTGACCATTACCCTCGATAACAAAGTTGTAACATCGCCAACAATTATGTCTGCGATCAGCGGTCGCGTTCAAATCAGTGGAGACTTTGCACAGGCACAGGCAAAAGCTTTGGCTTCCGTTCTCAAGTATGGGCCTTTACCTATCTCATTGAAAGCAGCATGAAACGTTGGAACCAATAGATCGGGATATACTCGTTTTCTATCAGGGGTCGCTTGCGCGGAGGCGACCCCAATTCAGCGGCCAATAGCAACATCATGTGCGCGCGTAGCGCATGATTACTACACCTGATGGCACGGGTGTGGCTTCGATCAGCCGCAGACGAAGGTTCAGCCCTTCAGGAAAGAGCTTCTTGCCGTTGCCGAGCACGATTGGGTAAACATTCAAGATATATTCATCGATCAGGTTATGCTCTGCCAGAGTATGAATCAGCACACTGCTGCCATCCATGAGAATATTCTTACCCTGCTGCTCTTTCAGGGCACGTACCTCCTCGATCACATTGCTGCTAATCAAGGTCGAGTTGCGCCAGGCTGAAGTCGTTGTCAAGGTTGTGGAAACAACGTATTTCGGCATGTTGTTCATGATATCAGCAAAAGGGTCACCAGCGGGCACGGGATCAAATGCTCCGCCGTGGATCTGCCATGTTTTACGGCCTAGCAGCAACGCGTCGCCCTGGTTCATCTCCTGGAAGAAGTGCACACCGAGGTCATTATGCCAGAATGCTCCTGTCCACCCGCCCTGGGTAAAACCGCCCTCGGTATCTTCTTCCGCGCCACCGGGCGCCTGTATGACATTATCCAATGACACAAATTCTGAGACAACTATCTTGCGCATACCATTACCTCCATACTGATCTTTTCCGACACATCATCGAGAGGGATAATCCTTCAGGAAACTCTCGATATCACGATTTCTTTAGAAAGTATAACTCAAGGAAATGGGGGCGTCTTGTACAAAAGCGAAAGCTGCTCGGATCGGCTGTGGTGCAGGAGTTGGGCGGGAGTTTGTCCGATGAAGTGAAAGGTGATTCCGAGGGTCTTTGCGCATCAAAGAGAATCATGCTTGCGTCTCCGATGGATGTGAGTAGCAGTCCAACGTATCATCAGAACCTGTTGCGATTCATATTACTAAAGCAGTGGAGATGCTTTAACGATTACTTCTTCTCATCCAATAGGGGCTAAGCGGAAATCGTAGTGCATGGTATAAAAGGGGATGTCCATTTGCTTGCCATCGGGTGCAATGCCTGGCTCGTGGCGATCAAAGCTGGTGATGAGAGAATTTCTTACGCCGAAGACCGCATCCGAAGCGAGATACTGATCGCCATCTTTGAAGACGTGGGTGATCAGGGTCTTGTAACCGGGCACCGTAATCATGAAATGCACATGGGCGGGGCGCATGGGGCTGCGGTTGGCTGCGTCCAACAGTTCGCCCACCGGCCCATCGGTCGGAATCGGGTAGGCTTCCGGCCTGACGGACCAGAAATAGTAGTTGCCCGCGCTATCCGAGGAGAGATGGCCGCGACCGTAGACCTGGGAGGACGCTTTTTGCTGCACATCGTAAAAACCGTTGTCGTCGGCTTGCCAGATCTCGATATGCGCGTTGGGCAGTGGCTCACCGCTGGTCGATAACACCTGTCCGCGCATAAAACATGGCTCGCCCGAGGCTCCGTTGGCTATATTATCGCCATTGACATAGGACGGCGATCCCTCGACAAAGAAAGGACCGAAGACGGTCGAGGCCGTCGCTTCCGTGTACTGCCGATTGTTGATATCGATCACCAGCATCGAGATGCCCAGGACATCCGAGAGCAGCACAAACTCCTGGCGCTTGTCGTCCGTGATGTGGCCGGTGCGCGTCAGATAATCAATGGCCTTGAACCACTCGTCCTCGGTCAGTTCGACATCTTCGATAAAATCGTGCAGATGGCGGACGAGGCTCCGCATAACGCGCTGGAAACGCTCAGACCTGGAGCCTTCGAAGGTCGCGAGTACTGCCTGTGTGAGATCCCCGTTGAGATCATGCGCGCTGTCCGTCATTGGTTGTCGCCCGTCCCGGTTCATTGTATTCTCCTCTCATCATTGATAAGGTGAAGGCACAGATAACTACCTGCTCGTTCCTCGCCGATCCATGGACATGCCTTGTTGGCTCTTGAATCGAATACCCGAGAGCATGCTCATATCTCCACGTGGGCTACATGCTCAGGTTCAGGCTCTTGTTCATTACTTATCACCGATCCTGTGCGCTTTTTCATCGTGGCTGCCGCGTCGCTATCATGGATGGTGAGCGAGACCAACGCGCCAATTAAAGCAAGTGCCGCCGAGAAAAGAAAGGCGGCGTGATAGGCATTGACGTTTGGCAGTAAAGCACCACTGGCGCCTCGGTATACCGGTCCTACCGCGCTGATAATGGTACTTAACAAGGCCACACCAAACGCGGACCCCAATTGCCTTTGCGCGTTATACAACGTGGAAGCCTGACCGGTCGCGGCCTTTGAAATGGTGGCGAAACTGGCGGTCTGCATCGGCAAAAATGAGTAGGCCATGCCCGCGCCAATGAAGAAGAACAGGATGCGCATCCACCACAAATCCGTCGTCAGGCCGATAAAAGCTAAAAGCGCCATCACAACGGCGACTCCTAGCAGGCCGAGGGCCGACAAACGACGCGGGCCGATCGTGGGATACATGCGTGCTACGATCTGCGTCGATAGCACCACACCGAGCGCCTCGGGAAAGGTTGTCAAGCCGGATGTCAATGCCGAAACGCCGCGAGCCTCTTGCAGGAACAGTGGGCCGAC
This sequence comes from uncultured Dictyobacter sp., assembly GCA_964657925.1. Taxonomy (GTDB): domain Bacteria; phylum Chloroflexota; class Ktedonobacteria; order Ktedonobacterales; family Ktedonobacteraceae; genus Dictyobacter. The sequence goes on from CAZZWK010000014.1 coordinate 19,030, forward strand.
GAAAAGCACACCCAGAAAACCCGCGCTTGAGAATAACGTTACCAGATTCGCTGTGCGGAAGATGCGATCGTTGAATAAGCGCAGATTGACCATCGGCTGCTCTTTGCGTAGCTCGACGAAAACGAACACGGCCAGCACAATCAAGCCTATTATTAGACTGCTAAGAATGCCAGCCGAGGTCCAACCATACGTCGGACCCTCGCTGAGCGCATACATAAAAAGACCTAAACCAACGCCCGCCAGCAAGAAGCCAGCCAGATCGAAGCGGCCCGCACTCGGCTCGCGATATTCCGTGAGATAGACCAGTCCGAAGAAAAAGGCCGCGATGCCTATGGGCACATTGACGTAAAATACCCAGCGCCACGAGAATTGATCGACTAAAAATCCACCCAGCACCGGCCCTAAGGCGGGCGCGATTACCGTGGGAATGATTAAGACGCGCGATACCTGCACACGCTCGGCGGGCGGAAAGGTACGATACAAGAGCGCCGTACCCGATGGTGTCAACGCGCCACCAGCCAGACCTTGCAACGCACGAAACACGACCAGCAGTTGAAAGCTGCCCGCGATACCGCACAAAGCCGAGGCGACACTGAAAAGTGCTAGCGAGAGCAAAAAGATGCGTTTGGTGCCAAAATGATCTCCCAACCATCCTGAAGCGGGAATAACCACGGCCAGACTCACCAGATAGGCAACCACCACCGCGTCGATCGAGGCAGTGGCCGCTCCCAATTGTCGTGCGATAGATGGTAAAGCTACATTCACGATAGTAGTGTCCATAATCGACATGAACATGGCCGCGACAAATACAATACTTACACTGACTTTAGGATCAATCTGACGAAAATGCATGCTTTGTGCTCCAGGGATAGGATTACCAAAAAAAGATTAGTGTGCTTAAAGAGATTAGATGATCGTAATAATCATGGCGAGCCGGAAGACCGCAAGCCAGCCGGAAGACCACAAGGGTCTTCCCTACTATATGCGGTTGATTACGGAGGGGGCATACTGTATTTTTCCTTGCATCCGTTTACCACTCATTGGATTTTGAGATGTAAAAAGTGGGACGCGGAAAATAACGTCTGCATCCCACAATATCCGCTCAAGGCGATTTTTTGCTATCTCGACAAAAAATCGCTAGCCCTAGCATACAACGTAAGCACATGCTCTGTCATTGTACCTTCGGACAGGTTGCATGTGTTGTATCCATTCGTAAGCGCGTATGCGATGTTCACCCATGGGGCAGTAGCACCCATATGACGCTAGCTTTACGCGTGGTCCCACTGCATCTCGTGCAAGAGTGTTTGCAATGCCTGGGATGCGCGGCGGAAAAGATTGGGACCACTGAAGCCCGCAGACGCGCCAGCAGTCATGAGATGAGGCTCAAGGGCAAGAAAACCGTCATAGCCATCCAGACGCAGACGACGCAGCAGGTCGGGCCAATGCGATATGCCCGATCCCGCGGGCACCACGGTGCCATCGGCACGCGCATCCTTCACATGCATGTAGTACAGCCAGGGCTGTACGGCTTCATATGCATCAGGGTATGGAGTCTGTCCGCACTGGATAAAATTCGCTGGATCAAACACCGCCTGCAAGTTCTTATGATTGATGGTTTGCAGTAGATCGACACAGCGCGCGATGGTGTCACCATAAATATCTTTCTCATTTTCGTGCAGCAGGATAACGTTTTCCTGTTGGGCATGTTGGGCCATCGCGCCCAAACGTCGCAATACTTCCGCGCGCCATGTAGCAGGGTCCGCTGTTGCCGAGTGAACGGGCGGGTAAAAAGAAAAGACGCGTATGAGCCTGGTATCGAACAGGTGCGCGAGCTGTAGTGCGCGTTCAAAACGCTGCATGTGCTGATCGAAATCACTATCAATCGGCACTTTCCCGATGGGAGAGGCGATAGTGGCGACTTTGATGCCGCGCGTGTCCAACTCTTGCTTGATCCCTTGCGCCTGCTGATTGGTAAAATCCAGCACGTTTATGCCATCAACACCACGCAGGTCGATGAAAGAGATGTGTTCGCTGTTGAGAATATTGATCTGCTCGTTCAAATCAGGCGCAATTTCATCGGCGAAGGCTGATAGGTGAATCATGCTAGCACCACCTCTTTTTTCGTACGCGCGGATTCATAGATCGCGAGAATAATTTCGACCGGTCGGTATCCGGCGTGCCCGTCTACCAGGGGCGCACCGCCTTCACGGATTGCACGCAGCAGATCGGCTATCTGTAGACGGTGACTTTCCACATTCAAGGCCGCTGGATCGGCTCCTGTGTTGCCACTTGCTCCTTCCGGCTGCGATGTCGATATGTTCTCGCTTTCGTCGGCCAGCTTTAGTTGCGCCAACCGGTCGTTATCGATAACCGCCGAACCCTTGTCTCCATACACCTCAATGCGTGCTCCCAGACCAGGATATGCGCCGGTGGTCGCGGAGATAACGCCCAGGGCACCATTCGTGAAACGCAGGGTAACGCTAGCGACATCCTCAACTTCAATCTTATGCACAAGCGTCGATGTGTAAGCATAGAGGCTTGCAACCGGTCCCATCAGCCACTGCAAGAGATCGATCGAGTGGATGGATTGATTCATCAAGATGCCGCCACCATCCAGTTCCCAAGTCCCTCGCCAATTGCCGCTATCATAGTACGCCTGCGAACGCCACCATGGCACAATCACGTTTCCCAAAACCAGTTTACCTAAAGCTTTGTGCGTTACCAGATCATGGACGCGCCTGGTCGCGGGATCGAAACGATGCTGGCTGATCACCGTCAGCTTTACGCCTTGCTGCAGCTGCACTTTCAGCATCTCGTCCATGGCCTCGCGCCTGATCTCCATCGGCTTCTCAACCACGACATGACAGCCTGAGCGCATAGCCAGGGTAGCGTGCTCGCCATGCATACCACTGGGCGTGCAGATACACACAACGTCCAGCGTGTCGCGCCTCAACATCTCGCCAGGGTCGTCATACGCGTTTACTTTGTATTGCGCGGCCAATTTCTGCGCCCTTGTCGGGATCACATCGGCTATGGCGACCAGTCGCGCGTCCGATAACTGGCTGATGGCCTCGGCATGTGTCGCGGCGATCACGCCACTACCGATAATTCCAAATCGAAATCTTTCAGACATTATGCATCCTCATTCATAGTAGGACAGCTCTCATTTCATTCTATCACTCTGAATAGCAATCACTGGATTGAGGATGCAAATTATCGCGAATGTAACGTCAGAAGATGTTAGACCGAAGGCGGCCCTTGCTGGATACGCTTGTGCACGTCATCGAGCGTATCGTTGCCGAAAAAGCCCTCCTGCCACCAGGTGACACCGGCCTCAGCATAACGTTTGAGCATGCTCGTCGCTTCCACTGTAGTATGATTGCCTATGTATCCGGCGACGATGACATCAAAAGGAGCATCAATAGAGCGATATTGGCGGATATAGGCGAGCATAGCACGAATATCTTCAGGCTGAATGCTGCCCTTTCCAGCTATAGGAAACACGCCGTCCCAAAGAGCGGCACGGCGCAGCGGCGCTTTGTTCGGCCAGATACCCGCGACCCAGACGGGGATACGCGGAGATTGAACGGGAGGAGGAAGAAAGAGCGCATCTTGAATGTGATAGTGTTGCCCCTCATAGCTGAAAGGCTCGCCACTCCATAAACCGTCCAACACAGCAAGCCCTTCATCAAGTTGGGCGGCGTGCAGTTTGTCATCGGCAGATTCGCTAAATGTGCTGAACTCGTGATACCACTGATCACCACCGATACCGACGCCCACGACAAGACGGCCTCCAGAGAGGTGGTCCAACGTGACAGTTTCGCGAGCAAGCTTCCAGGGCCTACGACGAGGCAGAGGAGTGACGAGCGCACCAATACGCATATGTTCGGTCTGCAAAGCGATGGCGGAGAGGGCAACCCAAGGATCAGCAACGGGCATGCCGCGCTCAGCCTGAATATGGTCCCAGATGAAGAAGCCATCCCAGCCAGCGGCTTCAGCTTCACTGGCAAGGGTGGCGAGAGCACGAACATCGGCGAATGCACCGAAGGCTGGCAGGTTAATTGCGTAACGCATAACTACCTCCTCAAAAAGAGCATGCTGCTATAATCTGAAAAACAACACTACTGTTCTGTCAAGCTACATGGTAACCCGCCGACTGCGCCATACATGTCGCGTGAGTCGGGGGAGCAGGCGATAAATCGGCTCCTACCGGGAGGGGTACGATGTATTTTGGCGGGGCACTACGTGCGAGACAAGCACGAAACGGCCTTTTTTATAGCTCGATACATGCTGACAGGAAAAGTATAGCATGCTCTTGCTGACATCTCCTGTCAGGTATGACGTATCATTAAGGGCGTTGTTTCGATAATGCGTTCGATCTGCTTAACATGCGACCGTTCATAGGACGAGGTTTCGAACAGTTATGCTCTGCTTTTTGTTTTAAGCATAAGCCGCGACACGCAAACCATTGAAATTCGCCACATTCAGCAAGACGGTGGCACCCTGGCGGTCAAAACGGAAGTTCATACGTTTCAAGCCACGTGCCTCCAAAGCTGTGGTTACGCTCTCCTGTTCCGCCTCCTCACAGTACAGCATCAGAAAACCGCCGCCGCCAGCACCGGTGATTTTGCCCGCTCTGGCTCCATGCTCCAAGGCCAGTGTATAACACTCATCGATAAAAGAGGTTGAGAGACCTGCCGCGAGACGACGCTTTTCCAACCAAGACTGGTGCAACAGTTCCGCGAAGCGATCGAGATTGCCACGTTCCAGACTTGTCTGGACTTCTCCCGCGATCTCTTTGATTGCGTGCAGCGCCCGCAACACCTTCTCATCATGCTCGGACGTTGATTTCTGCTGCTGCTTCAGAATCGATGTCGACTCGCGTGAGCTGCCAGTAAAAAACAGCATCAGACGGTTTTCCAATGTGCGCAGCACGACCGGATCGATATGCAAAGGCTCAACGGTCACAGCCTCACGTGTAAAGGTAATCTTGTTCAAGCCACCGAACGCAGCCGCATATTGATCCTGTTTGCCAATCGGCATCTTCATCTTGTCGATCTCGATAAAGGTAGCAATCTCAGCGACCTGATGTTTTGTCAGCGGCTGCTCCACCAGTGTCGAAAGCGCACGCACCAATGTTACCGCCGCGGAACTCGATGAACCAAGGCCGGTGCCCGGCGGTACCTCGCTAGCGATGAAGACATGGATGCCCTGGCGAACACCGAAATGGTGCAGGGCCGCGCGAGGTAAAGCCAGGTCCCCATCCCAGAAAAGATCTTGATAGGGTGTGTGTCGGAACAGCGAACGATAATCGGCGGATATAACCTGCAAATCGTTGGTATCGGTCGGAGAGATAACGGCATAAAAGTATTTATCGATGGCGGTACTGATAACGACACCGCCATACTGCGCGTAGTAGGCTTCCAGGTCTGTGCCACCTCCACCAAAACTGATGCGCATCGGAGCTCTGGCAATCAACATATTCCCATCCCACTTTCCTTTTTATCAATTTATGTATGTTCAAAGCTTCTTGAAAAGCTCTTTTAATAGAAAAAGATACTCTCTTTTTTGATACCGAAGTACTTTTAAAAAGAAGCGTCCTTTGTTGCTATTATGACTCTTCTAGCGTGTCGCAGGTTCCAACATATGGCTGTAAGGCTGCGTGCCCATTGCCAACCGTTGATAGTCAAACATGATAGCCGTTATGTTTCTAGCAACTTGATAGAGGTTTTCCATAACTGGGAACGGCTCTATCACAGAGTCTACTCGTTGTTGAACTTGCTCTGTTCCGCGACCTGTCAGAACAAGGACAGGGAGCACATTGGCGGCAAAACCTGCTTGCATATCAGAGAGACTATCACCGACGAAAAGGGCGTTCGTCAAATCTAGATTGCGCTCGATACTGGCGCGCAACAACAGACCTGGACGGGGTTTGCGGCAAGCACAATGCTCATCTTTGCCATGAGGGCAGTAATAAACGGCCTCGATTTTGCCACCTGCGCGCGCGACCTCTTGCAGCATACGCATGTGGATATCTTCAACGACTGCTAACGGCATCTTGCCGTATGCAATGCCAGCCTGATTCGTACACACGATGATGCGGTGACCCAGCGCCGTCAGCATGGTGATTGCTTCGAGCGCGTGCGGCAAAAACTGAAACTCCTGCCAACTTTTGACATAGTCGGCCCGATTCTCATTAACCACTCCGTCACGATCTAAAAAAATCGTGGACATAACACACTTCCAACCTTTCCCTACAGCCATGAGCACTTTCTAGAATGAATACATATTCTTTTGCGGGGTCGTGGGCAGCGAGGAGACCAGTTCGCGAGCGCTATGCTGGACAAAAACGCGCATATGGCGCGTGATGACATGCGCCAGAATCATATGTGCGTCTTCTTCCTGCTCGATGTTTTTCCCCGGTGCCAGGATGTAGGCATCGACCATATTTTTGGCCTTGCCGCCTTGCGCACCCAGCAAAGCAATGGTCGCCGCGCGCGATTGGCGCGCGAACCCCAATGCATTCAGCACGTTGGCGGAATTACCGCTCGCGCTAATGCCGATGACGGCATCGCCCGCCTCGATCAGATTGGCTAACTGCTCCACAAAGATGTGCTCGTAAGCGGTATCGTTGCTCCAGGCGGTAATCAAGGGTGTATGGTCCGTCAAGGAAAAGGCTTTCAAGCGAGGCGCGCCAGTCGTGATGGTGTTTTTCGCCAGATCGAGCGCCAGGTGCGATGCAGTTGCCGCGCTCCCACCATTGCCCATGATGAATATGCGATGATCCTCACGATAGGTTTGCTCCAGGATAGAAAAAACATGTTGAAGCTGTGTCAATGATATGTCATGAAGCATTTGCTCTACTTCAGAAAAGTAATTACTGATTGTTTTCACTATTTCTATCTTTCTTCGTTCTAGTATATATTCACTCGCTCAGTTTGTCCCTTTTCAGGCGACAAAATCCGGTGAGCGTACTTGTTCGCGCCAATAATCGAGGGTATGCAGCAGGGCTTGCTGAAAATTCATCTGTGGTTGCCAACTTGTATGCTCGCGCACCTTTGCCGTATCGGCCAGCAAGAGACCTTTATCCAATGGACGGTAACGCGCGGGATCGACGCGAACCTCAATACGAGGCGCGACCTGCCGAACTAAAAACTGCACGACCTCCGCGATACTATGGGCCTGCCCTGAACCGACGTTATACGCTTCACCAGGCCTGCCGCGCTCCCCCAGTGCCAGGTACGCCTCGACAACATCGGTTACCGGCAGAAAATCGCGCTTCGCCTCCGTGTTGCCGACCAGCAGCAGCGGTTCTGCTTTCTTCGCCTCGATCAGCGCCACTTGACGCGCGATGCTGGCGACCACGAACTGCGGTGCCTGGCGCGGCCCAAAATGGTTGAATGCCCGTACGCGTATGAGCGGTAGTCCATAAGCGACGGCATACTGGTAAGCAAAGAGGTCTTGCGCGACTTTTGAAACCGCGTACGGGTTAAGCGGGTGGAAAGGATGCTCCTCGTTCACCAGATTCTCCCCAACCGTTCCGTACTCCTCGCTCGATCCAATCACCAACATACGCGGCATCAGTTGCTCGATACGTAGCGCCTCCAACAAGTGCAGCAAACCCTCCACATTCACACGCAATGTGCCAATGGGATCGGCCCAGGACGCCGCGACCGACGACTGTGCCGCGAGATGAAAAACGAGGTTCGGCCTCGTCTGCGCGACCACATGTCGAACACTTTGTGCATCCTGCACATCCGCCAGCATCAACTCCAGGCCTTTTATGCTGCACGGCTGGCAACTATGCGCACGCGCCATTCCATACACTTGCGCACGCGCATAGCGAGCGACACAGCGTTCTGCAAGATACTGACCAGTAAAACCGGAGACGCCTGTAATCAAGATGCGAGATGAACTTGTCATTGTCTGGTTATCCCCTTGAGCATCAGGCCCGCATGCTCACTGCATACGCTGTCTTCCTGCTCGCGACCTCTTGTCGCTCGGTCTGCTCGATATCGCTCTGCACCATTGTATGGACCAGTTCCTCAAAAGAGGTCTTCGGCTTCCAACCAAGCTGCTTTCGCGCTTTCGTGGCATCTCCCAGCAGAAAATCGACCTCGGCAGGACGGAAAAGATGCGGTGAGACGACAACATAGGGAGACCAATCTTTGATGCCAACAGTGGCGAACGCCAGATCCACGAACTCACGCACGCTATGCGCGGTCCCTGTGGCAATCACATAATCTTCAGGCTGCTCCTGCTGCAACATCAACCACATCGCCTCCACATAGTCGCCCGCGTACCCCCAATCTCGTTTGGCATCCAGGTTGCCCAAAAACAATTTATCCTGCAAGCCCAGGTGGATACGAGCAACCGCGTTCGTGATTTTGCGCGTCACGAACTCGATGCCACGTCGCGGCGATTCATGATTGAACAGAATACCTGAACACGCGTAAAGATCGTAGCTCTCACGAAAATTGACCGTGATCCAGTGTCCGTACAATTTGGCAACGCCGTAAGGGCTGCGTGGATAAAAGGGCGTGCACTCGTTTTGTGGGATGGTCTGCACCTTGCCGAACATTTCAGAGGTGGAAGCCTGGTAAAAGCGAACTGGACTGTCGGCTGCACGTACCGCCTCCAACATACGCGAAACGCCTAACGCGGTATACTCGCCGGTGGCGACAGATTGTTGAAAAGAGGTTCCGACAAAAGACATGGCCGCCAGATTATAGACCTCGTCCGCACGCGAAATAGACAACGCTTGCATCAGGGAGACCTGATCCAGCAAATCTCCATTAATGATCTCGATGTCATTGAGCAGGTGACGAATACGCTCATCGTTAAATGTGCTGGCGCGCCTCACCATGCCATACACACGATATCCTTTTTGGAGTAAGAATTCGGCCAGGTAGCTTCCATCCTGCCCGGTAATACCAGTAATCAATGCATGCGGCATCGCGCCACTCCCTTCATAACCACATATATTTTTACGTATTTATGCAATAGCATGCGCTCCTCTTCTACCTTCACAGCCTTCGTATGTAATCTATAAGGGTAAAAGGATATTTTTAAGCACCAGTATGCACAATAAACACCTTTAATGTTTTCAGAAGAATTATCATATCAGTGAGAATAGATCGATTATCGATATAGCGCACATCAAGGATGATACGCTCATCGTAGGAAACGTGCTGCCTACCGCTGATTTGCCATAAGCCGGTGATACCGGGTTTGACTGCCAGGCGTTTTTCGGCGTATACGCCGTAACGCGGTAGCTCGCTAGGATGAATCATACGGGGACCGACCAACGACATCTGACCCACAAGCACATTGAATAGTTGGGGCAATTCATCGATGCTCGTTTTGCGCAAGAAAACGCCGATGCGGGTGACACGCGGATCGCGCATCAGCTTCATGTTCTCTTGATACTGCTTCATCAACTCGGGATGCTTCCCCAGGTACTCATCGGCATTGACGATCATAGTGCGGAACTTCAGCGCGTGAAAACGCTGTCCCCGTAGTCCGATGATTTCGCGAAAATGTAGCACTGGCCCACCATCATCGAGTTTGATGCACAAAGCAACCAGCAAAAAAATGGGGGCAAGCAGGATAATACCAATGATTGCGAGTACAATATCAATGCTTCGTTTTACTACATAGTATGAAAAGGTAGGTGTCCAGGTGATGTCCGGACTCAGCTCGCTCTTTGCGCGTATCAGTCGCGCCGTATCCGCCGACATGACTATACCCTCGAAAGCATTTTCGCGAATGACAGGTTTTCCTAGCACATTTTCTTGTAATACGTTTTTACCACTTTGATCCATTTTCACCCTCTACCACTTTATTTTTAGCATTATTTTGAATTTAGAGAAACAATGAGAAGATAGCTTTCTCTCCACCTATAGATTTAGTGTATGCATTCAGCTGGTGATTACCATGCCACCTGAAACCGTTTTGTGCTGCATCATCTGGCCGATCGCGACACGCGCAGCTTCCCCCCACCTGTCCCAGTTCAACCTCGTTTCGAACGCTTCACGGCTTGTGCTTACCAGGCGTTTATACAGTTCAGCGTCTCGATACACGCTGGCTATTTTCTCGGCGTATACGTCTCCTCTTGCTTCGAAGGGAAGCGTGAAGCCGTTTTCGCCATCACGCACAACCTCCGGTACACCTCCTGTTCGTGTCGTAATCACCGGCAAGCCGAACGCATTGGCCTCACAAAAAGCAATGCCGAAACACTCGTTTCTGGTCGGTAGCAGCAAAAAGTCCGCGTTCATGTAGAGTGCTTCCAGCTTGCGGCGCTGTTGCTCATCATTTTTATTTAAAAACGGCACCACATGCATGTGCGGATGGGTTATCCCTTCTGGTGGTACACATCCGCAGACGGTCAGGTCCGCGTCGATACCCATGCGCTGAAGCTCTAATAACGTCTCAAAGGCAATATCGCCTCCTTTTCGTAGCCAATTAACGCCGACAAACAACAAAGAGCAGCGTTGCGATCGCTCTCTCGTTAACACCATTTCACGCGAGGGCACAGCCTCGTTTTCCAGATTCGCACCGAACGGAATAACCTCTATTTTGGCGGTCTCCACCTGATAATGGTCGATGGCGGCCTGGGCGGCCCAGGCTGTCGCGTAAAATATCAGGTCCGCTCGACTCAAGCCGCGAGACTGGATCTCGTTCAACTCTCGCTCGGAGCGGGCTAAGAGCGAAGAAAACTGCTGATGATATTCGCGTAGCACGCCGAAATTGGCATCCTCAACCAGTACCAGCGGTACATGGGTTTGTAAAAAGGCAATTTCGGTCGCGCCACTGAGTGCTACGATCACGTCAACGTCCTGTCTCGCTAAACGCTCCTGCGCTATGCGGGCGTACCGCCGCGATACCGCGAGGGAATGATGGTACGCTACATTTTTTCTCCATAACAAACGAGTTCCACAATGCGCTACCTTACCGGGGAGCATCGCACGATAAGCGTGCATTGGCCCGATAAAGGAAACATCTCCACAATGCTTTTGCAACGACTGTGCAATCGAATAAAAGGTACCCGACCACGAGCGCCGGTCCTGAGCATCCAAAGCCGTTAACACCGCGATGCGTAAACGCCGCTCCTCACCACCCATGAATACGTTCTCCTCACCACCCACCACAACCTGCGCCAGTATTGCTGATCACGGCCCATACATTCTCGCGCCTATCCCTATTCTAAAATTACGACCATTTCAAAACAACATTTACATCTGCTACTCCGCCCCTGAAAGGGTCAGGCCAGAGCTCACCTGATCGCGCTCATGCACGCTATTTCCAGCCACTTGTCGATAAAGAGCAACAAGCCGCTCAGTAATGACGGGCCAGTTATGCGAACGCTCGACGTATTGGCGGCCATTATTGCCCAGGCTTTCGCGTAAATTCTCGTCATCGAAGAGGTGCAACACGTGATCAGCGAACTCGCGCGCAGTATGTGCGATCAGTAGGTCCGTTCCTGCACGTGTCTGGAGTGAGGCCGCCGACTGTGCCGACAAGACGACCGGAGCAGCGAGCGCCATCGCTTCCAGTGCCTTATTCTGCTGCCCGACACTGTACACCGTTGGGCAGACAACGACATGCGCGTGCCTGATATATGGCCTGATATCCTCGACGAAGCCAGTGACTTCAACCCGGCTATCCGCGGCCAGACGCTGGATAGATTTCGGAGGTCTACTGCCCACTATCGTGAGCGTCGCCGCTGGCTGCACCCGCCAGACTAACGGCATGATCTCGCGATAAAGATAATGTACCGCTGCGACATTCGCGTGGTAGCTCATCTTGCCCGAAAATACGAGGTTGTACGTCCGATACTCGGATGGCTGAACGCAAAAGTAGTCAAGATCAATTCCGTTGGGCACGATCGTGATTTTCTGGCGCAAATCGTTTTCCGCCACCGTCTGGCTCAGCGGGCATGCAGACCGAAGCAGCGCTTCACCATCCGCCTCGGAAATAGCGGTGATGTGCGGGAGATCCTGTATAAGTCTTCCCTCGTAGCGTGCCGTTCTCTTTTGTTCTAAAAAGGCCACTTTGCGCAAGGCCAGGTCTGGTCCCGCAATCGCTGCCTGCTCCCATAAGCGTGTGATACAATCGACGGCATCCCACACCAATGGATAATCCCGTGCCAGGGGCCGCATTGAAGCTATACCACGTAAATGCTCAACGTGAATCACATCAAAATGCTGCTGAGCACATAGCGCTTGCGCCTGCCGCAAAAACAGAGATGAGCGTGCATATGCCACCTGCAACGGCTCGGTTCCCAAAAGGGCTACAGCACATTGCCTGAGCGCACGCAATTTCGATCCCGCCACGGTAACTACTCGATGGCCTTGCCGCTCTAGCGCTTCCTTGTCATGAAGCTCTTGTTGTGATGTCACCTGAGTAAGAATAGTCACATCATGCTCGCGAGCCAGGCTACGGATGACCCCGTAGGCGCGCACATGTATCCGCGAGGGCGGATATGGCGCAATAAAAAGTATGTGCATGACTGAACAACACCCCTTCCAACTTCTTCATCTCGCACTCACCATGCATTATACACAGGTAATCAACGTACAGCGTTGTCATATTGTTGCGATACAGTTAATTTATGCGATTTATTGGTTGAAGATTTTCAACATGCCAATAATACAAATGCGTTTAGCTACTTGCTTTACTATATTACTGATTTAAAATAGTTACTCTAGTAGCAGAGAAACGTTTTATATCTTGTTACGCATAGAATATCAGCTCATTCTAAGAAATATTACACAAGTATAAAGGATAGAATCTCGCGCTAACAACTGCTACTGGAGTGCCCTGCCGCCCTCCTTTATTGCATAGACAAAAGCTTTTGGCGGTAGAGAACTCTACCATGGGAATGGAAAGGTGGAAGTGAGATGTTCATAGGTACAGGCCTGGGCCACTACCTCACGGTTCTTCGTCGATGGCTCTGGCTCATCGTTCTCGTCGTCCTCGTTTGTACTGGGATCACCTACGGTGTGAATACGATTACGACTCCCGTTTATGAAGCGACGGCGTTGATACAAGTCCATGATGCCGGAGAAGCGAATAGTAGCGTTTTTACTGATCAGGCGCTGGCGCAAAGCTATGCCCTACTCGTCACGAGTCCGGATGTGCTGCAAGCGGTCACACAAAAAGTACCAGGAACGAGCGTGCGTAAGCTGGAAAGCCAGGTCAGCGATTCTCCTCTGGATAACACGCAGATCATTCAGGTGCGTGCGAGCGCGAAAAGTCCGGAGCTGGCCGCCGAAATCGCCAACAATGTGGTCAGTTCCTTCATCACTATTCAGTCAACCGAAACGAACACGCAACTGCGTGGTGTCGCGGCGAAGCTCTATATCAATTTATCCAAAGCAAAGCAGACAGTTGATGCTGATCAAACACAACTGGCGATGCTGGAGGACAATCACGCGCCCGACGAGCAAGTTGCGCGTCAGAACGATATTCTCAACAATGATCAGCTCAACTATAGTTCGCTGCAAGCCAACTACAATCAGGTAGAGCAACAGCTGCTGCAAGTCTCTAATATTCTTACAGTCGCTCAGCCCGCCACCCCTCCTAGCACAGCCAGCAGTCCACATACGTTGTTGGATACGATAATCGCGGGTATAGCGAGTTTGCTGGTCATGATCATCTTCGTCCTGATTCTCGATTGGATCAATACCACGATCAAAACGCCCGACGACGTTGAACAGATGACGCAGGTGAACGCGCTCGGCAGTATCCCTTTTCAAAAAGGCAACAAAAATAGCGTGGCTACAGCGCTCCCGCTCACTAATAACGAAGTCGTTGAACATGCTTTTGTGGGCATCAGCACGAATATCGCCATGACGATCAATGGAAAACGCTCTCTGCTGGTCACAGGTACGCATACGCAGGTGGGTACATCAACCGCTGCCGCCAACCTCGCCATCTCTCTGGCGCGTTCTGGCGTGCGTGTACTGCTGGTGGATGCCAATCTTCAGCACCCCATGCTGCATAAGGTTTTTCAAAACGCGAATCAGCGTGGACTGACGACGACGCTGACCGATATGGGATTATTCCAGAATGCCACGCCTCAACAGGTTTATACCTGGCTCACGCAGTGGAACACGAAAGTACCCAATCTGTGGTTTTTGCCTTCCGGCCCTCCACCGGCCAACGGTGCGATCGTGTTGCGTTCTCCCGTCATGCGTCTGTTTTTGAAATGCCTGTTGCAGCCAGTACAACATAGTGTGGATACACCTCCCACCAGTCTAGTCGATATCATCATCTTCGACGCGGCCCCTCTGGACGATGGTTCGGATACGCTTGCCCTGGCCTCTTTTACTTCGGCCTCGATCCTTGTGGTCGAAGCGGGCAAAGATCAAGCCTCGTTGGTGCAAAAAGCGCAGGCGACCTTACAAAAGATGTACTCGCCGCTGCTGGGCGTCATTGTGAATAAGCGCAAAGCACACTACCAACCCTACTTCTACGCTAGCCGTTCGCGACGCCTAGCTCAAAATGAGCAAGATGAACACACCAACCGCATTCAACCCTCGTTCTCATCATTGAAAATGAGGGCCGTGCATGCATCTTCTATCAATACGCCTAATCCACAGGAACAACAAACGGTTCCGGATAGTAAAGTTCCGGCGCTATTGACGCCGCGCTCGCCAGTGAGCAGTGGTCTGGGCATCGGTCCCTTACTCAATGCGACGCGCGTGGATAATGAAGCTAGCAATCATAAAGGGTAAGCAGTACATGGACGTTAAAATCATGTCTTCCACCCAACAAAATAGACCGTGGCAAGCACCCGCACCCACACCTGCACATAAAAGCTTTTCGCTCTCCCAGCAGACGAAAACCTATGTCGTACTCGTGTGCGCGCTGATACTGGTACTATTATTCGTATTGCTCAGTTGCACGTTGCTCAAATCTCCGTTGCTGGCGCTTGTGGGTATCACTGTTCTAGCACTTACCTGGGTGCTTATACGCTTCCCATGGCTCGCACTGGCAGCGGTGTTTCTTAGCGCGGGCATACCTTCGCTGCTGGTCCCCTTGCCTGGGCACACCATGAGACCAGTCGAGACTTCACTATTCCTATGTGTCATTTTTGTGATCGCGATGCGCCCATATATACGCCTGACACTGCCGCATATGCTTGCGCTACTCTTCTTTATAATCGCGTTGATCTCGTTTATCCATGTGCCGGAAGTGACCACCAACGCGAGCGTCTTTGGCGCGAACAAACGCGTCTACAACCTGCTGATCATCCTGCTGGCGCTCTTCTGCGGCTCTTTCCTGGTCGAGTGTGTGCGCGATATGTCCTCTTTCATGGTTATCGCGCTGTTGAGCAACATCCCACTCTACCTGATCAGTCTCGCACAGGCGTTAGGCATTGGACTACCGGCACTGCTTATGCCCGATCAAAATCCAGCCGCGACCGGCGATGCTGGACGGCTGGTTGGCCCGTTCGATGGTGCCGCTACCTTTGGTATCTACCTCACCAGCCTTTTCGCGATCTCTCTTGCCTGCTCGCTACTGGGTGTGAGACGAAGTGATCGCGTTATCGGTACGATAATGTTGCTCGTCACGACGCTGGCACTGTTAGGATCAGGCACCAGAAGCGCGCTGCTGGGGAGTGGTGTGATCCTTATTAGCGCCCTGTTGATAACAAAACACTTCAAGCTAGTCGTGGGCTTCTTTACCCTTGCGGCGGGCGCGCTACTGACGTTTCCCACGATCATTATCGCGCATTTTACGCATGCCCAGACCTCGACATCGAACCGCCTCTTTCTATGGCATGAGGCGTTCATGCTCATCACACAGCATCCACTGCTCGGGATCGGGCTCGAACAATTTCACTACTATTACAATGACTTGATTATCAGTCAGTCGACACAGCTCAACCAGCACGGCATCAGCGTTCACAACCAATACCTGGAATGGGCGATGGAAAGCGGCATTCCCTGGCTGCTGGTGGGCATACTTTTCCTGTCCAGCCTGATTTTTCTGTGTTTTCGCTACTATCCACGGGCCAACAGGCAGCAGCGTATCCCCATTTTTGCCAGCGGCCTGGCGGTGCTCGCGGTGATGGTCACCAGTCTTCTCGATGTGCCGCTGGATAACGTCGAAGGAGGTGTTTTCCTGTGCATGCTCGCGGGTATCGCTCTCGGCTGCATCGTCCACATCAAGCGTTCACCAAACGCTTTGCTAAACACTCAATAAATGTTTGCATTCCACCATTTTTGAAAAGAAAACTTGTGTTCAGATGAACACTAGCAAAAGGGAAAAGATAGATACTATGCGTGTAGCCATTGATTTAATTGCGTCCGAATTCGAGCCGGGTGGCATGCTTTTAGCCACGCGCGCGCTCCTGCACGGACTGGCGGAGACTGATACGTGCAATGAATACATTATTGTGACGGTGCGCCCAGAGGAATATCAAGCGTTCGAACATACTCCCAATGTGCGTGTTCATGCCGTCTCCCTTCCCACCAGGCGCGGGGTGCTTGTTCAACACCAACTTTTTTCGTCGTTAGCGCTGCAAAAAGTGAAACCGGATGTGCTTCACGTGCCCGCGTTCGCTGCTCCCGTCAGTTGGCATGGGCCGCTGGTCGTCACCATCAATGACCTGGCCTTTCTCAAAGTGCCAGAGCAATCCTCGCTTTATCCGCGACTGTACCATAAATACGTGCAGAGGGCGGGCGCACGCAAGGCGCAACGCGTGATCGCGATCTCGGAGCAGACGGTCGAGGAATTGACGACGCTCTGGAAAATACCGAGCGAGCGCATTCGGCTGATCCATCATGCCTTGCGACCCTCACTACAATCGCACAACATCGATGAAACGGCGAAGCAGCGCATGCATGATCTCTACGGTCCGCGCTACCTGCTACATGTTGGCCGCATTATGCCACGCAAGAATGTCGAACGACTGATCGAGGCTTACTTGCTGCTGGCGGAACGCTTCCCCGACCTGCATCTGGTCCTCACTGGCGGACTGGGTTATGGCAGCGAACAGGCAGTCGAGCTTATTGAGACATCAGCATATAAAGACCGTATTCACCTCGCTGGCTGGGTCGCGGAAGAGGATCTCGCGCCCCTCTATGCCAGCGCCAGCATGCTGGTCTTTCCTTCCAAACATGAAGGGCAAGGACTCCCGACGCTGGAGGCCATGGCCTGTGGAACGCCGGTCGTCGCGAGTTACGAAGCCGCCAGCCAGGAAATCGCAGGCGACGCGGTCGTTCGTGCTGATTGCTCGCAAGCCGCCCCACTGGCTCAAGCCATCGCGCGGGTGCTGAGCGACGATGATTTGCGCACAAGGCTAATGCAGGCGGGTTACCAGCAGGTGCAACCCTTCCAATCGCAAAGCTGCGCCCGGCAAACAATGCAGGTGTATGAAGAAACGTTCTCCGTGTATCGCGAGCAACATTCAAGCAGGACATACGTAGCATGAAAAAGTATCAAGAGGATCTACAAAACACGGTACAAACCGTTCCCGCACAAAATGGTAGCAAAAATCGTCGGCCCTGGTTGCGCTTTTTTCTGCTGTCAGTCTTCCTGATGCTGATCGCAGTCTTGATCATTGTGCTATCGCTTTTGCCGCAACAGCAACAGCCGTCACGTCCCTTCGTTTCCAACGCGCGTAGTCCCTACGGTTTTACTGTGCTGACCATCTTTCGCAAGCAGACGGTGACGGACCTGCAACAACTGCATATCAGTTGGATACGCTACCAGTTGGACTGGAAAACGATCGAACCACAAGCAGGACACTACGATTGGGGGCAGCTGGATGCAGCCGTCTCGCTGGCAAATGCCAACGGCATTCACATGACCTTTCCTATCCAACAGGCACCTTCGTGGGCGCAGAGCCAGGTCTGCGCCAATCGTCACCTCTTTGCAGGCCCGAACGAGATGGCGACGTTCGCCTCAGCCCTCGCGCAACGCTATAATGGTCGCAATGGACACGGCTATATCGATAGTTATGAGATAGGGAATGAAGAGTTCGATAGCCTGTGGACCGGCAATTGGGATCAATCGATTGCCTGTCGACAACCTTCTTTCTACGGTCCAGTGCTAAAAGCTGGTTATCAGGCCATCAAAGCGGCCTCGCCTCACGCGCTGGTGGGCATGGCGGGTTTATGGTGGGTCAATACGCCCCATATCCAGGACTACATGCGCTGGCTGTACCAGAATAAGTACGGCACGTACTTCGATTTCGCGAACTTTCACTACTACATCTGTAACGACGATCCTGCTTACTCTATGGGCGATCGCCCCTCTTTCGACGAGGAATGGCAGACAATACATAGTGTCATGCAACAGTATAACGATGGGAAAAAGCCGATCTGGGTCACCGAAACCGGCTGGAATACGAGCGGCGTCTACCAGGACCCGCGTTGTATGGTCACGCCACAACTACAAGCTCAATATCTGCTTTATACAGCGCAGGAGTCGATGAATTCCCATGTCGTGCAGCACATCTTCTGGTACACAATCGATCGCGAAAATGACGGTATGAGCATTACGCAACCCGATGGCAATCTTCCCAGCTTCAATCTTTTACAAAACTTCATCACGCAACATCCACTCTGGACAAGCTGATATCGTCACCCTGTATCACGTGGGCAGATACAAGGCCTGCACTACACAATAAACGTATGGCACCCAAAAATCATAGGCAAATGATTTTTGGGTGCCATAAACGGGGGTGAGTAAAGAGAGCTTAGATCAGTTTAGCTGATCCAGACCTGGCCGATTTGCGGCGACCAGCTTTGTCCGCTATGGTTGCCCCACACAATCTTGACATACGAGGCATTCCACAAACCGTTCACTGTGTAAACATACTGCAACCAGTTAGAATCCGTCACTGTAATCGTTGGATTTGCCTGCGTCCAACTGAAGCTGTCATCCGATGTATAGATGGTGAAATTGGAAACCGGCTCGGACGGCCAGAAGTACGTTACCGCGCTCACCGTTTTCATGCCTGGCAAGTGCCAGATGATATAGTCATTCGAGCTGGACGAAACGCTCCAACGATACGCGCGCGAGGTATCACCGTTAAAGTAAACGGGGTTGCTGGAGTCGAAGTGGAGGTTGCTGCTATGACTATAGCTCAAACTCCAGTCGTTCAGGTTATCCAAAATCTTTGGCGTTCCCGACATTACTGGTGCGCCGGATGCACCTGTCACCGAGGCAATATTCGAATATTGGCCCGCTACTCCCGCCCGATTATAGGCACGCATACGGTACCAGACCGAGCTAGCAGGTTGTGTAGAGTCTGTCCAGGAGCCGTTGTAGTCAGTTACGCACTGGTTGCATACGACGGTCCATGGTCCGTTTGGTCCCCCGGTCGAACGTTCGATAGAGTAGGTGTCGCCTAATGGCGCCCCACGCCAGGTAATTTGCGCGCCGTTGATACTCATGATTGCTGGTGCGCCCGGAATACCATCTGGCGGGACCGCCATACCGCGTATCGCGTAGGCATTGCTGCGTATGATCTGCTCGCGGTTACGATGGTCAGTCGTGTCACCAGGATAGTACATGGCGTAGACCCCGTCACCTTTGCGATAACCTGAATCGTCCGCGTGCGACCATAGATCCCAAAAACAAGCCCCTGAGACCGCGCTATTGGCCGTAATCGCCGAGAGGAACGAGCTTAGAGAATCTCCGCTGGTCGTCTGCCAATCGTATTCGCCAACCACATAGGCTTTGTTCGCGCTCTGCGTCTCCGCCGCGTCGGCATTCATCTGGCTGATATTGGGTGGGTAGAAATGGTCCGAATAGATATCGACGCTGCTGATCGCCAGGCTGCTCTGGTTGATGCCATAATTCCCATCCATCACCAGATGGTTGCCATCAATATTCTTGATGTAGTTCGCGATGGTCTGTGTCCAACTGCTCGGTGACAACAATTCGTTGCCCGTCTCCCACGCCATAATGGTGGGATCGTTCTTGTAGGCGATACCGGTATAACTATTCACGTGATTCAACAAGACATCGATATATTGCTCGAAGTCGCTGATCACCTGCGCATTGGTGTAAAACTGATTCTCGTCGCTAATACCGCGCCAATCCGTAAAATTATGTTTGCCACCATGATAATAATGGTAGTTGTCGGTGAGCGGTATAATTAAGCGCAAGCCGTGCTCGTGCGCGGCCATAATCGCATAGTCGATATGCTGCAATGCTGTCGAGTTAAAGTTTCCTGGTGATGGCTCCACGCACAACGCGCACCCTGTGGACACACCCAGCGAATGCGACCTCACAACCGTTGCGCCCATTTCGACCGCCTCGTCCATGGCGTCATCGATGCGATACGGTGTTGGGTAGGTCTGCGCCCCATCATCAAGCCCTAGCCAATAGATGTTCGCGCCATCAAAACGAAACTGCGATCCATCCAATAAAAGTTGAGAACCCGCGCGCGTCACGAAACTGCTAGTATCCAACCCGGTTGTGTATGATCGTGTCGCTCCACTCGATGTTGTCGAAGTTACCGATTTCAACGCTAGAACGGAATGTGCCTGGATCACCTGCGCTTGACCCAAAATTCCATAGCTACAGAGGAACAAATTCAAGGAGAGCAACCCCACAATATAGAGGGTGATACGCCGATGTGCATGTACGAACCTACTCACGATGCAACCTTCTTTCCTCTTTTTCAAATAGAAAATGTACTCCGCTTACGACTTAGCCTTACATACGCTTATCGGCAAATTCATTTATTTTTATAAGAGAGGAAATGGTATGGATGAATAATGAGTCGGCCATATTTCTTGACAAGAGGAGAGCCAGGTCTGTTCTTTATAAGTTATCTTATCCTTGATGAAAAAAAGAAATAGGGGAAGCAGAAGAGGGTTAACGGCGCAGAAACTTTTTCTTAAACGCCTCCAACACGATCATATCTTCGGCACTGACTTTGAAAAGCACAATACAGAGCATGTAAGCGAGCAGAAAAACTGGCACGAGCAACAAATGAACAATCAGTCCACTGCTTTGCAACAAAAATAGCAATCCCACTACCGGTGCGGCACTCAATAAGCTCGCGCCAATCGGTTTGCAAATATCCCAGCTATAGGGATACATCTTCAACAAGATACGGATCTGACAGAAACGCATGGCGTTAGCGACGATGAGCGTGATGGCGGTGCCCAGTGCCGTGCCCATCGCCCCGAAATGAGGAATCAGCAAGGCGCCGATTACGATGTTCATCACCACGGAAAACACCGAATTGAAAAAGGAAATTTTTTGATGGCCCGTCATCAACAACATATAGCCAACGCTGCCCATACCTGCATTTACCATACTACCCACCGCCGAAACCACGAGCAAGGGCCATGCGTCACTAAAACTTCTGCCTGAAAGTTGCAACAACGTATGCGAGAAGAGAGTGGCAACCCAGAAGATCGGCAGGCTCAGCGTGATGATCCATTTGTTCACCACTTTGTACATCATGCTTAATTTTTGCTGCTCACCTCGGCTGTGCAACTCGGCTATGGTGGGCGCGAACATGGTATTCAAAGAGAATAGCGGCATGGCGATAAAGTCGCTGATTTTTACTGCGGCGTTGTACTGTCCGATCTCTAAATTGGTAACCGCGAGCGCGACCAGCAGCAAGGTATCAATCGACTCCAGCACAACTTCGGTGATGGATGTCAAAAAGTTGAAGACGGCGAAATTCATCCACTCGCGTACATCGTACTGCGCGCGCTCACGTTTTATGCGTCGAACGAGCACATGATAGAGGAAATAGGCACCAACGATGGTGCCCGCGAGCGTGCTTACCACGGTCGCCAGCGTAATGTTGAGCACGTTATGATAAAAAAAGAAAAACACCAGCGCCAGCAACAACAAAACGGCGGGCATGACGATGCGCTCGGCCAGCACGCGCCATTTAAACTGCTTGAGACCCTGTAATCCCCCGAACCATACGGCCTGCAAGCTCAACAACGGCACCATCGGCGCGATCAATTGCAATAACGGTATTAAGTCGGGCGAATGTTTGACCGACGCGATCAATGGCGCTCCAAATATCAGCAGCAGAGCGCCGATCATGCTGATAGCAGCCACAATGGCGGTGGTAAAGGTCAACAATCCACGCATCGGCCTCATACGCTGCTCGCTTTGATAAATGGCGCTGTAGCGAATCGAGGCGTTATCAAATCCTAAGGTACATAAAGAGGCGATCAGTTGTGCCATCGCCAGGCCAACGGAGTACAGTCCATAAAGTGTTGCGCCGAAACCGACTTGCAGCAGGTAGTTACTGCCGAATTTGAGAATGCTGCCCGCGATATTCCCGATACCGACAATGGCGGCCCCGCCAGCCGCGCCGGACACCTCCGACTGCATGACCGGCGTTTCAGCCCCTTGCCGAATGGAGATATCCTTCAGCACCATCATGGGGATGGTATCGAATTCCGAGGCGTGTGGCTCGTGATAGCCATCGAATAGCGAGGGTTTCTCCTCGAACACTGGATACATATCGAAGGCAAAAGGCGTTTTCATCATGCCCATATCCAGAGCATGCACCGTTTGATCCTGTGTATAGCTGGAAAATTTTATCAGAGGTAGCCTGACCGTGTCGTCCTCTCCACTATCAGTGCTATTTTCGCTATCGCCACGTTGATGCGCTTGCCTGTCCACAGGCATCGCTCTTTTGTTGGGCAAACGAATCGTTTTGCTCTGCACTATGGTATCCTTAGCAGCTGGCAAGCGAGCCGTTTCTCTTTTCGCGAGCGCATCCTTCCCATTAGGCAAGGGAATCGTCTTACTCTCGGCAAGTGCATCTTTCCTATTGGGCAGGGGAATCGTCTTACTCTCGGCGAGTACGTCCTTCTCGTTGGGTAGACGGACCGTCGTACTCTCCTCCACTTTTGCTCGCCACTCATCCACGGTTGGAATATGCTTGCTGGCCGTCTCAAGTCGTGGTAGCGCCTGATATTCGCTCACGTATCCTTGTGCGAATGGAGACTCGCCCACTTTTTCTGCATACCTATCGGTTTTATGGCGCTTTTGTATGGCATAACGTGGCAGCTTCTCCTTCATCCCAACCCTCCACACACGCAAGGACAACGCACTCCACCACCTGGAAACGAAAGCGCTGGCACGAAAAACGCCAGGGGGAAAGAGTTATTTACAGAACCATGGCGCACAACATTGCTATTCAACAGATTCAGGATCAAAATCGTGTCCCTATTACCACATAACTTCCCAACCAAAACATATAGATCTTTTATTCAACATTATTCTTTAATCTCTACACAGTAGTATACTCCTGCCGGCATTACGATTCCAGCGCTACGACAAATTTCCTATTATAAATTTCACTAAAGTATATTGTGCAACAAAACTAGAATTAAATGTCAAAAATGCCATTTGGACTCATTTATATACTGTATAAAGAATAAAAATAGGTTTTCTCTCTTGTTTCAACCTTTCTATACGCGCAATATGGAGACATCGCTATGCTTGAATCTGCTAACGATATAGTAAGCATCATCATTCCCTATACACGTATCGACCTGATCGAGACAACGCTCACCCTTTTATCGCAACAAAGCTATGCACATGATCTACTCGAAATTATTGTCGTGGGGCAAGAAAGCGAGACGCTTGCGCATTGCTGGCCCATTAAAACTGTGCAGACGCCCACACGGCTGCTGCCTGGCGGCAACCGCAACGCGGGCGCGAAAATCGCGCGCGGCACCTACCTGCTCTTCATTGATGACGATTGCGAGCCTGCGCTGGATTGGGTCGAGCAAAACCTGCGTGAGCTACGCAATAGCGAGGTCGGCGCAGTCGGTGGACAGATAGCGGGCAAGTCAAAGGCGTTTTTCGCTCAGTGTGTTGATTTCAGTAGTTTCGCCTTTTGTCAGATCAATCAACGCGCGGAGATGCAGATCTGCTCGGCCAGCATGGGTATACGCCGCGACCTGTTCGAGCAGGTTAATGGATTCGACGAGACGTTGCGCACATGCGAAGATATCGACTTCTGCTATCGCTTAATGAAGTTCGGCTATAAGACGGTTTATCAACCGGCCATCAAAGTACGGCATAACCATCGTCGCACCACCTTTTCCGCCCTGCTGCGCTACAACTACTTTTTCGGGCGCGTCTCCGGCCTGCATATCAAGCTGCTGCATCCAGGCATGACAAGGCGCAACCAGTTGATCGCGCTCGTACGCAATCCTGTTGTCTATGCGTTGATGATTCTGCCAATCTCGCTGGGCATCACATTGATTATTGTGCGTACCACTGTACGCGAGTATCCACGCGTCCTGCTCTACGCGCCCTTCATCTGCCTGGCAAAGGTTGCCTTCCATCTGGGCACCTTACGCTGGATTATGCAGCATGCGCAAGATGATGCCCGCCTTCGTGCCATACCTCACCTGCTACAAAGATTGCTTCCGCCGACCTCTTGATGGTACGATGTTGCCATTACTCGTCTCGTCGTTCTCATGTCTTGAAAGGCCAGGATCGACTCTATAGCAAGAGATAGTGGAGCATTGATGGATACAAACTCGGTACAGCAGAGCGAACTCTGGGATCTTTCACAAAAACTTGTCGGCTTCGACACGGTTAGCGCTCACAGCAATAGCGAGGCCGCGGAATTTCTCGCCGACTATCTCGATGGAACTGGTTTTACGACACACGTGCTGAAAGAAGAACTCGCGGGCGTGGAGAAAGCGACGGTGCTGGCCTGGGCCGGTCCAGCGGTCGCAGACGGATTGATCATCTCGGGCCACATCGATGTCGTTCCCTTCGATGGACAACCCGGTTGGAAAAGCGATGCACTGAAAATGCGCCTTGATGGTGAACGCATTTATGGACGTGGCGTGACCGATATGAAGGTCTTCCTGGCCCAGGCCATCATCGCAGCCAAAAAGCAGACTGTACAGGCGCTCAAAAAGCCGCTCGTTTTCATCTTCACCTGCGATGAAGAGATCGCGGGCCAGGGTTCCAAACGGCTACTGGACACGCTACCCAACTACTTCAAAGATTTTCCGTTGCCTCAACTCGCTCTGATCGGAGAGCCAACCAATCTAGAGATTTATGCCGCCAATAAAGGCTACGCGTCCTTCGACATCCTGCTGCACGGGCAGGGCGGCCATAGCAGTGTTCCCACTAATGGTCTCAACGCAATCGAGCAGATGGCCGATGTGATCGCGCTCATTCGCGAGAGCAACCAGCAGTTGCAACGCAACGCTAGCGAGCAGAATCATCGCCTCTTTCCCGAATTTCCCTTCTCGGCCTTTAACTGCGGCACCATCAACGGCGGTCTCGCGCCCAACATGATCGCCGATTTTTGTCGCCTTACGGTTAGCCTGCGTGTGACGCCGGGCGATGATGAGGAAGGTATTATCGCCAACCTGCAAGAGAAGGTAATGCAAATGGCTCATCAGATGCAGCAACACTTTCCCACCTCGAATATCGCCTTTGAAAATGTCTTCGCTGTCTCTCCCATGCAATCGCCTGAAAACGGCCCTTTTTGCGACCTGTTGACGCATGTATTCGGCAAACGTATCGAGCAAGGTGCGGCCTTCGCCACCGATGGCGGCAATTTTCAACAACTCGGCATCCATTCTTATATTTGTGGACCAGGTGCGCTCTCCCAGGCACACCAGCCCAACGAATACATCTCGCTAGAAAACTTTGCCAGAGGCACAGGCTATATCGAGCGGATGATTCATGATTGGTGTATAGAAACCTCCCCGTCCGCGTAGAGGCAAACGCATGGTTTGCCCTACGCGGACCTTGTCACCTGCCACTTCAGCAACTCGCCATCTTGTCCGACACATTGCATACCAACGTTTTGCAGTACTTTGCTGGAACCGATATTGTCTATAAGACATTCAGCGGTGATCACTTTGACTTCTGGTAACTGGAAAGCCCAATCGATCAAACGGCGCGCCATCTCGGTCGCGTAGCCGCGTCTGCGGTACGCGGGGATGATACTATATCCCATCTCGATCATGCCATTTTCGTCTGGGCCGCCCTTGAAACCCATATCGCCAATGACTGTTTTGTCGCTCTTGTGGATGATAATGCCATCCCATCTGCCACCAGCGGGATCACTCTCCATCAAGTGGATGAAAAAAGGCATTGCTTCCAACAGAGCAGGGCCCGGCCAATCATCGGGCATATATGCATCGATCATGCTGGTGACCGCTGCCCTGTCAGCAATAACAGCTTTCTTCAAGGCCAACGAGAATGGCAGTAATTTCAGATGTTCTGTTTCGACTCTTTGCAAGGATATCATTTTTTCACCTTCTGTTTTCCCCTGGTTGACTTTTTGCAAGACGAATATTTATAATGCTAAAGAGACATTATGATAGCTGAAGATAGTGTAGCTTTTCTAGCAATGGTGCTTCTTCCCGCGATATGCGTGTTATTGAGATTCTAGCACATAGTACACGACCAATTTCGGAAAAGACAACATGAACAAAGGATTTTGAGCTGATGCGTGTTACAGCATTTACGAATCGATGTATCGCCAGTGGATCATGCGTGCTGGCCTGTAGTCAGGTTTTCGATCAACGCGAGAGCGATGGGGTTGTCGAGATTCTGCAGCAGCACCCACCATTGGACCTGGCACAAAAGGTCATGCAAGCGGTCAATGCCTGTCCCTCCATGGCGCTGGAGGCTGAGGACGAAGATAATAGAACGGAACTCGTGCTTACAACCAATGATCAGGATTATTGATAGTGTATCAAACAGGCAGGCTCGCGCGTTTTTCTCTGCTATCGAGAACTACTCGCACCTGTACCTACGTCAACAGCCTCTGGCTGAAATTCACACCTAGATTGGACGGAACCGATGAGTGAAGAACAAGTGATACACGCGGCTGAAACCGAGTCGCAAGATACGCCGAGCTACCCTTTTCCTTTCGCGCCACACAGCCTGGACATTCCGCCGGAATACGAACATCTGCGCAACGAGTGTCCAGTCTCGAAAGTGCATATGCCACATGGGGGCGATGCTTTTTTCCTGGCGCGCTATGACGATATCGCGAAGGCGTTTAGCGATCCCAGATGTGGCATGATACAGCGTTCCGATGGTGATGTTCCTCGGCTGGAAACTGGTGTTGTTACCGGAACAAGCGACAATAACGCATCACTTTTTAGCGTATCCGATGCGCGTCATAACAAACTACGGCGTACGGTTACGCAAGCCTTTACAGTACAAGCAGCGAACAAACTACGTCCACGTGTGGTTGAGGTCACACACGCGCTGGTGGATGCTATGGAACGCAGCGGAGCGCCCGCCGATCTGTTCGAGGACTACGCGATCCAGACGCCGATGACGGTGCTCTGCGAGCTGCTAGGTGTCCCGCGACAAGAAGAAAAACTGTTGCGCGAAGCGGCACGAGCTATTATTTCGACGACGGTAAGTCCCGAGGAACAGCAAGCGCAGAGGATGAAGCTGGTTCGGTACCTCACTCCTGCTATCGAACAGGCGCGCACGAATCCTGGTGAGAATGTGCTTGGCTTGCTTGCCCGTGCTCATGAGCAGGGCGACGAGGTAATGACGGCACCGGAAATGTATGCCTTTGCGATCGGCCTGATCGCGGCTGGTTTTGAAACGGTCAGCACGACGTTCACAAATTCCGCCTTCATTGTTCTACAAAAACCGGAAGTGGTGGCAGAATTGCGTGTTCGTCTTGAGCAACCAGATGATTTATCTGCCGCGATCGAAGAACTTATACGCGTAACGCACATCGGCGCTGGCAGGCCGAGGATTACACGTGATAGCGTCCAATTTGGCGAAACGGCTGTTCCCGCGGGCGAAGTGCTGATGCTCTCGACGCTTGCCGCCAACCACGATGCATCTGTGTTTCCGGACGCCAACAGCATTCGCTTCGATCGCGAAATAAGACCCATACTCAGCTTCGGGCGCGGCATACATGCCTGCCTGGGACAACAGATCGCGCGTATGGAGATGCAGGTTCTCTGGCACACTTTGCTTACCCGATTGCCAGCGGTCCACCTGGCGGTCGCGCCCTCCGAGGTGCCCTGGCGACCCGACGAGACGCTGACCTCCGGTCCCGCCCATCTGCCGGTAAGCTGGTAGGACTTGCCATATTATCACGTTGACAGCAGTAAAAAAGCTGGCCTACATTGATGTCATAGGTCAGCTTCTTGTTATCATGCGCTTTACAGCTAAAAAGACAGTACATTCATTTCTGATTCAAAATTCCTGTTTCAGAATTTTCGTTTAGTAGCCCCACTTCCAACCGCGTATGGTGTCCTCGGCGACGGCGCGCCAGCCACGGGCGGCGGCCTCGGATTTCAGACCGGCCTGCTCGGCCAGTTCGGCGTCGCTGATATTGGGGTTGCGTTTCAAAATCTGAATGACTTTATCCGTCGTTTTATGCGTCGAAGACGTTGTATTCTGCTCTGATGTGCTCACTTCATCCTCCCTTATGCAAAAAGCTTCACTGAAAAAGCTTTGTAATAACTCTATCGTTTTTTTCGGTAGATTGGATCATCAATTAGAAACACTTTTTTTCACAAGCGTCCGTGCCTCGCGACAATGATGGTGCGCGCGTTTCTTTTCTTTTCAGGGACACTCACATTATACCTCTCTATGTCGTCACATGCAAAAACACTGATGCAAGCATGCGGGCAAACGGAGCAAATGCTCTCACCTTTTGTGGTTCTATAGCACACCCCGAGCTGTCTCTTCCACTACGAAATCGACCACATCCTGTAAACAGCCCGTGCGGGCATAGACCGCGCGCTGTCGTGCGGCACCCGTTCCCTCCTGTATGATGGCCTCTACGCCCCCCGACACCACATCCCAATCGCCTTGATCCTCTAAAGCGGGCCGCACAAATTGCAACAGCGTTTGCAACAGTTGGTGTGCTGGCGCAATCTGCTCGGTCTGCGGATCAAGCAGATAGGCATCCAGGCCATAGCGCGCGGCCTGCCAGTGCGTCGCGCGCAATAGCTCCTGTCGAAACGGGACGTACGGAACTTCGCGCACCGCGCAGGTATAGCACGCGCTCACCAGTGCTCGCACCAGACCCACCAAGACGACCGCTTCATCCACGCTCAAACACACATCAGCGATGCGCGTCTCGATCGTGTTGAAACGCGGTGACAACCTGACATCCCAGTACACCTCACGCGCATTGTCAATGGTGCCAGGAATATTCAATGCCGCGATGACCGCCTCATACTCTTGAATCGTCGCGAATGTTTGCGGTGGACCCGCAAAGGGCCAGCGACTCCATATCTCCGTGCGATAGCTGGCGTAACCGGTATCCACACCATGCGCGAAGGGCGAATTGCCCATCAGCGCCAGCAATAGCGCCAGCCAGCCGCGCATATGATTCATGGTATCGATGGCGTCACTACGGTCATCGATGCCGACATGCACGTGACACGCGAAAATAGATTGCTCACGCGCCAGTTGTTGATAATGTTCTTGAATGGAGGAGTAACGCTCGCCTGGTGAGAGTTGCTGTTCCTGCCAACGCGCGAAGGGATGCGTGCCCGCCGCCGCGATCTCTCGTCCGATGCCGCGCGCCGCGCCGATAACGCCACTGCGCAAACGCGTCACCTGCTCCCGCACCTCCGTCAGCACGTGGCAGATAGGGGTGACGACCTCAATCTGCGAAAGCTGCATCTCGTACTGCACAGCCTCGCCCAAAACCTTCTGGGCTTCTTGCAACAACGGTGTTGCAGATGAAGAAAGATCACGTGTGACCGGATCGATAATCTGGTACTCTTCCTCGACACCTACAGTGAATACCCGTTGCGGCCTTCTCGGCATACCTATTTCTCCTCTTCTATATAGAAAAGTGGCACATAACTCAACAAAGCACCGTGAACCCCATCATACAATAAAAAAAGGCGCAGGGTTGGGG
>CAZZWK010000014.1:48899-89343 GCA_964657925.1 uncultured Dictyobacter sp.
AGTAAAGGCATGCTTTACTCCTACGCGAACCCTGCGCCCTGCGGCCTCCAACCTTACAGCTCACATACACAGTCCACGAGCTTATTGCAGGTATGCGTATGCGGGCAGGGTCAGGAACTCGATGAAATTCTCGGCACTGATGACTTCTTTGAGGATTTCGCGCGCGTTCTCAAGCGTCTGCTGATGATTTTTATGCAGTAGCTCCAATTTCGCGTACTCCTCGTCCAGGAAGTGATAGAACAGGTCGAGGGTGATTTTGCGACCGTCGTCAAGGATGCCGTGGGGATGATGCACCCACTGCCATACTTGCGCACGCGAGATCTCGACGGTCGCGGCGTCCTCCATCAGATTGTTGATCGGCACACAGCCCGAACCGCGCAACCACGATTCCAGGTATGCCAGGCTGACGTACAGGTTGTTGCGCAGACCAACCTCGGTAATCGTGCCCTCCGGCACACGCAGCAGATCGGCGGCTGAGACCTGCACATCCTCGCGCTTGCGATCGATCTGGTTGGGCGTTGGCATGGCGGCGTCGAACTCCTCTAACGCGATGGGCACCAGGCCTGGATGCGCGACCCATGTACCATCATGCCCATCGGTAGCCTCGCGATGCTTGTCTGCGCGCACCCGCGATAGGGCTTGCTCGTTTGCTTCAGGATCGTTTTTGATCGGAATCTGCGCCGCCATACCACCCATGGCGGGCGCGTTTCGACGATGGCAGGTCTTGATGGTCAGGAGTGAGTAGGCGCGCATGAAGGGGGTGGTCATGGTGACCTGCACACGATCGGGGAAGATGTATTGAGGGATGTGGCGGAACTTTTTGATCACGCTGAAGATGTAGTCCCAACGGCCACAGTTCAAGCCAGCCGAATGCTCGCGCAACTCATACAAAATCTCGTCCATCTCGAAGGTCGCCAGGATCGTCTCGATCAATACTGTGGCTTTGATGGTGCCTTGCGCGATACCCAGTTCGTTTTGCGCCATAACGAAGATGTCGTTCCACAGCCGCGCCTCCAGGTGGCCCTCCAGTTTCGGCAGATAGAAGTACGGGCCGGTGCCACGCACCTGCAACTCGCGCACATTATGGAAGAAGTACAATCCGAAATCGAAGATACCGCCGGAGATAGGCTCGCCGTCGATCCACACGTGCTTCTCTTCCAGGTGCCAGCCACGCGGTCGCACCAGCAGCACAGCCGTTTTTTCATGCAAATGATAGGCCTTGCCCTCGGGACTGGTAAAGGTGATGGTACGGCGCACAGCATCACGCACGTTGATCTGGCCCGCAATCGTGCCCTCCCATGTCGGCGAGTGCGCGTCCTCGAAGTCGGCCATGAACACTTTCGCGCCCGAATTCAACGCGTTGATCACCATTTTGCGATCGACGGGACCGGTGATCTCGACGCGGCGATCCTGCAAGTCGGCGGGCAGGGGCGCGATGGTCCACTCGCGCGCGCGAATAGCGGCGGTCTCGGGCAAAAAGTCAGGTAGATGGCCCGCATTCAGTTGCTCTTGCCGGTGGGCGCGCTTCTGCAACAGCTCCTTGCGCCGCTGGCTGAACGCGCGTTGCAAGGTCGCGATAAATTTCATGGCCTCGGGCGTGATAATCTGGGCGAATTCTGGGTTGAGAGCACCCTTGATCTCGACGCCATCGGCGTATTGAGTGACCGGAATCTGCTGCATGATGCTTATCCTTCATTGATATAGCGAAAATGGATATTTCGAAAATGGTACGTCAGACGATGTCTGGCCCAAAATAAAGCTTGCCATCAACGCCTAGTAGTATAACATATGCGCTGACAGCAAGCGTCCCGAGCATTTTCAGGGGTTTATAAAGGGCCACTAGCACTTAATCGCCAGGGCTGACCGTCTCATAAAACTGTGACTCCTCCGTGGAGCCACTCAAGGCGGTTGTGGAGGATGTGCCGCCTGCAATCACCTGCGCCACCTCGTCGAAGTAGCCGGTGCCGACCTCGCGCTGGTGTTTTGTTGCGGTATAACCGTATGTTTCCAGGCCAAACTCGGCCTGCTGCAACTCCGAGTACGCCGACATGCCGCGCTCGTGATAGCCACGGGCGAGATTGAACATGCTGTAATTCAAGGCGTGGAAACCGGCCAGGGTGATGAATTGGAAGACATAGCCCATTTTCGCCAGTCGTTGCTGGAATTCCGCGATCGTCTGCTCGTCAAGCTTCTTGCGCCAGTTGAACGAGGGCGAGCAATTGTATGCCAGCAATTTACCGGGAAACTGCGCGTGAATAGCATCGGCGAAGCGTTGCGCCTCCGCCAGGCTGGGATCGGATGTCTCACACCAGATCAGGTCGCAATAGGGCGCGTAGGATAGGCCGCGCGCGATGGCGGACTCTAACCCGCTCTTGATCCTGTAAAAGCCCTCGCTTGTGCGTTCGCCGGTGAGAAAACGTCCATCGACCGGATCGATATCGGAGGTGATCAATTGCGCGCCGTTAGCGTCCGTACGCGCGACCAGGAGCGTCGGTACGCCCATTACATCGGCAGCCAGACGGGCCGCGGTGAGATTCTTGATGGCGCTGCGCGTCGGGATCAACACTTTGCCACCCATGTGCCCGCATTTTTTCTCGGAAGCCAGTTGATCTTCGAAGTGCACGCCCGCGGCACCCGCCTCGATCATCGCCTTCATCATCTCAAAGACGTTCAAGGGACCACCGAAGCCCGCTTCACCGTCGGCGACGATCGGCGCGAACCAATCGATATCGTCGTGCCCTTCTGAATGATAGATCTGGTCCGCGCGCTGCAACGCCTGGTTGATCTTACGTACCACCTCCGGCACGCTGTTGGCGGGATATAAGCTCTGGTCAGGATACATCTGGCCCGCAACGTTCGCGTCAGCCGCGACCTGCCAGCCGCTGAGATAAATTGCCTCCAGGCCAGCCTTGACCTGCTGAACTGCCTGGTTGCCGGTCAACGCACCTAACGCCGCCACATATGGCTTTTCGTGCAACGATTTCCACAACCGCTGGGCGCCTCGCTTCGCCAGCGTGTGTTCAATCTGCAATGAGCCGCGCAGACGCATGACATCTTCCGCGCCATAGGCACGCGATACACCCTCCCAGCGCGGATCAGACTCCCACGCCTTCGCTAATTCAACGACTAGTTGTGTGTTCATGCTGTTGACCTCTCTTTCGTGTTAGCAACAACGCTATTTTTTGATAACTCTATCAGTAATCATCTGGTGGTTTCTACAGGCTATCGGGGCGACAAAGCGGATTAGTACCGCATGGGTCAGCGATGCACCCGTCTTCCTGAACATAATGTTTTCTTTTGCTATCATAAGCTTACCCTATGCTTTGCGCGTAGGTCTAGAGTTTAGCATTCAGGTTACGAAAGCATTCCATAATGAAAAGGTTATCTTTCTGTTCCCCGGCTAACAGGCATGACGTGATCGTTTTGTGGTAAAGTTGTCATAAGCAAAAGGTTATGGACGGTAGACGATAGTCGAGAGCAAAATGTAAAGGGGCAAAAGGATGCGGCAACTTAATCTTCACAGGCTCGCCACTTTTCACGCAGTGGCAAAACATCTCAGCTACGCGCGCGCGGCGGAAGAGCTGCATTTCAGCCAGCCCGCGGTATCCGCACAGATTCACCTGCTTGAAGAATCTCTGAAAATCAAATTGTTCGATCGTATCGGTCGCAAAACACATCTCACGCGCGCAGGCGAGGCTCTTTACCTGTATAGCCAGAAGATTTTCACGCTCATCGATGAGACGGTCGAAACGATGGAGGCGCTCAGTAGTCCGCATCACGGCAGTCTGCACATCGGCGCGGACACGACTGTTGGCACCTACGTCATACCCGCTTTGCTGGGTAATTTTCATAATCTCTACCCTGAAGTCGAGATCGTGCTCGAAGTGATCAACCGCGTGCGTCTGGTCGAGGAATTGGTGGCGAACCGTCTGGACATGGTCATTATGGGCAAGATTCCGACGGAGGTGCCGGTATCGGTGACTTTCTTCGCGCCCAACGAGCTCGTGTTGATCGCTCCGCCCAGGCACCCGTTAGCAGGTTTGGTGCGCGTGCCTTTCGCCCGCCTGGCACGCGAACATTTTCTGTTACGCGAGGTCGGCTCCGGCACGCGCGCCGCGCTGGAAAGCGCCTTTCAGGATGCCGGTCTTCCCCTGCAAGTCAGCATGCAGGTCGGCAACAATAGCGCCATTAAACAGGGAGTCGCCGCGGGCCTGGGCATCGCGCTGATCTCGCGTGTGGCGATCGACATGGAGATGGAAACCAACCGGCTGGTCATGCTCGATGTGGAAGGCTTCCCCATCATGCGCCAGTGGCGGCTCATTCATCTCAAAGAAAAGCACCTCTCCGCGCCCGCCTACGCCTTCAAAAATTTCCTTATTCAGCAAACGGCCAGCGCTTATCCTGAGCCATAGAGCCGCGTAAGGCAAACGCGTGGTTTGCCCTAC
The DNA here is from genome assembly GCA_964657925.1 of uncultured Dictyobacter sp. Taxonomy (GTDB): domain Bacteria; phylum Chloroflexota; class Ktedonobacteria; order Ktedonobacterales; family Ktedonobacteraceae; genus Dictyobacter. The sequence continues at coordinate 53,345 of CAZZWK010000014.1, forward strand.
GCGGACAGTAGTTCACCGCTATCTAACAGGATTACGTCGAGCACAAAATCCATTACATCGGGTACGGCGTCATCGATGGTCAGCTCAACAGGTGGGTGGGCGCTCGGCCTGATGGGCGTACCTAATGCCTGGGCCTCGCTTTGCCAACCATATGCAAGCCATTGCGTGTATGGCACAAATGTGGCCCTTGCTCGCCTGGCCGCCGCTCTGCGCGCGTTTCCGGTGTTGATCGCTGTCAATGTGACCTTATCAGCATATTGCGTTAGCAGGCGTTCTGTGTCGATCACTAGCACCACTTTCGGTGTATGCAACATCACACGCCGCATACGATTCAAACGTTCACGATCGAACCAGAAAAAGACCTTGCCGTTCAGCAGCTCGTACCACTGCTCCGGCGTGATGCCCACAAGACATTTCGCCAATGCGCTACTTGCCATCGGCTTCTGATCGCTGATCATCGCCCCATTTTCCAAGATCAATTGTTGTGTTCTCTGCTGACAGAGGATCGCTGGGCGTTCCTCTCTATCCATTTCGACCAGTTCGAGCAATCGACGCGTGCTTAACAATCCATATTTCTGAATTAAAGTCCAGTTAGGGGCATCCGTCAGGTGATAAACGCTGGCCGGTAAACGTCTTATTGGCTTCTCCGTGCGCACATCGTCAATTGTCTTGTGAGGTGAACTAAATGTTTCCATTACTAAAGAGGCCGCTTCCACTAGTTGCTTTTTTGTAAGTGTAACACAAAAAACCACATACTTGTCCAAGCAGAAGTTAATGTATAGATTTGACGAATCTGGTATCGTCAGGACGAAAGGGCGGCGTATGCCACCCTTTCAGAGCGCCTGTCAGGTTATTTTGTCGTCCATCCCACCAGTACATCATCGTGGAGCGGGCTACCATAGCTGGTCAACGGGCCACCGCTGAACGAGCCATAGGAGAGTCCGTCAACGTAATACGTACCGTTGCGCGAGAAGTTTGACCAGGTATACTGGCTGGAGACATTAAAAGCCCACAGCGATGGGTCTGGAGAACTGACCAGTTTCTTTAAGCCACGCCCATTGGTCCCAATCGTATACAGGCCGTTGGCCGAGGAGTGCGTATGCTCAGGGTCCTGGAAAGGATCATCAGGGTGGTGGCATTGATGACCCGTATCGCCATGATATACAGGGTGTGGCTGACAAAGATTGAATTGATGAAATCCCCAGATAACGCTGGCGATGCGTCGATGACCGATTCGAGCACGTCAGCTCGCGGAGGCTCTTTGCCGGCGACATAGTACGCCGTTTTCCCATCCACACTACAATCAAAGTTCCATGAACTACCGCCAAGGAATACATACTCCATGTTACAGCGCGGTAATCGTTCCATCGGTGTTGACTTTGATCGCTACGGTGGGCAATGGCATGGTTGCGGGACCTTGCAGAACTTTGAAGTTATCGGCGGGATCAAAGGTGGCACCATGCAATGGGCATACCAGAGTATGTGTGTCCGCGTGATAGTTCACAGCGACTCCCTGGTGCGTACATGCCCGTTCACTTGCGACAAAGGTCCCGTTGGGCAGATGGATCAGCAGGCTCTCGTTACCGTCGGCAGGATTTTTAAACACCTGCGCGCTATTGACCGCGAGTGTTTTGGAGCCAACCACCGTGCCGGTATGCTGAGGGGCCACCCTGGTTGGCTGAGCATTCTGCTTGCTGCCCTGGTTTTTCTTTGCCTGCCCCTGGGTCGTGCCTGTCTTTGTGGTCGTACTTTTACCTTGCGCACCAGCGCTCTGCGCCTTCTTTGTGATTGGCGGATTCACGACCTGCGCCGTTTGCTCGTTGGGCAGAAGATGGGCGAGATGCAAACCTTCGAATGCTATGACTCCGGCGGCAGCCACACCGGCGCCAGCGGCCAGCAAGGCAATGACACGTCGCCGTTGCGGATTCGCCACGTTCCGCTGTTGCACTGTTTTCGCGGACGCCGTTTCCGTTTTTTTACGCGGCCTGTTCGCGCCCATAGCCGGTGCGTTCTGCGCATTCATCTTTGCGGATGTCGCGGTCCAGAGCGCGAAAGGATCTTCTCGCCCCACCACATTGGCAGCCATTCCCTGCCCTTGCTGGTTGCGCGCCGTTGGATTGCCAGAACCATCGTTCGCCCGTCCCTGCGCCATTAATCTACCATCCGATGTGCGCTGCACCGAGGATAAATAGCCTACGGTCGTATTGGGCACGCCTCGGCCAAGTTTCGGCTCAGCGTCCTCGTCCTCGAACCAGTTTACGGTCGGGGGTAACGTCAACTCGTTGCTTTTCACTTGCGGCGCTCTCGTTCTGCCCTCAGGCTGCCTGCCCATCTTCAACGCGCGCACTACCTGCTCAAAGGCGTTGACCATCTCGCCCGCCGATTGGTAGCGATGCTCGGGTGAGCGCTGTAATGCCTTTTGAATAACGGCATCGAATTCAGTTGGCACGCTTGTACGCAAAGACTGCACGGAAGGTACGTCCAATTGCGAACGCTTCAATACTGTTTCCAGTTGATTTTCGCCGCTGAATGGTCGCGCGCCCGTTAAAAGCTCGAAGGCGACGATACCCAGTGAATAAATATCGGCACGTCCATCCAGCGGCCTGTTCTCCGCGCATTCGGGCGCGAGATATTCGGGTGCACCCAGAAATGTGCCCGCGATACTGTATAAATGACCGTAGGGCCTGTCAGGCTCAATAGCATAGATCTCTAAAATAGGACGCAAACCCAGGCCCGCCAGTTGGACCGTTTGCGCATCGTCGATGATAATATTTGTCGCGTTTAGCAGGCCGTGAAACGCTCCACTCCTATGGATCGCGTCCAGGCCGATGCTGACCTGCTTCAAGACGCGCAATACCTGTTGCGCGGAAAATAATGGCTCCTGCTTCAGAATCTGTGCCAGCGATTTGCCCTTTACGAACGCTGAGACCAGATAAGGATAATCCGTGTATTGCCCACAGTTGTAAAGTGGAAGAATACTTGGATGGCGCAACTGTACCAGTTTCCGCGTCTCCTGGGAAAAACGGACCAGAAACTGCGCGCGGGCGGCATCAGAAAAAGCGGCGGGCAAGGAAAAAAGCGTGATCATGACCGGCTGCTCTTGCTCGTTTTTGCTGGCGACGTAGACGGTGCCTAACTTTCCATGATTGAGCAAGCGCTCCACCTGATAACCCCCGACCGTCATGCCCGCAAGTCTGTCTACAGGGTATGCTGTCTGCATCTCATACCTTCCTCACTTTACTTTCAACTTTATTTTCAGTCCATGAGCATCAAAGAACGCAAACGTCCTATTGCTATATATTGATCAAAATGTATCGAAACATATCTCTGGCGTCAATGCTTGTTTCCTCAGCAGGACTTCTATCCACTTTTGGCACGCTAGCTGCCCAATATATTTACTGCCCTAGCCTTTTTTCCTATTCAGCGGCCATACGGCTGCATTAACCCCCCCATTTGGCCTATAGCGTAAAGCCTTGCTTGGAAAAGCGTGATGAATAGAAAATACTATCATGATGAATGAAAAATGAGCGGACCTTTTGGAGATGTATGATCAATGGCATATGCTCGTACTCGCATACAATATTTGATTATCGGCAATGGCATAACCGGTGTGACCGCCGCGGAATCCTTGCGCGCGCAGGACAGCCAGGCAGCGATTACTATTGTGGCCGATGATCCATTTCCCGTGTATTATCGTCCAGCCCTCAAAGACTATCTCGCTGGACGTATGCCTGAAGAAAAACTTTGGGCACGGCCATCCTCGTTCTATCAGGAAAATCACATTGGCTTTATTGCTGGTCGAGTGCGAGCGATCAACGCACAGCAACACGCTATCCAGCTACACAACGGCCAGCAACTGGATTTCCAAAAACTCTTGCTCGCGCAAGGTGCTCGCCCGCGACAACTTGTCTGCCCCGGCACACAACTCGCGGGCGTGTCTACCTTGCGTACGGTCGCCGATTATCAACAGATCTTGCGTCATCTCGATACAGTCAAACGCGTGATCATCTGCGGTAGCGGCACACTGGCGCTGGAAAGCGCGGAGGTGTTACAAAAATATGGCTGCCAGGTGACGCACCTTTTGCGCGGCTCTACGCTCTGGTCAGAGGTTCTCGATGCCGCCGCGTCCGACCTCGTGCTGCAGGAAGAGCGGCGTGCGGGCATCGATGTGCGCACAGATGAAGAGATCGCGGGTATCATGGGCAACAATGGGCAGGTATCCTCGATCACAACGACACATCACGAGACTATCCCATGCGAACTCGTTTTGATCGCCATCGGCATCCAACCCAACATTGATTTTCTGCGCGGTAGCGGCATCTCCTGCCACTTCGGGGTGCAGGTCGATCAATATATGCACACGAACGTGCCCAATGTGTATGCCGCAGGAGATGTCATCGAAACGGTGGACGAGCGCAGCGGCAAAGTTCGCTTGCTCGGCCAGTGGTATCCCGCTATTCAACAGGCACGCATCGCGGCGCATCATATGTTGCATACAACCACTTCATCACCCGCCCATGCGTTCAGCCTCTCGCAATACAATTATTATAACGCGAGTTTTCTGTATGGACTGGATTTCGCCTCTATCGGCCTGAGCGCGCCTCCACAATCGCTGCCACCGTCCTTTCAAAGCGTGATCGCGCCTCCACAGCCGCGCAATTATCGCAAAGCGCTCTGCGACAATGGCGTTTTAGTGGGTGCGCTCTTCCTGGGCGATCGTCAGCAGGCCATGAGCTTCAAACGCGCCATCGATCATCACGTCAACATCAAAGCGGTGGCGCAGCGCCTCTTCACGCCCGATTTCGACTTCGCGGCCTGGCTCGATGAACAGCATGTTCCAGATGCCATACTCGACTTTCAGCCAGGCCTGTCAACGCTTTCTCAGCAGAGCCGAACCGTGAATCTGGATATGCATGCCGAAGCAAGCGCTGAGCAAACACAGGAGCATAGCACTGCTACGCTTGTGCCGGTCTCGCATGACCAGATACAACTCTCTTTGCCAGAATTCACCCTGCACCCCGATCAGAAGACGACTATCGGTAGAAATGCCGATGCTTCGTATGTACTCGAACATCGCTCCGTTTCACGTTATCACGCGGAAATAGACCATAATGGTGCGTCCTACACGCTCATCGACAAAGGTAGCTCGAACGGCACATTTATCAACAACAAGCGACTCGCACCCGGCAAAGCTTCTCCACTACACAACAACGACCTGATCAGATTTGGCGATATCCAGCTTCGTTTCACGCCCAATCAGGATCTCTTTCAACACCTCCAGGGTACTGAACTCGGCGCAAACGCTACCCGCACCATTCCCGACCACATTCTGTCTTCGCTGCCACCAACACCTACACTCGTGCTTGTGGGACAACAGACGAAACCCGCCATCATTCCACTCTCGCCCAAAAAGATGTCGATCGGACGCGATCACGGCAACAGTCTCGCGCTCGACGATCCCGCGACCTCGCAGACGCACGCAGAACTTTTTCCCACCAAGGATGGTTTCTATATCCGTGACCTCGATAGCCGCAACGGCGTCTTCGTCAACAAAATCAAGATCAATAATCCATACCACTTACTACATGGCGATGATATCGTGATCGGCAATATGCTCCTGCACTACTCCTTTCCACAATCACTCGCTCAGCATACGGAACAAATAACGCCCTATCGTCTCCCCGCGATCCGCACAGCAACACCGCCACCACCACCGCCTGTTCCGGGTCTGAGACATCGACCCGCGATCCAACCGTTAGCGCAAAAAGGCATCGATTTCGAGATCGATATGTGCATCGGTTGCGATCGTTGCATGGTCGCCTGCCCCATTCCAAGCTCCGCAGATGTGACCATTGCTGACCTGAATAGAGCGACCATCAAGCAGGCGATCTCGCCGCAGGTTGCCCTTTTCACACAGGAATGCATCATGTGTGGCTCCTGTGTACCCGTCTGTCCGGTCGATAACCATCGCGATCTCTTGATGCTCGCGCTCAAACAGCGTGTCGGCTCCTCGTGGGAGGATGCCGCCGATATCGAGCACATCACTGAAAAACTCCCTGCTAACTGGTCGCTGGCTCGCCTCCTTCGCAACCTGCGCGCGCAGCCCGCGCTGTCCGATGCTGACACTATTGCGGATAAATATCTACTCCACCTCGCCTCCGCCTCGCATCTGCTCCAGCTTCAAGCGGGCGAGACCGTGATACGCGAGGGCGAATATGGACGTGACCTCTATTTCGTGCTTGAGGGACGGATCGCGCTCTTTGCTAGCAGTGGCAACAACGCGGAGTTTCCGGTGGCGATGCTGGGCGCGGGTGAACATGTAGGCGAGGATGGCATGCTCACCGGTCGCCCCTATAATGCGAGCGCGAAAGTTCAGACGCCTTCCGTCATCTTGCGCGTGCCGGAACAGGTCATGCAGCACCTCGAAGAACTCGTTCCCAGCGTGCGCAGCTTTTTCAATCAAATCAACAATATTCGCTCACTTCACTCTATACTCAAACGTATGGCGCTCTTCCGCGACATCCCGAATGACGACATCAATGCGCTCATCCAGCAGGCCCAGGTGGAACAATACGATCGCGACAGCTACCTGTTCACTGAAACGGACAGGCAACACAAGCAGCACAAGCAGCGGCCCGAGCGCGAGACGCTGCATATCCTGCTCGAAGGTTTCGTGAAAGTCACGCGCACACCCACAAGGGGCGTGCCTACGCGTGATAGTGATGGGGCCGTGGAGCGCGTCATTGCCTATCGGCAGGCAGGCGATTACTTTGCCGGTGGCCTCGATCTGCTGGGTGATGGCAAGGCTGTGACGGTGACGACGATCAATCGTGTGCGTGTGGCAGAAATACCACGCCAGGCCCTACTCGCCCTTTTTGAACGCTATCCCGAGGTTGATCACCGCTTCTCGCAACGCCTGCGTGAATACGCGCGCACAGCGACGCTCACACAAAGCTCTATGCCAGCGATGAACACAACCAAAAAACTCGCCCGCACGACGCGCGATCTACCGGTGCAGACCGGACTGCACTCGCTAGTCAGTCAGGGCGTTGTCGAGGGCAACGAGGTGCTGGTGATCGATCTGGACAAGTGTATCCATTGCAATGAGTGCGAAGAGGCCTGCGAGCGTCGTCACGGTCATTCGCGTATGAACCGCAAGGGCAAGGTCATCGGCAATATCAGTATCACGACCACCTGTCGCCAGTGCCAGGACCCCGTGTGCATGCTGTGTAGCCGCGCGGGCATCGCGCGCAAGCCCAACGGCGAGGTCTACATCACCGAAAGTTGCATCGGCTGCGGCATCTGCGCCGAGCGCTGCCCCTATAACGCCATCTCCATCGTGGATATCGAGGGCGAAAAAGACGTGCCCTTCTCGCACGATACATCAAAAGAGGAAAAAGTGTCCTGGATGCGTTTCAAAAATTTCTTCGCACAAAATAACACGGCGCAGAAAGGCAAGCAAAAAAATCTGCCCATGCTGCAGGCCCAGGTCGCGCGCGGTCCGCTGGCGCTGGCAAATGTGGGGCACGAACCCTACGAGGAGTTGCGTAAGAAGATCGCCATCAAGTGCGACCTTTGCGCGGGCTATAAAGATCAAGCCTGTGTGCAGGCCTGTCCGACCGGGGCCGCGATCCGTATCCAACCCACCGATTTCTTCGGCTCGACCGAAGAGATTCTGCATCGATAGAGAATTTTTGAGGGTAACTGTATGGCAGCAACGACAAAATCAACCATCAAACGCAGCTGGAGAACACCAGCTTCAAAGGCTAGCTGGCTCTGGCTAGCTTTCGCGATCCTGCTCTACGGCGGTATCTATGCCTGGTACCTTTTCGCGCTGAAACATCAACAATATGTCGGACCCGATGCCGATCCGCTGCGCATTTTCGGCATCATCGCTTATGTGCTGGTGTTGTTCGTGACCGCCTATACGCTACGCCGCCGTTTTGTGCGCCAACTGCCCGGCAAGGTACAGAGCTGGCTGTGGTTGCACAGCTGGCTCGGCATCGCCAGCATCCTTATCGCGTTGTTGCACGAAAACTATGCGAATATCCTGCATGACTACGATTTCAGCCTGGGCGCGTTCTCCGATTCCAATTATGGCATGGCCGCGCTTTTCCTGCTTATCGCGCTCGTCCTCAGTGGTATCTGCGGTCGTTTGCTGGATGGCTGGCAGGCACATGTGATCTCGTCTGAGGCTAACCGCAACGGTGTGGGTATCGCTCGCTCCGTCAAAGATCGCCTGCTCGAACTGGAGTTGAGCATCGAGCGTATTGCCGCGGGTAAGTCCGCGCCATTCAAACAGTATAGCGCCAGTCTACTCAAAAAGCGGCATGCGAACGCGACGGACATAGCTGTGGTGCCAGCACACGAGAAAAGAGATCTGCAACATGTGCACGCGCTTCACCTCAGCTATCATCAGTTACGGGCATCGCTACGTCGCCAGAAACGGGCGGAGACGATCATCGCAGCATGGCGCTACATCCACATTCCGCTGGCATGCCTGGCGGTCGTAGTGATCTCCTATCACGGGTTGAGCGAGTTGTATATGCTGCTATTTCCGGGTTGATTGACTGCTAGCTTTCGACGGAATGTCAAGAGTTGTGTAAATTGTCCAAGGTGCTGGCACTCTTGGGCAGCAGGAATAAGAATACCCTACATATCTTTTTGCTGTGCTATCTCACAAAATGGTAAGATACAGCTATGGAGAATAGTCAGCTCACAAAACATGTACCGGACGGCTGGGACTGCGCGCATTTTTGGAGCCTGGTTCTGAACTTCAGAGGTTTCCGTTTCCAAGCCTGTTTCTCTCCAGCCACCGGTAGCACAAGCCATTGGGCAGATGTAACAGGAGTGGTGCAAGCATGATCCTCCCCAAAGACCGCGACCCCCGCTTCATCACCATTCGCCGTGGGGGGACGCTCACAGACTGCGACCATCAGATGCTCGCCCTGTGGGCAGCAACGTGTGCAGAACACGTCCTGCACCTGTTTGAGTCGGTGCAACCAGAAGACCGGCGGCCTCGCCAGGCGATCGAAGCAGTTCGCGCGTGGACACGTGGGGAACTCAAAATGATGGAAACACGCGCATTAGGTGGTCATGCAATGGGTGCGGCGAGGGATTTACATGGAGCGGCGCGTTTTGCCGCATTTGCGGCTGGTCAAGCCGCAGTGGTGGCGCATGTCGCCGCACACGAACTTGGTGCTGCGGCCTACGCGATCAAGGCCGCGCGTGCTGCCGCTCCCGGATACGAAGGAGAGAACGCTGGTCAACGCGAGTGCCGTTGGCAGCGCGAACAGCTTCCCGATGCGATTCGCGAACTCGTCCTGGAGGATCAGCGGTTGCGCAACGAAATCTGCTGGTCGGTGTTCGATTGCTGATAGCTGTGACGGTTTGTGTGCACTGCCCAACAAGCATTTCAAGCTAACGCCACGAGCGCCTTCCTCGTTTTCTTGCATCCGAAAACGAGGAAGTGCTTTTTTCTATCGCCATCATTACCTATACTGTTCGTCGTTCACCTGTTCCAACCACTCAACGGCCCTGCCATCCAGGGCTTCCTGAACGGCGATGTGCGTCATGGCGGTGGTGGGCGTGGCTCCGTGCCAATGTTTCTCGCCGGGCGCAAACCAGATTACATCACCAGGGCGAATTTCCTCGATTGGGCCGTCCCAGCGCTGTGCCCAACCACAGCCAGCTGTCACAAGCAACAACTGGCCCAGCGGATGGGTGTGCCACGCAGTTCGTGCCTCTGGCTCGAATGTGACACTGAGACTTGCCACGTGCGCAGGCTCGGGTGCCTGGAATAGCGGATCAAAGCGCACCGCACCGGTAAAATACTCAGGTTGCCCCTTGCTAGAAGGTTGTGAACCAATTCTGCTGATCTCCATTTGCTCATTTCCTCCAATTTATATGGTTTTCGCCAGACACCGGCATGCAGTGCCCCTATGCGGATTTAGACGTTGATAGCAAAGTTACGTATGATGGTGAACAGGCGTTGCGGCTGCTCGATTTGTGGCAGGTGACCAGCTTCGGCAATGGGTTCGAAGCGCGCGTTGAGAAAGGCCCGAGCATAGGCACGGCCATACTCCGTGTCAACCACCTGATCACTCTCTCCCCAGGCAACCAGAACTGGGATGCGCACACGTCGCAAATGACGACCAAGCTTCGGATCGGACCCATTCAGCCCCTGGTTATAAATTGCAAGGGCGCGAGCGTTGGCGGCGCGCCCCTCGATCTGTTCTGGAGTCACGGTAGCCGGATCAACACGTAAGGCCGCCGGGTTGTGGAAGCTGAGGACAGCCAGTTCCTGCGGAGTGAGCGAGGACACATCAGCCACGGGATGCCCCTCGACCTGAATACCGGTGCCATTGATTATCACGAGCCCACGCAGTCGATGTGCAGTATCGAGCAGGCCCATGACCGAGGCGATCCAGCCACCCACTGAGTTGCCAACCACGAGCACATCACGCAGCTCAAGCCGATCGAGCAGGTCCAGATAGGCAAAGGCGAGGTCCTCAATGCTATTGAACCACTCGGGGCGGCTCGTGCCCGAGAAGCCAGGGTGGATAGGCAGTAGCGTATGTGCTTTGTCGAACTCCGCGGCGATGCTTGCCACGGTCTGCGGGCCACCACCGCCATGCAAGATCAGCATGGGGCGACCGTTGTTGGCGCGTTCTTCAAAGCGCAGGGTCAAATCGTCAACCAGAGACACTGTTCGCGTTATTGGAGAAACAGGAGAAGTTGTCATAGGATTTATCCTTTCCATTGGGTCTAGCTCGCTGAGATCGAACCATGACAATCCGTGGCTTGCGTAAAGAAGCCATCCATCAGAAAATAGTTTACGTGATGCTGGACGTGTGAGTTAGCAGCTCTCATTCCGAAAGGACTTGCTGTATCATCGAGAGAACTGTTATACTTCTATCAACAAGCTTATATAAACATGCTTGCAACTGAAGTATACCATAAGTATGTTTATATAAGCAAGTATATATAAGGGTATTTATTGAATGAGAGAGAAAATTCATGGGTTTCGAACTCCAAGACCTGTCGTTGGCGGTCAAACGCTTGCAGTACCTTCAACACCGCATGCTTGATACCCGGCTCGCGCCGTTGGGAATTACGCTCGTGCAGTGGGATGCATTACGCGCCATCGATCATCACCCCAATGTCTCGGCGCATCGACTGGCGCAGCTGACTTTCCAAACTGATCAATCCTTTGGTGCTCTCGCGAGCCGACTGGAGGCCCGTGGTTGGATTGAACGCGTTAGCGGGCCAGGCAAGGCGATCCGTCATCGTCTCACTCCTGCTGGCGAGGCACTACTGCACAAGGGCAACAGCCTATACCAGGAGGTGCTCTTACAGGCCTTCTCACCACTTACGCTGCAGGAATGTGAGATTTTGTACGGCTTGCTGATACGCTTGCTCGATAAGCAAGGTGTGGCTTCTGGAGAGTAGAGGTTGACGAGGTGTAGACGATGGTTTGGCGTTTAGAGCACAAAAGACGGTCCGCGCGGGCAAACATGTGGCGGAGATATTGGACGAGGATGTTGGGGACATCCTTACATCTCATGCCCTACGCGGACGTAGATTCGAGAGGACGGTTTAGTTGGCAGATTTCAAAACGTTCAGCGACTCGGTGATATGCTTCTGGGTGTCTTTCATGGATGAGAAGACGAGTTGCACGATACCGGCTTTATCGATGACGTAGGTCACACGACCAGGAATGATACCGATCGAGCCTTGCTGCTGCGGCACTCCGTACTCTTTACGTACAGCACCGTTCTCGTCGCTTGCCAGGATAAAGGGCAAATTATGATGTGACGCGAACTGCTCGTGCGATTCGGTGGTGTCGGAACTCACGCCGATTACTTCCGCGCCCGCGTCAGTGAAGTCCTGGTAGCTGTCGCGGAACGAGCACGCTTCGGCGGTGCAACCCGGTGTCTCGTCTTTTGGATAAAAATAGAGCACAACCGACTTCTGCCCACGAAAATCTTTCAAGCTGACGGTCTTGCCATCTTGCGTCGGCAGCGTAAAATTCGGCGCGATATCGCCCGTTCGAATCTGTGTCAGGTCTGCATCCAGTTCATTACTCATCTATGTTCTCCTTGTAGATACTATTCGTAGCTTCTAAACCAAACCACATCAAGCAATCCATGGCCTGCTCCGCTAGCAAGCTCGAAAGACTCATGAGCGGCAATGGGCCGATAATGAAGTTTAAAAAACAAAGTCGGGCAACGCTACCAGGCGATAAATCGCGGGTGGGTTGCGGTAAACCGACCCCTACAGTCAGGAACATCTTTATCGTATCATTTATTCCGCATCTGCGCCGAGCTCCGTCAATAATCTACTGCTCTTCGCTGTGTTCAATCTTTGCGGCTACCTCATCGTATACCTGCGCCAGCCAGTTCGTGACGGACTTCCCACCAAGCGCAAAGGGGGCTTCGCCCAGGCGTTTCAACACGGCTTTATCCACCTGCCCGTCTTGCGTGCTTCTCGCTTGCCAACCTGCCGCCTCTAGTGACTCACCTGCCTGCCAGAAGGTCGCGAGATAGTCCTCTAAATGCGCGATCTGATCGCTTTGTGCTTGCTCTTCACGAGCTATAGAAACGCCTGCGCGGGCTTGAGTAGCGACTGTAGCTGTGCGTTTACCTCTCAGTTCGGCGATAATCTCGTCTTTGCTGCGACCACGCAACTTGAAAAGCAAAAATGGGTCCTCGTCGAAGCGGTCCGCCAGGATATAGTAGACGGCGGCGACATGTTTGCACGGGTTCGCCCAATCGGGGCAGGAACACTCGGTCTGCAAATCCGCCTGTGCGGTAGGGAAAAGCGCTATGTGCGCGACCTCGAACGCCTCTTCGATGTTCGTCGGCATCTCGCCCGCCAGCAGTTTGGCGGCAAAAATGGCTTGCGCAGCCATAGCGTCAGTGATCATATCCCACTGCGCATCGTCGAATGGCTGTAACGTGATCTCTACTGCATATGGAGTTCTCAGCGAGCCCTGCACCTTTGCTCGGACCATGCCCGCCTGGATATCGATCGAAACGACTTGTCCTTGCCGCGCATAGGAACGGCCACGTGTCAGGCGCGAACCCATCTTCAACTGTTCCAGCGCTTTTACCCAGCGTTTGGACCACCATGTGGTGCCGATCGCGCCGCGCTCACTTTTGACCTTGAGGCCATCTTTCACCTTACGTGGCCGACTCTCCGAATAATAGTCCCAGCCAAAATCGTCGTCATCCCAATCGCTCATATCCCTATTCTCCTATCGCTTCCCGACTCAGCTTGAAGATCTCTTTGAGTTGCGTGGTGGACATCTCGGTCAGCCAGTTCTCTCCACTGCCCACGATATTTTCCGATAGCTCCTTTTTCTGCTCGATCATCTGGTCGATGCGCTCTTCCAGTGTCCCCACACAGACAAATTTGTGCACCTGCACATTTTTTTGCTGCCCGATACGAAAAGCGCGGTCAGTGGCCTGGTTTTCCACAGCAGGATTCCACCAGCGATCGAAATGGAAGACGTGATTGGCGGCGGTTAGATTCAACCCCACGCCACCTGCTTTTAGCGAGAGGATAAAGATGGGCAATTGCTGTCCCTCTTGCTGAAAACGTTGCACCAGCAGGTCGCGCTGTGTCTTGGGCATACCACCGTACAGGAACAACGTCTCGCAACCTAGCGCCTCCTGCAAATAGCGCTGCAACAAGCGGCCCATCTCCGCGAACTGGGTGAAGATCAGCGCCTTGTCTCCCTCCTGTAAAACCTGCTGGAGCATCTCTTCCAGGCGCGCCAGCTTGCCGGAGCGGTTCTCTAAGCGGCTCTCGTCCCCCACAAAGTGCGCTGGATGGTTGCAGACCTGCTTGAGTTTGAGCAAAGTGGCGAGAATCAGACCGCGCCGCTCGATGCCTTCGGAGGCCTCGATCTTCTCCATCATCTCTTTTACCACGGCTTGATACAGCGAGGCCTGCTCCTGTGTAAGGTTACAAAACTCTTTGCTCTCGATCTTGTCCGGAAGATCCTGGATGATCGTGCGGTCGGTCTTCACACGACGCAAGACGAATGGCTGAATACAGCTTTTCAGGGTCTCTAGCCGTTCCTGCTCATGATGACGCTCGATGGGAATCGCGAAATGTTTGCGAAACTCGTTGGCACCGCCCAGGTAGCCGGGATTCAGGAAATCCATGATCGACCATAGCTCGGAAAGATGATTCTCGACCGGTGTGCCGGTTAACGCGATGCGATGCTGACCTCTGAGACTCCTGATAGCCTGTGTCTGCTTGGCACTCTCGTTTTTGATATTTTGCGCCTCGTCCAGCACGATGTTGTTCCACTCGATGGCGTCCAGGTGTTCGCGATCGCGCAACACCAACGCGTAGGTCGTAATCACGATATGATGCTGCAACGCCTCGCGCGTAAATGCCTCGCCCGTCAAGCGTTCCGCGCCATGATGCAACATGACGCTGAGCGAGGGCGCGAAACGCTGCACCTCACGCTGCCAGTTTCCAACAATCGACATGGGGCAGATCAAAAGCGTAGGCGGCAGTTCGCGTCCCTGCGCCTGACTCTGTTCGTGCAATAAAAGCGTAATCAGTTGGATCGTTTTGCCCAATCCCATATCATCGGCAAGACAGCTACCCAGCCCGAACTGCTTGAGAAAGGCCAACCACGATACACCCTTGAGCTGGTACGGTCTCAACACGCCCTGAAAAGTTTTGGGAGCTTTAATGGTTGTCAGCTCGGTGTGCTGCGTCAGTTTGCCGAACACATCGCTGAGCCAGCCCTCCATCTCGAATCCTACCACTGGCAAACCTGTTCTCGCCGCCTCGCCACCCAGGCCCATGCGCAGCGCTTCTCCCAACGCCATACCACCACGAGCGCGCTTTCTCTGCAAAAAGTTGATCGCGGCCTCGATCTGCTCCGGTCGCAACTCGACCCACTGTCCACGCACTTTGACCAATGGCACTTTCAGGTTGACCAGGCGCATAAACTCGTTTACCGTGAGCGCGCTTTCACCCATCGCGACGTGCCAATCGTACTCGACGATGCTGTCCAGGCCGAATAAGCCGTTGCCCGCGACCTTCGACTGTGGTCGCACCTGCAACTTCATACCCAACTTGACGGCGGGCTTTTTCCACCAGGCGGGCACCTGCACGCCGAAGCCACTCTGCTCCAACAATGGCGCGGACTCGCGCAAAAAATGGTACGCGCCCATGGTGTCCAATACTATTTCCTGCGGTCGCGCGCTTTTCAAACTCTCTTCCAGTGCCGGAAACAGGCGTGAGGCATAGGCCAGGTCGGCCAGCAAGCGCTCCTGTGGATTCTCGAATTTGCGCTTGAGGAAGGTCAATGTGCCCGAACGCTCCTGCCATACCTTTTCCGCGGGCACGACGAGACTACGATCATCGTTGGCCTGCAAAAAGAAACGCACGTGCCACGACTGCTCTTGCTCCGTTTCATGCCCCTTGCCATCGTCCTGCTCATGCGCACCTGATTGGTCTCCATCAGCGACCACATGCAGTGGATCATGAGCAGCATCTTCTTCTTCGTTGTCCATCTCACCCGGCGCGCTCAGACGAAAACAGGTGCGGAACGGCGCGTCTCGCTCGACCGCCCGCAACTGGCCCAACCAGCTTTGCACAGACTGCACAAATTGCGTCAACTCTGCGGGCGATCCCTCGATCACAGCATCGTGCGCGCTCAGAGCCGCCAGCCACTGGTGTGCCAATTTTGTAGCCCTGCGATCACGCGTTTGAGAAACGGATAGACTCGCTGCTTCTGGTCCCGGCGTCCGCAAACCCTCACGTACAAAGGCATCGATGGCGCTGGACATAAAATGGGCGATGAGCGCGCGTGGCAACCCTTTGCGCGTGTGCTCGGGCGCGACAAAAGCCCAGCATAGCGGTGGCAAAGCACGCGCCAGCCTATCCACATACTCCTCATCGCTACCCGCCAGGACAGGCTGCCAGCGGGCAATGGCATGCGTACCCGCCTGCCCCGTAAAAAGTTGCGCTGCGGGTACAAATGCCTGGCGAGCTAACAGATCAGTGACGAAACGAGCAACCTCTATCCAGAAACAGGTCGAACTAGCAGGCACATAGCCACGAGTGAATTTCGCAGGCAGCGCGGGCAATACATCCAGCGCTTCGCCCGCCGTCAGCGTCACAGTCGGCACCTTCCACCAGCGCAAAGCCGCCTGTGGAGCATCAATGATCGCTTGCTCCGCCATCAGTTCTGGCGATGGCGATGGACGCTGCGCTACACTCGGCAAACACAATGTGAGCGTGTCATCGCGAGCCTGTTGAGCGGAGAAGTTGTCCACGAGCCTTGCGAGCGCTGCGCGCAGCGCATCGTGCTCCAGTGCAAAAGGATGTGTGTGCACGGTTGATGCAGTACGCGTTGTTTTTTTGGAAGAGGGTCGCGATTCACGCGATTCATACGATTGAGACCATTCGGCCCAGATGTGGCATTTCCCTGCTGTGGCGAGGTCTTCTGGCTCGGCCTGCCACACGATATGTAAAGCGATCACACCATCCCCCCACGATTTTTGATCTAGCATAGAAAACGTATGTATCATAGCACCATTGGCAAAAAAATTTGCCAGGTTATTGCTGCAAGGGCAACACGATAGAAAAGGTGGTGCCTTGCCCCAGCCTGCTCTCTACCTGCACCGTTCCGCCGTGCTGTTGCACAATCTCTTTGACGACGAAGAGCCCAATCCCCAATCCGCTGATCGCGGCATCGAACGTGCTGCCACGCTGAAAACGCTCAAAAATACGTCCCACGTCGTTGGCGGCGATGCCAATCCCCTCGTCCTTCACCCATAACACGACCTGCCACGGACGTGCCTTCACATACTGCAATCCTACCTCGATAGCGCCGCCCGCGGGACTGTATTTGATCGCGTTATTGATCAAGTTGCGCAGCGCCTGTATCAGACGCTTCTCATCGACAAAACCCAGGACGCTGGTAACGGCTGCATCTGTTTTGAAGACAAAAGAAATATGGTGCCGCTTGGATACCATATCCTGGTCTTTGACGGCGTGCGCGATGGCCGCCACCAGATCACTGTGAGCGCGCTGCAACGTGAATGTACGGTGCTCGATGGTTGATAAATCGAACACGTCATCGATCAGATCCGCCAGGGTATTACTTTGATCCAAAATATTGTGCAGGGCGTCGCGCTGCATCTGGTGAGCCTCTTCAGAGCTTCCGCCGTCGTCCGCCAGCAGCTCCGCGAATCCCTGGATAATCGTGATCGGCGTCCTCAACTCGTGGTTGACCATCCACAGGAAATCTTCCTTCTGCTGCTCTAAACTCTTCTGGTCTGTAATATCCTTGAAAATAACGACCGCACCGGTAATGATGTGGTGCTCATCGTAGATGGGCGCGCTCGATACCAGTACAATCGATGTCGGCACAAGTTTCCGCGTATTTCCCTGTTCCACCAAGCCACTACGATGTTGAGCATCATCGTCGAGCAGATGCGGTAGGGAAACAAACATTTGCTGGCTACGAATCGTCTCGCCAGCCAGAGAGCGCACAACCGCGAAGGTCCATGGGAAAAGCACCTCGTTATATGTCTGGAGGGTCGTTGCCTCCTGATCAACGTATGTAAACGTGTGGATGGGCTTGTTCAACAAATCTTCTAACGAAAAGCCGAGCAATTCCGCGGCGGCAGGATTGGTATAACTCAATGTGCCTTCCGTCCCCTCCGCAAACAGCACGCCCTCGGGCAACTGGTCGAGCACACTGCGCAACTGCACGCGCTCCTGAATCGCCTCTACGTGTAAGCGTGCATTCGCCAGGCCCGCTTCGATATACCTGCAACAGGTAATAAACGATCGTACCTCAGGTCCTTGCTTCTGGAAGGATTCGCCGAAAAACGCCGTTAAAACACCGATACATTGCTCCCCTAACCACAAGGGCACACAGATATAGCTGTGATAGCCCAACAACTCCTGCTCATAGTGCAGGCTACTCTCTTTCAACAAAACAGGTAGAGCGATGCCATTGTCTTCTTGCCTATGTATATCTTCGATGATGATTGGCTGCCTTGTATTCAGGGCATAGGCAAAACTACTCGCTTCATCGTAGGTGGCTGAGCCGTGCTCTTTTCTGCGTATGCTTTGTCCGGCAGGGACGTGCGCGTTCAACAGACGAAATGTCTGAAATACGGGATCAGTTGTGTAAAGATACAGTTCTCGCGGATGGAAATGGGTCGCAAGCGCCTGCAATGCGTTCCTTCCGATCTGCGAGGCGTCTAACGAGC
The DNA here is from genome assembly GCA_964657925.1 of uncultured Dictyobacter sp. GTDB lineage: Bacteria > Chloroflexota > Ktedonobacteria > Ktedonobacterales > Ktedonobacteraceae > Dictyobacter. Next base: position 71,605 of record CAZZWK010000014.1, read on the forward strand.
CACGAATATTGGACGCAATTGCCTCCACTACACGCAACCAGTGACGATCGCGTTCGGCGGCTTTCTTCTCTTGATTCAGCTTTATCTGCAAGCGTTCATGTTGCTGCTCGGCGACAACTTGCGCGGTTACATCTCTTGCCGTCAGGAGCAAATAGTCCACATCTCCGTGTTGTCCCTCGATAGCCTCCAGTATCCAGTTCCAATACACCTCTTGACCAGGGAGGCTGCTGAGAAGAACTTTGTCCTCATACTGGGTTTTTTTCGTTTCACGCACACGCTGAAAAATAGTGGACCACAGAGTCGCGTGCGGAAGAGCGCCAAGCGTAAATAGGGTTTGACCGATGGCCTTTTCACCGCGCCATTGTGGATCGACTATCTGGTCGAGCATCTGCACAAAAACACGATTTGCCTTGAGCATCTTCAAATCATGCCAGCTAAATAGCGCGACCCCGAGCGGTAGATAGTCGAATCCCGCTGAAAAAGCCTCTACTAAAGACGTGCTGCTATAATCATTATGAATGCTACTGCTTTCCTTCAACGTTGTTCTTTCAACCTCGTATCCGCTCTATCTTTGGTTCTCTTTTTTGACTATAGAAGCACATCTTCATCGTATCCTGCGCGTTGCCCCCTGGCGATTAAAGCGTGATCACTTGATCAGGTAAGTTGGTTGCCAGGGCGGCATAGAGATCAGGGAAACAGCCAACGCGCACACCTTCCACGGTGCCCACTGCCTGATAGCCACCCTCCTCGGCTGGCTCCGCCAGACCTCGCTCACTCGCGCACTGATCGCACAGCATCAGCAGAATTCCTTGCTCTTTGGCGACAGCGCTGAGCCGCTCACCGAGCGGATCACCTTTGCGTAAAGCATAGGTGTTATCATCAAAGAAAAACATGCCGACCACTTCCGCGCCATGGCGGTGCTCCTCCAGTTGTGGCAAGATCATCTTCCCCAATTTATAACTCACTGTATGACCGGTCGTACTGAAAATATATGCAACTTTCATCTCTACTCCTTTTCACAACACAACAGTGACATGCCTGGCAATAGCCGTCACTAGGCTCAATCGACTATTACTTTATAGCACAAAATGGCCCATTCATGAAAAGTTCATCGCCTTACTGCGAAAAATGTCACAGTACCACGAGCCAGACCTTGCATATGTTTACGAAGATGCGTTATTTCCCTTCCCAAGAGTCCCGTTTGGCTCAACAAAAGCACAATAACTTCGTATGATAGGTATAATGGAAAAGAAGATATGTGTCTCTGGTTCTTTGATCCTTTATAAAAAAGAACGAGCTTCTCTTTTCGCCTTTCCTTGTCTTAACGGTCAGGTCAACTTTACTTTCTATACCTCATTTTTCCCTACTTACTGTTGTTCCCGATCGTGCAAAATAATACGAAGTATTGTATAGTATCTTTAATAGAACTATTCATGGTAGACGGTTGCTCAAACTTCACCGAGGGGGCCCTATGAATTTCGGATCTATCATTATTAAAGCAGTTGTTGTCATTGTGCTGCTCTTCCTACTCTCGCTCGGCGGCGCACTGACCTTTCCAGCGCTCAGTAGCTTCACCTCTAGCGCTGGCTCCGGGCTGATCGGCATACTCTACTTGCTGGTCGCGATGATCGTTCTCTCTGTAATCGGCAATCTTTTAGGCCGTGGTATCAAGAGCATCAAAAAACCGTTAGAAGCGCTGATTCTCACGTTTGTCGGCGCATTTTTCCTGGGTGCTGCCCTGGCTCTGCTGACCGTTTTGAATATCCCTTACACTACACGTGTCAATCTTTCCTGGCTCGGCGGTGCCTGGTACAGTTCGCTGCTCACGCTGCTCTTTATCGGTGCGCCGATCATGCTCATATTTCTTGTCGCTGATTAAAACAGGTAGATGTTCTTACCGAGAGCATTGGAGAAACTGCAGATGAAAAAACAACCTTCGCTCCCCGGCTTGCTCGGGTTGGCCTACGGCATCGTGGCGGCGTTCGCCGCCGCCTATCTCGTCGGCGGCATCCTGCTAGATAAGCAGGACCAGCAGAAAAAGAACGTGCATCCATAGGCAAAGACAAAAAAGAGGGCAGTGTGGCCTTATTGCCCACCTCCCTCTTTAATACAGAAGACGATGCTTTTCCTGTCTACTACTGTTTTTTTTGAAGAAGAGATTTTCAGCAAAGAACATATAGAAAGTAGCAGTAGATCAACGACGGACTGGCGGGGCGAACTGGATCACGCTGTGACGTATGGCTTCGGCACTCGGCACAAGCTCTTCGAGAAAAGCGAGCGAGGGCTGCAACGATTGTGGGATGGCTAACATGCTCTTGCGTGCATCTACCACTCTCTGCTCGATGGCCCAATCACAACTCGTGATATCGCCGCCCGCCTGCGTGAATTTTCTCATGCGCTCCAGCACATGCCTCATCGGCCCAAAGGCCATCAACTCCAATAAACGCACACCACACAACACCCGCTTCTGCCTGTATCCCTCCCGCACCATGATCTGTTGCTCCGTGCGCATATCCAGAATAGTGTAGACGTACACCGGCAACATGAAGGAAATTGTCGCGTGCAACTTCTCGTCACCCTTCATCGCCAGCCAGCAATAATAACACGGCACATCGATTTCATTGGCACAGACCGCATACACTTTTTGATGAATATCGGGATGGAAACGATTATGCATCGCCAGGTACGGCAGCATCTGTAACGATAAAAGTGGACGCACTAGCGCTTTTTGCTGCTCGTGGAACGACAAAAAAAGATTGTGACGTGGCAATGCCCTCGCCACATCCGCGGACTCCATCTGCTCATCGATCATTGCCAACACATCCTCCATCATCAACGCACGCTCTCTTTCTGGCCTTTTAGCCTTCTTCGCGCTCTTTTCCAGTATGCCGCCACTAGAGTTGACAATAGTGTCTATGGTTCAGTATACAATAAAAAGATGTATTTGTATAGTCTTTAGCAAACAAGAAATACATTCTTATATAAAGTGTTTACTTTCTTTTTCATCGTTTATCCGATCGTTATAGAAAAATGGGAAAGAATACACCTTTTGAGCTGCATAAATCGTAGCATAATTGTGAACAAAAATTCACACAGAGGCATTAATGCTCCGCATGATGGTGTCTATGTGCCATATGTTCTCTACTGGCCCTCTCTTCTCGCCCGCGATAAGAATCGTTATATCGGCGAGCCTCTCGCGCTTCGTCATCGTCGCGATCATCATCTCTGCGCGCTCGGTCTCTCCAACTATCTTCCCTCGAAGCATAACGCCTCCGCGATCGCTCGGGGCGCAAGCGATTCATCAATGCGGTCACAAGTCCCAGAAACAGGATCAGCAGCACAAAAGCCACGATTCCCGCTACTAACCATAAACTGCTTGTCATCTCTTCTCCATCCTTCTTGCTCATTTACGAACAGGAAAACATGCTATAATAGCCCTTGATAATTCTTGATCCCTTTCGATCTCCCGCGTTAAAACATACATTCCTACAGCAAAATTGTTTTTATTCTACATGCTCGGTTGCTGACTCGCAAGGTATGCATCTTTATCAGGCCCTATTCTCCTAAAATCTATGCAGTAAGGAGGTACGCGCCTACGCGGGTTGAGCGACTTCTCCTGTTAACAGAAATAGGAGGTAGGGCTAGGATCACGGTAAAAACCGATCACAAAGCAATTTGTGATATTCAAGAAAAAAGGAGATTCAAGGGTGGAGTTAAGGTTGTTGTCACCAGCCACAAGGTAACAATCAGATCCATCGAACCTCTCAGCGTTTTTTGGCAGGAGAAGACAGCATACGCCTCAAGATTTCACGTGGAAATATCGGGTCAATTTTTCTTCCAATACTACCTGCAACAACTTTACCGTTTTTGATTGGCTACGTGAGAATAGTTTGCTGTGAGCACTTGCAATGTGCAAGTAAATTACTGCGACATTCCTTTTAAGGAGTAAAACGTGAGAAAAATAGTTGCTTCGATGCTCATGGCTATGGATGGTGTTGTTGAAAATCCACATCTGTGGACTGTTCAATTTCGGAGTGAAGAATCACAAAAATATAAATTCGATGAGCTTTTTGCCAGCGATGCACTCCTTCTGGGGCGCATAACCTATCAAGACTTTGCAGCCGGATGGCCTGGTATTACTGGTGCATATGGCGAAAGAATAAACAGTATGCCCAAGTATGTTCCAACCACAACGTTGCAGGAAGCTGAGTGGAATGCCACCCTTATCAAGGACAATGTTGGAGAGGAAGTTACCAGATTGAAACAGGAGTCTGGTCAAGACATATTGATCTTTGGGAGCGTTGAGCTCATTCACTCGCTCATGCAAGAGGATCTCATTGATGAATACCGTCTCATGGTCTTCCCCATTGTATTAGGAAACGGGAAGCGGCTTTTTCATGGTGAGAGCCAGCAAAAGGAATTCAAACTTGTTCAATCGCAAACATTCGGCTCTGGTGTAGTGGTACTCACATACGAGCCAAATCGAAAATAAAGAGGAAGTGAGGGTGGACTAAGATCCTGGCGAAAATGTGCAGTAAAGCAATTTGTAATATTTAGAAGAAAGGGAAGCCGTTTTCTCTCTTCCAGGCGGGTCTAGCCAGAATCGTGTTCACGCAACCCGCGTTTATTGATGTAGGTATTGAGTGAGTGGTGGTTCGGATAGTTCAGGGTTTTGGCGATCTTGCGGACGGAGAGTCCGAGGCCCAGCAATTCCTTGATTCGTGGCAGATCCGCATCAAATTTGCTTTTCTGAATAGTTCCCTTGGGTTTTCCAAGCGTGATTCCTTGACTTTTTTTGGCGGCCAGCGCCTTCCTGCTCTCATTGCTGACGATCTGACCTTTCCCTGGAATCACCAGAGGTACCTGCTCCTATCGAGGCAGCCTCAGAATCGTAAGGGAAGCAGGTTCTACGTGAGATGAACACAGAGGATCGCCACCAGAATATTCCTGATGGCGATCCTTTTCTTGAGTAAATATCACAAATTGCTTTGTGATCGGTTTTTACCGTGATCCTAGTCCTACCTCAACAGAGGAAATTTATATGCAACAAGATATGCAATCCCGCTATGCCAGCGGATGTCTTTTTGGTCTGGCCTTTGGTGATGCCCTGGCCGCCGATAGCGAATTTCTCGCGGTCGACGAAATCATACGTCGCTTTCCGCCCGCTGGCCCCCGCGATCTTATTGGCAATCCCGCCCACGTAACTGATGATACACAGATGACGCTGGCGCTCGGCGAGGCCCTGCTCCAGGTCTCACCACCCTATAGCGCGCAAAAGGTTGAACCACCCTTGCGCGCTACGTTCGTGCGTTGGAGCCAGAGTCCCGATAACATCTATGCTCCCGGTGTCACCTGTATGCAAGCTTGCGCGCACCTGGCTCAGGGCGTTCCCTGGCAGCAGGCGACCGTCATCCATTCGAAGGGATGTGGCGCGAATATGCGCGTCGCGCCGGTCGGACTCCTGCCCAGCATCGATGCGCAGACACGCGCATGCCTGGCACAATTTCAGGCAGCACTCACCCACGCTCATCCTACAGGACTCGCCGCCGCCGATCTTACCGCGACCGCGATCTCTCTACTGCGTAGCGGTACCGAACCTCAAGCGCTGCCGCACTGGCTGCGCGACTACGCACACAGTCAACGCACCATTTATCATTCTTCCTGGCTCGCCAATATCTGGCAAGTCGCCAACGCATTATCTCCGCAGAGCTTTATCGTGCAGGGCTGGGATGAATGTCTTGACGCTCTTGATCGACTGGACGCCGCGTTGCACGCTCCAGATCCGACACAGGACCCCTGCCTGGCTACTGGCGAAGGCTGGGTCGCGGAAGAGGCGCTCGCGACCGCGCTGCTGTGCTTCCTGCTCTTTCCTGATGATCCCCTCGCCGTGCTCAGACGGGCCGCTGTGACGAGTGGCGACTCTGATTCCATCGCCTGTCTCGCGGGCGCGTTCAGCGGCGCGTATCATGGCATCGATGCCTGGCCGCAGGCATGGTTTGAGCGCATTATGTATCATGATCGCCTTCTGCGCCTTGCTACCACCTGGGATAACTTACTCTAAATTCACATGTACTTGTACTTGCTACCGCACTTGTGCTATCGTCAGAGAGAAGAAAAAGTAAAGAAAGGATCACATCTCCATGGCCGATATTCGTCTACAACGCATGGCAAATGTGCTGGTCAACTACTCGCTAGCCATCAAACCCAAAGATCGGCTGGGCATCATCGCCAGCCCTGTCGCGGCAGATCTTGTGCGCGAGGTGTATCGCGCGGCGATACACGCGGGCGCGTACGTGGAAACCGCGATTCAGATCCCTGGCCTCGCAGAAATAGATCTCAAAGAAGGCTCCGACGATCAACTATCCTACATTCCGCCCGCGCTACGCAACTTCTTCGAGGAAAACGAGGCGCTCCTCAACCTGTTTTCGGATGTGAATACCAAAAGCATGAGTGGAGTCGATCCCGCACGTATCGCTTTTTACCAGAAAGCGATGCGTAGCGTGCAGGAAACCTACATGAAACGCTCGGCGGACGGCTCGCTCAAATGGTCGATCGCAATGTTTCCCACCAACGCTTACGCGCAGGACGCGAATATGTCGCTCAGCGACTTCGAGGAATTCGTCTACCGCGCCTGCTTTCTCAATGACGAAGATCCGGTGGCGCGCTGGCAGGAGCTGGCGGCACAGCAGGAACGGCTCGTCTCCTGGCTGGAAGGCAAACACAGCGTTCACGTGCTCGGCCAGGATACCGACCTCACGCTCTCCATCGAGGGACGCAACTTCATCAACGACAAGGGCGAGAAAAACTTTCCTGGCGGCGAATTTTTCACCAGCCCGGTGGAAACGTCCGCCAACGGCTACATCCGCTACAGTTTCCCCGCGTCCTTCAACGGTCGCTCGGTCGAGGATGTGCGATTACGCTTCGAAAATGGCGTGGTGGTCGAAGCCAGCGCTGCGCAGGGTCAGGATTATCTCGATAGTATGCTTGGCATAGACGAGGGCGCGCGCCGCCTGGGCGAGTTCGCCTTCGGCAACAATGTCAACGTCGATCGCTGCACCAAAAACATTCTGTTCGACGAGAAGATGGGCGGCACGATCCATCTCGCCCTCGGCGCGGGCTTCCCCGAGGTTGGCAGCACCAACACATCGTCACTGCACTGGGACATGGTCTGCGATCTACGCCAGGGCAGCGAGATTCGTGTGGATGATCAGGTGTTTTCAAAAGACGGCAAGTTCGTTGTGCTTTAGTATACCCATCAAAAAGAACAAGCTTTAGATTTCCGGCAAAGGATCATGAGCAGCATATGCTGCTCATTTTTCTATGCACAAGTTTCACTCTCTTCCAAAATTTGCTATCATACAAAGGACATAGCTAGCAAATGAGGAAGTTTCACGTATGTTCCGTATCAATAACAACTTGCTACTCCTGTTTTTGGGAGTACTCGCCATGCTTTTCGCCGCCTGTGGTGGCATCACAAATTCGCCATCATCTACGACCACGACACAAGCAAAATTGCAGCGTTCGATGGATACATCCGATGGCAAATTTCACCTACAATTGACAATTACACCGGATCAGCCGGGCAATAATACGTTTACCGTCAGCGTCACGGATGCCAAAAGCGGCAAACCGCTCACGGGCGCACAGGTACAACTGTTCACGACAATGCTGGATATGGCGATGGGCACCGATAGCGCCGACCTGCAATCAACAGGCAACGGGCAGTACAGTACTCAGGGTGAGTTGTCTATGGCGGGCAACTGGCAGATAGGCATTCAGGTGCGTACTGCCGACTCGCAGGTGCATAAAGCGCAGATCAAGATCGCGACTTCATCCTAGCAAGAGTTCATCTCCTACTGCAATCGAACAAAACCTCACCATTGCTGGCTCGGTATGATGATTTACTGTGAGTTGAACTCCATAGACGCAGCGGCACCGGGCTGCAAGAAGCGCTTACCCACCTGGAAAGTTCGACGTTGCCCGGCTGCGCCACAGCGGGAAAAGAGATATTTTCAGCACTACGGTATTTAAAGTTGCTTGACACATTTTGCAACAAAACGTAGCGCACGGTACCATTATCAACCAGACCTACGAGTTGCTGCGTCGATAGAATTGGATCGTGTCCACCAAATCCTCCCCATGCCATGACTGGCTCATTTGTATCCAGGATAATGTTATCGGCGGTACCGGAACTCGGTGTCGCGAGCAGAAATTCAGCGCCTTGACGATTCTTCAGCAGGTAGCGGTCCAACTTCGATAATTTGGTTGCGCCGCTGGTCGCACTATGTGTCCTTGCAATGGTTTTCCACGTATCCACATATCCCTGGAAAGTCGTCTCCGCCTTCGGACCCGCTGTGCGCGCTACGCCCGTCTGCGTCAGCACGGTATAGCTGCTCCATATGAAAGGGGCCAGCAGTAATAGGGCTAGCGCGCACAGCAACAGGACGCTCGCGAACCACCACCAACCATTCCTGCTCCCTAATTCTAACGTGCGTTTCGCATCAATTTTAGTAGGAACGGCAGGAACGATACGCTGTGGACGCGGCCAGAGCAGTCCAAGCGCGAGCGCGATTGCGACAACGATACACCCTCCCACCACAAGTGGCTGCAGTACAACGCTCAAGGCGGGATAATACGAGAGGAAATGGGCCTGCGAAACGGCGATCACTAGCAGGGCGATTGGCAATAACCAGCCACGCCATGAGCGTCTCACGTAATCGCGCCACATGACTACAAGACCCGCTGCCGCCAGGGCACAGATGGCGGGCGCGAGCATGACCATGTAGTAGACGTTGAAAAAACCGGCGGCACTGAAAAAGATCACCATGGTGATCATCCATATAGCCCATAAGAGCAGCGACAATTGTGCTATGGTCAGAGGAAAACGCCAGCGCCTCTGCCACGCTAGCGCCAGTAAACTCACAAAGGCCAGAGGCAATAGCCAGCTGATCTGGTTGCTGAAGTCAGGCCCCCAGAAGCGTAGGGTGCCAGGATGCCCAACTCCACCGGAGCCTGGCGCATTTACCTCTTGCCGCTCGGGTGCTGTGGGCGGCTCCGCACGCACACTTGACGATAGCGTTACTCCGCCAATATACGTCATCGGTAGCGCATTGTTCCCATAGCCTGTATTCGCGGTCTGCCGACCCTTCTCAGCGCTCTGCCCAGTGGTAAAGAGATGGCTGTTTCGTCCGAGCAGGCGTTGTAGACCGTTATAGCCCAGTGCCAGACTGAGTTCCGAATTGTCGCTGGTCGAGCCGACATATGGCCTTTGAGCGGCGGGGATCGCATCCACCACCACAATCCATGAAAACGACACCACCAGCATAATTACTAAAGCCAGCAGCAATTGCAAGATGCGCACCGACCATGTGCGTGGTGAACCGAGCAGAAAAAGCAGCCCGAACGCGGGCAAAATCAGATACGCCTCCAACATCTTGATATTGAATCCCAGCCCGATCAGCAGAGCCGTCAACAGGAGCCATGCTATACGTCCACTTTCGATCGCGCGCAAGAGCGTCCATGTGGCGAGCAGGACACAAAACACCAGCAGCATATCGATGGTATTATATCTACTGGTGGCGACGCTCAATGGCGTTATCGCCAACATCAACGCCGCGATATTACCAGCCCAGCGTCCAAATATACGCGCGACAAGATGATAGAGTAAGGCCACCGAGAGCACGCCCGCAATCGCTTCCGGCAAGAGCAGGCTGAAACCGCTGAAACCGAATAGACGCGCGCTCGCCGCCTGTAGCCAGAAACCGAGCGGCGGCTTATCGATGGTGACGAATCCAGCAGGATCGAACGAGACAAAAAAGAAATTGTGCCAACTATCGAGCATGCTGCGCACGCCCGCTGCGTAGTAGCCATTGCCATAGCCCAATTGGTTCAGACGCCAAAAATTCAAAAACGCGGCCAGTAGCAGGATCAAGGCTAATACGATCCAATGGCCCCATCCTTCCTTTGAACGCACGATTTTTCCATGTTTACGCAAAGCAAGCATAGTGTCACCAGGCACAAAAGTATCATCCGTATGCATCTATAAAAACCTCTTCGGTCTATTTTTCTTTAGCTAGTCCCATCTCTATGGGTGGATTCATGTCCGCGTGAGGTAAACGCCGCCCTTGCCCGCCACCGTTGCCACCGTAGCATACCCTCCTATTATTAGAAGACGTATAAAAACTCTCCATAGCTCGCTTTTTCTCTTTTCTCAGAAATTTGTCGAAATTGGTTGCAAAAAGTGTTGACAGGGACTTGCTTCTGTAGTATTATTCTCCTTGTCAGAAACGAAAGCCACTTGCATGTGCAGGTGAGCCGGTGATTATAGCGAAGAGGGTACACCCGTTCCCATCCCGAACACGGAAGTTAAGCTCTTCAGCTCCGATGATACTGCGTGGGCAACTGCGTGGGAAAATAGGAAATTGCCGTCTCACCCGCCCATCACAAGTGGCTTTTCTGTTGAAGTGCTGACCTAAAGGCTTATCGCTCTATGACAACGCTCGCTTTAGGGCTGATCCTGCTCGCCGCCGTCCTTCACGCTACCTGGAATCTTCTGGCGAAACAGGCGCAAGGCAATGCCTCCTTTACCTGGCTCTATGATCTACTTACATTAGGAATCTTCGCTCCAGTCGTGCTTGTATTCGTCTTACTCTCCCATACATCTTTTTCTAGCTGGACAATCGGGTTTATCGTTGGTAGCGGCCTGCTGGAACTCGCCTATTTTCTGCTACTGCAACGTGGCTACCGCGTTGGAGATCTTTCGCTGGTCTATCCATTGGCTCGTGGCACAGGGCCATTGCTCACAACCATTGTCGCCATGCTGGTTTTACAGGAACACCCTGGCCCGCTTGCCCTCTTAGGGATAGCGTGTGTGATCAGTGGAGTTTTACTGATCGCCTGGAAACCGCAGCGTTTACGTGAAAAACGCTCTCGCCTGGCTATGCTCTATGGCATCCTCACCGGTTGCTGCATCGCTGGCTATACGCTATGGGATAAAGAGGCACTGACCATTGGGCATCTCGCTCCGCTGGTTTTGTATTACGGTACTGTTTGCTTACGTTTCCCCGTGCTGACTCCGTTCGCGCTGCATCACTGGCAGGAAGTGCGTTTTCACTGGCGCGTTCATCGCCTGGAAGCTTTCGGTATCGCTGTGCTCGGTACCTTTTCCTATGTGCTCGTGCTCACCGCCCTGGTCTTTACGCCGGTCAGCTACATCGCACCCGCACGAGAAGTCAGTGTTGTTTTTGGAACATTGCTGGGCACACAGGTGCTTGCCGAGGGTGAGACAAAACGTCGGCTGCTGGCTGCTGGCATCATCGTGGTGGGTATTGTTGCCCTGGCATTGTAGCAGGAAAGAAAGAACAATAAAGAGCCGCCAATGACGAAGCATGCATTTGTCATTGGCGGCTCTTTATCAATAGGGTCAGTAATATCTGGCGGCTAGCTTGCCAGCGTCGCCTTGAATTGGATAGTGGTCGCGGCCAACGCTTTGGAGACCGGGCAATTGTTCTTGGCGTCTTCCGCTATCTTCTGGAATGTAGCCTCATCGATGCCTGGCACGACCGCCTCGGTCAGCAATTCGATCGGGTTGATCTCGAAACCGCCCTCGACCGGACTGAAATGCACACGTGCAGTGGTGTGTACACTGGTGGGAGTATGGCCCGCGCCCGCCAGGGCTCCGGATAAAGCCATCGAGAAGCAAGCAGCATGCGCTGCGGCAATCAACTCCTCTGGATTTGTGCCACCGGAACCATCACCCATCCTTGAGCGGAAAGAATAATTTCCCTCGTACGCGCCACTACCCAATTTCAAATGCCCTTCACCTTCGCGTATGTCGCCACGCCACTCGGCGTCGGAAGTTCGAACTGGCATAATTTTTCTCCTTTCAATACAATGCCTAACATCCATGTATAGTATAACATCGAAAAAAGGAACATATCTGCTTCACTTCGTCAAAACAGTGTAAAAAAACATATTCATGGATGTATAGCTCAGCAACTACTCACGATTTGACTTTGTAAATCTCCACCCCGTTCTTGTCGTAGACAAGCTGCATGAACGCGCCATAATCATTTTTCCCCACCCTGGGGAACATCACATGCTCCAGCGCACCCACGTATAAATACTGCGCGTTATACTGATGCATAATTGATAGAACAGTATCGGGATTGCCCGTCTGGTAGATCGAATCGGGCGCGACCGTACGATTGTTGAAGTTAGCGATATTCGTGTCGTTGTTCAGCCAGTTGATACGCCACTGCAACTCATGTCCACTCCAGCCCATCGGCGTCGGCAGGCCGGTAAAGGCGGAGATGCGCCCGTACAGAGAATAGTCACCACTGTTGCTATAGGCTTCGATAATGGTAGGATCACCCTGAATATTGGCGTTGATCCAGCGAATCGCGTCGTAATCGGATGAGACATCGTACAAACAGAATTGGAACTCGAACGAGGTGTCCGGCGGTTTACAGTTCTGCAAATAAGTCAAGCCATCCAGGCTGTTGCTCCGATGCCACATAAAACTGTTCGTCAGCGGATTATACTGCGCCAGTCTGGTTTCCGGCGCCATCAACGGATAGACCATACAAGCCAGCACGAGTAGTGCCAATCCAACCGTCCAGACTACTGCTCCAAGCCGCGTAACCACAGCAACCGCCGAATCCCATTGCACCCTCGACCAGAAGCGGTCGAACAGGACAAACAGGCCCGCGCCACAGCCGACCGAGAGCAACGCCCAGGCTTGAAAATAAAATTTGAACACGGTATTGTAGCGCGGCAACGGAGGATTGTTATTGGCGAATACATCGCGCAAATAGATAATCTCGCACGCGGCGATCAGCGTGAAGGCCAACGCTCCGATAAATAGCAAGAATGCATGCCCGCGATTGTCGGAATGATAAAATGTCAATAGCAACGCGAACAGCGCGATATCGCCCATCACCACGAGAGTCAGACTATTTTGCACCAATAATAGAATCAATACATCCAATACTACCAGCGCGATCAAAGCGATGAGCACCGTCCTGAGTGTTCGCTCACTCCACTGCATCTCGTCACGCACACGCGCGAACAGCGGGCGACCCCATGCGCTCACACCCAGCACCGATAAAAAGATGAACAGAAACAGTCCGTAGATCAACAGTTCATCGCCGATGGGACTGCGCTGCGAGCCCTCGCGAATCAATCCCAGTCCTTGCGAAGGAGAAATAAAGGTGAGGTAGAAGGGCAAGAAAAGGATGAACGACAATACCACCAGGCTGATCGCCGCCGAAGCCAGGTCAATAAAATAGGAAAGCTCCAGTTGTCGCTCGTAGGCCAGCCACTGCTGCAACGCGATACTGACCACAGCCAGTCCCAGATAGGTCGGATAATCCCAGCCGTTCATGATGTAGAGTCCGCCGATCACCAGCGCGGTAGTCACTAGCGTACACGGAATCTGCCAGCCATGGCCGAACGCATTCAGCCCTTTGCCGTTCGCTTCCAAAAATAAGTTGAAAGCCAGGCCGATAGCGAGGATGGTGAACGCCAGGGCCAGCACATGCGCATGAAAACAGGACAGCAAGAAACTGAACGCGGGAAATTCATTGATTGTGTTGGGAATCACACGCGAGGATACGAACCAGTCAAAATGCGCGGTCAATTCTCCATGGTTCTGCCACCACTGCTGGGTCGCGGCCAGGTTTCCCAACACCAGTCCCATAGCGATCGAGGCCAGCCCGAAGGGAATGCCACGCGCGACGGGAGGATAAACCGTACTGGCTGGCTCCAATGGCTGGTCTGGTTGAGTGTTCGCCTGCACCTGCACGTGGCGCATCCAGGCAACGATATTGATCGTGACCCCGAACAGGTTGACGGCGGTCAGGCCAAAAAAGATGCTGATGCCGGTATTGAAGGCGATAGAAGCTGGTTGTCCCAACAACTTGGCCGCGCTGGCGATAGCAAAATGCGCGTAATAGTAATAGTTGATACTATAGCCCGAGAACCACATATCGTTGGGCGGCATATGCGGGCTGCGCATGATGGCGGCGATAAAGCCCTCATCCATGAACATCTCGAACGAACGAATATCGGGATCAAACGAGCGCAACCAGCCTAGCAGGAAAACCATGCCCAGAAAGACGCATTCCGATACCACAATGTATGCGATGTTGCGCCGTACCACCTTCAGTACAGTGCGATAGGTAAAATAGAATCCGAGCAGGCCCGCGACCGCTAAGACGATGGTCGCGCCCAAAATAAAACCACGGCTATATGGTAGCGCATGCACCCAGTTTAACGGTGCCCAGATCAAGAACGCGAACACTGCCAGCCCGATCGACTTCGAGAATGACCAGCCTCGATCCGGTAGATTATGGAAAACCGTCACGGTCAACGGCAGTATCAGCAGACCGAGAACCTCCAGCAACGCCCACATCTGCAATAATTCAAGCATGCTTGTTTCCTTCGTTGCAAGTAAATTTTCCTGTATACTATATCGTATTTCATGATTGCTGAATAGTAGTCTACCAGGGTTCAGGGGGACAATTTACGGCTGGCCGATGATGATTTTAATGAGCAAGATCACTCTGTAGAGGACAGATTTATCAACAGGTAAGAGACCAGACAACGAATTGCCGCGTCTCCCTTTGCCCCAGATGAAAGCATACATCTGGATATCGTTGTCCATGCAGGACAAGGCATGTGCTATACTCGTCTACAAAGTGAAGACTATTCCAGCGATACTATGCTCAATTTTATGCTGCTTAAAGGATGATTCCGGAAGATGACACAAGGCGTACCGACTGTACCAGATGAACACCCACACGATCAACACACGACTGAGACTATTGAGACTATTGTAAAAACGCATGAGCCAATGCCCGTGACACACACAAATGAAGATGTCCTCACCGCTGTACACACGATCCACGGCCTGACCCTGCTCAAAGGTGTACTCGCCAATGACGCGGGTGAGGCTATGCGCCACTTGCTGCTTACGCTTATCTCTCCAACGCGGGAAGATCCTTTGATCATCGCCTCCATCTATAGCGATACGTTTCAAGCGCTGATCGCATCGATGCAGGAGGACACCACACCTGCTATCTCGGATGCCTGGCAGGCTCATCTGATCGCGCACCTGATCGATGATGCCAACCTGTGGAGCACGCAGGTAGAACGCCTCGGACCAGCCAGCGTCTCGCCAGCATTGCGCGCGCAGGCGCAACGCGATCTGCGCACGCTGCAACGTCTTTTCCAGTTGGAGGCTCAACATCTGTGGAAACTTACCTGCAACGCGGTGACACAAACAATGCCCACCCTGCAAAACGCCTGGGCCCCCTGGTACGATCTCGCCCCACTCCAACAAGCCCCTATCAATGCCACGCGACATGCATTGGTGCAAACTATCCTCGCCAGCACCGATTGGTCCGAATTGACAATAGCGTTAGAAACGTACTGGTCGCGCTACGGGACCGGCCCACTCGCTCGCTATCACGCTCTGCGCTGGCAGGGACAACAAAAACGCTTGCAAGGCATCGCGCATCCCGACCCTATCACGCTGCACAATCTTGTCGGCCATGAACGTCAGCAGGCTCGCCTGACCGCTAATATCGAACGCTTTCTCGCTGGTCTGCCTGCCCATGACATGCTGCTCTACGGCACACCCGGCACCGGCAAATCCTCGACGATTAAAGCGCTCGCCAATGCTTACGCCGAGCAAGGTCTTTGCGTGGTCGAGGTGCGTAAAGAGGATGTCGATGACCTGCCCACGATCATCGATTGTTTGCGTGATCACGCTCCCCACTACCTGCTATTCATCGATGATCTCTCCTTCGAGGAGCACGAGACCTCTTATAAAGCGCTCAAAGTTCTGCTCGAAGGCACCATCGAGGCGCGTCCCTCCAATATCCTCATCTGCGCGACCTCCAATCGTATGAACCTGATCAAGGAAAACTTTGCCGAACGCGGCAAACCGACGGAGGATGTGAATTGGCGCGATTCTATGGACGAAAAACAGTCGCTCGTGCATCGCTTCGGGCTGCGTATCACCTTCATGACGCCGGATCAGCAGCAATATCTGCGCATCGTCAGTGGCCTGGTCGAACAACGTGATCTCTCGCTACCCGCAGATGAACTCCGTGCTCGTGCCTTGCAATGGGAACGCCAGCACTCTGGTCGCTCCGGTCGTGTAGCGCGCCAGTTTGTCGACGACCTGCAAGCCGAGTTGAAATCGTGATTAATCGATTATAAATCGCATTCTCTCTTGTTTTAGTGTAACATTTACAAAATAAAATGCGTTGATATGGCAGGATGGATTGTATCCATAAGATACGAGTCTTCCTGCCTTTTCAGTTTATGGTCAACACATTTCTTTTTGCGTGTGGTTACAAAGGAGCAAGACACATGACAGATCGATTTGAAGAAGGGGAAAAACCGGATTTTCCTTTTTCGCCCTCCCAATCCGCTAACGCGTCTGGAGCGATGACAGGCACTCCTCCAGCGATGAATGGGCGACCTGCCTATACTAACAATGATTTCCCCTCGGAAACGCCCAGGCGATCGTATTATAATGATGACATTTCTTCCTATGGTCGAACCCTTGATAACAGGTTTGCCGCGCCATCGCAGCCACTGCCACTAAACGAGGCTATGCGGCAACTGCCCGCGCAATATTGGCGTGTGCTTACCCATCCTAAAGCGGCGACCTTCGCCGCGGAAGAGGGTAAAGCGGCCTGGAATATCATCTGGGTGCAACTTATCGCGCTCGCCATTATTAGCGCAATTTTCGCAGCTATTGGTGCTTTGGAAAGCTCTTCTATTCTCAACGCATTAGGGATAGGCAATAGTGTGGCATCCTCAACGCTCAATACGTTCAGGGAAAGCCCGCTCAGCACTGGCTTCGCCTCCCTGATCAGTGTTCCTATCAGCTTTTTCATCAGCACAGGCATCTACTTCCTGCTGGCGAAAGTCTTCCGCGGCAAGGGCACGTTTCTACACTACGCGTATTGCGCGCTGCTGATTATCGCCCCCATCACCCTGCTGAATGCTGTGTTAGACCTCATTCCCGTTTTAGGGACATTCGCCACCTTCGTGCTGTATATCTATGAGATTATCCTGCTGATCTTCATGACTATGGCGGTGCATCGGCTCTCCGGCGGCAAAGCAACTGTGGCTGTACTCATTCTGCCAATTGTCGCCATCATTCTCGTCACCGTCGTCGCGGCCATTCTTATCGCCATTTTCGCCCCTTCGGTTTCGCATTAAAACCACACCTCGCTTCAGCGAAAAAAGAGGAACGATCGAGATGAGCAGTCTGAATCGTTCCTCCTACGCATACTCTCCACCCCTTTTTACCCCTCTATGATGAAACATTTTGACATATTGCACAGATTACCTTCATACGGTACTATTTACGTGCGGTAATATTTTTTACCCGCTCGTGTTTCTTAATATTCATTATCATCTATTTATCACCGTGATGAAGGAGCAAAACAGATGTCGAATCAGCCTGAAGAGAATCAGGACCCGAATTTTACTCCCGAGCAGCCGAATACACCACCTCCAGCGCAAGATACACCACCGACACAGCACACCGACGCATCATCAGCGGATGTGGACGCGAATACACCTCCGCCTCCGACTCAATATGGTACGCCACCACCCCCGTCTTATGATCAGCCTGCATTTTATCAACAACCCGAGTACAATACTCCACCGCCGAACACGCCCAACCAACCGCCATATGGTGCCGATGTGCCTTAC
>CAZZWK010000015.1:0-47358 GCA_964657925.1 uncultured Dictyobacter sp.
ACTAATCCCCATAGTAGCACCCATCTATTTGAAGTGTCCAGGGCATAGGTATATTTTGACTAACAGCACAATTTCCTTATCACAGCAATCCATTCCTTGAATGAACTATTTTTACCCTTAATTGGTAAAAAAACTATCTCTTTATCGTGATAAGGAAGTAAGAAAAAAACCCTTAATAGGGGCAGTAAGAAGAAGGTCACGACTCTATGCAGTTTATTACAGCTTTAGAGCGTTTATACTACGAAAAGTATGTTTTAGAGCTAGCGATTGCAACACTCGAACGGGGCGGTGTGACAGCTAAAATAGACACTTGTCAACTGCTGGAACCTATCGATGCATGGGGATTGCCCAGATATCCCGATCGAACCGTGGTACTCCCACCAGAAACCTATTTGCCACATGCTATCATGACATTTATTGAAAAAAATGAACCCTGCTTGATGGAAACAGACAACTGGCTAGGCACCTGGATCGATCCTCATACGGGGATATACTACCTCGATATCACCACGATCTACCCTTGCCTGGAGGATGCGCAGAGGGAGGCATCGCTGCGCAATCAGGAATCGCAGCGCAAAATTATTGCCCTCTACAATTTTCAGCGCGAGCAAACTCTCTTTTTATGAACATGTGTTTTTCATTTACCGCACTTTGCAATCAACCAATAGGCTTGAATTGCTCGAAGGGCTGGTGACACTGGGTGCAATAGGCGAGAGCACGACAAGGTGTTGGACCAAAGATGTTTTCAATGTTCGTCTGCTGAGAGCCACAATGAGGACAGGTAAATGCCTGCTGCATGAGCATTGGAATAGAGCGGCCACGCCCAATTTTTGGCGGTGGTGCGATTCTAACGCGATGCAACTTTTCGCGCGCCTCATCACTCAACTGATCGCTACTCCACGGCTGCATTGTCACGTTCACCTCGATATGCGAGGCCAACAACGCCAGGCGCTCCTGGATACCTTGCTTGATCTGGGGGATAGCCGGACAGCCCGCGAAGGTCGGTGTAATGTCGATGTGTATGGTCGAGCGTGCCTCGTCGATCACGATATCGCGTACAATACCCATATCGATCACGGAAATCACAGGCAACTCTGGATCGGGCACATCCTTGAGCGCATCCCTGATCTGTTCTACGGTCAATGGTGATAATACGTCCGCCATCTTTCCCTCCTTTTGTACTGGACCTCTGCTCTATGCGAGCATAGAAATTTTACCAGCTCGCTTGCGGGTCCGATCGATATACCCGCGTCATCTGCTCCCACAACACGGCAAAATCAGCGGTATGGCGACCATAACGGCCACCCAGGCGTGCGGAGACGGTAGGCTGATAATGAATCTCGCCCGTTATGGCCTGCTCCTCAAGCGGGAAAGGCAAGTGCAAACGAGCAAATGTAGGCGCGATCGTGGTCAACCACTGCTGCTGCAATTGTGAGGAAGATGCAGGTAGAATACCGGCCTTCAGCAGCAGTGGTTCATCTGGAAAGGCTTCAAAAAAGCCTAGAGCATCCGGCCACAATTCTTCCAGGGCACGCGTCAGACGCCGCAACGCTTCAGGAGTACCAGTTGCCAGCCGTTCTAACCACGCGTACACGTGCATCTGGTGATACACCTCTTCGTGCTGAATTTTCGTCATTGCTTCGGCCAGCGGCTGATAACTTGAAGTACGCAGGCTTTCGACGCGCAAGACATCGGCGGTATCGTAAAAAAACTGACGCGCGATGGTAAAAGCCCAGTCTCCTCGTTGCCGCTCCGCCAGCTGCGATTGACGATACTGCTCGATTTCGCGCCCATAGGCGAGCTGATCCGCGCTCTGTCCAGTCAAGCATGCCGCCTCCTGGTAGAACAGGCGTGCATGGCCGATCTCATCTTGCGCGATGGAGCTACTGGCGACATCTTCCTCCAGCATAGGCGCTACACCGGTCCATTCCGAATCCCAGTAGCCAAGCACGAATTCATCGTCGGCCAGCGACAATAAACAATCGATCAGCGGTTGCTGTAGTGCAGTTGGAACGGCATGGCTATCTTTGATCATCGCTGTGTTTCCTCCTGAGCCATCACGCGTTCGCGCGCACGACGCAGTTTCTCACGAATGTTGTAGCCATCCAGACGCCGATAGGAGCGATCGAGTGGCGGCTGCAAAAGATCCAGGTTCGCCAGTTCGTTGATCGCCGCGCGCGGGCACAGCCAGAAACGTACATAGTCCTCATCTTGCGCATAACGCAACGCTTGTGTGGCCGCCTCCGACAAGGTTACATCAATACAGTCCGCTACCCAGACCAGTGGCTTACCGGCCTGTTTCTGGCCGAAGAGCGCGAACGTTGCTGGCCCTTCAGCGACAGCTACGCCAGCGACCAGCGGTTGTACCTGCGGTGGCAGCGATTCGAGATTCACGATCTCGCCAATGGCTGTACGTGGCAGAATCCAGAGATAGGAGCTTTCTTGCCTGCGTCCATAAAACTCGCGCGCGTAGTGAATGGCGAGTTCAGCATCCGGGGCACGCACATTACCACCATGGTGGGGCGTTGCGGTACGCTGATCGCCCTGAAAAATTTCGTAGACCTCGCCCTCGGGCGCATTGTTTATCGATGCGGCCAAAGGATAATTCGTTTTCTCGTCGAGCATACGCTATTCCTTTATTGTATTGGGTGGATAGGCCCAGCCGCTCGACGGCTCTCCATCAGATCGCGCACCCACTGGCCTTCTTCGTAGTTCATGCGGCGAAAACCAACGCGGTCCGCTGTCGCTGGTCCCTGGTTTTTCGCGATGGCACGCAGTTCGCTCCAATCAGGCTCGCTATAGAGCCAGCGGCCCGCATCCTTGTCATAACGCAAGTCTGGGTCAGGAATGACCAGGCCAATCTCGCGCAAACGCGGCACCTGATTGTTCAAGAATTCCTGGCGCAGCTCCTCGTTTGTCCTGGCTTTGATGCGCCATTGCAGATCACGATCCTTCTCGCGCGGCGTGTCAGGGCCATGAAAGACCATCATCACCGGCCACCAGCGATTGAGCGCTTCCTGTGCCATCTCCTGTTGCTGCGTGGTACCATTCATGAGCGTGATCACGATATCGCGACCATGCATCATGTGAAATGATTCTTCCCAACAAATTTTTTGCATCGTGCGTGCGTAGGGGGCATAGCTACAATCGCGCAAAGCATGTTGCGAAACGATCGCGCCCGCATCGACCAGCCATGCGATCATGCCCACGTCGGCCCAGGTCTTCGTTTTGTAGTGAAAAGCGTTATGAAACTTGCCCTTACCCGCCACCAGATCGTCCAGACAGGCGCTACGCGGCTTGCCCAGGTCCTCGACCAGGCGATAGAGCAACTCGGCATGGCCCGCTTCATCCTGAATTTTCGCGGTCAGTGCCAGCTTACGATGCAGAGTGGGCGCGTTCATGATCCAGTCACGCTCGGGCAGCACACCCATCAATTCAGAATTCGCGTGCATCTCGATGAAGCGAATCAACGAGTGGCGATAATCGTCGGGCATCCAATCGGTAGCCTCGACTTTACCACCATTGGCGACATAGGCGTAAAATTGTTCCGCGCGCAACGTTTCGTTTGCAATAGCCATACGTTTCTCTCCTCCTCAGCAATCTCTATGGTTCATGCTCTGATATTCTGACATATCATTTTATACTTTTATTATCTTGAAACACTACTTTATGCTTTTCAGCACATTTATTCGTATTAGTGGGGACGACGGTCGACGACACGAACAGCTTTCCCCTCGCTACGCGGGAGCGTACCTGGCGCGTAAACCTGAACAGGCAGGTGCAAATTCAAAGACGAATGCAGAATATCGCTCACACGATGCTGCAATGCTCTAATTCCGGCATGCTCTGACCAGACCGTGCTATCCGCTGGTAGATCTCCAAGCTGCGCCAGAAAATCAGCCGCAATCTCCGTATGGATGGTAGCCTCGTCAAGCGTATGTTCCCGTTCGATGATAATCTGGTAGTAAGGAGCCAGTTCGGGCAATGCGAGCAACACATGTTCGATCTCACTTGGATAGACATTCAAGCCACGAATAATGAGCATATCATCGACGCGACCTTTGATCTCACTCATACGCACCAGCGTGCGACCACAGGGGCAGGCATCAGGCAGCAACGAACAAAGATCGCCAGTGCGATAGCGCAACAAAGGCATGCCTTGCTTGGTAATCGTCGTGAATACCAGTTCGCCCTGCTCGCCTGGTGCAAGCACATCACCGCTATCCGGGTCGATAATCTCGGGCAAGAAATGATCTTCGAAAATATGGAGACCACGCGTAGTCTCAGCAGCACGATGGCCCTCAAGGCACTCCATAGCGACACCGGGTCCTATGACTTCGCTGAGGCCGTAGATATCGAGAGCAGTAATGTGCAAGCCTTTTTCTACTTGCGCACGCATCTCACCAGTCCAGGGCTCGGCACCAAAGACGCCGTATTCCAAATGCAGTTCGCCCGGCTCAAGACCCAATTTTGGCAACATCTCAGCGATGGTCAACGCGTAGGAAGGGGTGCAACACAGCGCCGTAGCTTGCAAGTCTCGCAAAAACATGATTTGACGTTGCGTGTTACCGCTCGATGCAGGCACAACCGTCGCACCCAGGTACTCAGCTCCATAGTGAAGACCAAGTCCACCTGTGAAAAGACCGTACCCATACGCGTTATGTATGACATCTCCCGGTCGCACACCTGCACAGACCAGGGAACGTGCCACGACTTCGGCCCACACGTCGATATCATCACGTGTATAACCAACGATTTTTGGCTTGCCCTTTGTGCCCGAAGACGCGTGCACACGCACTAATTGCTCACGAGGGACCGAAAGGAGACCGAAGGGATAATGCTCTAGCAGGTCATGACGAGTGGTAAATGGGAGTTTGCGCACATCCTCCAGACTCTGGATATGCTCGGGTCGCACACCAACACTATCAAGCTCATGCTGATAGAACAGTACTTGCTCATACACCGTTCGCACCGTCTGCTGCAAGCGGCCAAGCTGCTCTTCACGACGAGCCTCGACAGGCTGATAATCACGTTTGGCAACAACACTGTTCCAGGTCATGACAACCTCACAATTCTTGAAAGGATAGCTTCTACAGAGATATCTTTTGCATAGAAAAGGGCAAGAGACAAGAGATGGATAAAAGGAGAAATATTTTTACCGATCGGTAAAAATCATACCCGATAAACGGTGAAAAGTCAAGGAAATTGTTTTCCTTCAGGAACATTTTTATTTGACTTGACACGGGGATACAGCTGACAAAACTAGCTGGCAATCGGCTTGAATCCTGAATATATCGTGTGATCGTCTCTCACGTTGTATAATTTTTGTTGATTGAAAACATTGTTCAGGCTATTGAGAAGAAACAGTAGGAAAAACGATGAATACAGCAGAGCAATACCAGTGCTGGTACCCGTTGCACATCCGCTTTCGCGACCTTGACCCGCTAGCACACGTCAATAATAGCGTTTATTTCATCTATTTCGAAGAGGCCAGGAGCTACTATTTTGATCATCTTGAACCCTGGCTCAAACAGTGGCCTTCGGAACTAGAACACCAACAGCCACAGGAGGCGCCAGTCGCCACCGAAGATAACCCCACGCCGAACGGACGCATTCGTCACAGCAGGGGCGCCAACCATTATGGCATGCTGGTAAAAGAAGCCACCTGTACATACGAGTTGCCAATCATCCATTCCGACAGCGTAGAAGTCGGTGTCAGAGTCGTTAAGATTGGGCGTACCAGTATCATTATGGAGCAACAGATCAGCGAACGCGAGGATCACGCGCGCATCTTTGCCACTGGTCGAACCGTGATGGTATGGTGCGATTACTCTATTGGAAAACCGTATCCGGTCCCACCATCGCTACGCACGGCTATCGAAAAACTTGAGCACCGTAGTTTCGTGGAAACCCACTAATCGACCGACTATTTCATCTCTTTTCATCTTGACATTTAAACAAGGAGTTGTGAATAATAAAAACGTGCCATTTTATCTTTCTGAACACCAATCGAGTAGCCATTTTCTACGCTGTTTTCAGAAAGAGCTATCCTATGCAGTAGGCGTATTCGTCTAGCTGTCGATATGTTTTTTAGAAAGCATATCAGGTACCTTGCCTACCATTTTTGATTTCGTTCAGGAAGAGAGACTCTTCCGCCTATTTGACACTGCCAGGGGGATCGGGCAACGTCAGACAGCTTCGTTAGCTAGCAAAAGATACATTACTTGCAATTTTTGTATGAATACATCAGTATTCGTGTATTTTGTTCTTCAAATCATAGATGCATTTAAATGTACGAAGGACAAGTAAGATTGATCAATGGGGAGTTCCTATGCAGCGATTCAACACATCCCGGCATACTCTCGCTTCTCTTCTTACCCTGGCATTTCTCATTACCGCCGCGTTCAGTCCCGCACTCCTTGTGCAAAGTGTGCAGGCAGCCAATCCCTATATCGCTATCAACGATAGCTCTACAGCCGCTCCCACAAGCGCTCATCTGCTCGGGCACCACGCTGGCAACGGACAGATAGCCATTAGCGTGGTTCTGAAAGCCAACAACGCGACTGGCCTCAATAGCTTGCTCAGTAATCTGTACAACCCGAATAGCGCTCAATATCACCATTGGCTCGCACAAGGCGAGTTCAATGCACGATTCGCACCTACGACCGCTCAGGTGACGCAGGTAAACAGCTTTTTGAAGCAGGCGGGTTTGAGCATTGACGCGACGCCATCGCCATTTCTGGTGCGCGCTCATGGCACAACGGCGCAAGTCTCCGCCGCCTTCCATACACAAATCAATGACTACGCGGCAGTGAACGGACAGCATTTCTATCAAAATGATACGAACGTATCTGTTCCTGCTTCTCTTGGCAATCTCATCGAGAATGTAGCGGGTTTATCCAATACAGCGTCCCTTCATCCCAATTACATTACAACCCAAAAAGCGGCGCAGCGCGCAGGTAAAAAAACACCTCAATACGGCGCTGGTCCCGGCGGAAGCGGTCTCACACCTTCACAAACCAGCAGTTTGTACAATGCGAATAGCATTTATAAGCTCGGTAGCCGTGGTCAGGGTAAAGGGGCCACACTGGCAGTATTCGAACTGTCCGGTTATACACCTTCCGATATCACCACCTATGAACACCAGTTCTTTGGTGCATCCGAGAATGTGCCGTTGGTTGATATCAATGTTGATGGTGGACCTATCACGCCGGTCTGCCCAACGGGCGATATCTGCGTGCCCGGTCCTGACTACTCGGGCGATATCGAGGTCGAGGCCGACATCGAGCAACAGATCGCTATCGCACCCAAAATCGACCGCATTCTCGTCTACAATGCCCCGAACGACTACAATAGCATCACCGTCGTCAATGAGTACTTTAAAATTGCCAGCGACGACCTGGCTGACTCGATCAGTTCAAGCTGGGGATCGTGCGAACAGGACACTGGCATAGCCACGGCACAGGCAGAGTCGGTCGCATTCATGCAAATGGCGGCGCAGGGACAATCGATGTTCGCAGCCGCGGGCGATACTGGTGCTTATAGCTGTCTACGCGGCTCGGGCAATACCGCGCTCGCTGTGCTCGATCCCTCTTCACAACCCTACGTCACCGCTGTCGGTGGCACTTCATTCGGAACTTTCGATCCTGGCGCAAACCAGCATCCAACCTATCCAAAAGGCGCGGAGACGGTATGGAATGTGCTTAATCTGTGCAATGGTAGCGCGAACGGTCTGAGCAACTGTTCCCAGTTTGGAGCCGGTGGTGGTGGCGTCAGTCGCTTCTGGGCGCGTCCTTCGTATCAGTATGGTCCAGGAGTCAACAACGCGTACAGTCAGGAGGGTCCGTATTGCAGCCAGGCCAGCAATGGTCAGTACTGCCGTGAGGTACCCGACGTATCGGCCAACGCGGACGAGTACACGCCTTACGCCGAGTACTGTACAGGCAATGCAAGCACCAATAGCACCTGTGCGACGATTCCCCCGCAGCCTGCTGCTGGCTGGTTCGGTATCGGTGGTACCAGTTTATCCAGCCCATTATGGTCCGCCATCATCGCCCTGAGCGATAGCGCGCACGGTGGGCGTTTCGGCAATGCGAATTATGGGCTGTACCAGTTGTTCCGCTCGCACTATAGCAAGGATTTCCACGATATCACGGGGAAAAACCAGACCGAGAACAACAACGGTTACTATCCGACAACGCCGAACTATGATCTCGCGACCGGCATAGGCACGCCGAACATCTCAAATATCGACAAGTAGGAGGATTTCTTGCGAGCAGGGGTATGGGCACTACATGCTCACACCCCTTGTTTTTTCTCGCACACGCATAATCAAGAGGCGGTCCAGCCCGCATCGATCATTTGAGCGCTGCCAGTAATAGCGCTGGCAGCCTGAGAACAGAGATAGGACGCTAGCTGCGCCACCTCTTCCGGCTCCAGCAAACGGTGAATCGCGCTCTCGGCCACCATGATTTTTTCCACCACCTCCGACTCTGGAATACCATGCACACGCGCCTGATCCGCGATCTGCTTCTCAACCAGCGGCGTACGTACATAGGATGGACAGATAGCGTTACAAGTTACGCCATGTTCGGCTCCCTCCAGAGCGGTCACGCGCGTTAGACCAAGCAACCCATGCTTGGCCGAGACATAGGCGGATTTAAAGGCGGATGCCCGCACTGCATGCACCGAGGCGATATTGATGATGCGCCCCCATTTATGTT
The DNA here is from genome assembly GCA_964657925.1 of uncultured Dictyobacter sp. GTDB lineage: Bacteria > Chloroflexota > Ktedonobacteria > Ktedonobacterales > Ktedonobacteraceae > Dictyobacter. Next base: position 8,724 of record CAZZWK010000015.1, read on the forward strand.
CGTACATGCCAGGAAGCACCGCCTGTGTCAAGATAAAAGGGGCAGTGAGCATGATCTCAAGCATTTGCCGCCACTTCTGCTCCGGAAATTCGTGCAAGGGAGAGACGTACTGAATCCCGGCGTTGTTGACAAGAATATCGATTTTGCCTTCCGCCGCGATCGTCTCAGCGACTAAATGATGCAAATCATCACTTTTCGTCATATCCGCGAGCTGAAAACGGGCATTTTCCAACACAGCGGCGGCGGCGTTGCCGTTTTCGCTATCGATATCAGCCAGAGTAACACGCACCCCATGATGGGTGAGATCTTGCGCAATCGCTAATCCAATACCAGAAGCCGCACCGGTGACAAGAGCAACTCTGCCTTCTAAATCCGCCATAATACCTCCTTTTTAAAACAAAAGTCTGCTTGAGTATTTTCTACTTATTATTCTGCATTGATAAATGTTTTTATCGCTTGCGCCGCGCGGCGTTTTTGATCCAATACAATCGTGTAGTGATTCAAGGAGGGATAGTTGATGAAACGACAATCTGGAATCGTACGACGAGCTTGCTCGGCGGCGTTCCTGCTCAAAAGCTGATCGTTCTCGGAAAACATGCCACGACCGGCACGCAGCAACAACGTTGGGACATACACATCGGCCCACTGGCGCTCGGGTTCCGCTTCGGTATAGCGTTGCCCTTCCTCGATTATGCCCTCGCGATACGCTTTCGCCACTACGGAGCCATCCTCGCAGTGGTCAACATCGTGCTGGAAATAGATATCCATATACCTGTTCCAATATGGACCCAGAAACGGGACGGCCCTTAAATTTTGGATGTAGGTATCGAACGATGGGACTGGAGTACCCAGTCGATTCACCGCTGCGTTCAGCCATGCTGGTTGCTCCTGCGGCGTACTCCAGGGCAGTGGCGCGCCCGCATCTATCAATACCAGCTTACTCAATGGAGTTGGATAATGTGCCGCATAGTAGAGAGCAATCAGCGCACCGAGGGAATGCCCGATAAGCACTGGATGCTCTATGTGCAACGCCTCTATTAAAGCATGCAGGTCGGCGGCATGAATAGGTACACTATATCCCGATCGTGGCTTATCACTATCACCGCGTCCACGTAAATCGTAGGCAATAATGCGATGGTGCGGGGCTAATTTATCCACCAATGATTGAAAAAAGAAGGCGTTCGCGGTCAATCCATGCACACATACGATAGGGCTACCCTGTTCACCCCATTGCACTATGTGGAGAGTGAGCGTTCCAATCGTCTGCCTTTCATCTCGTACAGGCGCTACTAGCATACAATCTCCTTACCAAACACACAACCAAATAAGTGAAAAAATATTCATTCCTTGTGCGGAGCATACCATTTTTCTGCTGAAAAACTCAAATAGGCAATCGCACCAACATACAGGCTATTTCAGTAAATGATCACGAGGCTTATCACGCCTCTCATGCTCTCTCCGAGCAACCATCGTTCGTGTGTCACTATTTTTCAACCTCTGACGTGATCATAAGTAGATACATGTCCAGCGTGACAGTTTTATCTACTCCAGCGTTCCTCCTTCTATTTGATACCTCTGTTCGTGAAAGGTTAGAAGAGAGTTTTCTGTTGGGATAAAACAAATATAGCAATATACAATATGGAGGAAAAGATGCAAAATACAACGCAAAGGCCAGCAGAGGCCAGTGGTACGCTTACGATTGGTGGCGATTTGACGGTCTATCGCCTTGGATTCGGTGCCATGCGTATCACTGGTGACGGTATCTGGGGACCTCCAGAAGATAAACAAGAAGCGATTGCAGTTTTACGGCGCGCGCTTGAACTGGGTATCAACCTGATCGACACCGCCGACTCATATGGTCCTGATGTCAGCGAATCACTGATCGCGGAAGCGCTCTATCCCTATCCACAAAATCTGGTTATCGCCACCAAAGGTGGTTTGTTGCGTACAGGACCGAACCAGTGGCCCGCGGATGGACGCCCACAACACCTGCATGAAGCGCTAGAGGGCAGCCTCAAACGTTTGCGCCTCGATCACATCGACATCTACCAGTTCCATCGGCCCGATCCGAAAGTTCCATTCGAGGATTCGGTCGGCGAACTTGCTCAGATGCAGAAAGAGGGCAAGATTCGTCATATCGGCCTGTCCAATATCACTGTCGACGAGCTGAAAATTGCGCAGAATATCGTTCCCATTGTCACCGTACAAAACCATTACAACCTGGCGAAGCGCGCTTCGGAACGTATGAGCGTCGAGGAGTCGGAGCAGATGATCGATATCTGCGAACAGCAGGGTATCGGCTTTATCCCCTGGTCTCCTCTGACCGCGGGTGAACTGGCGAAACAAGGTGGGCCGCTGGACCAGATCGCGCAAAAGCACAACGCGCAACCCAGCCAGATCGCGCTGGCCTGGTTGCTCAAACGCTCACGCACCCTCCTTCCTATCCCTGGCACGGGTTCCGTCAAGCACCTTGAGGAAAATGTAATGGGCGCAACCATCCAACTCACACAGGAAGAGTATGACGAGATCGACCACAGCAGTAAATAGCTGAAGCATCAAGGCTATTCCATTACAAGATTGTCAGATAAAAGATTGTTCGACAAAACGGGTACACTGTTATCCTCACAAAATTGATGACGATAGTGTACTCGTTTTGTGTTTGTTGCCCTGCTAGAACTAGCAATAATTCGGAAAATGTACCAGTGCTTGTATATTTTATATCCATGATATATAGTTGTAATGGACGAATAGAACAGAGAAAATTGGCAGGGAAGAGGAACATGGGAAACCTTCAGATGGTCATCGACAGTGCAGAAGGAGAAAAGACTCACCCGTGACAAAACTGTGGTGAATCAAGTGGAGAGGGCTGACGAAGTCAAAACCAGCAAAGCGCGGAGTGACAGGACATCATTTTTTAAGAGCGTGCACGCTCAAAACGGAAACGATACAACGCTAAGTACGCTTCTGTGAACCGGGGAGGGCTATGTAGATGAGGATGAAGAATAGGAACCGCAATTCAATCGTGCATATATGGGTTAGACACTAAACGTATTGGGACCAGCGACGAAACGAGATCAATTCACGCAAAGAAAGGGGAGCAGCCTCGCCTAGCACAACAGGTATGCTGCGCCCAAAAGCATCCGGCCAGTTACAACAGTAGCATGAACAAAACGTATTCCTTCTGAATACATTTGAGCACCTTAATACATCTTCGTAATCCAGTGCCAGATTGCTTTCACCGCCGTATCACCTAGCCACGCAGTCCGCATACGCTTTACCATCGTTCGACTACTCTCCCATTTCAGGAGATTTCTTTATGAATATAACGCTAGACACCGTGCGTTTTACCCACCTTTTCGAGACTGATCACCTGCATGAGTTTGGACATTTTTTGTCTCGCACCGCTTTTGTCATCTCCCATAAAAGCGAGAGCATCGAGACGCTTTTGAGCGTTCTATGGTACCTGCCAATCAACAGCACAATTATCCTCGTTACCAACTGTCCAGAAGTGGAAAAAGAGCGCTTGATCTGTGAACTACAAGAACAGTTAACGCAACATCAGCATGTCTATGTCGTGCATCAAAAAGATGCGGCAATCGCGAACTTTTTTGCGGAACGGGGTGTGCGCCATCTGCTCGGCAGTGATGGTAAGGTTGTGAACGGCAAGGGTGAAGGGATGTACATCGGCGCGCTGATCGCGCTTTTGCTCCAATCACTTGACTGGATTATCTATTATGATGCGGATAACTTCGTGCCCAGCGCGCTTTTAGAATACAGTCTTGCGTTTTCCCGTCTCTTTCTGGCACAAAGCGGTGGAATGGTGTTACCGGGTGATCTTCGTGAGCCACTTTTGCATAATGTGCGCATCTGCTGGTCCTCGAAACCGAGCCTGGACAATCAGGTACCCGACTCTGGCGTTATGGGTCGATGCAGCAAGGTGGTCTCACCGATCTTTACCACCCTGGTACAGGACCGATTCGGGATACACAATCAAAACATCATCACTTCCAATGCGGGTGAACAAGGGTATTCTTTATATACCGCGGCGGCTCTGCGCTTTTCGTCGGGATACGCGGTCGAAACATTCCAACTACTCGACCTGCTCGCCCTGGCCGACAAGCAACAAGATCACCTGCTCTTTCAACAATACCAGGCGCGTAGCCCCCACTTTCACGACAAGAAAGACGATCACCATATCAAACGCATGATCGAGGACAGTCTGGGCAGCTTCTATCACTTTAAGGACATCTTACCGGACAGTGTCGAGCGCGAACTCGATCACATCTACGATGAGCAACATCTGGATTTTCGTCTACCCGTCATCTATCCGCCGTTACGTGAGGTGCTCTGTTGCACACCCTATTCTGACCTTTCGGCTGACAAGTACAAGCTCTCGTGGGATCACGTCTTTACGGCCCTCTAGCTTAGAAATTCTTGAGCTAAGTTTGGAAGAGCAAAAATGAACATAAAAGAAGGAAGAGCAAAAATCTCTTCCCTCTTTTATGTATCAAACATTCTTTATAAGCGATAAAGCTTGCGCGCGTTATCCCGTAAAATCGATTCCGCTATTTTCTCCACCTCGCTTGCCCTGATCTCACCGCTCTCTACCCGTTCAGCAAGCACTTCTCCCAGGATGCGCCGTCCATCCCTGGCGCTGAGCCAGTGAATCTCGGGAATACTGATACCATCGGAAGCATAAAGCAACTTTGAGGAGGGTGCAACGTCGAGCGCCGCTGCCGTGAACTCACGCATCTCGTTATAGCCAAGAAAAGGAATGCCATACGAGAGATCCAGATAGACATTGTCGTAAATGGCACTGAGATAAGCTCCCTGTCGTGTGTAGGGGTAGCTCTCATGCAACAAAATAACCGACATGCCACGGTACTCTTTGCGTTCGAAAATACTTCTCAGGTGCAGCGGATTCGCCAGCAAGAGGTCAGCATCCGCATCGCCATAACCTGTATGAAACTGGATCGGTAGCTCCTGTCTGGCCGCCTCTGCAAAAACGACATGCAACAGGGTATCCAGCAACGGTTTATAACCCAGGCGCACGCTTCCTCGCGCCTGCGCCTCGTTGCGCGCTGCCTTGAAAGCCGCTGCGATCTCGTCACGATTCCAGGTTTCAATGGCAAGGCCCGTACGGTAGGCCGCGATACTTTTGAGTCCAACGTAGCCCTGTGCCCGCACATTATGCAAGCGCGCACGCAACTTTTCGGTCACTGCGTCCAGCGTCTGTTCCTCAGCAATGAGATCCTGCATGATCAACTCGACACGCAGCAGCGGAGCCACGCGACAACCTACTAACGAGGTAACGTCATCGGCGGAAACAATCAAGTCGGGCGCGGGATGACCTGTGTCCAGCACCAACGTCTCAATGTTCGCCGCCCGCCACAACTTCTGTATAAAAGCATGTTCGTCATAGGCCTGACGAGCAGTCAATAGAGCAACTTCCTCCGGCTCGCACTCCAAAAACGCGGAGAGCGCCAGCAACAGACGACGATAAAACGCTGTCGTTACCACTCCCGTCCGCTGCAAAGCAGTCTCGCTCGATTCAGTAAAGTGCCGCCGCCACGAAAATGCGTCCGTCACATGCTGCTGCTGATAAACGCCATGACAGTGATCATCAACCAATGAAATAGCGGTAAGATCGATCGCGGGCATATCGGTGTGAACCTCCATCACGATAAAATACAGTGCACAATGCGTACTAGAATGCTATCGAGGTTAATCGCACTCTTCTTATTTGCGCGAGACGGACCGTGTGCCTACAATAAAAAGGGGTGCAATCAATCATAGCCTATGGTAAGCATATCACCTGGGAGATTTTCCACCTGTCAGAATAAGAACTGATTCGTGTACAACGCGTTAAAATCAAGATTATGCACTGGCTTGCCCGCCGCGTTGGTGACACCATCATGTTCCATAATGAACTGTGGATAATTGTGCCAGGAGGCAGCATCCTGAACGCCCCATTTATGGCCGACATCAGCATAATGTGTGCTCAAAAAGTTCTGACTATCTATTACATAGCCAGTATCAGGAAAGGTTCCCTTGGGATTCTGTGAAATGAGATCTTCAGCGGCCTGTTGAGGATGGGTACGCGCGTATTCATAGCCTTGCGCGGTCGCACGCATAAAACGTTGCAAAAGATCGGGATCGCTTTTAATTACCTTCGGGCTGGCAATAAAATTGGGTGTCGAGTAATCTGCGATGCCATAGTTGACGATGGGAAAAACATTAAGCTGCATGCCTTCGTGCTTGGCCTGAATCACTTCCGCGCCCTCGAAAACCCACACAAAATCCACACGGTGCGTCTGTAACGCCTGCAACGGGTCGATATCAATGGTCACGCTCTTGAACGATGCTTTACCACCATCATACTTGATCATCTGACTGATCACTGCTGTCTCGTAAGGCGCGCCGAACGCACCATACGTCTTGCCATCGAAATCGCGCGGACGCGTCAGGCCAGAACTCTTCAGCGAGACCAGCGCGGACGTATTATGCTGGACAATGGCGGCAAGCGACACCACCGGCTGGCCCACAGCCGCGTCGGAAACCACCCCTTCCGTCGAGCTGATACCCACATCGGCCTTGCCATTGCTTACCAACACATCCGGCGAGACATTCGAGGAGTAGGGCAAAATGGTGAGATGAATGCCCTGCTGCCTGTACCAGCCCTGCGCCTGCGCAACAAAGATGCCAGTGTGATTGGTATTGGGCGTCCAGTCCAAAGCTAGTGTGACGTTGGTTGTACCCGCGTCACTATTGGCATTAGAACTGGCACGATTGTAGACCAGAAACGCTGCCAGCACGACAAGGATAACGACTATAGGAATAGCGAGACTAAGAAGCAGACGAGTACGCTTGTGCATACATAATTTCCTCTCGTAGTAGAAAAGGCCAGACAACCCTTTGCTCTATTTTCTTCAATACGGACACGACTTCCCTTTAAAATGCATGCGCTGAACGCCGATACCATGGCAAAGCAATATGCTCCAGCAGCGAGACCAGGGCAAAGAGCAACAGGCTCAGGACAGCGGTGATGACAATCGCGGCAAAAACGAGAATGATAGCATTGGCGCTCATCGACGTTTTCATATACAGTCCTAACCCTTGCGAGGCCGCCACATACTCACCGACGATCGCGCCGGTCACGCTATAGGTGGCGGCGATACGCAGACCGGAAAAAAAAGAGGGCAACGCGCCGGGCAAACGCACCAGCAGCAAGGTCTGCCAGCGTGTGGCTTTCATACTTTGCATCAACCGTACGAGGTCGGGGTCAGTTCCCAGAAGACCATCGGCACAGGCAACGGCGATAGGAAAAAAACAGTACAGGGTAACCACGATAATCTTGGGACTGGTGCCAAAACCGAACCAGATCACGAGCAATGGCGCGAGCGCGACCATAGGAATGGTCTGCGAGGTGATGAGCAGAGGATAGACTGCCCGACGTGCCCACAACGATATATCTAGTAACAACGCACAGGCAAGGCCGAAAAACGTGGCGATACACAAACCCAGCACCGTCTCGACCATCGTTTGCAACGTATGACCGAGCAGAACATCCCAGTTATCCAGCAACGCCTGCACAATCGAAGTCGGCGTCGGGAGGATATGCTCATCTACCACACCAGCACGTACGACGAGTTCCCAGCCAACGAAAAGCACAACGGCCAACACAAATGCGGGTCCATAGCCCGCTAAACGGCGTAACGTCATAGCGGTTGCTCCTTCATCAACAACGACATCAGCTCCTGCTCCAACGCGATCGCTTGTGGTTGTGCCAATGATTCCTGGCGGCGTGGACGCGGCAGATCAACATTCACAACACGCACCACATGAGCGGGACGGGCGCTGAGCACATAGATACGATCCGATAGCAGGATGGCTTCGCGTACATCATGCGTGATGAAAAGAATACTGGAGTGAAACGTCTGCCACAGGTCGAGCAGCCACATCTGCAACGAGAGGCGTGTGAGGGCATCGAGCGCGCCAAAAGGCTCGTCCAACAGCAAGAACGATGAATTGAAAAGGACCGTGCGCAAGAGGGCAACCCGTTGCTTCATGCCACCTGAGAGTGCAGTGGGATAACTCTGCGCGAATTCCGCCAGGTCGAACTGCTGCAACAACTCACGCGCACGCCGCTGCGCTTCCTGCCGTGGAACTCTGCGCACATGCAATCCCAGCAGCACATTTTCTTCCACAGTGCGCCACGGCAAAAGCAAAGGCTGTTGCGGCATATAGCCAAACAGACCAGCACGTTGTCGTCGTGGCTGCCCATCGATCGCGATACTGCCATTATCAGGCTCTTCGATGCCAGCAATAAGATTGAAGAGCGTACTCTTGCCACATCCGCTCGGGCCGATCAGCGTGACGAACTCGCCCTGTTGTACAGATAGATCGATAGCGGAGAGTGCATCGATATTTTTGCGACCATCATGATACGTTTTTGCAACATGCTCGACGGCAAGCCCGGCTCTTTGCAGCGATGGCTGTGTACTTTGCCCTATGGTCATAATAATCCTCTGGGCCAGGAGAGGAGGGTGAAACTGAGAGGAATTGAGTATGCGTACGACGCTAACGTCATCAACATACAAAAAACCGCATTCCGGACGGAGATGCGGTTCGCATTCTGCAACGATGAACGCTGTCTTCTGTAATCCTCTCTCTATCGCACAACCTTTTCGTATAGGATAAGGGTCTACAGATAGACAGGTACAGAACAGAGATGTCGCCACTTCCCTCCGCTGGCATTACCCAGACAGGTTCAAACGGTCGGTGGCGATAAAGTCGGCCACCCTCTCAGCCTGGCTTCCCCAAGCTCCCCTAGTGAACAAGAATAATGATTAAAATCTATGAATATACTATAGCACAGGACAAGCCGTTTAGCAAAACCGTTTAACGCGACTTAGCTTATGCCGTAAAGAAAAGTACGATTGCTTTTGTGATACTATGATGAAACTATATCATAGTATATGACAGGAACAGAGCTTAACGCAGCGTCATCAACACAGAAAGAACAGGTATGCACGCGGTTATTTTTGCTGGTGGCACGATTCATATGGGAGAGCCGGTCAGTCGTGCTATCGCGACTGGCGATCTTATTATCGCCGCCGATGGTGGGGCGGCTAACGCCGTTGCGTTCGGTTGCTCCCCCAGTGTTATCATCGGCGACCTGGACTCACTCGATCCCGCTCTTCTGGAGCGCTTCGAGCAGCAGCCGGACTGCCAGATTCTTCGTCATGCAGTGGAAAAAGACGAAACAGATACCGAACTCGCTATTCAGGTCGCGCTGGATCGCGGTGCGGATACCGTCACCTTGCTAGGAGGGCTGGGAGGAGAACGTTTCGATCACAGTATCGCCAATATTTTCTTGCTAGTCGGCTTCGCGCACACGAAACTCACGCTGGTCGATGGCATGTCGACCAGCTGGCTGTTGACTGGACCAGGCCAGACGCTGATTACAGGGCAGGCAGGCGATCTGCTCTCACTCTTTCCACTCAAAGGAGACGCTCACAACGTACGTACCACAAACCTGTATTATCCTCTGCGCGACGAGACCCTACACTTCGGCAAACCACGCGGCGTCAGCAACCAACTTACGCACGAACAAGCAGAAGTTTCGTTGAGCGATGGGCTTATGCTTGTGATTCATACACGGCAGTAATCAAAAAAGCTTTATATGCTTGTTACTTATAAAAGTGCAAGCATATAAAACTTTTTTCAAATCGCTGCACATACTTAAATTGCGCCCTGATCACTTAACCACGCGCTAATTTCGCTACCAGTTCACGCTCGTGGGGTCCAAACCAGGGAGCATTGCCAGCGGCAGCATTTTCGCTGATGTGCTGATAGTGGCTGGTCGCGGGGATGGCGACATGACAGCGTGTATCACTGAGCACCCATTTTAGGAGAGCCTGTCCCCATGTATGCACGCCAAAGTCGTGAAGGGGTGCCAGATCTTGCTCATTGGGAACGTGGCGCATCAGACCGCCCTCCGCGAAGGGACGCATCACAATTACCCCGATACCCAGGTCGGCGGCCAGAGGCAGAATGTCGCGTTCGACCTCACGCTGCAATGGGTTGTACGGGATTTGAATGACCGAGATACGCTTTGTTTTCATCACACGGCGTAACTCGTTGAAAGCACCACTGCTATAATGAGTAGCACCGATAGCTCGCACGTGCCCACTTTCGCGATATCCCTCAAGCAAGGCCAGGTGCTCCAGCCAATTTTCCAGGTTATGGATCTGGTAGACATCGACGCAATTCTCGAAAAACGAGAGCGCGCGTTTGATCTGGCTCGCGCCCTCGCTTCTGCTTGTGGCCCACACTTTCGTCGCCACAAATGCCTGTTTGCGCCTTCCACGCAGTGTCTCACCAAGCACATGCTCAGCTGCACCATACATAGGCGATGAATCGAAAAAGTTCGCGCTCTCGTTCAGAGCGCTATCTACAATCAAGCGAGCATTCTTCATCGCGGGTTCGCCTCGCACATCGAATGTGCGCCAAGTGCCCATGCCAACGACTGGCACCGTCAGTCCACTCTCCCCAAGGCGTCGCTGTTCCATTGTTCGCTCCTATCTTTTGTCAGTAGCCTGAAATAAAAGGGACACATATCACAATGAAGCAATATGTGTCCTTATTTTGCATAGAACCTATTCTATCAGGTGCACCCTTCCCATGGGAAGGGTGTGCCATCATCTAGCGTTTGACCAGATCACGCAATTTCGCGACCACATCGCGGCTATAGTTCTGGATGAATTCCTGGTGATTGGGGCCCGCGAAATGGAAAATAATGCAATCAAAGCCATACTCGATATATTGTCGCACAAAATCGATATGGTCCTGCGGATTCGATGAGAAACAGCCAGCATTCTTGATCGAATCGGGTCCTAATACCTGCCCATTCTCCTGCGACATCGCTGGTGTGTAGATGTTCTGCTCATACAACGCGGGAATGTAGGAACCGGCCCAGTATTTCAGTTGTTCTTGAATGGTCGCATCGATATCACTGCCGTATCCGACATTCAGTTCGATCAGACGGGGCATGTTAGCTGGATTTTTCCCCGCCTTCCGAGCGCCATCTTCAAAATTCTTGATCAAGGCATGATAGAGATCCGGCTGCTTGCCACCTACACTCCATAGCCCATCACCATATTTGCCTGCGAATTCTCCACCGTGAGGTGCGAGCGCGGACACAATCATCGGAATCGGCGTGACTGGCGGTGTGTACAGCTTCGCCTTGTGCGTCTGATAATACTTGCCCTCGTAGCTGAGTTCCTCTCCGCTCAACAGCGCACGCATAATCTCAATCGACTCGCTCAGGCGATCACGGCGCTCGGCGTAACTGGGCCACTGACCCGTCACGGCAAACTCGTTGAGCGCCTCACCGGTACCCAGACCCAGGTAAAAACGATTGGGCGCGAAGTGCGTCATCGTTGCCGCTGCCTGCGCGATCACTGCGGGATGATAACGGAGGATCGGGCAGGTTACACCGGTGCTGAGCACGATACGCTTCGTTTGGACCGCTACCGCGCCTAACCATGTCCATGTGAACGACGCCTGCCCTTCCTCACTCCAGGGATTAAAATGATCGCTTGCGTCGAGCAAATCATAACCGGCTTGATCGGCGGCCACAGCATACTGTGCCAATTCAACGGGAGGGTATTGCTCCGGGCCTGCTTTCCAACCAAACTGTACCATAAAAACCTCCATGTATGTGTTACTATATGCGACACTCTTCCAATATAGATATTTTCTTGTCCATTCGTATCGTTATTCACTCGTATGCGGAAAAGCGTTGCTTTAAACATAAAACTGAGCAACTATCCTTGTTGGATAGCAAGAGAACTTACCTATACTTATCTCGTTCGGCATAATAAAATGGTTTCAGTTATCTTCGATTCTGCCCGCCAGGAAAGCCAGCTATGAGCGTCGAAAAAGTCGAGATGCATACTACAAAAATGCATGAAGTGGCAAAAAAGAGAACAACGCATAAGAAATCATCCTGCGCGTTGTTCTCTTTTTTTTAACCGCTTTTATTCAGGCTTACGCGCTTTCCGATAGCGATCGATAAGCGTATTCGTAGAACTGTCGTGGGTAAGTTTTGGCTCTTCCGTGCTTTCCAGTTCTGGAATGATGCGGTTTGCCAGCACCTTGCCCAGTTCAACACCCCACTGGTCGAACGAGTTGATATTCCAGATAGTGCCTTGTGTAAACACTTTGTGTTCGTATAGTGCCACCAGTTTCCCGAGCGTTTCTGGCGTCAACCGCTGGGCCAGGATAGTATTGGTGGGATGATTGCCTTCGAAGGTGCGATGCGGGATCTGGAATGCAGGCACGCCATCGGCGGCCACTTCTGCCGCGGTTTTGCCGAACGCCAGCGCTTCCGTCTGCGCGAAGAAGTTCGCCATCAGGAGGTCGTGGTGGGGCGGGAGCGGATTCAGGGCCTCATTGAAGCCGATGAAATCGCAAGGAATCAGCTTGGTACCCTGGTGAATGAGCTGGTAGAAAGCGTGCTGTCCATTGGTGCCTGGCTGCCCCCAGATAATGGGGCCAGTCTGATAATTGACGGTACGACCTTCCAGGTCTACGTGCTTGCCATCGCTCTCCATATCAAGTTGCTGCAAGTACGCGCTGAAACGGGATAGGTATTGATCGTATGGGAGAATCGCCACCGTTTCGGCATCAAAAAAGTTGTTGTACCAGATGCCGATCAGCCCCAGCAGTACAGGCAGATTTTTATCGAAGGGCGCGGTCCTGAAATGCTCGTCCATGGCGTGGAAACCAGCCAGCATCTCGCTGAACTGTTCCGACCCGATAGCGATCATCAGCGAAAGACCGATGGCGGAATCGTACGAATAACGACCACCGACCCAGTCCCAGAAGCCAAACATGTTCTGCGTATCGATACCAAACTTCGCCACCTCTTTATCGTTGGTAGAGACAGCGACGAAATGTTTGGCGATCGCGTTTTCATCTTTGAGTGTCTTCAATGCCCAATCGCGCGCCGAGTGCGCATTGGTCAGCGTCTCCAGTGTCGTAAAGGTCTTGGACGAGACGATAAAAAGTGTCTCCTCCGCATCAAGGTCGCGCACGGCTTCGGCAAAATCGTTGCCATCCACATTGGAGACAAAACGAAAGGTCATCGAGCGATCGCTATAATATTTCAGCGCCTCGTAGGCCATAGCGGGACCGAGATCAGAACCACCGATACCGATATTGATCACATTGCGAATGCGTTTGCCCGTGAAACCCTTCCATGCGCCGCTACGCACGCGGTTGGAAAAATCAGTCATTTTGTCGAGCACCGCGTGCACCTCGGGCACAACATTCTGACCATCGACGGTGATTGTTTCGTCTTTGGGCGAGCGCAACGCCACATGCAAAACAGCACGCTGCTCGGTGACATTGATTTTTTCACCGTTGAACATCGCGTCGATACGCTTGCGCAGACCAGCGTCCTCCGCCAATTGCAACAACAGCTTGAGCGTCTCATCGGTGATGCGGTTCTTAGAATAATCAAAATAAATACCAACATCCTCCAGGGAGAAACGCGTGCCACGCTGCGGATCATCGGCGAAGAGCGTGCGCAGGTGCAGATCTTTGATCTGCTGAAAGTGCTGTTGGAGTGCCTGCCAGGCGGGACTCCCAGTCAGAGTAGGGGATTCTATAGCCATGTGTGTGCATTCCTTTCTCAATCGTTGGTCACGGACGCAATAAATTGGGTCCTACATTTGCAGGAACCTGTAAACCAGCGAGTTTACACGTGAGTATACCACACAAGATTTACACGAAACACCGCCCTATTTGGGGTTTGCCCATAGTTGGAACAGAAAGTTGGAATAGAAATCTAGCCTGAAAGAGCTATCTTCCTTAAAATCAATATCGATCTCCTCTCTCACTTCACTTCGACCAATCCGACGCTCAAGCACCGTCCGATACAACGCATGTCTAGGATCAGTAATATATCTCTCGAACATTTTGTATCGCTTCTTTGTCGCGGCTTGCAGCGGCAATTAAATAGTCAATAAAACTTGTTCCTGCATTCGCGGAGAGAGGCGAGTGGAGTTGACATCACCCATCACACCTGTTATTATTTAGTCGGCATAATAATAAAAGGTGAGGTCTATGCAAGAATCAATCACAACGTATCTGGAAGAGAGTATTAGTTTATCCCTTGTACGGCTGTGCAAAGTGCAGCGCCAACAGGGGGAAGTACGGTGTCAGAAAATCGGCCTCCACACAGGTCAAGAGCTTGTCATTTTCCGCTTATTGGAGGAGGATGGCCTCTCGCAGTCTCAGCTTGCCGCTGTGCTTGGCGTCGAGATTGGCACTGTCGCCAAAATGGTCCAACGCATGGAAAAAGAGGGGCTGCTGATCCGTCGCCAGGATACTGAGGATGCTCGAATCTCGCGGGTGTACCTGACTGAAAAAGGATGGTCTCTAGGCGAGCCAGCTTTGCACATCTGGAAAGATATTGATTCTTACCTCGTGCAGGGGATGAGTCAAGCAGAACAGCTCCTCTTTCGTCGCTTGATCGTCCAGGCGGCAGCCAATTTCCCGCGCAGTTAGTTTTCTCTGGCAGATGAACACCTATAGAAGCTTTTTTCTCTTATTATTATGCCGGCATATTAATAGACCATTTTTGCACAAGCAATATTTGAAAAAGGCGAAATTGCGCAAAAAACGAAAGGAAAGGGATAGATGAGTTCAATACGTGCGATAGTCGTTGATCCTGATGTTCCAGGACGGTTTGTCATCAGAGAGGTCGAAGCACCCCAGCCTGACTCATCGGAAGCGCTTGTTCAAGTTAAAGCCATTTCTTTGAATCGAGGAGAAGCGATGGTTTCCATGACAGCCAAAGCGGGTTGGCGACCCGGTCGGGATCTGGCCGGAACGGTCATCAAGCCAGCTGCTAATGGGGCAGGACCGAAGGTCGGGAGTCGGGTAGTGGGCATGGCTGATACAGGTGCATGGGCCGAGCAGGTGGTAGTTCCTATTAACAGGCTAGCCGAAATTCCTGCCAGTGTGACGTTTGCTCAGGCGGCAACCTTACCGACTGCTGGACTCACCGCGTTTCGTGCAGTTGAGAAAGGAGGATTTCTCCTGAACAAACATGTGTTGATTACCGGTTCCACAGGTGGGGTAGGACTCTTCGCGCATCAGCTCGCCCGGCTCAGCGGTGCCTTTGTTGTCGGCATTGTTCGCCAGACTCGCAACGAGGCGATAGTACGTGAAGCGGGAGCCGATGAGGTGATCGTGGGGGATGATCTTGAGCCTGCGCGTGCCTATGGCCCGTACGACTTGATTATTGAGTCGCTCGGTGGGAAAGCACTGGAGAGCGCACTCTCTCTGCTGACATCAGGGGGAACCTGCGTCACGCTGGGCTGGTCGGTATCTCCAGAGGTCACCATTGATCTCAGAAATTTCAACGCTACTGGGGGAGCTACCCTCTACGGGCTGAGGATGTTTGCAGAATTACAGCGTCGTGCTGCCTCTGAAGATCTGGCCTTACTCGCGCAAATGGTAGCCGAACAGCACTTGCGGACGTCCATCGAGGTGGAGGCTTCCTGGCACGACATTGGTGAGGTCGCACAACGCTTGCTGCAAAGACAATTCACCGGCAAAGCTGTTCTGCATCTGGCGTAGAGATTACTGATGTTATTGAGACTTAAGAGATAGGCCCAGGATATGTGTGAAAACCACTCACGCTGAGTGGTTTTCACACGTATCCTGGGCCTATCTCAACTATACCTCTGATCAATTTACGGTCCTGGGTGGATTAGTCATTCCAGTCCCTCCAACGCGGAGGGCGACCAACGACGCTGGTACGAGCTATTTCTGAGGCAAAGTAGGCATCTGCGGGAAATCGACATAGATGCCTATGCCAGAAGATATGGGAAGACATGCCATGATCGATTTACCGACTTCTTGCATGAAAGCAAGGATTTGGTGGTGTTCTGTATAGTGAAAGTGGTAGACAGCAATCTCATCAATGCGCTAGCCTACTGCGAATGTTGTCAAAAACAGGTGAGTTACTGGCACACAACAAAAGAGCGCATTGATACCTATTCACCAGCAGGGGCATTATTTTTCCTGCACACACTATTGACGAGGAGTATGAAATACAACATGAAAACACCTTCGGCTGATAAAGCACATACAGTGGTCGGCAAAGATGAGTTGATCCATCAGATCGCGGCGAAGGCAGGCATGAACCTGAAAGAGACCAACAAAGTCATCGATGCTTTCACCGAAGTTGTGCGTGAGGGCGTAGCCCAGGGCCACGAGGTTCGTCTGATGGGCTTTGGCACATGGAATCTGCGCGATGTCGCGCCCCGTCGTGTCAAATCGATTCGCGGTGGTAACCAGATCACCATTCCCGCGCGCAAACGCGTCGGCTTCTCCGTGGGCGCCGTCCTCTCCCAGGCCGCCATGGATGCGTCGGCGAAACATCACAGAGTTCATCACAACAGCATCGCCCACTAAGCCTGTTTGATACGTTCCTTCCTGCTATGCTATGCTGACAAGAGAAACTTGACCCCGCAGTACGCATGGTAGGAAGGAACAAACATGCAGAATCACGATACTCTTTCTTTTCTGCTGGGACCTGAAGATGCTGATCGCGCATGTCTGCTTATCCACGGATTCAGTGGTTCTCCCACTGAAATGCGTCCACTTGGTGAGGCGCTCGCGGCCAACGGCCTGCGTGTATACGGAGTGGCAGTCGCGGGACATGACAGCCTGCCCGACGATCTTTTGCGCTCAACCCATCGTCAATGGATAGCATCGGCTGAGGCTGGCCTGGCACAACTGGCGCACTATCCTACAGTCTTCGTAACTGGCCTCTCCATGGGTGGAGTGCTCGCGCTCTTACTCGCAATCAATCATCCTGAGCAAGTACAAGCGGTAGTTGCCTTATCGACGCCCACGCGTTTCAACAGCGGTTGGCAGACTCGACTTGTTCCTCTCGCGCGTTATTTCGTGAAGTGGTTTTACCCTTTGCGCTATCTGAACTTTCAGGACCCCAAAATACAGGCAATGGTGCTGAAAGAGGCCCGAGCTCGCGAACCCGATGTTACTATCGATTTTTCTGATGCACAAGCCGTCGCGATGATCAAGCAAATGGTGCGTTTACCCATTCCCGCTATCGCCGAACTTTTTACGCTTACGAATAGTTGTCGCCGCAAGCTGCATCTTTTACACCGTCCACTGCTCATTATACAAAGTCGTCGCGATCAAACTGTCAATCCTGCGTGCGCGACCGAGTTGTATACGCTGGCACGCACAGCATCACCCAAGCAACTCTACTGGCTCGAACGCTCGGATCATGTTATCACGACGGGGCCGGAGAAGGACGTAGTAATTCGCGAGGTTCTTGCATTCATTGATAGCAATGATAACAGCGATAGCAACACCAGTGATGAAATCACGTCAGCATCGTCCACACCTGGAACAGCGGTGGACGAGGGTGAAGAAGGGTAGGAGTAACTTGATCTTGCCTCTTCAAGAGGATCGGAGAGCCGTACTAAATTTGCTGTTACGTTTTCTGCCTATACGTGTGTTTATCATCCAAGAGGGGCATCTAAAAGTCTTTTTTTCCTTGTAAGGTCTACTTATGTTCCTCTCTTCCCTTTTTTAAAGAACATCAACAAACTGCCTTTCACCTGTTACTTTTTACGGTAACACGCGTGAAAAAATTGAAAGGGGCATCACCAGGGACCTTCTTGATCGTAACATTGCACATGGCTGCGTCCATTCAACGCGCACCACGATGTCCCTTCTTTCTTCTCTTGCGGCAACACTCTGTCCTTCCATTCCACGCGCATAGTTTGGACAGGCACCAGTTACGACATCACCACACAAACACTCTGCATTACGGCAAATGCTGCAACGCCTTCGTCACTTCTGGCTGCTCCGAGGGCTGCACGGGACGGAAGCTACCGTTCGCGTTGATGTAGACCATCTTCGTGCCCTGGAACGAGACAATCATGTCTGGCTTGTGGTCACCATTGATATCGGTAAATGACAGGGTAACCGGTACAAGGTCGTTGTTCGCGCCATAGAGTTGTGGTCCCAGATAGACACGCTCATGCGTTGGATCACCACCGGGAACTTCGATCACCTCGATGCGGCCATGCAGATTCATCGCCACGAAATGGCTGGGGAAGCCGGTTTGTTCATTATGCCCCACCCATGCATCCGTTTGATACGTTCTGGGTGTCCCGTAGTGAATGTTGTTATAGATATCCGTTCCCCAACCCACCACCATACTGACCACAAACCATAAGAGGATCGCGATTACCATGCCCGCGCCCAGATACATGAGAGGATGCACACGACGGGAAGTCTCATTCTTCTTGCTCAGACGTATCTTCGCGTCCAACCCCTCGGGTAGAGGCAGAGAGAGGACTTTTTGCTCCTGTTTCGCAGAGGGGATCGCCCTGGCTTCCGGCTTTGGCTGTGGTACTGATCGCTGCTCTTGCTTCACAACCGGTAACGGGCTGGTCGGACCCTTTCTCGTTTGCCTGCTCGCCAGTTTACCGGAAGTAGTTGGTTCTACGTCGTCCGTAGTATTGATTTCGGCATGCGCTACACGTGGTGTTTCGGTCGTTGTGGTTTCAGGACGCGACGCACGCGCAACCACGGGCAGATTAGTATTCGTTGCGGCGAATATCTTCTTCGTGGTGACCGCGTTCTCTCCAATAGGACGATGGCGCAAGATGCTCTTAGGGGCGACTCTTTCATTTGTATCCGCGATTGCCATAACGCAACTACTCCTCTCATCACGAAATGAATAGACATAGTGTATCGAGAGATGACGCTCTGAAAGAGAGACCCAATAGCAATCTTCCCCTCTTTCGAAATTCCGTTCCATTTGAACTCTTGTTCTATTGTAGTTGGAAATCGCCATTGTGTCAATACATTTCGCGAGAAGTACCGATACATATCTCTACTTTCCCGTTCTACTTATGCGGCTTGTTTGCTAGAAACGGAGATGCTATGATGCAAGCACAACTCTCCCACTATTTCGCTAATCCTTCGCCTGGCACTTTACCAGGTTGAACAAATGCTGCACACAGGCAACGACAAAGGAATAAAATATGGTACTGGCAATTACGAATGGAACATGTATCGATGGCACGGGGCAAGAGGCACAGACAGGGGTAACGGTGCTTGTTGACGGTGGTCTTATCAGCGCCATCGGCAAAGATGTGCCGATTCCAGATAACGCGACAGTGATCGATGCAACCGGCAAAAGTGTATTGCCAGGGTTGATTGATACACATGTCCACTTCATCACCGAGTATCCCGATACGCTGCGCGATCTGCTGACGCCTCCAACACTGGCGATTCTACAGATACTGCCGCGCATGCGTGCCACGCTGGACGCTGGGGTCACGACGGTACGTGACGCGGGCGGAGCACCGGCGGGCGTCAAAACGGCTATCGAACGCGGCATCGTCACGGGTCCACGTATGCAGGTCTCGATCTCCATTCTCTCGCAAACAGGAGGGCATGGCGATAGTTTTTATCCTTGCTGCACCGACCTGGGCTTCGGCGCGAAACTGTATGATGTGCCCAACGGTGTGTGTGATGGCATCGAAGAGGTACGGAAGACGACGCGCGAGGTCTTGCGCGCAGGAGCCGATTGGATCAAGCTCGCCACAACGGGCGGTGTGCTCTCGACCGCCGACGCGACCACATCCTCACAATTCACGCTTGAAGAGATCGAGACCGCGGTTTATGAGGCGGCAGCACAGGAAAAGCGCTGTATGGCGCACGCGCAAGGCACACAGGGGATCAAAAATGCCTTACGCGCTGGCGTGGCCTCTATCGAGCACGGTATCTACCTGGACAATGAGGCAATCGACCTGATGCTGGAGCTCGATGCCTATCTTGTGCCTACGCTGGTCGCGCCGCTTGACGTGATCGCGTTCTCCAAAGGTCACCCCGACCTTTTACCGCCCATGATGGCGGCGAAAGCGTACGATGTCGTCGAAACACATCAACAAAGCTTCCGCAAAGCGGTCGAGGCGGGCGTAAAAATCGCCATGGGCACAGATTCGGGAGTAGGAATTCATGGCGGCAATGGGCGCGAGCTCGATCTGATGGTCCAGCACGGTATGACTCCCATGCAGGCTATTCAGGCCAGCACGCTACACGCGGCCAGGCTGCTCCACCTGGATAAGGTGCTTGGTACACTTGAGCAGGGGAAACTCGCGGACCTGATCATCGTGGATGGAGACGTACTCGACAATATCAAACAGATCGCCGATCCAGCCAACGTACAACTAGTTTTAAAAGGCGGCGAACCAGTCAAGAACATCCTGATCGACACTTACGCTTCCCATATCGCACAACCAGATTCCATCCATTAATTTTCAGAAAGAACAACACATCTACAGCAACCCTGGCTGGTCGAGCACCGCGCGTAAATCCGCTGGCAGTGGTGCATCGACCTCGATCATTTCTCCGCTGAACGGATGCTTGAAACGCAGGTGCGAGGCATGCAAAAACTGACGAGTAAGTTCCATACCGGGAGCAAGACGCCCAGTCCCATAAGTTGGATCACCCACGACTGGATGGCCGATAGCTTTGAGGTGTACGCGAATCTGGTGGGTGCGCCCCGTCTCCAGTTGGAGCAGTAAGAGGGTATGGCGGCTGAAACGCTCCAGCACCTTGAAATGTGTGCGCGCCTCGCGACTATCGAACGTGGTGATGGTCATCTGTTGACGATGACGGCGATCGCGACCGATGGGAGCATCGATGCTGCCTCGCTCCAAATCCACCACACCTTCGACCAGCGCGATATAGCGTTTTTCGACCTCGTGCTGCTTCATCTGTTCGATAAAGGCAGCCTGAGTTCTCAAATTTTTAGCTACGATAATCAGGCCAGAGGTGTCACGATCCAGACGATGCACAATACCCGGACGCAAATCTTCCTGCTGTTTCGCCAATTCTGGATAACGCGCCACCAGGGCATTGACCATCGTGTCCTCGTAGTGTCCTGGCGCGGGATGCACGACCATACCTGCGGGCTTGTTGATTACCAAAAAATCGTCGTCTTCATATACAATATCCAGTGCGACCGCTAGCGGCACCAATTCGTGCTCGGGCTCGGCAGGAGCAGCATGCGCCACCTGCACTATATCACCCAGACGCAAAGCATAGCCCGGCTTGCTTTGCTTGTTATTGACCAGGACCGTTCCTTCCGTGATGCGTTGCTGGATGCTTGTGCGCGAAAGATCGGGCAGCAGGCCAGTGACATACTTGTCGAGCCGCGTCCCGACTTGCTCATCTTCAATTGTCATTTGTATCGTTGAAGTGTTAACCATCATTTATTTCGATTGTGCGTCGTGTATTGTTTCGGTAGCATCATGTGTTGCCGTTTTCGCTGTCAGCGCTGTCTTCTGCTGCTCGTTTTGATTGGTTGCTTGTTCATCCGAACGCAGTGTCCTTCCGAAACCTCCGAAGATGAACAGCAGCAGGAGCAGAACGACACCGACGGATATACAGGCATCTGCGACATTGAAAATCGCGAAGGCGTAGTGGAGTTCAGGGATGCGAAAGGAGATAAAATCCACGACATAGCCACCGTGCAGAGCACGATCGAGCAAATTGCCCAGCGCGCCTCCAATGATCAGGCCAAATATGAGCTTGTAAGCCAACGGGCCAGTATTGATTATGCGTGCGTAGAGTATACCCACTACTACAATCGCAACGACGATCAGCACAGCAAGAATGATTGAACTGCCCGCACCCTGGGTAAATGAACTGAAGGCGGCACCATTGTTGCGTGTGTACTCGATCGCCAGAAAATGGCCGAGCACGGGAAAGGGCACTACATCATCCGGTGCGACTGAACGCACGACCAGGGATTTCGTCCATTGATCCACGATAACCACAATCAGCACAGTAAGCAGTGCGAAAACGTCATAAATGCGCGCGCGTTTCACTGACACAATCTATTTTCCTTTTTATCAAAACTTCTCTCTTGGTCTGACAGCATCTCCTATTGTAGCACATCGATTACCATTTATCGCGAGATGATTCTGGATAGAGCGCTTCTTGAAGAAACAAAAATGAGGACCTGATTTTCGAAAATCAGGTCCTCGCCAAAAGATTCGATGCCGTCAGGCCAGATCCTCCTGATCGTTGTCATACAGCTCTTCCCGACTAAGGTTGCGCGCCTCCAATTGCTCTTCGTCCTTGACATCACGTGCGGCCCAGGGCATAGCCTCTAAACGCGCATCGGGGATAGGATTGCCACAAACGACGCAGCGACCGTAGGTGCCATCCTCAATACGCTTGAGGGCATCATTCACCTCCTGTAAAAGCGCCTGATTGTTAAACTTGATCGATTGCTCCTGCTGGGTTTCAATAAAAGAGACAGCGGTCGCCTCGAAATCTTCCGGCGTCTCGTCACGAGTTTCGGGGTCGGGCGTCGCCTGATCCAGGTCCGCGATCTGTCGCTCCAGTTCCTCTTTCTGGTCCTCCAGGCGTCTCTTCATCTCTTGAATATCGACAGTCATACTAAAACACGATCCTTTCTTCTATCTTCAATCACTTCACGATTGTATGTTCATCATCGTCGGGTGTGGTGTGGTGCATATCAGTACTCACTATTACGTGGATGTATATGCTTCGGCCTCACCCAATGGTATTGAATTACTATAGCATAGTTCAGTCGCTCTGTATCTATCCTACCCATTATATTTCTGGGCTTTTCGTTCCGTAGTTGTACACAACCTGCTACAATGAACTGAAAGCATGAGCGAATGATAGCATCGATACCTCCTCGCTATACTTCAATAACTGAGGAGCACGCAGCACATATGACAGAAAAGGATATGTTTATGCCAGTACCATCAATGTCTCCGCAGCCTGGCAACGATGCCAGCGCGACCACAGCAAATGTATCGCAGGAAACCTCTTCTATCTTCAGCGACTTCGATCTATATCTTTTTGGTCAGGGGAAAAACTACCGTCTTTACGAGAAGATGGGAGCACACCCGCGCACAGTGGATGGAGTTACTGGCATCAATTTCGCTGTCTGGGCACCCAACGCACGCATCGTCTCGGTCATCGGTGATTTCAATGGATGGAACCGAGCGACCAATCCTATGTCCTTGCGTCATCAGGACCTGGGTGTGTGGGAGTGTTTCATTCCAGGACTGACAACTGGTATGCTGTACAAATTTTCCATCTACTCACGCATCAATAACTATACCGCCGACAAGATAGACCCCTATGCGCTTGCTTTCGAGGTGCGCCCGAATACTGCCTGCATTATCACGGACACAACGCACTATACCTGGCAGGATAACGAGTGGATGGGGCAAAGAGGGAAGCATCAAGAACTGGACGCGCCTATCTCGATTTATGAAGTTCAGCTTGGCTCATGGAAACACGTGCCGGAGCGTCATCAGCCAGGGGCAAGCGAGGAAGATCGCTTCATGACCTATCGCGAACTCGCGCCCGCGCTCGCCAGCTACGTCAAGGATCTCGGTTTCACGCATATCGAGCTTATGCCCATCACCGAGTATCCCTTCGATGGCTCCTGGGGCTATCAGGTTACTGGCTACTACGCGCCCACCAGTCGTTACGGCAGCCCGCAGGATTTCCAGTATTTCATCGATTACCTGCACCAACAGGGCATCGGTGTGATTCTCGACTGGGTGCCCGCGCACTTACCCAAGGATGGCTACGCGCTCAGCTACTACGATGGCACTCACCTCTATGAGTACTCGGACCCACGCAAAGGCGAGCATAAACAATGGGGCACCTACGTCTTCGATTACGGGCGCAGTGAGGTGCGCAACTTCTTGATCGCCAGCGCGCTTTTCTGGCTGCGTGAATATCATATCGATGGCTTACGCGTCGACGCCGTCGCCTCTATGCTCTACCTCGACTATCTGCGCGAGCCGGGCGAGTGGGTGCCGAACCAGTACGGAGGACGCGAGCACCTGGAGGCGGTCGACTTCTTACGCCAGCTTAACGAGGCGGTTTATAGTGAGGTCACCGGTACCGCGACCATCGCGGAAGAATCCAGTTCATGGCCCCTGGTCTCACGGCCTACGTATGTCGGTGGTCTTGGCTTCACCTACAAGTGGAATATGGGCTGGATGCACGATATGCTCGACTATATGAAGCTTGATCCTATCTATCGTCGCTACCACCACAACTACATCACCTTTTCCTTGATGTATGCCTACTCGGAAAACTTTATCTTGCCGCTCTCACATGACGAGGTGGTACATATCAAAGGCTCTATGCTCAATAAAATGCCGGGCGACCTGTGGCAACGCTTCGCCAATCTACGCGCCTTCTACGGCTACATGTGGGGCCACCCTGGTAAAAAACTGCTGTTTATGGGCGCGGAATTTGGGCAGTGGAGCGAGTGGAATTATAAAGAGAGCCTCGACTGGCACCTGCTCCAACCACCCAGTGACCCTCGTCACAAGCAATTGAGTGATTTCTTGCGTGTATTAAACACGCTGTATCAGGCAGAACCGGCCTTCAGCGTACTCGATAATGAGCCGGAGGGCTTTTCCTGGATTGATCCACACGATTCGGATAATAGCGTGATCTCTTTTATACGACGCAGTAAAAATTCCGAGGAAACCCTCGTCTTCGTCTGCAACTTTACGCCCGTTCCCCACTACGGCTACCGACTGGGCGTGCCCGATGCTGGCGATTACTACGAGGTGCTCAACAGTGACGACGGGCTTTATGGAGGGAGCGGCCTGATCAACACCAACGAGATGCCAAGCGCTCCGATCTTCTGGCAATCGTGCCCACACTCCATCCTTTTAACACTCTCACCTCTGGCAACTATCATCCTGAAAAAACGTCCTGGCGCACAAGGCGTCGTTGGTACTACCACAGATGCATAAAAAGGTCCGCGTAGAGCAAACCACGTGTTTGCTCTACGCGGACCTTTTTATCGAGTCACCTTTGAGTCACCTTAACGAATAGAGGTTTCGCGATGAGGATCAGTTTTGTCCAGGACACTGGTTTTCTCGTAGGTGTCGCACACAATTTTGCAGATCTCTTGCGGATCATCCGAGATCTGGAGGAGATCGAGATCTGATGCGGCGATATTGCTAGCCTCCAACATCGTCTCCCGCAGCCAGTTCAACAGTCCACTCCAGTACTGGGCACCGTACAAAATGATGGGAAAATTGCTGACCTTTTTTGTCTGAATCAAGGTCAGAGCCTCGAAAAGCTCGTCCATTGTGCCGAAGCCACCAGGGAAAATGATAAACGCGCTGGAATATTTTACAAACAGCGTTTTGCGCACGAAAAAGTACTTGAAATCCAGGTCGATATCCAGGTAAGGATTTGAATCCTGCTCAAATGGCAACTCGATATTGCAGCCGATGGAAAGGTTTTCACCCTCCTGCGCGCCTTTGTTGGCCGCTTCCATAATACCTGGGCCACCACCGGTGATAATACCAAAACCAGCCTTTGCCAGTAAGCGAGCAGTTTCGGTCGCCGCCGTGTAATAGGGGCTATCGATTTTGGTGCGCGCGGAACCAAAAATCGCCACCGAGGGGGGAATGTGCGCGAGCACATCAAAACCATTGACAAATTCGCTCATAATGCGAAACACGCGCCATGGATCGGTCACA
Organism: uncultured Dictyobacter sp.; assembly: GCA_964657925.1. GTDB lineage: Bacteria > Chloroflexota > Ktedonobacteria > Ktedonobacterales > Ktedonobacteraceae > Dictyobacter. Next base: position 34,370 of record CAZZWK010000015.1, read on the forward strand.
GTGAAATCGAAGTTGACCGCGCGCTCGAACGCATGATTTTCTTCCTGGATCAACTCGCGCGGCACTGGATCGGTAGGACTCACCAGCGGGACCGCGGGCCGACTGAGCAATCGTTCATCCTCGGTTACGGTGTTGCCTTTGTTGCGGAGTGCATTATAACGTTCAGTTGCTTTATCCAAACGATGGTTGCGGCTATTCTTCTCATTTCTTTGCATATTCCTGCTCATAGTCTATTCTCTTCTACATGTTATTGCACTGCAAAATGGTCTCTTTACACGCTATTTACCTGTCTTTAATCACAACAAATATCGCTTATTTCCAATTGCTTGAAAGGAAAATCAGATTTGAGAGGTAAGAGGACCAGATTTCATTATAGCTGATTTTTGGGCAGAGGCAAGAACACAAACAGGCTCGTTACGGCTTAGCTCAGTGGAAAAACCGCCAGTTTCGAGAAGTTCGCCACCACGCCCGCTGGTACGTCCTGAGGATTGGAAACGAAAAGCGCGATAGAACCGCTGGTGTAGGCGCTATCGGAGAAGGCATAAAGCGGCTGATTATTGGCGATGAACGTGATAGAAGATCCGTTCGCGACAACCGTGATATGGTTGACTGTGCCTTCTTTATGCACGGCGGCATCCGGCGTATAGCTCACGATCTTCACAGCATTGGGATTCGGATTGCCATTTGCGTCCAACATGCCCTTAAAGATCGCGTATGTCCCATCGCCGTAGAGTTCGAGACGATAATACGTTGTCAACATGCCTTGCTGATTGACTGATGCGCGAATATAAACACCATAGCCATTTTTAGCATTGCCACTGACTTGCTCGGCGTCGACCAGTAGCTTGAAATTGCTAAATGGCTGGCTGGTAGGTAAAAACTCTGGCAACACTGTATTATTCGCATCCTGTAACGTTAAATTGCCGCCGCCAATCTTCGCTGTATACTTGCCCGCCTGGCTATCGAGGTCCCACTGGCTGCTATTGTCACGAAAAAAATCGCCGAATAACGGCTGCACTTTCAAAGATGGATAAGGATTCATCACGTGGGTAACAGGCTGCCGATTGACGGCTTTCCCCGCTGTAATACTCGTGAACAGCACATAACCCGAAGTCGCCGCCACCATGACCATCAAGACGAGCAGCAAAGTCAAAAGGATCGTTCGTCCTTTGCCCTTACGCTTGGTTTTTCCAACTATCGTATCAGTTGAAGGCTGCTGAGGTCGATCCACGTTATTGAGAGATGAAGGCGTATTGCGTTGTTCTGACCTTGTCATACCCACAAGTGATGCGGATCGAGGAACATAATTCTCTGCGCCCGCCACCCCTGAGAACGATACTGGTCTCATGTTTTGTCCAGGCGTGGGCGTGCTTGGCAATGATGGAGCCTGAGGATTGCGCCCAGCTATACCTGGAAAGGACTGGGGTTGCGCATAAGAGCTTCCCACCCCTGGTACGCCCGACAGCGAAGTGGACTGAGCACGCTGTCCGATGCCCGGAAACGATGGCGGCTGCGTATTTTGTCCATTTGGTCCCGGTATGCCCTGAAATGAGTTCGGATTGGATACCTGCCAATTTTGGCCGGTCGACGGGAAGCCAGCCATTGAATTGGGCGACGATGTCATGCCTGGAGGTGTCTGATTGGTAAGCAGCCCACCCGCCAACGATTGTGGATTCGACTGCCCAACCGGCGCATCGAAACCACAGCGCGGACAGCGCACCTGATTGGGAGGAAGGGGCATTCCACAACGTTTACATGATTGACCTGGCACATTCCCATACATTGGGTATGTCGAGGACATAGAAAACCTCCAGAGAGCAGAAGCAGTATTTCCCCTTGAGTATCTCATATGTCGAAGGAAACGTCTACTTTCCACTAGCTGGATAGTATTTTTGTCATGATGCCACTAGTGCTGTGTCAAACCACATTGAAAGCCGCCGACTGTGTCATAAATGCCGCATGAGCCAAGGGAGCAGACGATAAATCGGCTCCTACCGTGGATTCGAATGTGGTTTGACAGAGTACTACACCTGGGAGGCTGGCAGAGACCGCATCATTGCTCTGACTCGTTCCAATTCATCCTCATTAACGGTATGAGCCATCCCTGGATACAACTTTGCCATTACTTGCGCGCCCAGCCTCTTCAGCACGTCAGCAGAAAAAAGTACGCGATCTTTTGGAATATGGAAATCGACATCGCTACAACCAAGGAAAACAGGCGTTCCCAGCAGCGAACCAGTATACTCGCGTGGCGTTCCATCTGGACCGATCAATCCACCACTGAGACCCGCGATGCCACCATAATGACGCGCATGGCGCGCCGCGAACTCTAGTGAGAGGCATGCACCTTGCGAGAATCCCAGCAAGATAGTACGCTCAGCTGGAATGCCCACATGATCTAGCCTTGTAAGCAGCCCCGCTACGACCGCTAATGCGGATGAAAGTCCAGGTTCGTTGCTGGTGAGGGGAGCCAGAAAACTATTGGGATACCAGGTGGAGTTAGCCGCCTGCGGTGCGAGATAAGCAAAATCGGGTTGGTTGAATTCAGCGGCCAGACTCAGAATATCCTCAGCCGTCGCCCCACGACCATGCAGCATAATCATGGCCGCACTTGCCCTCTCAAGCACTGCACCAGCATGCAGCACAGGCTGCCCCTGATGCGGGCTATTGGTGATACGATCACTATTCATCAAAACCTCCCACGTTAACATGCAAACCGGTAAAGTACTCTCGTTCACTATCTTACTTTTTGGACGTACCGGCATTTGTTTCTGGCAATTGTATCGGCAAAACCGCTTCTTCAATGCGCGCGCGGTCCGACTCCAACCAGGGTGGCAGTTTGAGATGCGTTCCCAGTTGCTCGACCGGTTCGTCGATGGCGAATCCTGGTGGCACGGTCGCGATCTCGAACAACACGCCGCCCGGCTCGTGAAAGTAGATGGAATGAAAGTACTGACGATCCAGCACAGGAGTAACATCGCTGCTTTGATCGAGTAAGCGTTTACGCCATGCAAGCTGTTCCGCGTCATCTTCAGCGCGCCAGGCGACATGATGCACGGTGCCGACCGCGATACGCCCACGCGCTTGCTCCGGTAGACTCAAAACGTCGACGGTCGCACCAGGACCACCGTCACCCAACACATATCTAAAACGATGCGCTTCCTGTTTCAGGAAACGGAAACCCAGTGTCTCGGTCAACAAAGCAGCGGTACGCTCTTGATCTCGCTCGGCCAGGGTTACACTATAAAAACCACGAATCGCGTACTCTGCTGGTAGCGGTCCCTGCGTCCAGCCACTACGTGTATCTGGCTGCTGCGCGGCGATTAATTCGAGCGAAAGTCCATGCGGATCAAGAAAGGAGATGACCTGCTCATCAAAACGCGAGGTTGGACCATTGAATGCGACACCGTGCTGCGACAAGCGCTCAGTCCAGTAACCAAGAGAATTTGTAGGTATCGAGAATGCAACATCGACAACCTGTCCCGTCCCTCTGCTACCTTTTGGTGCATTGGGCCAGGGGAAGAAGGTCATAATTGTGCCTGGCGTGCCCACTTCATCTCCATAGTAAAGATGATAGGTGGTTGGATCGTCAAAGTTGACCGTTCGTTTCACCAGGCGTTGTCCCAGGATACCTGTATAAAAATCAACATTTTGTTGTGGATCACCGACAATCGCTGTAAGGTGATGAAAACCGTTGATCGCGTTCGTTACCATTTATTTTTCCTTTCACAAGTGGTGCATTCGCTACGTAGGTGAGTGAACGCAAACGAAGCCGGTGCGCGCCCACGAGGGACAGACATTGCGGGGGATAGGTCCTAGATGTGTCCGCGCCTACCCGGGGTGCCATGTATAACCTTACAGTATGCTTATTCCATACAAAAATCAAGGCAAGTAAAGTTCTTTTTCCTGCTTTTCAACCGTGTATACATTGACACTCAATTTCCAGACCCGAAAATGTACTCCATCAGCCTGGTAACTGGCAGTCTATGCTACCTTTCGGCTATAAGAATTCTTTTGTTTTCCATATCTACTCTATGAGAGGATCGTTCGATTATTATGACACAGACTGTTCATGGCGTGCTGCTTGATATTGATGGCACGCTCGTTAATAGCAATGATGCGCAGGCACATGCCTGGCTTGATGCCATGCACGACTATGGCTACGCGGCCTCCTTCGAAAAGGTGCGTCCCTTGATTGGAATGGGCGGTGACAAGGTATTACCGGAAGTGCTCGGCGTCGATAAAAATAGCGACCAGGGCCAAAAGATCAGTCAGCGTCGCAAAGAAATCTCGTCCTCACGCTATCTTCCGCAGGTACATGCCTTTCCGCACGCGCAAGACCTGTTACAACGTATGCACGAACAAGGACTGAAACTCGTCGTCGCCACCTCGGCGGAGCCGGATGAACTGCAAAAATCGTTGCAGATTATTGGTCCGCAGGCGGGCGACCTCGTCGAACAAGCGGTGACTTCTCAGGATGCCAGCCAATCGAAACCCGATTCAGATATCATTACCGCGGCGCTGCAACGCGCTCAATGTGCAGCAGAAGAGGTTGTCATGCTCGGCGACACGCCCTATGATATCGAGGCGGCGGCTAAAGATGGCGTGCGTACTATTGCTTTTCGCTGCGGTGGCTGGCAAGACGAGGACCTCGCTCAAGCGATTGCCATCTACGACGATCCCGCCGACCTGCTCGCCCACTACGACGAATCACCACTGGCAAAAGAGAACTAGAGAGCTCGGACTCCATCTTTCGTAGACCGAAAAGAGCATCTGGACAAACAATAGTCTGCTCCAAACGCTCTTTTCACTTTCTTTTGGAGACGAGATGTCAACGCAAAACAGGGATCTCGCGACGAATATCGAAATGCAGACACTGGTGCGCCTGACGAATAGCGTGCTCGACTCTATCGACCGAGTCGCCACGCGCGAAGATAAAGCCGAGGTAGCTTGAACCTTCGGGCAAAGGCACAAGACCATTGTGCAGTTTAGCTGAAATCTCTACGCCCGTTATGCCTGGCACTGCGCTCGCCTCCTCTACGCCCTGCACAGCACGCAAGATGCCCGCGCCAGGGATAGGAATCATCATCACACCGGCGGCGTCCGAGACACGCTCGAACGAGTCGATCTCATCGCCGATGGCATGGCGCAAGATTAATTCTTCCAGACAGATACCCGTGCCAAATTCCAGGACGGTGGAACATAAACCACCAATCGAACGGCCCGCGATCTCCAACATCCATGCACCGCGCTCATTCACGCGCAGCTCGGCGTGCACAGGTCCGTGCCGCAAACCAAGCGAGGCTGATGCCACGGCGACGCAGTCCGCGATCTGTTGCTGCACCTGCTGAGAGTAGCGCGATGGCGTGAGATAAATTGTCTCCTCAAAAAAGGGACCGTCGAGTGGATCAGGCTTATCGAAAAGGGCCAGCACTTTAAGCTGTCCATCGGTGAGTAGACCTTCCAGCGCTACCTCGCCGCCGGGGATAAAATCTTCGACTAGAAATGACGTGCGCTCTTCAAGATAACCTTCGTTAAGCAACATCCGTTTCAAACGCTTGAATGCCTGCACGAATTCAGAGGGATCATTCGCGCGTATGACGCCACGACTGCCTGAGAGGCGTAGAGGTTTGAGCACGCAGGGGTAACTTACCTGTGCAGCGATCGTTTCGGCATCGCCATCAAGCGGGAAATGGCGAAAGATAGGGCAGGGCGCGCCACCTTCGGACATCAATGTACGCATCAGGAATTTATCGCGCGCCGCCTCGCTCGACTCTGGTGAGTTATGTGCCAACCCGAGCGCGCGGCTAGCATGCGCGGCGAGTTCGCTGGCGCTGTCATCAACCGAAAGGATAGCATCAAATGGATGCTCATGTGCATAGGTCTGTATCTCGCGCACAGAGGCGGCAACATGCATAAAATCGAGTCCCAGCGGGACATGCCAGTAGTCCGCAAGGGTTTCCGGTAGATCGATCCCCACCACAACGTTCAATCCCATGTGCTCAGCCGCCTGCAAAAAAGCACCAGCACGATAGGTCGCCGGTGACATCAGCAACAACACACGTTTTTGCTCAACCATACGCTTATTCCTCAACTACGCAACAGTAAGAAATCAGGTCATCTTGACAAATAGGAAAGAAAGCGCCCTTCAAGAACACCATTCTACGTCTATTCCTGAAGGGAGTATAGTTTTTATGGCAGCAATTCTTCAACAGCTAGCTACGACTATGAGCGGGCGTGCTATCCACCAAGCGTGCATTGTCCACCTGTGGAGGTGTTTCCGGTCGCTGCGCCACCCACTTTGCACGTCCGAGTGGTCTCCAACCGGCTTGATAACGCACCCATGCAAACGAACCGATCACCAGCACCGCCGCGATAAACTGCGCCAGCAGCGACTCGACATTGGGGAAGACTGAGAACCACAGGCCCATCCAGTCGGGGACGATCGGTGCCAGCCAGGGGATGGTAGTCGTCGAAATCCAGTGAGCAAGTTGCATCTCCTGCACCTCTTCCCCCACCATTACCAGCAGCACGGCACCCAGCAGGACGCCAGTCAAAACGAGCATTTTTTTGTAGGGAAGATGGCGATGCGCCATGAAAGTCAGGATACCAACGATAACAGTGCAGAAAAGCCCGATCAACACACCTTCCAGGACCACGAGCGAGCCTACCTGCAAGCGTAGACTTTGCAGGAACAGCACAACCTCGAAGCCCTCGCGATACACCGATGAGAAACCGAGCAGAGCCAAACCACCGAAAAGCTTTGATTGCGCACTAGCTGATGAACTATTCGCCTCTTTCAGCAACTCTTTTTTCTTACGATTATGCAACGAGATCCAACCAGTCCAATAAATCTTATGGAAGAACCAGTTCATAATGATCACGAGCACGACAATCGCCAGCAGACCGGTACCGGCTTGCACATTCAAAGCCGAAACGCTCTGCGCCAGGTTGCTTAGAATACCAACCACAATAAACCATGTGATGATCGACGCGATAAAGCCAATGCTGCCACCAGCAGCGATCGGGCGACGGTATGATTTGTTTGAGCCCATCATACTGGCGGTGATCGCGGATAACACGAGTATGCATTCCAACCCTTCGCGAAACACCAGCACGCCAGTGTCGACAATGGCCGCACCATGACCTATGTGCGCAGTAGTAGGATCGGGATTGCCTGATGCAGTAATTCCTTGCCAGACCAATATACCCGCAACTGCCACGCCCGCGATGGTTAGCAAAGCATACAATGCTATACGCCACCAACTTTTCGGCAATGATACCAATAGAGGCTTACTCGACATAACAAAATCCTTCAGTGTAGAATGTAGTATGGACGGCAGGCGAACTAGCAAGCAACAACCAGTCGCTTTATTGACACCAAAACAAACTCGTATATTTGTTTGTATCAGTGTCTCGTGTCAGCACTCTCTTAGGTTTGACTAATATCCGACCTCCACACTAAGATATTAGCACAACGAGTCAAGGATGTCGAATCGTTTTGGCTACCAGCCTACGTTTCTCCTATCTCTGGCTGGGCTACACACTCTCTTTTCAACGTCCTTCTCGTGTCTCATTTGCATCTTGCTCGACCTCCACAGCAAATCCACGCGATTTCAGTGCAGCGGCCAGGCCAAACAGTCGGGCATCGCCTTGCGCAATCCAGATCAGGTCGCTAGATGATCTGGCCGATGTCGAACCACCGGCCCAGCTACACTCAAACGTTCCCTGCCACTGGCGGTGCTGAATACGGCCTCGATAGCTCCATGGATCGGCCATTGGACGCCGATTGACAAAACCAAAACCTAAGCCCTCGACACTGGTAAAATCTTTGCTATGAAAAATGACTCTCATCGGCTATCCTTCTATGCTTCTGCAAACTCCGTTTTCTCTTACAAGGTATGCTTGTGATAAGACGATCAGAAGTGATACCCTACCTGTATATATAGCGCGTCATTCGACGCGAATTTCTTGAACACAGCACAATCACATGCATTGTTTTACCCACATGTTTTATGCGGGAAGGCAAGTCCCATTTGCTTTTCTCAGCCATACAATACGATATCACCATACAGTATAAACGAAAGAGATGTGTGCAATGACAACGCTAACCTTCTGGATCGATGTAGATAACACGCTACTCGCCAACGATACCGTCAAAGAAAAAGAGAACGCTTTCCTACAAACCGAGCTTGGAGCAGCGCTGACTGAGCGCTACTGGGATACCTATGAGCGGGTGCGCAAGGACGAAGAGGTGGTCGATATTCCTGAAACGTTGCGCCGATTTCGCGAAGAGATCCCACTCTCTCAACTTGATGAACAAACCTATCAACATGTCTATTCTATGTTCGAAAACTACCCGTTCCACGAAGACCTCTACCCTCAGGTAGACAAAACATTGCGCTATCTTTCCACCTTCGGCACCACCGTGATCGTCTCTGATGGAGACCTGCGCTACCAATCCGAAAAAATTCTGAACAGCGACCTGGCGGAAATGGTCGATGGTCGTGTTATGCTTTTTGTGCACAAACAGCAACATCTCGATGAGATCATGCAGAGCTATCCAGCCGAGCATTTCGCGATTATCGATGACAAACCACAGATCTTGTCGGACACTAAGAAACTCTTAGGTGACAAACTCACTACTGTGTTCGTAAAACAGGGCAAATACGCATTGGAGGCTTTTCCAGAGGGCTTTTTACCCAATATCACTGTCGACCATTTCAAAGATCTACAGACACTCCCATCTTCGGCGTTTTTGGCGACAACGACGCAACCAGTATAACTATGAGACATCATCGAGCGTTCAGTCAACGTCCAGCCAATAATCTAGATAGAGCGACATAACCGTATGCATTTACGTACAAACGTACAGGTTGCTTTGAATACAAGCGCTCAGCACACTCTTGAGGCCGATGTTCGTCAACGACGACATATCGAAGCCTGTGGCCTCCTCCTAGGAACGGTCGACGAGCAGGGCAACTGGTACATCACCAAGACGATTCCGCTGCAAAACACATTTTCTTCGCCCGTATATTTCGAATTCGATCCCCAGGAACTGGTCGAAGCGGAACTTCTGTATGCAGACGCAATTATTGGTGTCTATCACAGTCACCCTACTGGCTTCGCGCGCGCCAGTGATACCGATCGAGAAAACATGCAGCGGGTCAACATTGAACAGGCAATTCCCTGGGTATGGCTGATCGTCTGTGGTCCTTTTTATAGCAATGACGACAGCGATACCGTTGGTGCCCTGCTCAGCACACAAAAAATACTCGCGTACCATCACTTTAAAGAAGAGGGGTTACAACAACTGACGGTGGTGAGCAAAAATGAAACGCAAAGCGCCCTCTAGTTTTGCATCGGTGCGTAGGCTATAATAGCCATAGGAACTACGCTGTTCTATAACCTCAGCGGGGAAGAGGGGAACTACTGGATGTGCACATAATTGACGCGCTGATAAACGTTCCCTGATGTATCAACAACACTGTAAAACCGCTCTGGTTAACATAGAAAGCAACTGTTGTGAAATACTACTTGAGTCTCCTGGTATTTACCGGTGGTATGACCAGTCTCGCGCTAGAAATGTGTGCCTCACGTCTTCTGGGCGCGTACTTTGGCACATCACTTTTCATCTGGGGCATCCTTATCGGACTGATCCTGCTCTATCTCACCATTGGCTATTTCCTTGGGGGACGTTTAGCCGACCGCTATCCGCACGAAAGTTTCCTTTGCACCATTACTGCCATCGTTGGAATTTCTATTTGCATCATTCCCTTCGTTTGCCAGGGTATTCTGAACTGGTCAGTCACCGGATTGGCGGATATCTCGGTCAGTATTTTCGCCAGTTCACTGGTTGGCTCGGTGCTGCTTTTCGCCATACCCGTCATCTTACTCGGCCTGGTTTCGCCATTCGCCATTCGTGTACTCACCAATGATATTCGCAAAAGCGGACGTACCAGCGGCTCCCTCTATGCAATTTCAACGCTGGGCAGTATTCTAGGCGCGTTCCTACCGGTTCTCTGGCTGATTCCAACTTTTGGTGTACGACGCACATTGCTCATTTTTGGCGTCGTGCTTTTTGTGGTATCACTATGGGGTATTCGCCCGCTGTGGCGCCCATCTTTTGTCATCCCACCCGTGCTCGCCGTTCTCTCCATCCTGCTGCTCATCGTGCCGCTGGGCCCACTCAAAGTCATTCCCAACCTGATCTATGATCAGGAATCGCTCTACAACTATATTCAAGTTACCCAGGACTCCAGTGGCACGCGTGAGCTGATCCTCAACGAGGGCCAGGCCATTCACTCCGTCTATTACCCAGACAAAAATCAGGTGCTTACCGGTTGGTACTGGGATTATTTTCTGGCCGCACCCTACTTCAATCAAGATTTTCAGCCACAGCAGCTCAAACGCGTGGCGATCATCGGTCTCGCGGGCGGCACCATCGCGCACCAGTTCACACAGGTCTACGGATCTGTCCCGATCGATGGTGTCGAGATCGATCCCGCCATCGTGCAGGTTGGGCGGAAATATTTTGCTATGAACGAGCCTAACCTGCACGTCTATGAACAAGATGGACGTGCCTTCCTGGCGACCACCCACGCCCAATATGGGGTGATCGCCATCGATGCCTTCGAGCAACCATACATCCCTTTTCAATTGACAACGCATGAATTCTTCAGCGAACTCCGTGCTCACCTCTCATCGACCGGCGTGGTCGCGTTGAATACAGCCCACACCGGCAGCGATTATCGACTCGTGCAGGCTCTTGTCAATACGATGAGCCAGGTTTTCCCCAGTGTCTATACCTTCAATGTTCCAGGAACGTTCAACACCGAAATTATGGCAACGGCGCAACCTACATCGCTTGCTACGTTTCGTGCCAATCTTTCGCGCCAACCTCCTGGCACCACAATGGGCGAGGTGGCAAGCGAGGTTACACCGGTAGCGGCCATTGCCCATGCAAATGGTGGGCTGGTCTTCACCGACAACCGCGCACCTATTGAGCAGATCACAGATCAACTATTGCTCGACTATATTCAACAATCCTGACTATTGACAGCGACAAAATGCGGAATGTACTTTAGCATTTGCATAATGAAACAGCTAGACAACATATAACACACAAAGAGATAAAACGATAGAGCTGAGAGGAAGACAAGACTATGGTGGTAGTAGCAGTTATCGGAGCCCAATGGGGTGATGAGGGCAAAGGGAAAATTGTCGATGAACTATCGATGCATGTCGACTACGTGGTGCGTTACCAGGGCGGCAATAACGCAGGGCATCGCGTGGTCCATGAAAACGGCGAATTCACCTTTCACCTGGTCCCATCAGGCATCCTCTACCCTCACACAACGTGTATCATCGGCAATGGCATGGTCGTCGATCCCAAGGGTTTACTCGAAGAAATGCAGCAATTAGAGCAATACGGCATTGATATCTCCCGGCTTATCATCAGCGAACGTGCCCATGTGGTCATGCCCTATCACTTCCTGCTCGACCGACTGGAGGAAGAAGCGCTGGGAGGCGATATGGTCGATAGTCCGCGCGGCATCGGTCCCGCTTACGTGGATAAACACGCGCGCACGGGTATTCGCATGGCCGACCTGCTCGATGTTGATACATTCCGTATGAAACTCTCCACTATCCTGCAACAAAAAAACCGCATGATTACGCAGATTTACGGTCAACCACCGCTCTCACTGGAAGAAATTCATGGTGAATATTTTCAGTACGGCCTCCAACTTCGCTCTCACATCGCCGACACTCAGCAGATGTTGCATGACGCGCTTTTCTACGAGCACAAAACCATCCTGCTGGAAGGTGCGCAAGGTGCGCTACTCGACATCGATTTCGGTGGCTATCCCTATGTCACATCTTCATCCACAGTCGCGGCCAACGCCGCCGTCGGTGCTGGTCTGCCTCCTCGCTCAATCGACCGCGTCATCGGCGTCTATAAAGCTTACACAACCCGCGTCGGTAGCGGACCTATGCCGACCGGACTGTTCGATGCGACCGGCGAACTTTTATGCCAACGCGGCCAGGAACATGGCACTCACAACGGCAAAAACAGTCGCAGTGGCTGGTTCGACGCGGTCGCAGGCCGTTTCGTGGCCCAGATGAACGGTCTAGACGCGATTGTGATCACCAAACTCGATGTCTTCGATACCTTCCCCACCATCAAGATATGTACCGCGTACAACTTACACGGGCAGGTCATTCACACCCTACCAGCAAGTTCGTCCGATCTCTCCGCCTGTGAGCCTGTCTATGAAGAGCTTCCTGGTTGGCTGTGCGATACAACGGGTGTCACCAGCTATGAGGAACTTCCACCGGCGGCGAAAGAATATTTACGTCGTATCGAGCAGGCGCTTGAAACCCCAATAGCGATGATCTCAGTCGGTCCTCAACGCACGAGAACAATTCATATCCAGGACGTTTTAGCCGTGCCCGTCCCTGACGATAGTTACCCCAAAAACGCATTGAGATAAGAAGGTGTAGCATGCGAATTCTTTCTTTGCTCGCCAGCGCGACAGAAATAGTGGCGGAGCTTGGCTGCATCAAGGACCTTGTCGGTCGATCACACGAATGCGATTACCCAGCGCAAGTCGCCAACTTGCCAGTGGTTAGCACGGTGCAAATCGCGCTGGATGTCAGTAGCGCGGAGATCGATGCCCAGGTCAAGCAAGTTGCCAGACAGCGGGTTATGCCAGAAAATCCCGCCCTCAAAGCATTGAGCGTCTATACAATCGATATTGAGAAGGTACAGGCATTGCAGCCTGATGTGATTCTCACGCAGACGCAATGCGAGGTCTGCGCAGTCAGTGAACGCGATGTGGTGCAGGCTATCGATCAATTGACTGGACTACATCCACGCGTTGTCTCACTCGCGCCCTATCGTTTGCAGGATGTGTGGGAAGATGTCATTCGTGTGGGGCGAGCGCTCGATAGAGAAGCGCAAGCGCAACACCTGGTTCAGGGCTACC
>CAZZWK010000015.1:47458-87774 GCA_964657925.1 uncultured Dictyobacter sp.
GTGGGGCGAGCGCTCGATAGAGAAGCGCAAGCGCAACACCTGGTTCAGGGCTACCAGCAACGCCTTGCCGCCCTGAAAACAAAAACCGATGTGTGGCAACCCAAACCGACCGTAGCAATGATCGAGTGGATCGATCCGCTCATGGCGGCAGGCAATTGGGTGCCTGAACTGGTGGCAGACGCGGGCGGGATATCGGTTTTCGGCGATGTGGGTCAGCACTCCCCCTGGCTGACCTGGGAAGAGTTATGCAAGGCTGATCCTGATGTGATCGTGCTCTCCCCTTGCGGCTACGATCTGAAACGCACCCTGCAAGATGTGCCCTTACTGCAAGCACACAAAGAGTGGAATGAGCTGCAAGCTGTGCGCTCTGGTCGTGTCTATGCTATCGATGGCAACGCGTATCTCAACCGCTCCGGCCCGCGCCTGGTCGAGTCAGCCGAAATACTCGCCCACCTGCTCTGGGGCGAACGCGTTGGAGTCAATGTCGATAGAAAAGCCTGGATTACCGTTTTATGACGAGATCACCAGACTGGCTCTATCGTGTCTGCTCACCCTCACCAACCCTGCTAGGGATGCAGGAGCACTTTCCCAATAGTTTGTCCTTGCTCCAAAACTTCATGGGCTTTCGCTGCATCAGCCAGGGGAAAGCTTGCTCCGATATAAAGATGCAAAGACCCTTCAAGGACGAGTTTGAACAGCTCCTGGAGAATACCAGGAAGTTCTCCTGAACGGATATAGTGGACCAGAGCAACCTGTGTCAGAAACAGCGAGCCTTTTTCAGCAAGTCTATATATTTGGAATGGTGGAACTGCCCCACTGGCTGCCCCATACAGCACAAAGGTGCCACGAACAGCCAGGCAATCGAGATTGGCCTCAAAGGTTGCTTTACCGACAGCATCGTAGACCACATTAACGCCCCGTTCTTGCGTGAGAGAACGAACGCACGTCTCTACATCCTCCTGAGAGTACACGATTACATGATCTGCCCCTGCCTCTTGAGCCATCCGCGCCTTTTCAGCAGTGGAAGTGACACCAATGACATGCGCACCACTGATCTTTGCCAACTGGCACAGCAGCAAGCCGACGCCACCCGCGACGCTCTGAATTAGGCACGTATCGGTTGGTTTGAGCGGATAGACGGCACGGGCTAAGACATGGGCCATACTGCCTTGCATAATCAACGCGACGGCTTGCTCAAAGGTGATCGTATCGGGAATAGGAAACACCTGTTGCACTGGCGCGAGCACGCGCGTCGCGTATGAACCATGCACCCACGCCCATACGACACGTTCTCCCACGCTAACGGTAGTTACGCCAGATCCAACGGCCTCGACAACGCCCGCGCCTTCGTTACCCAGAGCCAGGGGAAGTCCGGACGGGAAAAATGGGTGAGGTGCACGCCGTGTGGCAATATCGGAAAAATTGACACCCGCAACCATTACTCGTACACGAATTTGATCTGGCCCTGGTTCTGGCAACGATACATCTTCCAGTTGCATCACTTCAGGACCGCCATAGTTATGAATACGGATAGCTTGCATGATTTCTTTTCTCCTTACATTCATTAAAGGGTTACAAGGTGTTGACTTGCTGGTCCTCTAATGATTTGATGTACTGTTCAATCCACTGAATTTCCGCTGCAAGGCCACTTTGCTTAAAGCTAATGTTGCGATGAATATGTGAGCGCTGTTCATCGGGGATATCGCTATCTGTATCTGCAAGCCGCTCACCGCCCTGGAGATAGAGCGACTCAACCTGGAGATAGCCGCGATAATGGGAAAGCACGATGAGTTGCTGCTCAGCAGAAAGATGATCGAAGTTATTGAGCTTGGTGATGAAGAGTTCACGATAGTCGGCGTTGTAATCACCTTGTTCGAGCATCAGGGCGTAAAAACGTGCTTGTCCAGCGGTGGTGATGGTGTAATGCCTGCGTTGTCGGTTGCTTGATGCAACTGATTCACGTGTCTCCGTCGTGGTCTCATGCTCGGAGGCTATAAGGCCCTCACGTTCAAGCTGGCGGATGAGAGGATAGAGGATACCCCAACTGATCTGACGAAAAGGTCCAAATAGACTGCTGAGAATTTCGCGCAACTTGTAGCCGTGATATGGTCCGTCCATCAATTCGCCAAGCACGAACAGTTCGTAGATGAGCCGTTTATGTCCACGGCTCCCCTCTTCCCTATCCTGATCGCGAAGCGGTTCACCTTTTGGGTCTGTTTCAATATGTTCGTTTGTCATATATGACTTCTTCCTCTTTATATCTTTTAGATATAGTAATTTATATATCAAAAAGATATAAAAGTCAAGACATATGAGTTATGCTGCAATCTACTTTTGTTTTCTAGGAAGAAGTATGCATGAAGTAGTTAGATGGAAGAGATGGCAGACATCATTCCTCTGATTGCACCAGCCGTAACAATGTTACTATGATCTCCTCTAGGGGCGCATTAGTATCAATCTCATATCCCGCAACGCGTCGCAATAACGGTTCGACACTGCGCTTCAAACTTAGAATACGAACGATTTCGGAGGACTGTTTGCCGTACGAATTGTTGGTCCTATTACACAAACGCTCCACCATAACATCGCTAGGCGCACTCAGCAGAACTATGGAGTCGAACTGAGAAAAGAACCTGGACATGTTCTCAGCACAACCACTCAGGAACAAGACTTCACTATCCTCAGTAGACAAGAGAGATTGAATACGGTCTTCTCGCCATGTCCAATCCCGGCCTATTTCTACCGGCGACCCAAAAGGATCTACGGAATCTCCAACCTCCGTCCACTGCGAAAACTCATCACAGTCAGCATCCACTGCTTTGTATCCATGAGATGCGAGTTCAGCAATGATCGTGGACTTGCCAGTGCCAGACATACCTGTCAGTAGAATGCGCTTCATGATGCCTCTCCTCGATTACGCAACTACTATTGCGTTGCCAACCTTCATTGTAACCGACTGGCACCCGATAAATCAGAGTGCATTCCGATCGGCGGATGAGCATAGCAATAGTAGCGATATACAATCAACTTCCCAGGGGCTTTTTGGAGATGATCGAGCCGCTACGTGGGAATTGAGGAGGGCAGGGCTTGCATTGCTGCCAAACGAGGAAACGTCGTCCATCATCCAGGCCAGGGAGATCAACCAGCACATCTTTAGCGAGAACCGAGCCTATTTGCGCAGCCGCACGTCTGCCTCGCACAATCTCGTCCGCTAATTCCCCCTTTTTCGGCAGGATAATCAGGCCATTGCGACGACAATAGGGCGCACTATATTCGAGCAGCGTACCGATAGAGGCAACTGCGCGCGCCGTTACTATATCGTAGCGGCCTCGATAGCGAGCATCGTGGCCCAGGTCTTCCGCGCGTCCCTGCACGACCTCTACATTTTCTAGCGCCAACACTTCCAGCATATGACGCAAGAAGGTCACGCGTTTGCCCGTCGCCTCCAACAGTGTGACCTGCCACTGTGATCGCGCCAGTTTCAACGGCAGGCCAGGAAAGCCCGCACCCGAGCCGATATCCAGCAGGCGAGCTTGGGGTTGGTCGTAGGCCAGCAGAAGAGACAAAGAATCGAGGAAGTGTTTGATCAACACTTCCCCGGGATCTTTGATGGCGGTCAGGTTAAAACGCGTATTCCAGTCGAGCAGTTCACGTCGATAGAGCAGAAATGCCTGATAGAGCGCCGTATGCTCGGCGCTCTTCAACACCTCATCCTCGCTCCCTGCTTGCTCTAACAGGCCCAGTCGTACGAGACCCTGTACGAATACGCGCGATACCGCTGTTTCCATCTCCATATGGTTACGACACAAACTTGCGTTTACTATTCAGGTAGTCGACGAGCAAGTACTCGCCCAGGTTATCCTTGTCGGCGTAAAAGGTGCGGCCATGGTTGACCTGCGACAACTGGTTCACGAAGGCGACCATCCATTGATCATCGTAGAGCATGAATGTGTTGATCGTGATACCATCGCGTGTACAACGTTGCGCCTCCAACAAAGTCTGCTGCTCCGCGAACGGGCTGGGATAGGCGAACTGCCACTCGTTATCCTCGTACCAGACGGTTGGACCACCATCGGTAACCATGATAATCTGCTTGTTCGTTCCACGCTGCTTGGCGAGAATTTGGCGCGCCAGCATTAGCCCGTGGGCCATATTGGTGCCACGCGCGTTATCGTAAGGTCCAAGTTCCAATACTTCATTCGGCTTGAATTCGCGGGCCATGAAGGAGAAACCGACGATCGAGAGATTGTCGCGCGGAAACTGCGAACGAATCAAACTCTCCAGCGCCACCGTCACCTTTTTCGCCGCCTGCTGGCAGCCGTTGTAGACCATGCTCAAACTCATATCGATGAGTAGCACCGTTGAGGATTGCGTAGTGAATTCGGTGCGGTAGACCTCGAAATCCTCTTTCACCAGATTTACGGGCGTGCCCGCGCCACGGCGATCGATCGAATTTCTCAGCGTCTTCTCTAGATCGAGCAAGAAGGGATCGCCGAATTCGTAATTTTTGCTCTCATCGGTGCGCTCGCCACCGGTGCCTCGGAAGGGGCTGACGTGACGCCCGAAGCCATCGCGCTTCATCTTGTTGAAGATATCGCGCAACGCTTTCTGACCGATCTTACGAATACCACGCGAGGTCAGTTCCCAGCGGTTGCCCTTCTTCTGGATATAGCCAGCGTCCTCCAGCGTTTTCATCAGGTCTTTCAACTGTTCAAGCGACTGATATTCCTCGTCGCCGAGCAGTTCTTTCACCTTGTCGCTATCGATCGCCTCCAGATTGTCCAGGCGGCGCGCATCTTGAAATTGATCCTCCAGGCCCTCCATCTGCTGCAAGCGACCCATCATACGCATCGCTTCATTCAACGGCAACGATTCGTCGCCGCGAAATGGGAAACGCGTGCGCATCTGCTCCATCGGCGCGACCGCCTCCAGATTTTGCGCAAGCTCCATCATGTCGACGCGGATACGATCGTCGCCCATCAACTGATCCATCAGGTCCTGCAACTCCTGCCGCTGGTCCGGCGACAGATTTTCCATGATGCCTTGCATCGCCATGGACTGCTGCTGCATCTGCTCGATCAGATCGTCCAACGAGTTCACGCCAGGGAAGTACTGACCATGCTTTTGCATGAAACCATCAAAGTCCGGCTCGATACCTTCCTGGCGATCACGCAACATTTTGTTCAGGTCACGAATCATCTCACGCAGGTTCGCAAGATCCTCCGGACTCATGTTCTGCAACGACTGCTGCATACCCTGGAAGAACTGCTGCATCATCTGCTGTTGCAAGCCTTCCATCAGTTCGTTGAACTTCTCGCGCGCCTGCTCATCCATGAAATCATAGTCCGAGAGACCTTTGATCTGACCCGGAATGTCATTGGGCAGGCCATCGAGGAAGTCTTGCTTGCGTTTAGCGATCATCTCCAACATGCGTTTCTTCTGCTCAGGAGACAGGCCATCGCCATCACCCTGTCCTTGCTGACCAGACCCCTGCTGGCCTTGCTGACCAGGCTGCTGTCCCTGCTGACCTTGTTGGCCCTTTTGTCCGCTTTGACCTTGCTGAGGCTGGTCTCCATTTGGAGATTGTTGCCCCTGCTGGCTCGGATCGCCTGCTTGTCCCTGCGCTTCCGGCGATGGTTGCTCGTCGGATGGAGCATCCAGGCGTTTCTGAATGCCCGAGCGCTCCAACTGTTTGATCTCTTCAAGCTTCTGGCGCAAATCATCCATCACACCCGAAGCCATATTGTAGCGGTTCAGCTGTTCCTTGCGACTATTGCGCATGCGTTCCATCATTTCGCGCAAGCCCATAGCACGCTTGCCATCTTCACCGCGAATACCTTCACGCATCAACCGTTTAAGTGCCTGCTGAAGATTTCCATCTTCCAGATAGTCCTCGGAGAGAGCATTCAGGATATCGTCGGCATCCAGGCCATCGATCTTCTGCGTGCCATCCCAGCGGGAATACCCATAGCGATTCCTTGAGTATCGTTCGAACATAGTGTGCGCATCCCTTATCGTTACCTGGGCAAACGTATGATTTGCCCTACGTGGTTAGCGTCGATAGCGTGTCTTACCATTTACTTCATCCTTATTTAGACGCCTATTCAGATGCAAGCCTTCCAGGATAAATTCGACCGATGAGGCGATGGTTGCCGGGCTGCCACGACCATTCAATTTATCGATGGCTTTGCTCAATCCACCCACCTTCGAAAGCTGGTTCACGTATTCCATCGCGGGCATGTCGTCACCGACCTGTACATTCAAACCGCGCTCGAAACCCGCGACCAGTTGCTCGAATTCGCGCGACTCGAAGTAGTCACCAAAGACACTCACAATCGCGCTGTTGATCAATTTGCGTACCACGCGATCCTCGCTGATATCTCCCACCGCGTCCAATTCGATTTTGCCCGCGGTCGAGGCGATGATCGCCGAAAGGTCGCTGACACGTGGAGCGACCGCGCGCTCATGCAGACGTAGTGCGCGCCGTGCCGCGTTGCTGAGGACGTTCTCGTAGTTGGTGACCGAGACACGCACACTGACACCGGAACGCTGACTGATATCGTTGCTTTTGCGCGCCAGGTGCGTCACTTCCGCCACGATCTCTTTCATAAACTGCGGCACCAGCATATCCAGACCATCGTTTGTGAAATGACTGCTCTCCGCCTCCATGATATTGATCTCGTGCTCCAAGGTGCGCGGATAGTGCGTGCGAATTTCTGAACCCACGCGGTCCTTGAGAGGAGTGATGATACGCCCACGGTTCGTATAATCCTCCGGGTTCGCGCTCGCCACGACGTAGACATCGAGCGGCAGACGAATCTTGTAGCCCCGAATCTGTACGTCGCGCTCCTCCATGATATTCAACAGGCCGACCTGGATACGCTCGGCCAGGTCCGGCAACTCGTTGATGCAGAAAATACCACGATTGGTGCGCGGAATCATGCCGTAGTGGATGGTCAATTCGTCTGAGAGATAACGGCCTTCCGCCACACGAATAGGATCGACCTCACCCACCAGATCAGAGATGGTGATATCCGGTGTCGCCAGTTTTTCGCCGTAGCGCTGGTCACGCGAGATCCAATCGATCTCGGTACGATCGCCGAACTCTTCGATCTTGTCTTTTCCCGCCCGGCTGATAGGATCAAAAGGATTATCGTTGATTTCAGTACCAGCGATGACCGGCACATATTCATCCAACAAATTGATCAGGCTACGCGCGATACGAGTTTTTGCCTGGCCGCGCTCACCTAGGAATATAATATCCTGTCCCGAGAGGATGGCGTTTTCGATTTGAGGAATGACTGTCTCCTCGTAGCCAACGATCCCTGGGAATAACTCTTCTCCGTCACGAATCTTCTGGATCAGGTTCTTCCGCATCTCTTCTTTTACCGAAAGCACCTTATATCCACTTTCACGCAGCTCACCAATTGTATGTGGTCGAGTAGTGATGGTCATTCAGTCTAATGCTACCTTTCTTGGGGATTGGCTCGTGTGAAGCATGTAAGGGAACGTCGATGATGTTGCGGGCAAGTGACTGATCCTGCATGATCCAACAATACCAAAAATCAGTGGAACCATACTTGATTCTACAGCCTGACACACGAAAACGCAAGGGTAAAGCATTTTCTGCAACGGCGATTTACCTTGATCGCGACAAGCGGATAGATAGGGTAAACTTACGCATATTCCAGCAAGATTGCCTTCTCGAAGAGGTGGCCGAGTCGTGCCACTTCGGCTTCAATGCCTTTGCGGATTAGAGCTGTAGGTAAGGAAAACAGGTTTACCGTGATGACGGTTTGCGAACGTCGGATGGTAGAGTGCCACACTCCCTGGATGGAACCGTTGACCAGAATGACCGCAAAGGTCCACCCCTGAAGGTTGAAGACCTGACGCTTATGGGCTTGCGCGAGCAGAGGTTCACAATCACGTGGCACGCCGATCGTATAGGCATCGAATAAGGGGAGCAGGTGGATCTGCTCTAGCGTTTCAGCGCTTTGAATGAGCGGAAGAGTTGCACGCAAGGCAAAGGCTCGCCACCCTTCTACCTCGACTTCCTCCAACTCTTCTTCTAGCGATTGAAAAAGATTTTTGGCGAGAGTCTTTCCACAGCCCCACCAAAAAGCAAAATCGCCCGAGGTCGCCGGACCATACACCCGTAGATAGCGCCGTGCTATTTCTTGCAGCGCCAGCTTTGGTTCGATTGGCTGCCATGGTCCAATCCATCTTCTGGGGTTCATAAAGGTGGCCGTCTTCCCCTGGCCTGGTCCCAAACAGAGATCTCCACGATAGGCTGAAGGTTTCAAGGGGGTGCCCCAGCTCGAAGAGAGGATCAAATCGCGCAAGTGAGCAATCCCTGTATGCGTGGCTACCGCATCAGCAAGTTGCAGACGAGTCAGTGGTCCCTGCTCTAAAACGTATGGGACGGCCAGGAGAAAAGCATCCTGCTGCGATCTTGAGAGACCGAACTCAGCGAAATACTTCGACCAGCTCTCCGTATGCTGCCAGTCACGTGCCGCTATATACAAAGGAAGTTCATTCGCGGCAAGTAAGTGTAAGGTACCACGCATAGCCCAGGTCTTCACCAGGGTGTGGTCTTGCCAGAGGGCAGCTTGGACATGCTTTGGAGAGATTCCTTGTACACGGGTACATACCGCCAGTTCAGCAGCTGACATCACCTGCGCCTGAATGCCAGCAGTGCGCTTCACAACCTGAACGAAATCCGGTGATGAGAAACGCGGGGAGAGGCCATGTTGCGACAAACGCCAGGCATGCACCTGATGCCATTTCAATGCTCTCATCTTCGTTCCTTTCAATTCAATCAACGCTTTTCCACGATTTTCCACCTTAGTATACTGGCGCATGCGGTCAGAACCCGTCCTAATGACGATTGGCAACTTCCTCTTTTCTCACGTTCCTTTCCCACAACTTTATCTTTTGCTTAGAACCACCGGTATTAGGAACGTTTCTTACCGCTTTTTGTGATAGCCTGGGAGAAAAAGAGGAGAGTGTTATGACTGAACAATCGATAGAGACGATAGTGCGCACCGCTTTATGGCAGCAGTTCGGCGCGGCCATCGATATGCTTGAAAACGCCCTGATAGCCTGTCCTGACGCATTGTGGAACGCGCGAGTCTGGGACAATTCCCCACTATCGGAATTCCCTCCACAGTTCGCAGAGTTCTGGCATGTCACCTTTCACGTACTTAACTGGCTCAATCTGTATCTCTCAGGAGTTCCGGAGGAGGAGTTTACTCTCCCTGCTCCCTTTGCTCAGGGAGAACTCGATTCCATAGAAATTCTACCCGCACAGCCCTATACCAAGGAGGAGTTGCGCGCCTATCTTGCAACCACGCGCCAGCAGTGCCACAGCCAACTGCTGGGACTTTCGGACAAGCAGGTGCGCCAGCCCGTCGAGTATCCCTGGTCAGAAGGGCAGCCAATCAGCTATCTGGAGTTGCAACTCTACAGCCTACGTCATGTGCAGGAACATGCAGCCCAACTAAGCCTTTTTCTCGGACAGCATAGCATTCCGGACGAGGCACTCGACTGGGTTGCGCGGGCGAAGGATGAAGCGCGCAGTTGAGAAGAAGATCTCTCTTGCCACCCGCTTCATCTCTCGCCTCCACGCGTCATACTAGCTTAAGGCACACGGCTCATCAGATGCTGCGGCATGCTCGTCACGATAATGCCCGGTCGGAACAGCAAAGCCGCCTTCAGGCGCAATGCTGTCTGGTTGTGCAATATATGCTCCCACCAGTGCGCGACAATAAACTCCGGCAACAGGACGGTCAATGTGTACTCGGGATACAGTTCATGAATAGTATCGATATACGCCAATAGCGGTCTCCCCAGCGATCGATAGGGAGATTCGATGATCACCAGTTCCGTCTTCTCATCATCACTGATATTTGGTCGCCAGCGTTTCCACATCTCGCGCACCAGTTTGGTATCATTATCGTCCACGGCGACATGCACCGCGATCACATTCTCCGTAATCGACCGTGCATAGGCCAGACTTTGCACTGAAACACGGTCCATGCCTGCGATAGGCACAATGAAAAGATGTTTTACGTCGGATGCCCTGGTCGGAACAGTTGTCGTACGCTCTTTCTCAACTCGATTATAGTGCGTGTGAATTCCTTTAAAGAGCAGCACTAATAACGGAATCAGGACAACAACAATCCATGCACCCGTCAAGAATTTGGTAACTGCGATAATGATCGCCACTAAAGCAGTCGTGAATGCACCAGTACCGTTAATGATCGCGCTATGCAACCAGTTCTTCTTCTGGCTACGCAAACGCCACCAGTGTAACACCATGCCGGATTGCGACAACGTGAACGACATAAAAACGCCTACCGCATACAGGTCGATCAAACCGTTGGTGCTACCATTAAAAATGACCAGCAGGAGACTCGCCATAAAAGCCAGAAAGATGATACCGGTGGTAAACGCCAGCCGGTCACCGCGAAAGGCGAACTGGTGCGGCAAAAAGTCATCGCGCGCGAGCAATGATGCCAGGCGAGGAAAATCCGAATAACTGGTATTGGCAGCCAGGGTCAAAATGAGCAGGACCGCGATCTGGAAAACGACAAACATAAACGAGAATGGACCGGTGAAAACATGGCTCGCCAGTTGCGCGATGACCGTCGTCTGACCCGTAGGGTCAGGAGCGGCGCCATAGGTCAGTGTTAACAGCGTGATACCGACGAACAAGGTACCCAGCACGATCGCCATCCACATCAGAGTCGTACGCGCGTTATTCGTCTCGGGCTTTTTGAACGCGGGCACGCCATTCGAGATAGCCTCAACGCCAGTCATAGCCGAACAACCAGAAGCGAACGCGCGCAATATCAGGAATAAGGAAACACCTTCAGTGGGAACAACAGAGACATGCGTTGGCGTATGAAAGGCCGCAATAAATGGCTGATGCTGAAACACGTAGGCATTGAGCAGGCCCGCTATGATCATGATAAGCGCGGTCGCGATAAAAAAGTAAGTGGGAATGGCGAAGATCGAGCCCGACTCACGTACACCACGCAGATTCACGATCGTGATGATCACGACCAGCGCGACATCCAGAATCACTTCTCCGTGATTTTGATTTAAAAAGCCGAATACGCCGATTGAGGCCAGGTTTTGCACCCCAGACGCCACACTTACAGATACCGTCAAGACATAATCGATCAAAAGCGAAGCCGCGGCCACCAATCCTGGATACGTTCCCAGGTTGTCTTTCGCCACAATATAGGAACCACCACCATTTGGATATGCCGGTATCGTCTGACTATACGAGAGCGCCACAATCGCAAGCAATGCGACAATAGCGATACTGATAGGCAGTATCAATCCCAAAGCCGTCAGGCCCGCGTACAGCAGAACAGCCATTCCGGCCTCTGTGGCATATGCCACGGAAGAAATGGCGTCAGAGGAAAGGACCGCCAGAGCCTTTATTTTTGTAAGCCGTTCGTGCTCGGCTTGCGATGAAGCAATAGGCGCGCCAATCAGAGCTCGCTTCACTTGGTGTAAGACATATGATCCTCCCGAGGAAGGCGACAATGATTCGTCAGTGGCCTTCAAAAGCCCCGGACTTACACTTTCCAACGCTTTACGGCTCGGTCGCACAATACGTACACGCTCGTGACCTGGATATTTTCCTTGCAACACATCTGTCCGTGCGATACGCGCGATATCGTTTTTGCCCACTAGAGTGGCATGATTTTCAGCATCAACTCCATCATCCCTACTATCTCTAGCAACCCTATCATCATTCTGATACTGTGTCTCATCCTGATCCATCAAATTGTGCTCTCCCCATGCTACCGATTACTACGGCAAACACCACTATCTACTCAAAAAATCTCTTTCGTCTCGTTTCAGCTGGCAAAGATACTCTTTTTATCAAAACCATCTATTCCTGCCTCTCTTTCTCTGCTATAGAATAGCTATGCATGACTATGCTCCAACTCACGTGTATGCTCTTTCGACTCCTTTCGATGCAAAGGCACCAGGTGAATATCGACATCAGAGTTCAGACGCAAAACACGATTGGTGACCGATCCGAGCAGAAACACCTCCCAACGACTATGCGCGGGCTGCCCCAACACAATTTGTGTAATATGTCGCTCTTCGGTGATCTCAGCGAGCGCACTGGCAATATCATTGCTGGTGCGACGAATAACCTCAGCGCCAAGGTCTTCCGCCAAAAGTGCGTGCTCGTTTACACGCGCCTGACGCTCCTCTTGCAACTGCTTGACACCTTTGCCGAAACGAAACCAGGCTACCATAGTGCGCAGAAACGCCTGGTACCCTGTGACCTGGATCGAAACAGCGATCAACTCGGCATGCATACCATGCGCTAATCGCCAGGCATCGCGAATGACTGAACGACTTTGTGGACGATGGTCAAAACCAACCAGCACACGCTCGCTGGTAGCCCACTGCTCGGTGATCTCATGCTCGGTCATATACTGCTGTAGTTGTGACTCGGTTTTATTCGCTGTCAGGCGCAAGGCCAGCTCACGTAGCGCGGTCAGGTTCCCTTCGCGGAAAAAATTATTTAGTGCCGGTTCAATGCGCTCGGAGGGATAGATATTCCCGTGGCGCATGCGCTGGCGCAAGGCATAAGGAGCGATGTCGATCAGTTCGACCTCGTCGGCCTGATCCAAAATGCGATCGGGCAATGTCTCACGTACTTGAATACCAGTGATATCCTGCACCAGATCGTTCAAACTCTCCAGATGCTGTACGTTGAGAGTCGTGATCACATCGATACCAGCATCCAGAATCTCCATCACATCCTGGTAACGCTTGCGATGCTTCGAACCAGGCACATTGGTGTGCGCCAGTTCATCAACCAGTGCTACTTGCGGATGTCGGGCGATGATGGCTTCGGTATCCATCTCCTCTAACGTCACACCACGATATTCGATCTTCTTACGCGCAATAATCGCCAGGTCGCCCAATTGCGCTACCGTCTGCGAGCGTTTGTGCGTCTCTACATAGCCGATCACGACATCAGTGCCGCGCTCCTGCCGACGACGGCCCTCATTCAACATGGCGTAGGTCTTGCCAACACCAGCGGCTGAACCCAGGTAGACGCGTAAACGCCCCCGGCCATCCTCTTTCGGTTGCTCCGCGTCCTCACTCTCCAGTTCGACCTTGTCTGGTTGCTTATCACTCAGATGATAGCGATCCAATAACGCTTGTGGGTCTGGACGCCCATCATCTTGCATACGCTCCCTATCCATCGGCTTGCTCCACAAACAACAATCTATTCATAGGCCATAAAGCATTCAAATCAGCGATCAAAAAATGTAGGAATGGCTTGATCTCAAGATAAACTCAAGAAAGCGCGTTCAAACCTCAAGGAACTCTCAATACCGCCTTTCTAGTATTGTCTCATGATTGCTCAATTTTTGCTCAAGAATTCTTTCGTTTCGCTCAAGAATTGCGCAAGATTTCGTCCGTTTTGCTATAGCAGCACGGGATTCACTGTGCTACACTGTTACCAGACTTTGCTACCATGACGCAGAGCTACACACATATCCAACAGCTTCATTAGTGTGATGCAAAAGTTCCTATAGAAATGTAACCCTGGCTTGAAGGACATTTAGAAACGTATGGCACAGAAATCTGTGGCAGCTTACACAGCTCAGACGGGCAACGAACAAGAGAACGAACACGCGTCATCCGGCAGTACGCTTGGTCCTCTTCTTTGCTGGGCAGTCGTCTTCGCGGACATCGGTACCTCGGTCTACTATACACCTGGTATCCTCTATCAAACCGTACAAAACCGCTCCGGTTTCTTTGTCACACTCACCCTCGCAGTCTTTGTTCTACTCACTCTGAAGTATACCGAGGTGACTCATCGCTTCCCGCAAGGTGGCGGCGTCGTTACTGTAGCGGCGCAGGCCATCAATCGCTGGTTCGGTGCGCTCGGCGGCATGTTTATCCTGGTCGATTACTTTCTCACGGCTGCTATCAGTTGCCTATCCGGCATGCAATACCTCAGCGTCGTGATTATTCCCCTGGGTATTACTACATTCATACCCGGACTAGGCACCATACAACTGCTGATCCTGGTCGTCACCATCATTATTCTTGTGCTATTGGGTATTCTCAACTGGATCGGTATCAGTGAAAGCGCAAAGGTAAGTCTGGTTGGGGCCGTGATCGCGTTTATCAGCGACCTGGCGATCCTGGTCACCGTTTTTTCGCATGTTTCTTTCGCTCAATTCTTCGCACTCGTTCCACAGGTGTTCGCGGGTCGTCCACTCACACTTGGGACATTTCTGGCAGGTTTTGCTGGCTCTTTCCTGGCGTTCTCCGGTCTTGAAAGCATTTCACAGCTCTCACCGGTCATGAAACAACCGCATCGACGCGTTGCGGGCATCGCAATGACACTTGTTGTCATTACAGTCGGTTTGACCAGTCCTCTCCTGACCCTCTTCTCTACCTTGCTGCTGCCACATGCTGCGGGCGATCCGATCCAATCCGCCCAGATCATCTCGCTGCTGGCTGGCTTCTGGGGCAATACATTCTTGCGTATCGAGGTCGCGATCAGCGCCAGCGCGCTACTGGTTTTCGCCAGCAACACCGCGATCATTGGCGCGTACCACGTTTTCATGGCACTCTCGCGCATGGAATTTCTGCCACCGATTATTTTAAAACACAACAAGCTACGCGACACCCCACACTACTCGATTATGCTCGCGACCGGCATCCCCATCGTCATTTTGATCATTGTGCGTGGCAATATCAACATCCTTGGTGATATGTACGCTTTCGGGCTACTGGGTGCGTTCTCGCTCACCTGCCTGGGACTCGATATAGTGCGTTATCGCGATCTGCGCAGGGCGCTCGTCGCGCGCCGACGTATTGAACAGAGGGCAGAAGACCAGTCAGAACCACCCAGCACGCTACCATTACCCATGCTGCATGACAAATCGGAAACGGGCACGGAAAGCGATACGACGGGGGCTACACCGACACGGCTTACGTGGTTCAGGATCAATTTCGCCCTCGGCATTCTCACTACATTCCTGGTCGTGGTCGCCTGGTCCACAAATCTGGTTACAAAACCGCTGGCAACCCTTTTTGGTGGCTCCGTCACGATCCTCGGTATGAGTATCGCGTACTTCAACTACGAGCGCCATCAAAGAGAGGGACGCCTACCAGCGCCACTCGTCTCTACCCACTTGCACAGCTTTTATCCAGGCGCCATCCTGGCAATTCTGCACGCGAATTCGACGCATAATGCTGCCGTCGCCCGCGCTGCCATCAATAACGCCGATACCACTCACCCATTGCTCTTCCTCTACCTGGCCGACGCAAAACCGCGCGCGGAAGCACCGCGTATGATGGAGATCGTGGACCCTTATCTCGACGACCTACAGGCGAAAAAAGACCTGGGGCGCGCGGAAAGTATGGCGCAGAAAGCCGCCATACCAATTCGCGACTACATCTACTTACAGGAATCGCCAGATACGGTTTCGCAAGTCTGGCAGACTTTGCATCCGCGAGATACGGTTGTCGCAAGCGAGGATGAAGACGAGTACAAAGATATCAATCCAGACCGTATTCGCTATGAACTGACTCCGGAGGGAAGAGTCGCGCATCTACTCAAACAATGGTGACATATCTAGCCTCCCTTGCTCATATACTTAAAACTGTCAAACGCTTACAAGGTTTCCCTTACAGTTTCAGCAGTATGAGCGAGAGCCATGAGGTTACTCATTTCACGAACGTACCGATCTTATTATATTATTCATCGCCATTGAAGCGATAGCCGACACCCGAAACCGTGAGGATGAAACGTGGATGCGCGGGATCAGGCTCGATCTTACGCCGTAACTGGCCGATGTACACGTGCAGATAGTGCGCCTCGGTGCTATAACCTGTCCCCCACACCTGTGACAAGAGCATCTGACGCGTCATGATCTTGCCACTATGTTTGATCAACGCTTTCAAAAGATCGTACTCGGTCGGGGTCAACTTCACCTCTTTCCCATCCACATGCACCTCTCGCTGCGCGAAATCAACGCGTAAAGGTCCAGCCACAAACACTGGCTCCGTCCCCGATTGCAACTGCGCGCTATGCCGCAAGGCAACACGCACACGGGCCAATACTTCATTGACCCCGAATGGCTTCGCCACATAATCGTCCGCGCCTATATCCAGTGCCAGTACCTTGTCCCGTTCCGTATCTTTGACGGAAAGCACGATAATAGGCAGATTGGATTGTTCGCGCACACGTTTACACACTTCCAGCCCACTCATACCCGGTAGGCCCAGATCCAACAAGATCAGATCCGGACGAAAATGATTGATGCCATCCAGCGCATCCTCCCCATTATTGACCGTCCATACTTCAAAACCATGGGCGGCCAGGCTCCGTTGCAGCGCACGCACAATTTCAATTTCATCATCAACTACAAGGATACGCGCCCCGCTTTTACTCATAAATGATCTTCCTGTTCCTCTGCTAATGGCAAGGTAAAATGAAAAACTGCACCCCCACCCTCACGATTCTTTGCCCAGATACGGCCTCCATTGGCCTCGATCAGACCTCGGCAGACTGCCAGTCCCAGACCCGTACCCATCACACTGCTGCCACGTCGTTTCGCACCTGAAACACGATAAAATTTATCAAAAACACGCTCTAGATCGTACGGGGGGATGCCCGGACCACGGTCCGCGATGGTCACCTCGATCATTTTATCGAGCACCTCTACACGAATATCGATCGGTGATTCAGGTGGCGTATAACGGACCACATTCTCGACAAGATTGGTGATGACCTGATCTATCTGCAAGTAATCCAACTCTACTGGCGGCACATCATCAGGGATATCCACATTGACCACCCTGTTTTGCAACAAGCCTTGCATACGCCCCAGCACGTCGTGAATCAACTCACCGATAGGATACCACTCCTTTTCCGCAGTTAACGCCCCACCCTCGATACGGGACATATCCAGCAAATTTCCCACCAGACGGTTCAGCCTGTCCGCCTCTCGCTCGATCGTGACGGCAAAACTCCGTCTCGTCTCTTCATCCCAATCAACATCTTCCTGTAGTAAGCTACTTGCCGCGGCTTTAATCGAAGAAAGCGGGGTGCGCAAATCGTGTGATACCGAGGAGAGCAACGCCGAACGCAAGGCATCCGTACGCTTGAGCAACTCTATCTGCAACGCCTCGCGCTGCAACTGTGCCCGTTCAACCATGGCGATCGCCTGGTCCAGAAACGTCCAGAAAAAGGCTGACTGATGATTGAGGGTATCACGACCATTGCTTTCCAACGGCTCCTGTGGAAAGGGGCGCGAACCCTCAGCCATGATCAGCCGCGCCACCCCCATCACCTTCTGCCCGTGCCGCAACGGTACAAAGCGCATGTAGCGTTTTCCCGTCTGCCGTTGCGTAATCACACGACGAAAACGGTAATGAGCGTCCGGATTGACTGCACCGGGCTGCGAGAGCGCAGGATCGACATACAAGTCGAAAATTCTTCCCTGCTCCAATACCGATTGTGCAGTACTCCTCTCATCCGATGAGAGCGATAGCGATGCCTCTCGCTGCTGAGCGTCGGCCTGCAATGCTAATACACCATGGGCATCCGGCAATAAAATGGCACAATCCATGACACCGGCAGACTTGAAGTTTTCGAGTACGGTACGAGCAACCACATGGAGTTGTCGTTCCAGGCCTGCTTCGCTGGTTGTGGCGTTGACGAGATCATAGAGTGCACGCGTCTCCGCCTCTCCTCGCATCGCCTCTTCAGCTCGCTTGCGCAACGCTGAGGCCAACTGACCTGTGATAATCGCGGTCACCAGAAAGATGAATAGCGCAAGCCACTCTTCCGCCTTGCCAATCGTCAATGTGAAGATGGGCGGGACCAGAAAGTAGTCGAACGACAAGAAAGCGACAATCGAGACGATAATCGCGGCATAAAGACCACGCGTGCTCGCGAATCCAAGTACAACGAGCAGATACAAAAAAGAAATGTTTGGAATAGTCGGGTAGAGGTGCGCAAAAAAAATGCATGCCGTGACCACGAGCGTGACGATGATGGCAGCGACAGCATCCACGATGTATCGTTGGATGCGGTGCTCCTCATCAGCTCTTAAAAAAAGTGTCCGTTCAATATTTTTCATGATGACTGACGATGACACGCTTTCCCACCTCGCTTCGAGAGAACATTCCGAAAGCAGGATATCACACAAACGAGCACAAGTAAAAGGGAGTGCCGAACATCACACTATGATAGCTGTCAAGGCTACTATCTTGACCGTGTACCCGTGAACCCGCTATACTCAGCACATGAAACAACAACGTGTGGTCGTTCTCTTGCTCATGTTGCTCGTAGGCCTGACAGCGTGCAGCCCTGGTCACCTGGGAGGCAACGTGATCGCCTTCATTCGCAATGGGCAGCTATGGACGGTAGATCCTGATGGCACCAATGCATTCACTGCCGTAGCACAAAGCACGCCCGTGATCGGCTATGCCTGGTCGCCCAATCACCACATTCTAGCCTTTCGCACGATCGACGCGACGTTCGCGAAACAAGATGCCAGCAAAGGGTATACAGGTGATCCGTCAGCCGTGCTCTACGAGGATATGCCATCCGCACTGAACACGGTGGGGGTCGATGGTGGCGTACCTATCGAACTGGCGCTCTCTAATCCAACCACGCGTTACAG
This sequence comes from uncultured Dictyobacter sp., assembly GCA_964657925.1. Taxonomy (GTDB): domain Bacteria; phylum Chloroflexota; class Ktedonobacteria; order Ktedonobacterales; family Ktedonobacteraceae; genus Dictyobacter. The sequence goes on from CAZZWK010000015.1 coordinate 66,160, forward strand.
CAATATGCTGTGGAACAGCAACAGTACTCGTCTACTGTACGCGGAATCAACCACCACAACGGCGTCCAGAAATTGGTTCGTGTCTCAGAACGATCAACCGGTGGGCATCGCGCTCAAAGCGTTGCCTGGGTCCTATTCCATTCCATCTTTTTCCTATGATACTCAACACTATTTAGCTATAGGAAATTCCCTCAACGGTCTCTTCACGACAACCGTCGCGGGCACACAATTACACGTGATTACATCCGAAAATCTTCCTGGTCATCCGCTCTCCGATGGCCTGGAACGCGTGCTCTGGCGACCACAAAACGGCGACAATCAATTCCTTTACGCGCTCCCAATCTCCGCCAAACCACCCATCACCCCCTACACACCTCTCACGGTACAACTTCTGCTGGGAACGTCTTCCGGTCAGACTACGCCTATCGCCAATTGCGTCTGTAGCCAATTTGCCTGGTCGCCCGACGGCAATCATATTCTTACCAGAGACCTCTCCAATCCCCAATTTCACGATACGCTTTTCGATTTACACGGTCATTCCTTCACAATACCAGTCGATGCCGATAGCATCCCCTACTGGTCGTCTGACGGTCATTTTCTACTGCTCGCCAGTCAACACACACTCTCGCTGGTCAATATCACCACCCAGCAGCAAACAATGATGCTTACCACGACACAACCCGTGCTGCATCCCCTCGATCCACTGGCTACAACTTCTGGCGGTTTCTCACGCCCTGTGCCCAATAATGTGTGGGCACCCGATAGCCAACACTTTCTCTTTCTGACGCATACTTCTTTTCGCTGGCAGCATCAATCAAACTACCAACGCGCGGGACTCTATAGCGTCAGCATTAATGCAACGGGACAAACCCAGGGAGATCCTGTTTTAGTGGATGCGGGCAATGACAGCCAGCCTGGTTGGAGCTACCAGGACCCCAACACCTCTTTCCTCTACGTATAGTTCGCCTGATTCCCCAGAGCTTCCCTGATATTGATCACGACAATGTCTGTCGATAGAAGGTACTGGCTAAAACATCGTTGTCATTGTAAGATGCACAAAAAAAGTTACAGATCGAAGCGAAGAGCAGAGGAAAAGCGTGGTATAGAAAGGACTGAAACAGCCTCTCTTGTTGAAAACAATCTATGCATAACATCGCGGTTCTAACATATATTCGTACATCCAATGACATCAGCATTTTCAGAATAGTGCATTCACTCTTCGCAGGGATAGCCTGGAAAGGATCTCTTATGAATTCTACATCGACCACTGATGCTCTGCACCAAAACACAGTGCGCCATGATGCGCAGAAAGAAAGCATCAATGTCGGACGGACCGAACGCCTCATCTCCGCATTCGGTGGTGGAGCACTCGCGCTCTACGGTATCCTGCGTCTTGATTGGCCGGGAGCGGCGCTAGCGTTACTGGGAGGTGGCCTGCTCTATCGGGGCGTAAGCGGACACAGCCCGGTCTATCAGGCACTCGATCGCGATAGCCATGAGATGCACGCGTTATCGACGACCATCACTAAACTTCCTGGTCGGCATGGTATTCGTATCCATCGTTCACTCACCATCGATCGCTCCCCTCATGAGCTTTACACATTCTGGCGGCAGGTTGAAAATACCCCTCTTTACACTGCACATGTCGATTCTGCCATTCCCACAGGAGAAAAAACGTCCCATTGGACCGGCAAGACCAGTTCAGGTGAGGCTGTTGAATGGAATGTGGAACTGCTGCAAGACGTTCCAGATCGCCTGATCAACTGGCATGCGCAGGGCAATCCTCCCATAGCCAACGAGGGCACCGTTACCTTCGCGCCCGCTACCGGTGATCGCGGCACCATTGCCACGCTAGCACTGGACTACGCGCGTTTCGGTGGACCGTTCGTCAATGTGCTAGGACCGACACTGGGCAAAGTAACGGAATACGAGACGTTGGAAACGTTGCGTCGTTTCAAAGAACTGATGGAAGCAGGCGAAGTTCCCAGCATCAAAAGTCAGCCTACCGGCGAAGGTCGGAAATAAATTCTGAAAGAAATAGGGAGAAGGAGGAAGCAGGATGAAAGCACTTTGTTGGTACGGTACACATACTGTGCGTGTGGAAAATGTGCCCGACCCCATGATCATCAACCCCCGTGACGCTATCGTCAAAGTCAGCACGACCGCTATCTGTGGCTCGGATCTCCACCTGTATGACGGGTATATTCCCAGCATGGAGAAGGGCGATATCCTCGGCCACGAATTCATGGGCGAGATTGTCGAAGTGGGTCGCGAGGTCAAAAATCTACAGAAAGGCGATCGGGTCGTGGTGCCGTTCACCATCGCCTGTGGACATTGCCTTTTTTGCCAGCAAGGGCTGTGGTCGCTCTGCGATAACTCGAATCCGAACGCTGCGCTCGCCGAGGGCATGTATGGTTATTCGGCTTCTGGTCTTTTCGGCTATTCACACATCTATGGAGGCTACGCGGGAGGGCAAGCGGAATATGTGCGCGTCCCGTACGCTGATGTCGGTCCCATCAAAGTCCCCGATGAACTGACTGACGAGCAGGTTCTATTCATCTCGGACATCTATCCTACCGGCTACATGGCTGCTGAAAACTGCTCTATTCAACGCGGAGATACTATCGCCATCTGGGGCTGCGGACCAGTGGGCCAGTTCGCCATCAAAAGTGCTTATATGCTTGGTGCTGAACGCGTGATCGCTATCGACCGCGTGCCAGAACGCCTGCGCATGGCGGAGCAACAGGGACAGGCGGAAACAATCAATTACATGGGCCAGGATGTGGTCGAAGTGCTCAAACAGATGACCGGTGGCCGTGGACCTGATGCCTGCATCGATGCCGTTGGTTTAGAGGCACATGGGACCAGCATCAGCGCGATCAACGATATGGTGAAACAAAAAGTTCATCTCGCGACCGATCGACCACTTGTGCTGCGTCAGGCTATCCAGGCATGTCGCAAAGGAGGAACGGTCTCGCTACCCGGCGTTTATGGTGGCTACCTGGATAAAATTCCCTTTGGCGCGGCATTCGCGAAGGGCTTGACATTCAAAATGGGCCAGACTCATGTGCATCGCTACCTTCATCCCCTGCTGAACACCATTAAAGAGGGGCAGATCGACCCATCTTTCGTCATCACCCATCGTATGAGCCTGGATGAAGCACCACATGCATACGACATCTTCAAGCATAAAGAGGACGAATGCATCAAGGTTGTGCTAAAACCCTGATTTGATGGAATGTTCGATGCCGTCTGTCTTCACACGATCTTCTTTGCGCTAATCAGGCAGGAAAACATAACAAGGACCTGTACAGAACATACCAGACACCGTACAATAAGGGTGAGATCACGAAAAGGAGGTCCATTATGGCGAAACAATCTTCGCATGAACAGTCCGGAGAAGATCAAGACGACTTCGATACAGACAACGAACTCTACGACGATTTCGAGTTGCTCGAACGTCTGGAATCGCTGCGTGAAGACATGGAGGAGTTGGGCGTTACCACGTTGGCCGAGATCGCACAACGCATTACCTTACTTCACCGCCAGCTCGACAAACGGTAGCAAGAGGACCTACGCGCCTCCCAGATAGGCCTGACGTACCAGATCGTTGGTGAGCAAATTCTTGGCCTTGTCGCTCAGGACGATCTTGCCTGTTTGCAAAACATAGCCACGATCAGCCAGGTTTAAAGCCATCGAGGCATTCTGCTCCACCAGAAAAATGGTTTTGCCCTCGCTGCGAATTTGCAAAATTGTATCGAACACCGTCTCGACCAGTTTCGGTGAAAGGCCCATTGATGGCTCATCCATGCAGATCATGGTGGGACGTGACATTAAAGCTCGTCCCATCGCCAGCATCTGCTGTTCTCCACCCGACATAGTGCCCGCAGTCTGCTTCAAACGTTCTTTAATACGCGGGAAAATCTGACAGACGTGATCGATATCTTCCTGTATCTCCGTCCGGCTACTGCGCGTATACGCGCCCATTTCCAAATTCTCAAGCACCGTCATACGCGAAAAGACACGCCGCGCCTCGGGCACGAGTGCCAGGCCGGATTCCACAATGGTAGAGGTTGGTTTCTTCTCAATTGACTTATCGTCAAAAGAGATTGTGCCACTGGTCGCGCGCACCAGGCCGAAAATCGTCTTCATGGTCGTTGTTTTACCCGCCGCGTTCGCGCCCAGTAAACACACGATCTCGCCCCGCTCCACCTCCAACGATAAATTCTGTAAGACATGACTGGGTCCATAATACGTATTTACATTCACGAGTCGCAACATACTTGTTTCCTGACCTTTGCTCTCTACTCTTCGCATTATGATGCAGAAGAATTCTCGTCCTCCGTTGTTTGGCGTCCCAGATAAGCAGCGATTACACGCTCGTCGTTACGTACCTCATCGGGCAATCCCTGCGCAATTTTGCGTCCATAATCGAGTACCGCGATATGATCGGAGATGCCCATCGTGACCTGTAATTTATGCTCGATCAACAGGATCGTTACACCGAGGTCATCGCGCAAACGACGAATATATCTCACCGCCTCCATGGTCTCGTTCTCGTTCATGCCAGCGGTTGGCTCATCGAGCAACAAAATCTTCGGGTTGGCCGCGAGCGCACGTGCAATCTCCACACGTCGTCGCTCAGCGTATGAGAGGTTCATTACATACTCTTCTTCGCGTGCGACCATCTCCGGTCCAAAGAAACCAAGCAGTTCCATCGCGCGTGCGCGCGCCTGTGCCTCCTCACGTACCACCCTGGGTGGACGAAACAATGCCCCCAACACACCAGTCTTCAGTTGGGTATGCAGACCAACCAGCACATTTTCTAGCACCGTCATGTTATTGAACAGACGAATATTTTGAAAAGTGCGTGCGACACCGCTTTGCACAATACGATCGGGCGTTAGATTTACCAACGACTTTCCGTCCAACACAATATCGCCCATTGTTGGACGATAGATGCCGGTAATCAAATTGAAAACCGTCGTCTTACCCGCGCCATTGGGCCCGATGATGCTGACAATCTCGCGTGGCTTCACCAGCAAATCGACATTTTCGACCGCTACCAGGCCACCAAAACGTTTGGTAACACCGTTCAATTGCAGTAACGCGGTGGAAGGGGGGGTAGCAGTCGCAGCCATGCCCACCTTTGTTTGTTCAGTACTCATGCTCGTTCCTCTCTCGCAATACTATTCCACGCGCATTTCTGATTCTAAAGACAGCGAGCCCGGCGGTTCATCGAGTGCTCCCAATTCCACCTCTTCCTCCACTTGCGGACGATGCAACTCGCGTTTTCTCCTGGCACTGGGAATCAGGCCTTCAGGTCGATAAATCATGATGATAATCAGTGTCGCACCAAACAATAAATCACGAATACTGCTGAATGTAAAGTTCGGGAACCAGACGTTCACGATGTGCAAGACATTGGTGGGATCGGACGCCAGCGTATCCAACTGTGCCAGAATAAACTGGTTGATCGAATAGACGACGACTGCACCCACAATCACGCCGGGGATGCTTCCCAATCCACCGATAACCACCATCGCCAGGTAAATCACAGAATCGGTATAGTTGAAATCACTCGGAGACACGGTACCTAATTTTGAGGCATGATAGACGCCAGCGATACCCGAGAAAAACGCACCGGCTGCGAATGCGAACAGCTTCGTACGCGTGATGTTAATACCGGACGAGGAGGCCGCGATCTCATCCTCTCGTAGTGCCACCCAGGCGCGTCCCAGGCGAGAATCGCGCAAACGAATATTTACGAAGATGCTGATCACAATCAGGACCAGGATCAAGTAATAAAATGGGACCGAGTTGAAGCTACTCCATTGTACGCAGAAATACGGCTGAATACAGGGAGTAATGGGAGGCAGAATACCGACAATACCATTCGTGCCGCCAGTATACTTCGTCAGGTTCAGGAAAAACAACGGTATGATTTCACCAAAACCCAGCGTCACGATCGCCAGATAGTCGCCGCGCAATCGTAGTGTTGGCGCGCCCAGAATCAGACCGAAGAAAGCCGCAATGAGCGCGGCCACCAGCAACATCGGCCAGAAAAACCAGGGCCAGACCAAGGGATTGAAGACAACCGGCAAGAAACGCATGATCTGCGCCGAGCCTACGATACCCCATGCATAGGTGCCTATGGCGAAAAAGGCTACATAGCCCAGGTCCAACAAACCCGCGAAACCTACCACGATATTGAGTCCAAGCGCCAGGATCACGTAGTAGCCCAGGTCCCCGTAGCCACTGATACGGCCATTTGAACCAGGGCCGAAGAGAATCGGATCGAGCACGGGGAAAAAGAGGATGAAAACGGCCAGTAACAGCAGGTAAAAACGCTGTGCGCCTCGACTTTGCAAAGGTAAATCATTCGGCACGAGATCGGCTGCCTCCTCACTTGCGCGCGCGGTCGAGAGACCTTCCAACTGTTGCTGCCTGCTGACACGGATGCCGCGCAAGAAAGAGCGACCACGGATCTTTTCAGATGCGCCATTGAGGCTATTGACAACATTCTCATTCGCCTTTGGTGTAATCGCTCGGCGCAACGCCACGCGACCGCCCAGTGCGCCCAGGTAGTATCCTGCGACAGGGAACAGCAAAGTGCGCACGACAATCCAGCCCCAGATGATGGCGGGAAAAGGGCTGATAAACGCGAAAATGATATCTGCGACCAGCGAAACAAGCACAAAAGCAGTCGCGAACCAGAAACCGCCCGCTTTCGCCCGACTCATCAACAACGCTTGTTGCTCGGGACCAAGCACCTCGATACGGTCGGGTGGTGGTACAACGTAGTTGATCGCTTTGCGTACGTACCGTCTTACAATCAGGTAGATGACCAGTTCGATCGCGAAGAGCGTCAGTCCTATTAAAAGATTGTCGGTCAGAATAATGAAGAGCAGTGGCACGACAATCATGAAAAGCACATCGAGCCAGATGCCTAGCGTGCCACGACGCCCGCTATCGGCAGCGACAAGGTAGCCAGCAAGAGCGGTGATACCCGCATAGAAAACGATGATGAAAATACTGGCCTGGAAAATCCCAAATGGGTCCAGCATGTATTGCTGCTGCACATCCTGCGGGTCGAAAATGCCCAGGAGAATGTTGTTGATAATGCCTTCCCCGACCCACAGGAACGTAAAGAGGAATACCGGCACCAACAAGACAACCAGCCAGCGTATCAATAACCTGCGTGTCTCATCTTCGGGTCGTAGCCAACGAGAGCCTACTGCCGTCGCCATATTTTTCTCCCTGGCATCTATACTTTTTCAGGCGTGTTTTGACCAAACAGGCCGGATGGACGAAATACGAGGATCAAAATGAGGATCGCGAAAATGAAGGCATTGACCCATGCATCACCTCCATTGGGCAAAACCGAGTTTGGGATCAACGTCACCATGGATTCAATTACGCCTATGATTAATCCACCGACCATGGCACCAATAATATTGCCGATTCCGCCAAGCACCGCACAGGTAAATGCGTACAGCCCGAGTTTAAAACCAACGTTGAAGGTCGTATTGGTATACTTCATACTGTAGATGAATGCCGCCGCGCCCGCCAGGCCAGCACCGATAAAAAACGTAAACGAAATAATCCGGTTGACATTCACACCCATTAACGAAGCGGCATCGCGGTCCTGAGCCACCGCGCGCATGGCACGTCCTATGCGCGTCGAGGAGATCAAAAAATTCAGTGAAATCATTAAAATCACCGCACAAACAAGCACGATGATGTCAACGTCCTGTACCCTAAAGGCTCCAATTTGTACCACACCAAACGGATAGTTCGGAAATGGAATATCGTTACTACCCTTCCAAAGCTGACCCGAATCCTGCAAAACCAGTGAGACACCAATCGCGGAAATAAGAGGCGCGAGTTTGGGCGCGTTACGCAACGGTCGATAGGCCACACGCTCGATAAGAACTCCCAGCAACGCGCAAAGCAGAAACGCACCAATAAAGGTGAGCACAAGCTTGGCGATAATGCCTACGTTGAAGGAATTTATCTGCGTGTCCTCGTTTACGCCTAACCAACCCAAAATAGTGATCGTGAGGAATGTCCCGACCATAAAAACGTCGCCATGGGCAAAATTAATTAATTCGATAATGCCATAGACCATGGTATAGCCAAGAGCAACCAGGGCGTAAATTGCTCCATTTGCTATGCCAACGATTAACAGATTGATGACTGTTACCATATTGATTCCCGCCTAATTTCCATCTTCATAGCGTATACAGCAGATCATTTTCATACGCTAGCGACTACTCACATTTCTAATCGAGAGGAAAAGAGCATGTTGATGATGCCTCTTCCTCTCGACAGGAATAAGAAGGGAATGAACATCGTTGCTCATTCCCCCTTTTACGCTTGACTCTTAGCCCACAGACGGTTTTACCGCTGTCAGGAATTGCCAGCCATCCCCAACGCTGACATCCTTTCCAATCGTATAGACCGAAATCGAACGGTTGGTGGTATCACCGTTAGCATCGAAAGATTGAGGACCAGTCAAACCGGTATAATTCGTCTTCGCGACTTCATTGATCACGGCCTGCCGGAATTTCTGCGCGTTAGCAGTATCACCTGCATTCGCTGGAGCAGTCGCCTCTTTACCACTGATGACACGTTTAATCGCCTGCATGATAATCCAGGCATCATCATATGCACCGGTACTGTACGCTCCAGGAGTGCCATACTGTTTCGTGTACTTGGTCAAGAAAGTTTGCGCGGCTGGAACCTGCGTGGGGTCCTCACCAGGAATCGTGGCATACACCGGGCCACTACCTTCAATTGGGCTGACCTCTTTGGCGAACGTGCTGGTCTTCGCACCATCACCTACCATGAACGGCGTGCTCTGCAAACCAGGCACACGCGCCATCTGCTGACGAATAGTAATACCGCCAGTAGAATCATTGCCTCCGAAGAAGATCACCTGCGGCTTCTGCGAGGCAATCTGCGTCAACACGTTTTCGTATGAGTTGGTCGAGGCAATACTCTTACGACCGAGCACCGTTCCACCCAACAATTTGAAGTCTGTGCTGAAATTTGTCGCCAGACCAACACCATACGTCTCGGTGTCATCGATCACATACGCCGTTTTATACTGCTTGGAAATCGCGAATGCAGCCAGAGCAGCACCCTGGAATTTGTCCAACGTAGCCGTACGGAAGTAGGTCACCTTACCCGTTGGGCGCAACTGCGTGATACGGCTGTTTGAACCACCACACTCATACGCTGGCGTATTCTGCGTCAAGCAGTCATTGGTATTCGCCGGGCTGATCAGTACGATTGGTGCACTGTTGGCCGAGGGCATCTCCGCCTGCGCAATGCTACTGTTCAACGGCCCGTCAATAGCAGCGACTTGCGCATCACCGATCAGGTCGTTAACATTTTTCTGACCAACGGTCGGATCATGGGTTCCACTTGGGCCCACATCATTTTTCGGATCAAGCACGAATTTGTAGCCGGGCAGGAAATTTTCACTATCGGCTTCATTGACCGCATACGCTACACCGTTTTGCGCGGGAAGACCAGAGGCGGCATCTTTCGCCGTCGTAGGATATTCTGAACCAATCTTGATCGTAATTGTCCCAGAACTCTTGCTGCCAGTGTTGCCGTTCCCACTCGATGTTCCGGCACCACATGCCGCGAGCATCGCCAGGAGAAGTGAACAGCCCAGGGTTAAGGCCAGGATGCGAGACATACGTCTAAGCACCATGTAGTTAGCCTACCTTTCTTACGAGTGTGTATGACACGGGTATCCACACTCTTCTTTAGGAAATAGTCCAATGCAAAAAAAGGAGCAGGGGCTATGATTGCTATTCATCCTTCATACGAGAAGAAACAAACCCCTTACAAGAATTATTATACGTCCGTAACGGTGTCAATCTCACCAGGAATGGTGTTGTGTCTTTGTCTGAATTCCTTACAGCATAGAGAAGCTTCTCGACACTATCAACATGTTCAAACCACTCAACCTTTAGAAGCAGCGAGATTGACGCGATTATACGTACTATTTTTTGACATGTCAATATGTGCAGTTTGTCTAACGCTTTTCTCCATTCCCCGCCCTCGCTTACCCTGCTGCTAGAGGCAACGCATCGTTTTCACCCCAGCAACATAAAATAGTGAAGAAAAGAGATAGCTCTATTCACTATAGATACTTCTTCCAGGTTCAACTTACTATTACGAAGACATGGCGGACGTATCGAGGTATCGCGCGCGATAGCGCACAAATGCTGCATCCACCTGTGTGTGCGTCTCCTCCAGAGAACCTCCATTATGAATAACTTCGTCCACCAGCGAAAGCTGTTTACTACGATCTGGTTGAGAGGCTACACGTAACTCGGCTTCTGCTCGGCTCAGTTGATTACGCTGCATCAGACGCTGCATCTCTTCCTCTTCTGGACACAAAATCAGCCATTTGCTCTCGCATAGCCGTCCCGATCCACCCTCCAGCAGCTTTACCGCATCGATAATCACAACTGCTTGTTCGTCTACCTGGGCAATCTCGCGCAAAAGTGCTTTGCCGACCTCAGGATGCACCATCTGCTCTAAACGCTGCATCGCTTGCGCATCACGAAAAACTATGGCACCAAGCGCTTGACGATCGACACTGCCGTCAGCCGCTAACACAGCGGAGCCGAAGACTGTCTCTATCCGCGCAGCTAGAGGCCCGCCCACATTGTAAAGACGATGCACAATAGCGTCCGCATCGATATACTTCTGCGCTCCTAGTTGGAGCAACATCTGTCCGACAGCAGTTTTACCACAGGCAATATTGCCCGTGATTCCTAAACAATGAGGCATTTTACCGCCCTTTCTCGCTGTTTTGCTCTCCAAAAAGTACCCTTTCTCTGCTCTTCAGTATGGCACACCTGATGGTTTATCGTACAATAGAGAGGTAGTGATACACTCTTCCCCGAAACTGTCTTTTGATACAGTAAGCAAGTAGAAAGGAGTGGCGGTCTAATCACTCGTGGCAAATATCAGGGTGTGATAAGTACGCCATATTATATATGAGCAGGCATCTTGGCCTTATCATTGGCATTAACCAGTACCAGGACACGACACTCCAATCATTGCAATATGCTGAAAATGATGCGCGTGCACTCGCCCAATGGCTTGTCAATACACAAGGAGGAAATTGGTCTCCGCCCGATGTCCAACTTGTGCAGGGCCAACACGCGACAAAACAAGTGCTTGAAATGCTGCTCTCGCAAATTTTTGTGCAGAAAGCGGAGGCAGGCGATGTCCTGCTGCTCTATTTCGCCGGTCATGCTTTTATCGATGAACAAACGGCGGAGGGATATCTGGTTGCTGCGAACTCTGTGAGCAACGATATCACTACATGTATTAGTTTGCAGACATTAACGCAGCAAATTATGGAGCGTAGCGCCGCCTCGCATATTCTTTACATCCTGGATTGCTTTCAAAATAAACATGCCTGGGATGTTCAACGTACCTTTCTCTACGATTCCAAACCTCTTCTGAACTCGACGGTACTATCTTCTCTGCAACAACAGCAAAACCGTCTCTTCATGTGCTCCTGCCGCGGCAATGCATCCGTGTCAGAACACGGCGAGCGCGGCCTTGGTCTTTTTATGCATCGTCTCATCCTGGGCGTATGTGGACCCGCAAGCGAATCAACCAGCGGCAATGTGACGCTCACCAAACTTCATACCTACTTATTCAATACTTCTGAAGAACAATATCGACCTCAGCTTTTTGGGCAGCAAACCACTCCCCTTATTCTCGTTGGACAGCTTCCCGACACTGGCGTGTTTACCTCTGGTGACACTTTCCAACTACAACCAACAGCCGCCCCGCTTCCAAGAGGTGGTTTGCATATTCCAGCAACACCAAAAACACAGTATAGCGGTGGATTACTCAAAAATGCCGCACCATTCGCGGCTACGCCCACAGCATCGATCCCAGTTCCAGCAACGACTGCCATACCCACGGAACCATCGACATCGGGTCATATGCTTACATCGGCCCTGGCACAACATCGCCAGCAGCAGACGCAACAGTTTATAGAGCAGGCGCAACAATTTTTGCAGGTTCCTGATTTCCCCAATGCGCTCACAAACACCGAAAAAGCGCTACAAATCTCCCCGGATAACGTACAGGCGCTGACGCTGTACGGTCAACTCCAGGGCGCAATCGGCAACTTTCCTGCCGCACTTACCGCGATCGACCACTTACTCCAGATCGACCCGAACAACGCCCTTGGCTGGAGCATGCGCGCGGTCGCGCTCAACAATATTGGACAAAACGAGGCCGCACTCGCCGCTATCGAACACTCGCTCGAACTGGACGGCAACAACCCGGAAACATATAGCATCAAAAACAATATCATGACCAATATCGCCGTCGCGCAAAATCAGCAACAGGGATATACCAGTGTCTATCCCAATACACCGTCGCAATCCACAACACAAACATCCGCCCGCGGGCGCTTATTTGCCATTGATCTAAGTTTGCACGTACTAGGGCTACTGCTGGGGCTGATAGGAATAGCGCTACTGATCGCAGTGCATGCACTGCCCGCGTTCGTGGGGTTGCTCATCGCGAGCATTGGGTTGGCCCTCATCTGTGTTGCGGCAACACGAGGAGCGTTCCGTCTCGGTATCGCCAGTTTCACGCTTACCCTGGTGCTGTCACTCATCATCGTGGCGCTTCTGGGTGGGGGCTACAAACTCGGCTATACGAAGATCGAAAATCAGCTTACGCTCCACCCCTCGCTGCTTGTATCCGGCGTCTTCGCGGTAGCATGGCTGGTCGCGGCGGCTGCCCTTCCCTTTCTACTCGCGCTTGTAAGCCTTATAATCGGCTTCATTATGCGCGTACATCGCTAGCACTGTTTACTACTTTCCGTCAAGCACTATCCTCACACGCCCGCACCACTTTCGGCTTCGGCTACCTGCTCCCATTCCGCTAGCAACGTTTCCACCTGCTCCCTCGCTTGATCATACTCCTGTGACAACTGGGTCAACTGTTCCGCGTTCCCCTCTAATGCGGCCCGTGCGACAGCTTCCTCCAACCCTTTGACACGTGCCTCCGCTTTTTCGACATCTTGCTCGACATCGCCCAACGTCCTCGCCTTCAGCTTGCCATTCTTCCTACCATGTGCTCGACCGCCATTGGAGGCAGAAGATTTCACCTCCGCTTGCGACCTGTTCTTTTTCTCGTTGGGAATGGGGGGAGCCGCTTGTTGCCTGTGGTACTCAGTGTAATTGCCCATGTACGCGCGCAACTCACCTTGCTCCACGGCCCACACTTTGGTCGCCAAACGATCGATGAAATAGCGATCATGCGAGACAAACAGGAGCGTACCCTCAAACTCATCAAGTACCTCCTCAAGGAATTGGCGCGATTGCAAATCAAGATGGTTGGTAGGCTCGTCGAGTACCAGGAGGTTCGAGCCTTGCAACGTGAGTTTCGCCAGGGCTACACGGCTGCGTTCGCCACCGCTGAGCGCGCCAATTGGCTTGAACACGTCGTCGCCCGAAAACAAGAAACGACCGAGAAAGCTGCGCGCACCCTCTTCACTCAACACACTGATCTGGCGAATCTCATCGAGAATGGTGCGTTGCATATTCAAACCCTCGTGCGTCTGCGAGTAATAGCCGATACGCACACCATGACCAATGTGCACCTGCCCGCGCACGGGCAGCAACTCACCGATCAACGTGCGCAGCAACGTTGTTTTACCCGTCCCATTTGGCCCGATCAAACCTACACGATCCCCACGCAACAATTCCAGGTCCTCCACGTGAACAAGCGTTTTCGCCGCTGCTACAACGCTTTGAACATTATCGGCGCGGTAGCCCGCCTCCAATTTCTGCGCCGAGATAACGATCAAACCGCTATCGACAAGGGGGGTGAACTCAAAGCTCATCTCCTGGAAATCCCGTGGTCGCTCTACGCGCTCCAAACGATCCAGCAATTTTTGCCGTCCCCTGGCCTCTTTACTCCTCTGACCCGCTTTGTAGCGGCGGATAAACTCTTCGGTATGTTCAATATACGCCTGCTGGGCCTCGTACTCACGCAGACGCTGTTCCATACGCTCTTCACGCAAAGCCAGATACTTCGTATAGTTGCCTGGATACTCTTCGATACGCCCAAAAGCCAGTTCAACTGTACGCGAAACGACTTTATCAAGAAAGTAGCGATCATGTGCGACAATAATCATGGCGCCGTGCAAAGTCACGAGATATGTCTCCAGCCATTCGAGGGTCGCGAGGTCCAGGTGGTTCGTAGGCTCATCAAGCAGCAGGAGATCCGGCTCCTGTAAGAGTAATTTTCCAAGCGCCGCCCGCGTCTGCTGACCACCACTCAACTGCATTACCGGTGCCTGTTGTTGCTCACGTGTAAAATCCAGACCATCCAGCACCTGATCGACTCGATTTTCGTAGGTATAGCCGCCCGCATGCTCATAACGCGCCTGCAACTCGTCGTACTGCTTGAGCAAACGTGTATGGCGCTCAGGATCGCTCAGTACTTGCGGCGATCCCATAGCCTGGGTCATCTCTGACAATGCTCGTTCCCATGTGCGTAGCTCATCGAAGACGGAGAGCATCTCTTCGTGCAAGGTATGGTGAGGCTGAAAATCAGTAACCTGTGTCAGGTAGCCGATACGTATATTACGAGCGAAAGAGACATGACCCTCGTCGGGCATCTCGTGACCGGCGAGGATGTTGAGCAAGGTCGATTTTCCGGCGCCATTTGGCCCTACTAATCCGATACGATTCTGTGGATCAACCTGGAATGAGAGATCTGAAAAGATACGTTCAGCGCCAAACGACTTTCCCACATGAGTAACGGTGACAATTGGCATGCATTCCTACCTGACATTATGGCTATATTTCTTGATTTGACACGCGTACAAAGGCTTTCCCCATACAATATCCCAAAATACTCCATTCATAATAACACGTCAAGCCTCTTATTGTGGGCATTAATAGACGATTGGATTATCTGTACGAGGTTGTGTTATACTAACGAAAACATTTCCTTCTTTTCGAGAAAGGACGCTGAGGTGGCGAAAGAGCAATCTCTTGATAATCTTTGGTTGGCACAGATATTATTTGATCTTGGTGGAGTACAGTTTGGGAATTTCACGGTCAGCGAGTCCGCCGTCAGTTCACCGGTATTCGTTAATCCGAAGGTCCTGATTAGCAATCCCACAGCACTGCGCGTTGCCAGTAAGCTGATGCAACAGGAAATCGACCTGGCTCAGTCTTTGCGTCGTCCACGTGTTCACCCCTTTTCAGTCATAGCCGGAGTACCAGTCGGCGGCCTCTTACTGGCTACCGCTTACTCACTAGAGACGAACGTGCCGCTTATCTATGCCAGAACGCGTCCTGAGGGCACAGGTAAACGTGGTATAGAGGGGCATTTCACACAAGGCGATACGGCGCTCATCGTCGACGACCTCATCACGCGTGGCAGCAGTATCCTCGAAACAGCGTCGCTGCTTGAGGAAAACGATCTGAAAGTGAAGGATGTGATCGTGCTCATTGATCGTGAACATGGAGCAGCCGAGCACCTGCGCAATCATGGCTACAATCTCATGAGCATTCTCAGGCTTGATGTGATGCTTACTCACTATATGTCGAAAGGTCTTATTTCCGAGGAGACCTATCGCATCTGCGCCGAATACTTGCGCGGCAAACAAGGCGAGAATCGCCAGACGTACTAAAGATTTATAAGAAAACAAAGGGGCAGGAGCGGATGCTTTTTGTATCTGCTCCTGCCCCAGTTATAATGATCAAATGCGGAATGCTGCACGCACGCGTGGATCGACAAAAAAGTAAATGAGAATAATAGCTGGAATAGTAATGTCGGTTACGATACCCAACCCACTTATACGATGCTGTACAAGTTGCAGTATGTTATAGAGCAGCGTCAATCCCTCAATCACAGTTACGGCCCAGAACGCCCAACGCCTCAACGTCCACAGACCTACTCCGAATATGATCGTGAACAAACCTATGATAATCAACGGCGCTGAAAATAGAATTCCTGTCGCGTCTATCACATGCCCCACCGTCCTATGACCGTGTACCACAATGCTGTGACCAACAGTGATCGCTAGCACAAGGAAAACAATACCGGCTAGCAATTCCACAACCCCCTCGATCCATACGATAATGGTCATAATGGTTACACCAATAGGTCGAACGCGCTGGACTTCTCTCGATTGCATGTGTGCCCCTTTTCTTCACGCTCGGTGCTTTGACTCCATCAAAAATCTACATCATTATAAAATAAACTACCAGGACATGGCTAGCATAAACAAATCCAGGTGTATGATCGCATACTATGCATAGATAGTGATCATACACCTGGACCTTTCTCTTTTAAAGAGGAAAGAGGCTACTCAGCCGATGAATGCGAGAGTGTTTTGGCCTCAGTCACCCACTCGGTTACCTGCTCTTGCGTGGGTGCATGATGCGCGATATGTTTGCTAGTGTGAAGATCGACCAATGCCTGATGCAGATGCTCGGGCGAACGGTGCTGCAATTCCTTGCAACTATTGACACCCGCCTCTTCAAGTAAATTTGAAAAATCAGCACCGACGCCTTTCAAACGCATCAAATCAGCGCGATTGGCTAATTCTTTAAGCGCGGCTGGAGTGGAACCTACGTTACGGGCAAGTTCCGCTCGCTGCTGGGATGTGCGAGAATGTTCGAGGAGTTGATCTGTGTTACGGATGCCCGCGGCCTCCAGTTTCTCTTGCACTGGAGCCTCGATACCTCTGATTTTGCCGATTGATTCACTCATAAGTCGAGTTCCTCCCTTCCTTCATCTAAAACAACAAATGTTCTTACTACTGATTCTGATTGCCACCAAACAATCCACCTAACCCACCTGCACGCTTTTCACCCTCTTGCTCCAGGTTATCGAGAATACCACCGGCAGCATCTTTCGCCTGCTGCGTGTACTGCGAACCACCAGGAATCTTGTTGCCGAATTGATCGATGGCCTGGTCGATCTGATTTTCAGCAGCCTGCTTCGCTCCACCGAACGCACCCTGATTCCCCTGTTGATTTCCCTGGTTCCCCTGATTGCTGGACTGATCCTGGCCTCCCTGGTTCCCTTGATTGCCATACTGGTCCTGCTGGTTGCCGGATTGATCCTGGTTCCCATACTGGTCTTGCTGGCTTCCCTGGTTGCCTTGATTGCCGTACTGGTCCTGGTTCCCCTGGTTCCCGTACTGGTCTTGCTGGTTTCCCTGATTGCCATATTGGTCTTGACCGTAGTTACTCATAGTTTTCCTTGTTTTCCTTTCAACATCTCTTCTCTGAGAAAAAAGAGCGTATGGAACCGGTTATTATCTGCTATACTTGACCGGCGTAGACAACTTACTAGAAACAATCGCAGAGACTTCCATCCCTTAGTACTACTTATATGGACGTTTTATCCTTATGTTTTGGAGCAAAGTGAGTACATTTCCCTTTTTTTATGGTTTATTTCTACTGTTAAATTCCCAGGATGTGTATTATTTGTACTATTTTATGCAACGCTTTCCTGTGTACTTGCCTTTAACATTAGCTGAAAAAGGCTCTTGAAGGGTTTGCAGCATCCAAAAATGCGTTTCTTTACATAAATGTTTTTGTTTAGATTACATTGTATAGACATTGTATAGGCCAAGCTAGTAGTTCAGGTAATAGTCAAGTTATACATAACCTATTGCTTTGGAGGATAAATGGCACGTTTCGAAGACTTGCAGATAAGTGAACGCCTGTTTGTGCAACGCTATCCATTTCACAGATACAGCACTAGCAATCGCTCTTTCGCTACGCTACCACTGCAAAAACCACTCGCGTACTGCACCGTCGCCCTGGTCACCACCGCGGGACTCAGTCTTCCACAACAACCTGCGTTCGACACCACTATACGCATGGGTGATACGTCGTTTCGCGAAATTTCCGGCGATATCGCCCCTGATCTCTTGGAAATGCATCATCGCAGCGGGGCCTTCGACCAGAGCGGTATTCTTCGTGACCGCAACCTCGCTCTTCCACTGGATCGATTACGCGAGATGGTAGCACGTAATGAAATCGCCGCAGTCGCGCCACATCACTACAGTTTTATGGGCTCGATCAGTGGACCGAAACGTTTGATTACGGAGACTGCACCGGAGGTTGCGCGCAGATTAGTCAATGACCATGTCGATATCGTCCTACTTACACCCGTCTGACCCATGTGCCATCAGTCCGTGGGGCTGATTCAACGCGCCATTGACTCCGCTGGCATCGCGACCGTTTCTATCTCGCTACTGCGCGAGATAACAGAGAAGGTACAACCATCGCGTGCTCTTTTCGTGCCATTTCCGCTAGGCTATCCACTTGGTGAGCCCCAGAATCCAGCGTTACAAAGCCAGATTATGCGCGCAGCCTTTGCGCTACTCTATCGTGACGATGAACCAGTGCTCGCTACGTTCTCTCCGTTTTCTTAAAAAAACAGAAGACGGGAGCTAATCGGTACTGTGCGAAGCCGTTTCCCACCTGACGGGCAAACCTTCGAGTTCCATAATCTTCAAGGCATTGCGCGTAGGGCTGGGACCATGATGCAGCATATAGTCAAACACCATCTTTCCACCCACCACATCCTCTCGAAAGTGCGCGTTCTTGATTTGCTCGAACTGCTCCGAAAGCCGCACCAACTCTGAATCATGCGTCGAGACAGCGCCCACACCTCCTTTTCCGCTCACCACATATTTGACCAGCGCACGCAGATACGCCTCACTACCAATTAAACGTTCAGCATGGTTCGTGCCCTTGAAAATCTCATCGATCAAAAAGAATAGTGGAAATTGCGTGCCTTGTTCGAACTCATCCAGAAGCCCTTTGAGCCGGTGAACTTCGGCATAAAAGTAAGAATAGCCATCAGCCAATGAATCGGTTACGCGGATACATGCATACACCTCGAACAACGACATCTTCAACGCGCGCGCGTTCACCACGCTGCCCGCCTGCGCCAGGCAGATAGTGATGCCTAGCGTGCGTAAAAATGTGCTTTTACCAGCCATGTTCGAGCCGGTTACTAACAAAATTTCGCCCAAGCCATCTAAGCGGAAATCATTCGTCACTTTACGCGCTGCTGGGATCAGGGGATGACCCAGTCCTCTGGCCTGGAAAACAGCCTGTTCCTCGTTCTCTGCTGGAGAGATTATTTCGGGAAACACATAATCAGGGTGCAGGTCAGCAAAATTCGCCAGCGAGCATAAAGCCTCCAACTGGTACCAGCTATTCAACCACAGCGGTAAATATTGCGTCAGCAGGTCCTTACATTGATCCAGTTGATAGGTGGTGTAAAAGCCAATGGGCACAAATATATTGATCAAAAACCAGCCACCCGCGCCCCGCGAAAGCTCGGCCCGCGAAGTAATCTTCTCGATCCTTTTTAATAAAAGTGAGGGACGACGGTCATCATGCAGAAAGAAGGGATCGCACAATAGGCTCAACTGGCTCTGTGGTGTATACGCATACATCTCTAAAAAGCTAAAAATCGGTTGCACCTGCCCAAAAGTCTGGCGTTGATAGTGGACATCTTCGTTCAGGTTCGCCTGTTCGCCCTTCTTCCACAAAAACCAGGCGATGCAACATGCAAGCAGAACAATACATACTAATGCAGGTACAAGATGAGCGACGAAAAGGACGAGCGAGGCATAAAACAAAACGGAAAGTGCGCAGGCAATGATAAGTGAAGAAAGAGGCATCCTCCTCTCCTGGCGCGAATCGAGCCACTCTATTAATGGATCACCATCGAGCATACCAGCGGAAAGACGGGTTGTGAAGCGTGAGTTTACCAGTAACTCGCGGCGAAACTCTGTCAGAGGGATCAACTCGCGCACAAGCGCGCGTCGACTAGAAATCTCCGCTAGATTCGGCACTCGATTCAACAACCAGCTACGGAGCAACGCGGTTCCCTGCAACGAAACGGCGGTATTGAGCAAGCGGTGCAGCGAGCGCTCACCGCTCAGGTCCAGGTCGTTATCGAATGGATGCTCCTCGCCCTCCTCGCGGGCTGGTACCGCGGCCAATTCATCCCATCTCATGTGAAGACGGGCAAATTGTTCCTCGATCAGTGATAAAGCGGTTTGCGCATGCAAAAAATCTTGAGTCGCTCTTTGACCTCTGCCAATATTGAAAACCAGACCGATCACCATTGCCAGCAAGATCAATACACCAAATCCACGTAGTGCCGAGACGGTGATCACGAAAAAGAGGATGCCACCGATAAAAATAAAAAGAGTCATCGACCGGTAGCGATTGCTTTGATAGCCTAACTGCTCCATGCGGCTTCGCACCTGCTCCGCCTCCTGCTGAAGCATCTCCTCACGATTCTGTTGTGTATCCATCATATTTCCTTTAACATCGCATGCACAAAACCGATACCGATGGCAAGCCAATCGAACGAACGTGTCCACGCGACCCACTCCTGTTGCGTCGGCCAGCCAGGACGGTAACGCGGGATAAGCTCTTTCGGCATGACCGTCGCCCACTTGCTTCCTTCGCCCAGGCTGCCCGGCGTAATACGTACCGAGATCGTAAAAACCGTCTCACGCGGCAGGTGCAATTTCCAATCAGGCATTGTGCGCAAGAGCGACTCTTTGCGCCACGAACTAAATAAAAGGGGGTCCGTGCTGGCGACGGAACCTGACCGTGGCTGCGCTACAACCTGTCCCACTACGGCCATACGTTCCCATTCAGGAAATCTCAGCCAGACCGAGTAACGGTACTCATCCAGGCCCAGCGCACGATAAAACACCTGCTTATCCTCACGCCGATAGCGCTGCTGCGTATCGCTCTGCCAGATTTTGACCATGGCATCCAGCCGTTTTTTCTTTTCTTCCCCGCTCACCTGCGCTAACGAGCCGGTATTTTCAGGATAGGGCGACGACATACCTTGTCTGTCCTTTCGGTATAATTTTCATCGCTGCGTTTGTACTCATCTCGTTACATTCGCTACATATTGTAGCTCTTGCCATGCGCGATAGAAAGCGGGCAACTGGCCTTGCAAACAGTGCTCTAAATCTGCTGCCAGTGGCGCGTACAACACCCGCCACTGCCTGTTTATCGGATGAGTAAATCCAAAACTGTACGCGTGCAAAAACTGGCGCGCAAGCGGTATTGCTTCTGGCTCATCGGGAGCAGGCGCGTACATCTGATCGCCCACGATCGCGTAGCCCCATGTTGCCAGGTGCGCGCGAATCTGGTGAGTACGACCGGTGATCAGTTGTACCATCAACAAAGCATAGGGGTACGCTGTCGCGAGCACACGAACACGAGTAATCGCCTGCTGACCCAGTGGACCTACGATACAGCGTCTACGCTCATCTGGATCTCGCTGGAGCGGCCCGTCAAGCACAAATTCCTCGCTGCTCACCGCATCGAATACGACACTATGATCGAGCCTATCCACTGTTTCGCCATCTTCACCCGTGTAGCCATCTTTATAACGGCTGACAACAAACGGCGCGCGCGGACGCGACCACTCATACGCGCCCATGCGCACCAGGGCAAGATAGCGCTTCTGAATCGTGTGCTCGTGGAACTGCCTGACCAGGGGACCTCGTGCACGCTCTGTGCG
>CAZZWK010000016.1:0-84645 GCA_964657925.1 uncultured Dictyobacter sp.
GTCCCCTTGTGGGCGCGTAGGGCAACGCGCCCACAAGGGGACGCGCCTACGCCGGTTAAAATTCATTATCGCAGCACTGCAAAACGCGCTCTTTGCTCATCCCAGCGAGCACGTTTCTCCCTATCCGGTGTGTACGTCGTTGTTGGGCTATTGCTCGCGAGTGACCGTATATCAGCGAGCGTACGCAGTTCACCCAATCCGACCAGTTGCATCAGTGCATTGCCGATGGCCGTTGCTTCCGCTGGCCCCGCGATCACAGGAATTCCGCTCGCATCCGCCAACCATTGATTGATATACCGATTACGTGAGCCACCTCCCAGGATATGGATGGCTTTGATCGGTGTACCAGTCAGCGTTTCCATGTTTTGAATCTCCATGCGGTAGCGCACTACCAGGCTTTCCATTATACATCGTGTCATGGCGGCTGGCGTATGTAGCGATGGTTGCCCGTGTTCGATGAGATAGGCATTGATGGTCTCCGGCATGTCTGCGGGCGCGAGGAAACGCGCATCATCAGGATCGATCAGCGCCTGAAATGGCGTGGATGCATTGGCTTCCGCAAGCAGCATGTCATAATTTTTCTGATATCCGTGGCTCGACCATACGTTTTGACATGCTTGCAAGAGCCAGAGGCCCATCACATTTTTCAGCAGGCGCGTGGTGCCAAAAACGCCGCCCTCGTTGGTATAGTTAGCGAGACGTGCGGCGGGTGTGATCAGCGGCTGCTGGCGTTCGACGCCAATCAACGACCACGTGCCCGAACTGATGTACGCCCAGTTATCCCCTCGCGTGACGGGAACGGCGGCGATAGCCGAGCCGGTATCGTGCGTGGCGGGCGCGATGACCTGGGCGTTTCCCATCTCGGCGCGCAGTTCAGGCAGAAGAGGTCCCAGCGCTGTTCCAGCTTCAACGACAGCAGGAAAGAGCGTCGCGGGGATACCTAGTCGATCGAGGATATCGACCGCCCAGGATTGGGTCGTAGCATCCCAGCATTGCGTCGTCGTCGCGTTGGTGCGTTCGCTCGTGTCTGATCCACACAGCCAGCTATGCAACAGGTCGGGAATCAGCAAAAGGCGATGGGCCTGCGCACCGTGTAGGCGCGCCACTTGCATACCTGCATACCGCGTAGCCGTGTCCCCTTGCGGGCGCGCGAAGAGTTCGGGTTGTAGCTGCATATGCGCATACAACTGAAAAATGGTGTTGATCGGCAACATCTGAATACCCGTATGGTGATACAACGTCTCGCGTGGCACATGGGCAAAAACCTGTTCCATCACGCCATCGGTGCGATGGTCGCGGTAATGAAACGGATGCCCGAGCAGATAGCCCGCGCGATCGACAAGACCATAATCGACCGCCCAGGAATCAATACCGATGCTATCGAGCGTTCCGGCGATGGAACGCGCTTTTCGCAGCCCGATCAGCGTTTCATCCCACAGCGAGAGTATATTCCAGAAACGATGCCCATGCAGCATCACAGGTCGATTGGCGAAGCGATGCACCTCTTGCATATGCAGGCGATCGCCATCGAAGCGGGCGAGCATGACGCGCCCGCTTTCTGCGCCTAGATCGACTGCGGCGATATTCCTTGTTGTAGGGACTGCATTCATGCGCCCGCTCTCCCTTGTGGTCTTCCGTGCATTGCTTCCCTCTTCCGTTTCTATGCGGACAGACGGGCAAACGCGTGGTTTGCCCTACGCGGACCGTTTGCCCTATGCGGACGGGGCTAACGGGTATATGCGGCGGCGACCCCACCATCGACGTTCAAGATATTGCCGGTGCTCTTGCTGGCCCGTGTGGGCGAGGCGAAGAACGCCACCGCTTCAGCGATATCCTCAGGCAGAATATTGACGCCCAGCACCGTCCGTTTGCGATAAATCTCCTCTAACTGATCCGGCGCGACGCCATAGGTTGCGGCACGCTCCTCGCGCCACGAGCCCTGCCAGATGCGTGAGCCTGAAAGCACGGCATCAGGATTGATGGTATTGACGCGAATGCCGTACTGACCGCCATCCTCGGCCAGGCAGCGCGCCAGATGCGCCTCAGCAGCCTTGGCCGTTGAATAGGCTGCGGCATTTTTGCCCGCGACCAGCGCGTTCTTGCTGGCGATGAAAACGAGATTGCCGCCGCGCTTTTGCGCCTGTAGCAGCTTAAAACCTTCACGTGCCACCAGAAAGTAGCCGGTTGCCAGCACATTCCAGTTCTTGTTCCATTCCGCCAGGCTGGTCTCGGTAATGGACGCGCTGGAGGCCAGACCCGCGTTGTTGACGATCACATCGACGCCTCCGAAGGCGAGCGCGGCCTGCGCGAATGCTGCGATGACACTCGCTTCGTTCGTCACATCCATGTGCACCGCAATCGCTCGACCCACGCCAAACTGCTCATTGAGGACCTCAGCAACCTTTTGCGCCCCTGCTATGTCGATGTCGGTCGCGATAATGTGCGCGCCATCCTGGGCCACTCTGCGGCAGGTTGCCGACCCGATGCCCCCTGCCGCGCCCGTCACCAGCACTACGTGACGCGCGAACTCGCGTTCCGGCGGTGCCAGTTGCAGTTTGTACTGCTCCAACGGCCAGTATTCGACGGCGTAGCTTTCCGCGTCGGTCAGCGAGATGAAGCCACCGCATGCCTGCGCGCCCCTCATGACGGCGATGGCGCGATGATAGAGTTGCGAGGACACATCGGCCAGCGCGTTGTCTTTGCCGGTCGTAAACATGCCCACACCCGGAATCAGGATCACGCGCGGATTGGGATCGATGCTAGCATTGGACGAACGCACGACGGGTGTGAGCCCATCGGGATCGAGGTCGAGGTGCTGGTATTCGTCCAGGTACTGTTGATATCGTTCTCTATAGTTTTGCACGCCTGTTGCGAGTGCCTGAAAAAGTTCCGTGCTGTCCTGTTGCGGTGTCCAATTCACCAGTAGCGGCCACGGTTTGGTATGAATAAGATGATCGGGACAGGCAGCACCGATGGTGACGAGTTTGGGCGCATCCTGGCTCCCGACAAAGCTTAAAACGTCGTCGCTCTCATCGAAGCGTAAGATCTGGCGTTTCGTCTCTGACACCAGGCCGCGTAATGTGGGCGCGATCGCGCTGGCGATCTCATGCCGCTGTTCCTGAGCTAAAGGAGTGACACGTACGCCACCGTAGGGGCTGGATACTTCCGATCCGAGCACCTGAGCGAAGCTAGATGCTGTAGAGGGAAGATTGATCGACCGGTCATCGTTGGTGCTCGGAATAAGGAGGACATCCGCCCGTTCCTGCTGTGCGATACGTTCCTCGACAAAGGAGCGTGCGCGCTCGATTGTGCTGATCGTGCTGTGATAGCATTCCTCGTCCGTGTCGCCCCAGGTAATCAGGCCATGCTTGGCGAGAATGACGAGTGTTGCCTCGGGGTGATCTTGCACCGCCAGCGCGACCTCACGCGCCAGCCCGAAACCGGGTCGACGATAGGGTATCCACACGAGCGCATCGCCGAAGCATGCACGCGCGAGTTCTTCGCCGTTGGCCGCGCACGCGAAATAGTTGGTGGCATCGGCGTGCGTATGGTCAATGTGCGTGAATGGCAGAAAGGCGTGCAGCAGCGTCTCGATCGATGGGCGTGGTCGACCGGGCTGAAAAAAACAGTGCGCGAGATAGTCCACCATATCCGTGTCGCTCATCTTCTCACGCTGTAAAAGTGGCTCGATATCATCCAGGGAGAGTCCAGTGAATGAAGCCTCGGTACAACTGCCCAGGTCTGAGCCGGAGCCTTTGACCCACAGGACTTTGCGGGTATGGCCGCGAAAATCGACTTCATCCGCTTTCGCCGACGTATTACCACCTCCCCAGTTGCAGATGGAGCGATCAGCGCCCAGTTTGCGCGAGCGCGCTACAAGTTGAGCCAGCGTTGTTTGTTCGGTGCTATTGGTCATGATTGATGGTCCTTGTATTCAATATTCTCCTCTCCGAAGGACTGAGCGAAGCTAGATGCGTGTAGAGGCTGGATTTATCCGCCGGTGGAAGATTGATCGACCGATCATCGTTGTCCTTCGGAATAAGATCATTAGAAAAGTTTTTCACTGCTATGCTCCTGGATAGCCGCTGGCTACCGACGCGGCCCCACGTTCCTGCGCTACTTTTTCCGCGTAGCCACCTGCGCGGAAGGCCGCGATGGGATCGGGATCGAGGCCGTGTTGCACACGCGCTGCTTGCAGCAGGGGACGCACATCGGTTTCATAGGCCGCTTGCAACACACGATACGCCGCCAGCACATCGTCGGATTGTTGCGCCTGTCGCAAGGCTGTGCGATCGACGAGCAGTGCTTTGGTGTAGGCGATCTGAATGTTGAGCACGCTTTGGATCATGGCTTCGACCTTGGGCTCGATATTGTGCGACTGGTCGATCATATAGGCGATATTTTGTGTCTGCTGATTACCATCGGAGGCCGCGCCAAGAATCTCATTGAAGATGCAGAAAAGTTCGAACGGGTTGACGGAACCAACAATCAGGTCATCGTCCGCGTATTTGCGATCATTGAAATGAAAGCCGCCTAGCCGATTTTCATCCAGCAGTTGTGCCACAATCTGCGCGATGTTGGTTCCTTGCGCGTGATGACCGGTGTCGACCAGCACTTCCGCCTGCGGTCCCAGCTTCTGCGCCATCAGAAACGAGGTGCCCCAATCGGGCAGGTCGGTGGTATAGAAGGCGGGTTCGAAGAATTTATACTCGATCAGCAGACGCATGGTCGGAGATAACGCCGCGTACACCTCGCGCAACGAGTCGAGCAGTCGATGGCGACGCCCTCGCAGATCGTCCTGTCCAGCGTAGTTGGTACCATCGGCCAGCCAGAGGCTCACAATCGACGAGCCAACCGTGCGAGCGATATCGATGCACTCCAGCATATGCTCGATCGCCTGGCGGCGTATGCCTGGATCGCGATGGCTCAGGCTGCCCAGCCGATACGCGTCTTGCTGGAACAGATTGGGGTTGACCGCGCCAATCGCCAGGCCCAGTTGTTCCGCCGCCCTTTTCATGTCGCTGTAATCATCGACTCGATCCCAGGGAATATGGATGGCGACGGTCGGGCAAACGCCGGTAACGCGTTGCACCTCGGCGGCGTCCGCGAGTTTTTCGTAGATAGTGCGCGCCGCACCAGGCCAGGGAAAAACTTTAAAACGCGTGCCAGAGTTGCCGTAGCCCCAGGAGGGAGTTTCTATTTTGAGTTGCCAGATAGCAGAGAGAATGCTGTCTGGGTCTACTCCCCGTGCTTGTAGTTGTTGTTCGATATCTGAAGTCATCATTGCTCCCTACTGGAGTCCTTGCAGACAGATGAGCGATAGTGTAGAGGCTGGATTTATCCGCCGGTATACGTGTAGGTATCCGATTCATCGTGATACCGTTTCTGTCTGAAAAACTAGGAATAGTCATCAGTCGAGATGAAAAATCTCACTGAATGTGGCGGGAAAACCTGTGTGTGTCTCAACTTCACGCTGTAAGATGTCGCTCATGAAGCTTTCCCACTGTTTGTCTGCCTCGCTTGTTGCCATCCTGGCAAGAAATTGCTGAAAATCATCGACTTCCATGTACGCCAGTAGCCTCGTCCCGTGCAGAAAGATCGAGTAATTGTGGCAGCCCGCCGCTTTTAGATCCGCCAGCAAACTCGGCCAGACCTGTTGGTGCCGACGACGATATTCATCCTGCGTGCCAGGTCGAATGCTCATCTCGAAGGCGATGCGTTGCATCGGCGTGTCTCGCTCTCCTCTCTACAATCGCGTCGCGTAGGCGTGGTCCACCGGCGGATGAATCCAGTCTCTACATGGCCGCGCCCCTCGTGCGCGAGCGCGGCCACAAGGGACCGCGCCTACACGAACATGAAGCGATGGTGCTAGAAATTGAATTGATCGATGTTGCTGCTATCGAACACCGTGGGTGGCCCCAGAATGATCACGCCATTGGGTCCGATCGTCTTCTGTCCCAGCTTGCCTGCGGTAAAGGTTTCGCCGGGCTGCCCCTTGATTTTGCCCTGGGCCAGCAGCGCCGCCGTATAGTAGGCCAGGTAACCCAGATCGACAGGATTCCACAGTTCAAACTGTTTGACCGTGCCATCTTTGACGTATTTGCGCATCTGGTTGGGTGTGCCCAGGCCAGTGAGCGCCACTTGTTTCCCTTTGTTCACCGATTCAAGCGCACGCGCGGCGGCGGCGATACCAACGGTTGTAGGCGAGATGATGCCCTTGAGGTTTGGATACGCCTGCAGCAGCGAGAGCGTATCGTTGAAGCTGGTCTGATCGTCGTCGTTGCCGTAAACAATTTTCACCAGTTGCATGTTTTTGTACTGTGGCTTGGTCAGCTCATCTTTCATGTAACCGATCCAGGCGTTCTGGTTCGTGGCCGTGCTGGCTGCCGAAAGAATGGCGATCTGTCCGCTATAGTTGATCTGCTTGCCCAGCACATCGACCTCTGAACGCCCGATCTCTTCGGTGCTGGCCTGGTTGACGAAGACCTGGCGTGCGCTCGGGTCGACATCGGAGTCGAAGGTCACCACCTTCACGCCCTGTTGCATCGCTGTCTTCAAAGAAGGGACAAGCGCATTCGGATCATCGGCTGACAGGACGATCGCACTGACGTGCTGCTCAGTCAGCGTATTGATAAATGGAACCTGTTCTGCGGCATTGGCATCGGACGGCCCTACCTGTTTGACGGTCCCGTTGAGCGCGGTGGCCGCAGCTTTGCCGCCGCTGAACGCGCTATCGAAATAGGGGTTGTTGATGGCTTTGGGCAAAAAGACGATATTCGTCGGTTTGCTACTGCTACTGCTACTGTTACCACCTCCGCTGCTGGTGCTCGTACTTGTCGATCCACAGGCAGCCAGAGCCAGTATGGTCAGGACGATGAACGCGAGATTGAGCGTTTGAAACAGCTTCTTCACTGTTTTTCTCCTTTGCTGGTTGTTACGACGGAAATAGGTGTTCCAATGAGAACAGAGGATAAACACGTGGCGGAAATGCTGGGCAGGCATCTCTACCCAGCATATGCCGCCTTACGTGGTAGAATTGCTCCTTGCTAGACGATTTTTAGCCATGGCTGCTCCAACCCGTTGCGCGATAGTGGGCACGAGCACCGAAATGACCAGCAGCAGGCCGATGGTAAAATTCTGGATATCGCCGCTAATATCCAGTAGTCCCAGAATGTTGCGTATCATCGCGATGATGAAGATAGCAAGCAAAACTCCGAGCAGAGTACCGCGTCCACCGTTAATGCTGACGCCACCCAGCAAGACCATGGTCACGATATCCAGTTCGAAGCCGAGCGCGTTATCTGGACGTGCGCTTGAGAAACGCGCGGTGAAGATGATGCCAGCCAGTGCTGCGATCACACCAATGCTAAGAAACAGCATAAATTTGATGCGACTGACATCGATACCCGCGAAACGAGCTGCCTCCTTACTATTGCCGATGGCATAGATCTGTCGCCCCCAGCGACTGGCGTGAAGTACCACGATGAAGATGATAGCGAGCACAGCGAAGATCAGCGCCGACCAGGGAATCGATGTGCCCGGTATCTGGCCGAAGCCGAAGTTAGTGAAGGCGGTAGGAAAGTTGCTGACCGATGTATCGCCCAGCACGACATAGGCGAGACCGCGATAGAGCGCCAGCGTACCAAGCGTGACGACCAGCGATGGCAGGCCCAGCCGCACGATGCAAAAGGCGTTCAGCAGACCGGTGACCAGTCCGATGAGCAGTGCGATGATGATCGCCTCTGCCAGTGGATGACCACTGGCCCACAGTGAGCCCAGCACAACGCTGGAGAGACCCATCACTGAGGCCACGGAGAGGTCGATATCGCCTCCGATAACGATCAGTGTCATCGGCAGGGCGATGATCGCGCGTTCCATGATATCGCTGGTCAGGGCCGAGAAATTATAGGCCGAGAAAAAGTAGGGCGAGAGTGTGCTGCCCAGGATCAGCACGACCAGAAATACGAGTATTAATAGTGTTTCCCAGGAGAAGAGTAGCCTGCGTACGGTTTGCATTAGTTTCTCCTTCCTGTAAGTAGTCGGCGTTGCAGCCAGCGGGTGATAAAAGCGTCAAGGGCGATCGCGATCAGGATAGCGCCACCATCGAAGGCCTGCAACCAGAATTGTGAGACGTTCAGGATACTTAACGCATTGTCGAGCGTGCCCAGCACCAGTGCTCCCAGCATCGCGCCGAGAATCGTGCCGGAGCCACCAAAGATGTTGACTCCGCCAACAACGACTGCCGCAATCACCTGCAACTCGAAAGAAGTCGCGGCACGCGCATCTACGGTCGCGAATCGCGCGCCCCACAGCACGCCCGCGAATCCACACAGCAGGCCGGTGATGGCGAAGACGCCGAAGATGAGCCCTTTGCGTCGAATACCGACCATCTCAGCCGCCTCGGGATTGCTCCCGATGGCATAGAGTTGCCGACCCTGACGAGAGGCGTGCAGGAAGTAGCCGAAGATGACGGCGATAACTACCGCGAAGATGATCAGTAAGGGCACGCCCAGAATGGGCGTGGTTGCCAGCGCCAGATAACTATTGGGCACATCAGCCGCGTTCACCTGATTGGTGGTGAGCGAGGCGATGATAAAGCTCAGTCCGCGATAGACGTAGAGCGTACCCAGCGTCGCGACAATGGCCGGGACACGACCGAGCGAGACGATCAGACCGTTGATCGTGCCGAGCAACAATCCTAATAGGCATCCAAGAAGAATCGCCAGCACGAGCGGGATCGCGGGAAATTGTTTGAGCACATCGGCGGTCACGAAGGCGGAAATACCAACCATGGAGCCGACGGAAAGATCGACGCTGCGTGTAAGAATGACCAGTGTTTCACCCACTGCCACAATGGCAAGAATAGAGACCGAAAGCAAGATTTGCACCAGATTGCTGATGTTCAAGAAACGCGGGGCCTGAATGCTGACGACAACGACAATCAGCAGCAGCACGACGACCAGGCTGAGTTCGCGTATCTGGCTCACACGCCCGATCAGCAGGCTTTGACGCGCTGCTTTGCGTGCATTGACAGGTTCTACCTTCTGGTTTACGGTGGTCATACGTTGCTTTTCCTCTCCTGTCCGGTAGCCGCGAACATAATATTCTCTTGATTAGCTTGTGATTGCATGAATAGACCAGCCACGTGCCCTTCGTGCATGACAAGAATACGATCGGACATTGCCAGGACTTCTGGTAGCTCGCTGGAGATCAAGATAATCGCCATTCCATCGGCGGCAAGGTCAGAAACGATATGATAAACCTCGGCTTTCGCCCCCACATCGATCCCTCGCGTCGGTTCATCAAGAATTAGCACCTCAGGATTGGTTGCCAACCACTTTCCCAACACGACTTTTTGCTGGTTTCCGCCCGAAAGTGCCTTGACGAGTTGCCGTAAACCAGCGCTACGTACATGCAGACGACTGGCATAGTCACTGGCGATTGTTCGCTCACGACCAGCGTTGAGCAAGCCGAGTTTAGAAATCTGGGGCAAAATGGAGAGTGTAATGTTGTCGGCGATACTGAAATCCATCACCAATCCTTGCTGATGACGATCTTCGGGCACATAGGCAATACCCTGATGCATCGCCATCTGTGGTGAGCGGATAGCCACAGGTTTTCCGTGCAGCAGGATGCTGCCGGATTCCGCGCGGTCGATGCCGAAGAGCACACGGGCGACCTCGGTGCGACCAGCACCGACAAGACCGGCAAAGCCGAGAATCTCGCCTTTATGCAATTGAAAGCCCACATTTTCGAATGTGCCGCTACGGGTAAGTCCTCGTGCCTCTAGAACCACCTCACCGATGTCAGTTTTGCCTTTGGGAAAAAGATCGGTAAGGTTGCGTCCAACCATATACTGAATGATTTTTTCAGTGGTCATCTCGCTGACCGGTGCCGAAATAATGTGCGTACCATCACGCAGGACTGTGACCTGATCGGCGATCTCGAAAACCTCTTCGAGCCGGTGGCTGACGAACAAGACGGCGACGCCCCGATCACGTAGCGCGCGCACAATGGTAAATAACTCTCCGACTTCGCGGCCCGATAGAGCCGCGGTCGGCTCATCGAGCACCAGTACGTGTACATCCAGTGAGAGTGCTTTAGCGATTTCTACCAGTTGCTGTTCCGCGATGGAAAGACCCTGTACGGGCATATGAGCATTGAGGGGAACGTTGAGGGAGGCCAGCAGGCGATCGACCTCCTGATAGATACGCCTCCAATCGATACGTCCGAAACGATCGAGAGGATGACGACCGATGTAGATATTTTCGGCAACATTGAGATCGGGGAAGAGCATCGGTTCCTGGTGAACGACGGCGATGCCCAGTGCCTGCGCCTGTACTGGAGAGCGCAACTCTGTCGGTTGACCGTTGACTTTGATCGTGCCGTTATCCGGTCGGTGCACGCCTGCCAGCATCTTTACCAGCGTACTTTTGCCTGCGCCGTTCTCGCCTACCAGCGCATGCACCTGGCCGGGAAAAAGATCGAGGTCGACACGCCGTAAAGCGTAGATCCCCCCGAATTGTTTCGCGACCTCTCTGAGTTCAATTACAGGTTCAGAACGTATCATCGCGTTCTCCTCATTGATAGCATCCAGTTCGATGACGACGGCGTCTTTTCTGGATAGGCAATTCTTATGCTTACTGTAAATTGAAACGTTTCAATATAGGGAGAGTATAAAGTATCGAGGCCCCGTTTGTCAAGGGAAGCGCACGCCAAAAAATGCTGCTATCTTACACATTCGCATTCTTGGGAAAAATAGGATACTATAAAAGACAATGTGCTATTGTTGAGCAAACGCATGGTTTGTCCTACGTGTGGTAGGCGTCATATCGCGTAGGGCAAACCATGCGTTTGCCCCGCGTGGTAGGTCAGGTCAATGTTTTCTCAATATTCTCCTCTCCGAAGGACTGAGCGAAGCTAGATGCGTGTGTAGAGGCTGGATTTATCCGCCGGTGGAAGATTTATCGACTGGTCATCGTTGTCCTTCGGAATAAGATCATTACCTGTGGAGTTGTGTATGGTCAGTATTCGTGAGGTCGCCGATCGAGCCGGGGTATCGCTGGGAACTGTGTCCAATGTGCTCAATCACCCCGAGGTGGTTGCGGAGGCCACACGCAGGCGAGTACAGGACGTGATCGAAGAGTTGGAGTTTGTGCGCAACGGTTCCGCGCACCAGTTGCGCGCGGGCCAGAGCCAGCATCTCGGCCTGGTGGTCCTGGATGTCACCAACCCGTTCTTTACCGAGGTCGCCCGCGGCGTCGAGGATGTTGCCAATGAGGCCAACTATGTGATTATGCTGTGCAATTCCGACGATTCTCTGCTGAAAGAGGGGCGCTATTTGCGCATGTTGGAGGAGCAGCGGACTGCTGGTGTCCTGATTACACCGGTGCAGGACGATACAGGCTATCTGCGACGCTTACAGCAGAAAGAGATTCCAGTGGTTTTGCTGGACCGTCCCAGCCGTACGCAAGATCTCTGTTCGGTCACCGTCGATGATGTGCTGGGTGGTGAGTTGGCTGCGCGCCATCTGCTGGAGCTTGGACATCGTTCGATCGCTTTTGTGCGTGGTCCGCTCAGTATTCGTCAATGTGCGGAGCGGCGCACGGGTGTGCGGCGCGCCATCAAAAAAGCTGGTTTTGATCCTGCCGAAGTCCTCGTGGATGTTCCGGTTGCCGCGCTCAACGCGATTTCGGGCGAGGGCTGTATCGACACGCTGCTCGGTCATGGACGAAGACCGACCGCTATCTTTTGCGCCAACGACCTGTTGGCGCTTGGCGTGATGCGCGGATTATTGGAGCGGAAGATGAAGATACCGGGGGATATTGCCTTAGTCGGCTACGACGACGTTGAGTTCGCCGGATCGCTCTCGCCCGCGCTGACCTCGGTGCGCCAGCCCAAATACCAGCTTGGACGCGCGGCAGCAGAATTGCTCCTGCGCGAGATCAACGAATCAGATCATCACCAGCACCAGCAACTCGTTTACCGTCCTGAACTGATCGTACGAGCTTCGACCATCGGGAGTTGAGGTGTGCTCGCTTTCCAGAAGTGGCGTCTCCTCTCGAACACCTGAGCGGAGCTAGTTGCGAGCAGACATTCTGGGGGATATGTGGCAGCGTTGGGGTTCGGAATAAGAGGCTGCTCCTTCTTTTTACGACGCTTGTTCCTGCTGCATCACATAGTTGATCTCCTGGGCCAGGATCGCGTTCCTCTGAATGGTTGTCAAGGCATAAAAACTATGCTCGCCATGATAGGTGATGGCACGCACTGGTATATGATTTTGGATGAGGACTTGTTGAAGCTCGGCTGATTCATCGGGCGGTACCGTCGAATCTTGATCGCCCTGCACAATAAGCATGGGCGCGCTTTGCGCGCTGATGAAAAAGACCGGCGAAAGGTCGCGATAGAGATCGGGCCGTTGCTGAAAGGTCGCGCCCCCAAAGAGCAGGCTCAGCTCACTGGTCAGGGGTTGGTCCTTGTTCGCCGTCACGTCGACGGGTCCAAACTCATCAACCACACAACTCACATACGCGGGCTCGTTCGCGTATTGGGTGGCCTCGTCGCCAGCATGGACCGTTTTTTGCGCCCCCAGATACACGGCCAACTGCCCACCCGCCGAACTGCCCCACGCGCAGATGCGTTGTGGATCGATGCCCAGTGGCGTGGCCTGCGCGCGCAGCCAGCGCACCGCTAGTTGCGCGTCAACCAGTTGCGCGGGCCATTGTGTTGTTGAGTTTTCGTTTTGCACCAGCCGGTAGTTGATTGTGGCCGCCACAAATCCTTGTTGGGCCAGCAGCATACACGTGTTCTCGAAATCCTGCTTATCGCCACCCACCCAGGCTCCGCCGTGAATGAGCAGAACCGCGGGTCGCGCACCGCTGGCTCCTTTGGGTTGACACAGATCGAGATTCTCGTTGGGCAGTGGCCCGTACAGCATACCAGGCGTGACCTGTGCATCATATGGACCGATAGGTAACGTCGTGGCAAGCGGTTGTGGTGTAGGAGTAGAAACATGTTTCACCTGCGGGGGTGGATTGTTGAATCCAATGCCTGGTATGCTCGCACAGGCGTTCAGCACAAACATTACAATGCATAGACCGCACAGACCAATAGTAGGGGCGCTCTTTAGAGGCCCGTGGAAGACCACAAGGGTCTTCCCTACTATAGATGAGTGTGGTCTTCCTGTCTGTTGTTGTCTTTCCTGTCTCATTTTGCCCTCTTCTATCTTCGTGTCCATGAAGAGTAGAGCATCCACCCCACAATATTTAGTGTAGCATAAAGGCATTGTAGAGGCTGGATTCATCCGCCGGTGCTGGATTTATCCGCCGGTCCTTATTTCTCTTTCGCCATTATTTCCTGTTCCTGTAAAGAAATCGGTCCCTTGCCAGCTGTTACCAATACTTTTTCTGGTACTTGCGATGTGGTCTTTGTCCCTTTCGCACTGCTGGTCAAGAGTTGACAGAGCTTTTCCCCAACATGGATGCCGGGCATCTCCAGCCAGCGATAGAGCGCGAACGAGAGCGGAATCGTAGTGACCAGCACCCACAGCACGTAGGTCAGGTATTGCGTGCTCTGGCTCCAGCCCATAGACTGAAATCGTGGTAGCAGAGAGGTCTGGAAATAGATGATAAAAGGGTCATGCCAGAGATACAAACTATACGAGACAAAACCGATCCAGCGCAGCGGTGACCATTCGAAGGGGCGTTTGAGCGTCTTGGGACCATGCAGGATGGCGAAGACGCACAGGCCATAGCTCAAACCATACAGCCAGGGAATAAGCACATCCTTATATCTGAACAGGAACGCCTCATATGGATCGAGGTAGTGCAGCGTCAAACCATGGACATAGATTACATAAAAATGCCAGATCGTGGTAGCCCACAGACAAAGCAGGCCCAACGTAAAGATCAATGGACTGACGACGCGTAGCCTGCTGCGAAACAGGCTCAATTCAGGCAGCTTACGCAGATAGAGGTAAAACAGAGCGATAATCATACCAATGGAAAAGATCTCGTAGTATTTGCCAGAGGTGCCGAAGATATAGGGCTTGATCGCGTTTGTGATCGTGTCGGGTACGATCGCATTCGGATCAGGTATACCCGTGTTTGTCAGCAAAAATCCCCAGTAGCGACTGTAGAGCCCCCATGCCATCATGGCGAGCAGGCACAGCGCGAGTTTCCCCATCCGCAACGGCAGCGCACCCCCACGCACGACTTTACTCATCAACCAGGCGATGAGTGGCAACAGCAGATAGAACTGGAATTCGACCGCCAGTGTCCAGAAAGGTGCGTTGAGCTGTTGGTAGGTAATAGGAAAATCCATGCGAAAGGTAAAGAACAGCCAGAGTTCGTGCAGATGCTCCGGTTGTAAATAAGTCGGTTGCAGGTAGAGGGTCATCAAGAAAAGGGCGAAGTAATATGCGGGCAGGATACGAAAAACGCGCCGGATATAGTAGCGCCGCAGCGAGGGCCATGGCTGATCGAAGAGCATCGCGTTTGCGAAAGGCAGAAAGAGCAGAAATCCGGATAGCGTAAAGAAGAGCAGCACACCGGATTCTCCCAGCAGCGCCAGCGCGCTGAAGGTCGCGCCGAAGTCATCGGTAAACGGAGCCCATACATGTCCGAGATACGCGAATAGATTGAGGTGAAAACTCATCACGCTCAGGCAGGCGATAGCACGCACACCATCAAGCGCGAAAATAGGATTTTTTTGTTTGCCATCACTCAGGGAGTTGGTAACCGATTGGCTCCATGCTGTTTTTCTTCTGACAAGATCGATTCGTAAGGATTGGAGGAGAGTGGGCGGATAAATCCAGCCCCTACTATTACTTTCCATCAACACACCACCCAGCTATAGTACTATGAAAATATACTTTTCCTTCTGAGTATAAAGAAGAGGAAAAGATAAAATGGTTGATATAGTGAACCCTGCTGAACACAAGTAAATGCCGGTTTTCTTGTGCATAAAGATGGCGCAATGCTATACTGGCGATGTTTTGTTCAGTCTATTCATCTGGGGGAGTGGGCGATGTTCTATATTGGTTGTCCTCTATGGGGCAATAAAGAATGGGTGGGAAACTTCTTTCCTCCGCGTACAGTAAGTAGAGACTTTTTACGCATCTACAGCCAGCGCTTGACGAGCGTGGAGGGCAACACGACATTTTATGTGTTGCCAGATGTGGAAACTGTGAGACGCTGGCAGCAAGAGACACCATCGACGTTTCGTTTTTGCCCGAAGATTTCGCGCGACATCAGCCATGCTGGTGATCTAGGTGCAAAGCAGGAGCTGGTCTCGTCTTTTGTCACGCGTCTCCAAAATCTGGGTACGCGTCTGGGACCTTGTTTTTTACAGTTGCCACCCACGTTCGCGCCGGTGCATTTGCCGCAGCTTGCAGCATTTTTGGATGTGTGGCCCAGGGATACGCGACTGGCTGTTGAAGTCAGGCATCGCCTCTTCTTTCAAGAGCCGTACGAAAGTGATTTGCATGAGTTGCTCACTCGTTATGCCGTGGCGCGGGTTGTAATGGATACACGCCCGATTCGTGTGGGTACGCCACAGGAACAGGCATTGTTGCAGGCGCAGGAACGCAAGCCGGATCTTCCTGTACATGTGGTTTCCACGGCTGATCTCGTTTTTGTGCGCTACATTGGTCATCCACGTATGGAGGTCAATGATTTGTTTTTGCCGCAGTGGACGCAGCACGTGGCGAACTGGCTACAGATGGGAAAGACAGTCTATTTCTTCTGCCATTGTCCTCAGGAGAAATATGCTCCCGCGATTTGTCATACCTTTTATGCGCAGGTGAGAGCCCAGGTGCCCACGTTACCAGCATTGCCGCCAGCGGACCAGCATGATGAACAACCGCAGCAAGGACAACTTTTTTAGCGTGATCGATACAATATACCGATAGTTTTAATAGATCTTTGATTTTGATGCGCTCTGTTTAATGCATGTCTCATAGTTTTTTGATACGTTCACTTATTAGATACAAGGATTATAGTAAAAATGGCTCAAGAGCAAGTGGCTTTGAATATATTGATGGTTACCCCTCGTTATTTCCCTTTTATTGGAGGTACGGAGACGCACGTACATGAGGTGGGGCGACGCCTCGTGCGCGACGGTTTTGCGGTGACTGTTGTCAGTACACTGGCGGATGAGCAGTCTCTCGCGCAGTTGCCGCGCGAAGAAATAGTGGAGGGCATGCGCATAGTGCGTGTTGCCGCATGGCCGAAGAATCGCGATCTCTATATCGCACCGGAAATAGCCAGGATTATCAAACAGGGTCAGTGGGATGTTGTGCATTGTCAGGGCTGCCACACCTTTGTGCCCATCATTGGTATGCGGGCTGCCGGTCAGGCACGCATTCCATACGTCGTCACGTTTCATACCGGCGGCCACTCGTCTTCCTGGCGTACCAGGATTCGTGATATGCAGTGGCATCTGCTCTCGCCGCTTTTAGCAAAGGCCAGGAAGCTGATCGGTGTCTCGCGTTTTGAGGCCGAGTATTTTCATCACCTGCTACGCCTGCCCGCGCAACAGTTCGCTGTTGTGCCCAATGGCGTGAACATACCCACATATGCTCCAATAACAACGCAAGAGAGTGCAGAGACGTTAATTATCTCTTCAGGAAGGTTAGAGCAGTACAAGGGACATCATCGTTTGATCGAAGCCTTGCCCAAAATTCGTGCACAAAAACCTGATGCTCGTATATTGATACTTGGCAATGGGCCCTATGAGAGCACCTTGCGCGCGCTAGCGCAGCAGCTAGGCGTGGCTGACTCTGTCGAGATTCGCGCAATTCCCCCTGGTCAGCGCGCTGAAATGATGGCACTCCTTGCGCGCGCGGCTGTCGTCGTATTGTTGAGCGAGTATGAATCGCAAGGAATTGCAGTGATGGAAGCGTTGTCGTTGCGTCGACCTGTATTAGTTGCCGCTACTTCTGCGTTACAAGAGTTAGGAGAGAAGAAGTTGGCCCGTACAGTCCCATTGACTGCGACATCAGAGCAGATCGCACAGGCGGTTTTACAACAGATCGAGGACCCACTTATTCCTGAACGTCTCGCGCTCCCAACCTGGGATGACTGCGCGAGCCAGCTCGCGGAGATCTATCGCGCCGTTGCCGTGCAGAGCAAGCGTTGAGTGCGAGAGGTCAGAAAGATTGTCTATGACTCTATTAGCTCATGTTTTTTATATGGATAGTTTTTTAATAGGGCAATGGAAGAGACAGAAAAAAACGGTATCGAGGGAATTTTCTATGAAATCTATGCACGTGGGGCGACGAACGGGCTTGCGAATCGGTATGCCGCTCGCTGGTATTATACTTATTGCTAATCTCCTGGTCTGTGCTTTTTTGCAGGTGCGCCCTGCATTTGCCGCCAATCCCATCACCGTAACTGTAGGTAAGCAGACGCAAGGGAGCAATTTCGAGCCAGGTATTTCGGATATTGATAGCAGTCTTGCTTATGGCAATCCGCAGAACAATACGGATGCGATCAATGGGGCAAAAGCGTTGATCCATAATGGTGTCCCGTATATGAACGAATTTTTGATGGGCTGGGGTTCAGATGATCCCTGGCCCGATCCCTCGCAGAACGAGCCAACGAACTGGGGATCATTGGACCAGAAGATGCAGTTCGCGGTGAACGCGGGCGCGACTCCGGTACTTTCGCTGGGCATGGCTCCCTGGTGGATGGTGGGCGTACAGAAGCAGGACGGCACGACGCAGCAGTTGACGCAGAACGACGATTTCAGCAATCTGACCTATCAGTCGCGTGTGCTGGATAATATGATGTCAGCCTGGCTCCATCTTGTGCAGCGTGCCGCGGAGCGTTATATGGTTCCACCATACAATGTGCGCTCCTTCCAGGTTTGGAACGAGTTGAAGGGCTATTACGATTTTCAGACCAACAACTGGGACTATAACGATTCCCCAGGCCATCCCAACCAGCCCACGGCGAATCACGGCTA
The DNA here is from genome assembly GCA_964657925.1 of uncultured Dictyobacter sp. Classification (GTDB taxonomy): domain Bacteria; phylum Chloroflexota; class Ktedonobacteria; order Ktedonobacterales; family Ktedonobacteraceae; genus Dictyobacter. The sequence continues at coordinate 17,968 of CAZZWK010000016.1, forward strand.
TACCTACATGTACAATCAGGTGTACGAGACGTTGATGAAAGTGGCACAGGAGAAGGGTATCGATCCATCGACGATCAAAGTAGGGGGACCATACGCGGTCATGACCACCTACTCCTCTTCGTCTGCTACCAACCTGCCGACGGCGTATGGACAATCCTACGGGGTGTATGACAAACACGAGATGGACGCGGTCGAATACTGGTTGCAGCACAAGGAGGGTGCTGGCTTTATTACGATTGATGGCGCCAACAGTAATAACGATAAGGATAGTGTTGATCCGTACACGGCATCGGACAAATTTTCCGATATCGTGCATTGGATACGAGGACTGGATAATACACAGTATCCTGGTGCGGCAACCTTACCTATCTGGCTAGCCGAGTGGTACGCGTTGCCATCTTCGGCCAGTGCTAGTGCGGCACAAGCAAATTCGGTGCAGTCTGACGCGATGATCAAGTTCTTGAATGCTGGCGGCTCGGTCGCGCTGTTATGGGGTGGGGCGGCACAAGGCAATGATGCGCTAGGAGAGACAAACAGTAGTTGGGGCTTATGGACGCAGACAAACAATGCCAGTGGTGGCACATCTTTGCCCTGGTACGATAGCTACAAAGCGTTCAGAGACGATTTTGGCGCTGGCACGCCCATCTATCAGACGACGACATCTTCCAACGATATCGATGCCCTGGTCAGCTCAAAAGGTATCATGCTGGTCAATAAGACAGATCAGCCGCAGGTAGTCTCGGTCACAGGCAAGAATGTGAAGATAACGTTGGCCGCGTACGATGTCGCTGTTATCGATACCAGGCCGCATGTAGCGCCGCAGATGCGTGGACATTCCTCTGTCCCACAGGTACAAAACGGCCTGCCTCTGAACGTGCTTATTCCTATTATTGCCCTCGTATTGATTATCATCGTTGCTTTGTTGCTTACAATAGGTGCACGTACGAGAAGAAGGCGTACGCGCATGAGTAATGGGCACAGCACGCAGCAACTCGACGAATTGACGCGTACACGTCAGTAAGTTTGTCCCATCATCTATGTTGATGATGACGAGAAGCGACCGGCTGAAAACGGCTGAACAATGGCTGGTACAAGGCCGGTCGTGATCATGTCTGAGATACACTGACCCGTGATGGTGCTCAGCATAATGCCGGTACTGTTGTGTCCAGCGGCGATGAGCACGTTTTCCCAGGGCGCAAGGAAGTCTATAATAGGATGGCTGTCCGGTGTTCTGGGGCGTAACCCGGCCCATGTGGTTTGGAGCTCGCCTCCATTCAGTTGTGGCAACAGTCGCTTGGCGGTTGTTGTGAGCCAGTTGGTGCCCTGTGCTGTCACCGTTGTGTCAAAGCCCATCTCTTCTTTTGTGGCGCCTACAAGAATGCGCTTGCCGCGTGGAATCGTATAAGCCGCGTCGCCGAAAATAATGTGTGTGAGTGGTGGCGTGGCTTGGAGAAAGGCGGCGAGTTGTCCGTGCAGTGGGGTAATGGGCAATTGAACGTGTAGCTGCTGGCTCAACTGCGCCGCCCAGGCTCCTGAGGCAATCACGAGTTGCTGACAGGCGATAGTTTCTCTCCGAGTGGTTGTAACTGACGTGACGCGCGGTCCCTGTGTTGAAATATGCTCGACTTCCTGCTGGGTAAAGATGCTAGCCCCCAGCATCTGGGCGGCTCGCGCGAAGGCGTGCACGACGGAAGAGGCTTGAATCTGAGATTCTTCGGGTATGTATACCGCGGCGCACACATCGGATGCGAGCAGTGGTTCGCGCTGTCGCGCCTCTTCACCATTTAGCCAGTAGAGTTGTAGGCCGAGAGCTTGCCAGGCAGCGAATCGCTTTTGCAAATGGGCAATACGTTTGGCATTACGTACGATACGCAAAGCCCCCGTCCGTTCGTACTGCATGGGCGTCCCACTGATGTCTTCCAACTCCGGTACGAGGCCGACAAGGTCAGCAAAACCGTTGAGCAGAAGGTCCGCGAATGGTCCAGGGCCGGAGAGCGGCCCGAGCGGAGCCAGTAGACCAGCCGCCGCGCTCGATGCCTGTGAGCCGATGTCATCTCGTTCCAGCAAGGTTACATTGACATGCGCTCTACGCAAGAAATAGGCGATGGAGCAGCCAATGATACCGCCTCCGATAATAAGTACGTCTGTCGTTTTCATATTCTAGAAAAAGAGCCTCCCTGCACAATTGAGGGAGGCCTGCATATGCATTGATTAGTAGACAATAATACTGGTGTAGAGATCGACGTAGTTGTAGATCCACTGTGCATCGGCAAGGGAGACATTGATACAGCCATGTGAGCCAGTGCCCGATCCAATATCACCGGTTGGGTCCTGGTGCGGAAACTGCGTGCCGGGACCGAAATCATCGCGCCACCAGGCATCGTGGATAAAGTAACCATTGCTGTGATACTGCATGCCGAAATGGATGGGCGTGTCTGGATACCAGAATGGGCTGGACTTCGGCTCGTCTGATTTGAAGACGATATTGGTCTGGCGGCTTTCAATCCACCAGATTCCAGGAGGGCTAGGCTTGTCGGGCTGGCCGGTCGTGGTCAGAATCGTTTTGACCAGTTTGCCATTGTCATAGACGCGCATGGCCTGCTCTTCTAGCGAAACGACGAGGACCTTGCCCGTTTTTCCGTAGTGCTTCATCACGTCGAGGTCGGTCTGGTGCACCTGATTGGATGGCGTTTTATCCGCGTAATTGGTAACCATGTCCTGAAAGTTGTAGAGATCGACACTCAGTTCCTGCACGACCTGTTGATAGTCCGCATAGGTCTGAGCTGCTTGCAGGTCAGCCTCATTCCACAGATCTCCATCAATGCCGTTGACGTTGTCATACTCATAGCCACGTTGATAGGTGGTGCCATTATAAGAATCGTAGTACGTATGCGCTTTGCCGAAGGCAGCCTCTTTCTGATTGAGCGTATTGTAAAGATTATTCGCCTCATCTTTGAGCGCGGGTATCTGAATCGCCTGTACCTGTGAGGTCAGCGTATCCAGTGTTTTCTGATAGCTGCTGGATGTTTGAGCATTTTGCATAGACTGCTGGTCTGTCGTGTATTGTTGTTGATAGGTATCGACGTTGCCGCCGTACTGTTTCATCAATGAGATCCACTGCTGAAACGTTTGCAATTGTAGTGTGCCCTTATTTTTCAGTGTAGCATCAACCGTTGGTGTGGGAACCGGCTGCACGGTGGGTGTGCTCTTTTTCTGCGTTGTCCCAGTCGTATTGGTCGTCGCAGCTGGGCTACAACTCGCTAGAATAATACAGAGCACCGCCGAGAAGAGCAGCAGAGCCAGCGGACGCGGTTGGGCAAGGGCTATTGCATGTTTATTTTGATTAAAGCGTTGGTCCATCAAGTAAGCCTTTAAAATAGAACAGAATAATTGAAAATGTTCATTGTTATTGTAGAAGATGGGTGTATTTGCAGTTTAATTATACCCCCATGCTGCAATAGAAAACAATGAACTGCATCACAATGTCCTACTCTTTTAATCTCTGTAGCATGGCCTGTTGCAGTTTCTTATTCCCGCTAAGCAGCAGGGAATATTTATCGTTCAGGTTTGTGATCGGTTGTAATGCATTACCCTCGTGATCGCTGACAAGACCCCCGGCTTCGAGTACGATACTTGCCGACGCCAGAAACGACTCGCCAGTGATGTCATCGCGAATGTCTACGTACGCATCGTAGGTCGCGCTCGCCACATAGACGCTATCCATTGCCGAACTGCCCGAGCGACGGACTAGGGTCGAGCGCGGCAGTTCTTGTAGAAACGTGTCACTTTTGTTACGCTTCGATCCATCCAGATTCAGGCCGAGTACGCAGTCTTTGATCTGCGTGATAGTACTGGTCTGGCAGCGTTTGCCGTTGCGAAATGCACCACCACCTTTTTGTGCTTCGAAGACGGTGCCGCTATACAGTTCGCCAACCAGCGCCCATTGGACGTTCTCGGGCAGGATAGGCGCTTCGATAGGTAAAACGGCCAGTGCGACCGCGGCAGTGGTGATGCCGCGTTCCACATTTGTGGACCCATCAACCGGGTCTACGACAATGCGGTAGGGCGGATTTTCGACGGTCGTTGAGGTAGGTTGTTCTTCCGTAATGATCTCGAAGCCATATCCGCTGGCATTGAGACCCTGTATAATGATATCTTCCGCGTCGCGATCGAATTGCATCGTTGTGTGTTTCGGCGATTGCGCATAGACCTGATTGCGGTCGTAGCGCTCGGATTGCATATATCCACGAACTTGCCGGAAGAGCTGTTCAAGTAATTCTAGCATGCCAGATCTTAACCTACTTTCTGTAGATGGGGTTTGCTTCTCTGTTCTTACCCTTCTGCCTTTCTAAATGTAGTCAAATGTATTCAACCCCATTGGTCAGTGGTGGAGGACAACTCCATACATTGATGTTCGATTGCTGCACCTCCATGCAGCACACCGCACGTAGTCGTCTACGCGTGTGGCCCTAGCCGGGCAAGATACCGCTTGAGGATGTTGACCGCGCTATTCTCATCACGGTCCATCACTAAGCGACATTCGGTATTCGCACAGCGATACGTTCGTTTCCATAGCGGCATCGGCTGTTTGTGCCCACACCGACTACAGGTCTTGGAGGTATCGCGTTCATCTATCGTCACGAGTTCTTTCCCAGAACCAACGCGTTTGTACGCAAGCATCTGCACGAAGGCGGAGAGACCCCAATCATTATACACCAACCGATTGCGGATCTGGCGTTTTCGCCGTTCTTTGGCGGTCTCGTGCTCTTGTTTGCGCATCGCCATTTGTCGCTGGGATAAGTCACCGATCACAATGGTTCTCTCAACCGTTTTGTGCGCGATGACGTGCGACGCTTTATGGAGCGAGTCTCGTTGCTTGTTGCGTTTGCGTTCCGACACCCGTTGGTAGACGCGGCTCAAGTGCTTGTACCGGCGTGATCCTTTTTTACATTTGTCGCGTTTCGACCGGATTTTGTCCAGTTGTTTGTTGTACCACTGTCCTCCTTTGAAGCCGCCGATGTGATAGAAGCGGCTTTGCTCATTGACACCAGTAGCAAGCATCTTGATGCCCAGATCAATAGCAAGTACCCCTTCTGGTTCCTGTGTGGCTTCCGGCACCTCGAAAACGAACGAGGCGTAGTAGTGTCCGCGTACATCGCGTGAGATCGCCATTTCTCGGTAGTCGGTGGGTGCTTCTTCTGTCAGTTTGGCGAGCATATCAGGAAAGCGTTTGTTTCTGCCTTTGCCACCGGTTGGGAGTGTGAGCGTACGACCCTCCACTTTGATATACATGGCAGGATAACATAGCGTGAAAAAGCAGTGTCGAGGTCGCACTCGGGGAAACCCTGGTTTCTCGCCTTGCTTCACTCGCCGAAAGAAGGCTTGCATGGCTCCGTCCAGGCGAAAGTACACCTCGTGCAGCAGTTTGCCATACACCCCGTTGAGTTCAGGATCATATGCTCGGCTCTCCTGTAACGTCTTTTTCGCGGCTGCCCATCCAGGCCAGCCTTCCCCATCACGCAGACGCATCACCCACCAGTTGTAGAGGCCGCGACATTTGCCCTGCATGAACTCCAAGGTAGCAGCATCGCATGCATTCACCTCTATGCGAATCTTTCGTGTGATGAGCATCTTGATGTCCTCCTCATTTATGATGCATCTACGAAGACGAGGTGCAGGTCACTCGGATCAGCGGGCAGCGATTGACCAGCGGTTTCAAGCGCGGCACTCTGCACGCCCGGCTGCTGGAGCAGCACAATAGTCGCTTGTGCTTTCGTCTTGCCTACGATGAGGTCAAGGAGGGCTTGTTGTTGCTGTTGGCTCATCTGGTAGGCGTAGGTGGCTGCACTCGTCACCTGAAGGGCAATGCTGTTCTGATGTTGCGTTGTTGCGGTAATGTATTCTGGACCGCTCCGGTCAAACTGTACCCCTGTCCTAGTTGTTTTGCTACCTGCTGGTTGATCTGCTGAGTGAGTCGATTCTGGTACTGCTGTGTGTTATACACAGTGCCGATACAGGTCTCGCTCACCGTAATCGTGACCTGTGTGGCTTCACTTCCTGGCTGGTGATTTGGCGTGATACTCTGGTGACATGGGAGCGGCGTGATGAGTCCTTCTTAAAACGTATTCACAATAGAAAGCGTATCAAATAGGCTATCTGACCGCTCGTCTGTTAGGAAAAGCTGTTGATGAATACTGCCCAAAAGCACGTTGGGAGAAGCATGAGCGGTGCCTCTGGCAAATTTTGCGCTATGTTATAATAGCGCCGTACAATTTACAAATATCGAGGAATGGAAATATATGTCGAATATTTTGTGGATTCTCTTTAGTATTATCGCCTATGTCGGAGGCCTGGTGATTCTGTGGAGGACAACTCCACAGGTCCTTGTACGTTCATATGATGAAGGCATGTTCATGGTGATCGCGGCCATCGATATCATCGGTGCGATCCTGGCCTTTGCCGCTGCGGTCGTTATCTACGCTTTGACACCAGCACCGACAGTAGCCGAAAAGGTTGTGGACGCCATTCTCTTGCTCGGCATTCTACTGGTATCCTTGCGCCTGGCGTTTTTCAGCTTTCGTCCCAGTCCCTACTTACACGCGAATCGAGTTTCTTCTATTCTCTCCGGCTTTTTCTGTGTCTTCCTTGCTATCGCGTCGTTGTATTATCTGGTATCGATTGTCTTCCCATCATCATGATTTGTGTAACATTGAAGAAGCGGAGGGAGAATATGTCCTCTCTCCGCTTCTTGCTGTTAGCGAGGACCGGCGTTGCGCACTGCTTCGCCTGGTAACGTGAACTGTTTAAAGTTTTCTTTAAACAGTTCGGCGAGCTGATGCGCCTGCTGATCGTAGGCATGCGCGTCAGCCCAGGTGTTACGAGGCCATAGCACGCTGCTGGGAACATCAGGACAGGTTTTAGGCACCGTGAAACCGAAGATGGGATCGACAGAGGTTTCGGCGTGCTCGATATCGCCATCAATGGCGGCTCGCACCATCGCGCGTGTGTAATTGATATTGATACGTTTGCCCACCCCATAGGGGCCACCAGTCCAGCCGGTATTGATCAGGTAGCAGCGTACATTGTGCTTCTCGATGCGCTCGCGCAGCAGGTTGGCGTATTCACCAGGCCGCAAGGGCAGGAAGGCTGCGCCGAAGCAAGAGCTAAAAGTCGCCTGCGGAGTCGTCACACCCGCCTCTGTGCCCGCAAGCTTGCTCGTATAGCCGGAGAGGAAGTAGTACATCGCCTGCTCCGTCGTCAATTTAGAGATGGGTGGCAGGATGCCGAACGAGTCCGCTGAGAGGAAGATGACCGCTTTGGGGTGTCCACCGATTCCTGATAGGACGACGTTATCGATAAAGTCGATAGGGTAGGCCGCGCGTGTATTCTCGGTGAGGGAGGCGTCGGCGTAGTCGGGCTGGCGCGTTTGCTCGTCGAGCACCACATTTTCATAGACCGCGCCAAAGCGAATGGCGTTCCAGATCTGTGGCTCGAACGTCTGCGAGAGATTGATACACTTCGCGTAGCAGCCGCCTTCGAAGTTGAAAACGCCATTTTCGCCCCAACCATGCTCATCGTCGCCGATCAAACGACGATCAGGATCGGCTGAAAGACTGGTTTTGCCGGTGCCGGAGAGGCCGAAGAAGAGCACAACATCGTTGTCGGGTCCGATATTGGCCGAGCAGTGCATGGGCAGAACGCTCTGGGTGGGCAGGATAAAGTTGAGTACCGTGAAGATCGATTTTTTGATCTCGCCCGCGTACTCCGTGCCCGCGATCAATATCAGGCGCTCTTTGAAGTCGATGATGATAGCCGTCTCCGAACGGGTGCCATGAATACGTGGATTGGTGTGAAAGTGAGGCACGCACAGGACGGTGAAGCCAGGATTATCACTGGTCTTGTCGCTTTCGTTCGCACGTAAGAAAAGCTGCTGCGCGAACATATTATGCCATGCCAGTTCAGTAATGACCTGGATTGGCATCCGATAGCGACTATCGGCTCCCGCGGCTGCATCCAGCACATAGACATTGCGCCCCTGTAGATAATCGGCCAGGCTGCGACGAATGCCCGCGTATGTTTCAGGCGACATCGGGTGGTTGTACTCGCCCCACCAGACCTTATCCTCCGATTGTTCGTCTCGCACAATAAACTTATCTTTGGGTGAACGACCGGTATGCGTGCCAGTGGTCGCGCGGAAGGCACCATTAGCGGCTAACTCACCTTCATGGCGCGCCAACGCGTGTTCGACAAGTTTCGCGGGGGGCAGATTCCAATGGATGGTGCCGAGGTTCACTAACCCGTAGTCTTCCAGGGCTTTGCGACTAATCATCATTGTCATGGCCTGTATCTCCTCTCAAGTCACTAACCAACAGCGGATAGCGCTTGCATAACGGCTGAATGCCGATCTCCTTTCTCCTTACCGTAGTCAGGCTCGCAGGGATGCCGAGCGTTCTCTAACAGAAACGTTGTAGCCGTACCCTACGTCTTCATCACCTGATTGCGTTGATCTCTTGGAGCAGGCATTCGACTCATAAAATTGCTAGTATAATAGCATGCACAGGAAAAGCTCGATTGATAAAAATAGCGCATCGCCTCTCCGCACCTATTATGACTTCTTATGATCATAATATGAACATTGACGCGCCTGGTAAACCTATGAAAATTGAAACAAAGTCTCTTTTTGACTAGAGATTATGCGGCTTTCAATTCCCGAACGCTTGTTAGTTCAGTGTACCAAAGTTTCGCCATAAGTGCAAATGGAAAACGGTAATTTACCGTGATCCGTGCACGTCACATGCTTGTCAGTGCTCGCGCCAGCCGTTGTATCCCCTGTTGGATCTGCCGCTGATCGAACGCGGCATAGCCCATGAGCAGTCCCTGTTGCGCCTGCTCGGTTTGGTAGTAGTGTGAGAGGGCCGTAACGGCTACGGCGTTGCTATCGGCGATTTGCTGCACAGCAGTATCGCGCATACTGGTGGCAAGATGCGCGATCAGGTGCATGCCCGCCTCGGCTGGCGTAACGGTCAGCATACCCGCAAGTTCTTGTTGTATAGCCGCGATAAGCATCGCCTGGCGTTCCGCGTAGAGATTGCGCATGCGACGAATGTGGCGGGAAAAGTGTTCGCCCGCGATGAAATCGGTGAGCACAAGTTGGTCGAAGATGGGCGAGTGACGATCGGTGGTGGCACGGGCCGCGCGGAAAGCATCGACCAGATGCATCGGAACGACCAGATAACCCAGGCGCAGAGCCGGAAAGAGCACTTTACTGAATGTGCCGCTGTAAATGACCGTATGCGCTGTATCCAACCCTTGTAGAGAGGCGAGTGGACGACCTGCGTAGCGATATTCGCTATCATAGTCATCTTCGAATATCCAGGTATGCGTCTGTTCGGCCCATTGAAGCAGGGCCAGGCGGCGCGTCAAACTCATCGTTGTGCCGAGCGGAAATTGGTGCGACGGCGTGACGTATACCATACGTGCGTAAGGGCAACGTTCGATACCATCGGCGACCGCAAGCCCTTCATGATCAACGGGCACAGGCATAAGTCGCGCGCCACTGCTCATCAGCGCTCCACGCGCACCCAGATAGCATGGTTCCTCTATCCATACAGGATCGCCTTCGTCCAGCAACAGCTGTGCCGTGAGATGAATAGCCTGCTGTGAACCCGCGACGATGATGACCTGTTCCTCAGTGCAGTGGACACCGCGCGCCGCATTTACGTAGGCCGCGATTTCCTGGCGTAGTGGCAGATAGCCAAGTGGATCAGTGTAGCCAAATAGAGCACTATTACGCTGTCGCCAACGCCTCATAGAAAGGGTGGACCAGAGTTTGAAGGGGAGTTCATCCAGAGCGGGCACCCCATGCTGGAAGGCGCGATAGCGAAATGTGGCGAAATCACTATACATGGGCGCGACCTCGGTTGCCGCGATCGTCATGCCGCGCTGCGAAATCGATGATGTCTGCTGACTGGCCGCGTCAGACGCGTCATGTGCACGTTCATTGCGTGTCGTCGGCGCATGCAACAACTGATCCGGTAGCACCGCTTCCACATAGCTGCCACTGCCGACGGAGCCGCGAATATAGCCCTCATACAGCAATTGTTCAAAAGCAATTACCACCGTGGAACGTGAAATACCTAGATTGTGCGCGAGCGCACGCGTTGAAGGCAGCTTGGCACCCGCCTCAAGTTGCCCGCTTAAAATTGCCTGGCGAAGATTGCTATAGAGTTGTTTATATAGTGGTTGCGTTGAACGTGCATCGAGCAAGATAGAGATGAACGCGGGATGGGTCGAAGAAACGGCCATGAGTGTCTCCTATAGGAAGCCTCGCCTGATGCTGCTACATGCAGCGTGAACAGGCGATTTTTGTCGCGACATGAAATGGTATGTTGATGATAACGGAAAATGGAACTTCTTACAAGACCATCTCTGCTTTAGGATAAATACGTAAGCCGATTAATATGATCGTTTGAAATTGAGCTATGAGGAGGAGCAGAATGCATTTCGCACTTGATGATCAAATCGTCTCGCAACCGCAGGCGGTGCGTGACGTACTGGCGCGAGGACAGCAGTGGGCGGGCCAAGACTTGCTCGATGCACAAAAACCGCTGTATTTGAGTGGTATCGGCACATCGCTGCATGCCTGTCGTGTCGCGGCCTACTGGTTGGTGGTGTTGACGAGAGGAAAAGTGAGACCCGTTGTCATGAATGCACAAGAACTCGCCTTCACTGATCTCTTGCAGGCGGGTGACCAGCTGGTCGTCGTGAGCCATCGTGGCACGAAACATTTTTCGCGCGCTATCCTGACCCAGGCGCGCGAACGAGGAGTGAAGACACTGGCGATCGTCGGCGAGGGTGCGCCACAGCAAGACGCCGACATTGTGCTTAAAACATGCGCCGATGAGCGTTCGGGCACCCATACCGTCTCTTACGTGAGCGCACTGACGGTGCTGGGCTTGTTGGTAGCGCAACTGCTAGGCGCGCAAGCAGATGTTTTGAAGAGCGCGTTACTGGATGTGCCAGCCGCGTTGGATGCTATCTTGCAGCGGCCAGCACCCGTTGCGCAGGCCGAGCAGTTGTTGGATCGTGAACCGGTCCTGGTAACAGGTATGGGTCTGGATGCGATTACGGCCAGCGAGATGGCTTTGAAGATCAAAGAGGGCACCTATCAGTGGGCGGAGGGCATAGAGACCGAGAACGCATTACATGGACCGCCAGCGGCGTTCAGGGCCGCTATGGCCGCGATCACGATTACCCCAGTGGGCGATGATGGCGGTCGAACCGCGTCCCTGCGTCAATTGTTGCGCGATCTAAAGGCGGAGGCGCTCGAATGTGGTAGCGAGAAAGAGGCAGTGTGGTTTCCACAGACGCACGTGCTGGTGCGTCCACTGGTAACCGTCGTCGCGCTACAACGCGTCGTGGCCGAGTTAGCCAGGTTGCGTAAGAGCAATCCGGACGACATCCATCGCGATGTCGAGCCGTGGGCCAGTAGCATGGGCAAGGTTATCTTATAGCCGAAAATTGTACAGATACAAAAAGGGATAGCCCTACAAATGGATAGTTTGTAGGGCTGTCCCTTTTTGTATCTGTACATCAATGGAGAGCATAGTGGCGTTGTTTTAGACCGAGGAGAAGGCGTTTCAAGTTTGTCTCTATATGTTATACTGTGTCCTGAATTGTGTCTGTTTATTAGGCATAAACTTGCTTAAAATAGGTGAGTGATGCACGCGTATCAGAAAACGTAGATCGGCAAATGGACGTGCGTCAGAACGATTAAAACCTCGAAGAGGGACACTCGTGAAAGAAAAAATTGCGGAACCAGGCATAGATGGTATGCATTATTATCACTCTATTCTGGAAGCCATTGGCAATACACCTCTTGTTCGTTTGAACAGGATTACCAGCGATATTTCGGCGACGGTTTTCGTCAAGATGGAGATGCTCAACCCTGGTGGAAGCGTCAAAGATCGTATCGGCCCCAATCTGATCGATTATTGTGAGCGCAAGGGGCTGTTGCGTCCAGGTGGCACGATCGTGGAGCCAACAAGCGGCAACACCGGCCATGGCCTGGCGATAGCTGCGGCGATCAAGGGCTACCACTGCATTTTTGTGATGACCGATAAGGCAAGTGAGGAGAAGCGCAGTCTTTTGCGTGCATATGGGGCCGAAGTCATCATCTGCCCGAGCAGTGTCACCCACGAATCACCGGAATATTATAAAAACATCGCGTACCGTCTGGCGAGTGAGATTCCTGGCGCATGTTGCCCCGATCAATACTCGAATCCTGCCAATCCCGAAAGCCACTATATCAGCACTGGACCCGAGATCTGGCGCGATACCGTAGGCAAGGTCAGCGCGTTTGTCGCGGGCATCGGAACGGGTGGCACCATTTCGGGAACAGGTAAGTACTTGAAAGAGCAGAATCCAGCCATCAAAATTATCGGCGCGGACCCTCCCGGCTCCGTCTACTCTGGCGATACCCCCAAGCCGAGCAAGGTCGAGGGTATCGGCATGGATATGTTCCCCAAAAACTATACACCCGCGATCGTCGATGAAGTCATTCGTGTGGACGATCGTACCTCGTTCTACTGGGCGCGCCGCCTGGCACGAGAAGAGGGCATCCTGACCGGTGGCTCCGCGGGTACCGCCCTTGCCGCTGGCTTAATCTATGCCAAACGCTTAGGGTCGGATGACGTGGTCGTGATTTTGTTGCCCGACACCGGACGTGGCTATCTGTCCAAGCAATTTAACGATACATGGATGCGTGAAAACGATATGCTCGTGCGTGCCGAGATCGATCAGCCAACACTACAGGACGTGCTGAATTATCGACGCACACACGCGCAGAGCACACCCATGGTCGTCAGTGTGCGTTCGACCGACGCTATTGAAGAGGCCGTTCAGCTCTTACGCAGATACGGCATCAGTCAAACGCCGGTTATGGAAGAGGGCAGAATGGTCGGAAGTTTAACGGAAGACCTCCTGTTGCGCCATCTGGCGAACGACGATGTCGATAAGAGCAGTGTGGTGGGAGAGATTCAGGGTCCGCCGTTTCCTACACGAGACGCCGATACATCCACACGCGATGTCTATCCGCTTTTTGAGAATCACACCTCCGCGGTCGCCGTCAAACGGGGAGAAGCATTGGAAGGTATCGTCACCAAAAGCGATTTGCTGGACTTCTGGGCGCATCAGCGTGGTTCTTGATGGTCTCATCGCCCTATAGAAATAGATGCGAACGCGTTGGATGAACGGAACCGTCACGGCATCATAGCTAGTTTTGTGGCCGTGACGGTTTTTTGTTGATATGGGAGAGTACTATTGCAAGAGACTGAACCTGTTTTTGTTATTGGTGATATCCATGGTCATTTGCATACACTGGTGAAACTGTTGCAAGGCGCGGGTTTGATAAATCATGCGCACAACTGGATAGGTGGCAACGCGATACTCTGGTTTATCGGCGATCTGGTGGACCGGGGAGCGGAAAGTATCGCTGTGCTCGATCTGGTTATGCGTTTGCAGCAAGAGGCGCGCGCAGCCGGTGGAACCGTAGATTGTCTCCTGGGCAATCACGAACTTTTGTTGCTGGCCGCCTACCAATTCGGACGCCGTTCCACCGGCTTGAGCAGTAATTTCATTACGAAATGGCGGCGCAACGGGGGTAACAAAAATGACCTCGCCAAGCTCACGAAAGCACATCTGACCTGGCTGGCCGAGCGACCGGCAATGTCTCTGCTGCGCAATACCCTGCTGGTCCACGCCGATGCTACCTTCTACACACGCTACGGCAAATCGATCGCAGAGGTGAACGACACATTTCGCACTCTGTTCAAGCGCAGTGATGCCCTGGCCTGGGAAGAATTGATCGAAGCATTCGCCATGCGCGGCATCTTTGTGCATAAAGAAGCGGGTGATGAGTTCGTCTCGCGTTTCCTCTCCATCTTTGGCGGCGAACGTATCATCCACGGCCATACTCCTATCAGTACTATCATAGGTGGTTCAGCGAAAAAAGTAACTGATAGCTACGTGTATGCCAGTGGAAAGTGTATTGATGTGGATGGCGGTATCTACCTGGGTGGGCCTGGCTTTGTGTATCGTTTAGAGCAGACGAGTAGTGAGAGAAAAGAGTAATCAGGCTTGACAGGATAGGCAGAAAGACCGTATACTCTTCTCGTAAACGTTTCCGTAATCGTTTCCGCTTCTTGTTATTATGTACTGACGACAGAAAGTACAGAAGTGAGCGAAGAAGGAAATATTAAGAGGAGTGTTCCAAAGGAGGAATATGTGTATGATGCAAAAAAAACGATTGCTGTTTTTTCTCCCCGTGCTATTTGTGCTCGTCTGCACCGGCGTGATCGGCGTTGTACGAGCAACGACTCCTGTGCATGCAGCCGCACCCGCCATTACCGGTCTACATGTGTCGGGAAATCAAATTCTCAATGGCTCGAATCAGGTTATTCGACCGCTCGGGGTCGATCGGGCCGGGTCCGAGTATATGTGTGATAGTAGTGGCGGCATAGCGGTCTTCGATGGTCCCAGTGATGACGCCTCGGTCGCGGCGATGGCGAGTTGGGATATCAACGCCGTGCGCGTGCCGCTGAACGAGGATTGCTGGTTGGGCATCAATGGCTACCCCGCGGCCAGCTATTCCGCGACGCAGTACCAGCAAGCGATCGTGAATTACGTCAACTTGCTCAACGCGCATAATTTGATCGCTATTGTCGATTTGCACTGGGGCGCGCCTGGATCGCAGCAGTCGAACAGCCAGTTGCCGATGGCGGACGCCAATCATGCGCCCGCGTTCTGGACCTCGGTCGCCAACACTTTCAAAAGTAACTCGTCAGTGATTTTTGATCTGTACAACGAGCCCTATGTCCAGAACTGGTCATGCTGGTTGAATGGTAGTTCGGCGGCAAGTAGCAGCCCATGCTCGGATGTCAACTTCGCCGTTGCTGGTATGCAGACGTTGGTCAATACCGTGCGCGCGACAGGCGCGACCAATATTCTGATGTTGGGCGGTCTGGCCTATTCCAATGACCTCTCGCAGTGGTTACAGAATAAGCCGAATGATCCCCTCAATAACCTCGCCGCCTCGTTCCACCTGTATAATTTCAACGCGTGCAGCAACACCTCGTGTTGGAATAGCCAGGTTGCGCCCGTGGCGGCGCAGGTGCCGGTCGTAACTGGCGAACTGGGCGAGAACGATTGTGCCGCCACTTTTATCAATAGCGCGATGTCCTGGTTGGATCAGCATGGCATCGGCTATCTCGGCTGGGCCTGGAATACCTATGATTGTAAAAGCTTCCCTTCGCTTATCACAAACTATAACGGAACTCCCACTGCCTTTGGACAGGGCTTGAGGGATCACCTGATAGCGTTGGCGGGAGGCGGTGGAACAAATCCAACACCTGTACCAACGCAACCACCAGTATCAACACCGACGCCCACCCCCGTGTCCACTCCGCCACCTACGGGCAGTACATGTGCGGTGAATTATGCTGTATCCAACCAGTGGCAAGGTGGATTTACCGGCGCGATTACCGTCAAGAACACCGGTTCCGCGACGATCACCAACTGGACTCTGACCTTCAGCTTTGCTGACGGCCAGCAGGTCACCCAGGGTTGGAACGGCACCATCACCCAGCAGGGCGCGAACGTTAGTGTTGCCAACGTGAGCTATAACGCGACGATCGCCCCTGGTTCCACAGTCAACCCAGGTTTTAACGCATCCTGGAGTGGCACGAACGCAAACCCGACAGCATTCTCGCTGAACGGCACCGCCTGTAGCGTTTCCTGATGGCTCTATAGCCGTAAATCAAAAAGAAGCCTGCTCGCTACGACGAGCAGGCTTCTTTTTGTTAAAAAATGCTTTACTACCTTTTTATGCCAGTGTACGATTGAGCGCGCTGAGCACAGCCTTGATCGAGGCGAGTTCGATATTGGTATCGACTGCGGCTCCGAAACGGGCTTCGCCTGCTTCCGACTGCACCTGGATATAGGCCACCGCCTGCGTCTCCGCGCCTGTCCCTAGCGAGTGTTCCGCGTACGAGTTGACGGTGAAGTGGGCGAGGCCAGACTCATTTAATGCATGCACAAAGGCATCGATGGGACCATTGCCCTCGCCATAGATCTCGTGTGGGATACCATCGAAAAGTATCTGCGCGCTGCATTCGACCTGCTCTTGTCCGTCGGCTTGCAGCGTGAGCTGGCCGCGGAACTTTTGTAGCTGGAAAGGTTCGTACTGCCGCAGATATTCCATCTCGAAGGCGTAGAAGAGTTCGGTCGATGTAATCTCCTCGCCCCGCTCGTCTGCGAGCGTTTTGATCACTTTCCCAAAGTCGACATGCATGGCCTTGGGAAGCTGGAAACCGTAATCCGTCTCCATGATGTAAGCCACGCCGCCCTTGCCGGACTGCGAGTTGATGCGGATGATTGCCTCATAAGAACGACCGATATCTTTGGGGTCGATGGGCAGATAGGGTACCTGCCACAACGCCTCCTCCTCGTCTTCCTGCGCGTTCAGCCCTTTGTTGATCGCATCCTGGTGCGAGCCTGAGAAAGCGGTGAAGACCAGTTCGCCCGCGTAAGGCTGCCGAATGGGAACGGTGAGACGCGTGCATCGTTCGTAGACCTTGCGGATCGCTTCCAGGTCGCTGAAGTCGAGCCGAGGATCGACACCCTGGGTATACAGGTTCAGCGCAAGCGTCACGATATCTACATTGCCCGTTCGTTCGCCATTGCCGAAAAGCGTACCCTCCACACGGTCCGCGCCCGCTAACAGCCCCAATTCTGTTGAGGCCACGCCGGTGCCACGATCGTTATGGGTGTGCAAACTGACGATCGCGCTATCACGGTTGTGCAGGTGGCGACAGAACCACTCGATCTGATCGGCGTGCATGTTTGGTGTGGAGACCTCGACGGTCGCAGGCAGGTTCAAAATAATCTTGTTGTCGGCAGTAGGCTGCCACACATCCACCACCGCCTCGCAAATTTCCAGCGAGAAATCGATCTCGGTGGATGAAAAGCTTTCAGGCGAATATTCCAGTGTGATGCGCGTGTCAGGCACGGTAGCGACCAGTTCTTTGATCAACGTCGCACCACGAACCGCGATATCGACGATGGCGGGTTTATCGAGACCAAAAACCACGCGCCGTTGTAGCGGGGAGGTCGAGTTGTACAGGTGAACAATGACCCTGGGTGCGCCCTTGATCGACTCAAACGTGCGATAGATCAATTCCTCCTTTGCTTGCACCAGCGCCTGGATCGTCACATCGTCTGGTATGCGATCTTCCTCGATCAAGCGGCGGATGAAATCGTACTCGATCTGTGATGCGGCGGGAAAACCGACCTCGATCTCTTTAAAGCCGATCTGCACCAGTAGATCGAACATCGCGATTTTCTCGTTGACACTCATAGGGATAGGGAGGGCCTGGTTGCCGTCGCGCAGATCCACACTGCACCACGTCGGCGCGTGCGTGATGGTGCGAGCGGGCCATTGTCGATCGGGGAGATCGATCGGGGCAAAGGCTTGATATTTTGTAATCTCTCCTTTTTGCATACCTTTATGGGTACGAATGCGAGGATGAACTTGCTGCACTGCGGTCTTCTCCTTTTTTAAAGTGGCGCGGTCGGGAATGATGCGCAAGCATCGAAACGTTTTCAGCCAACCATTGATGGAACAGGATTGTGTGAGACGCGGAGGGTTCGCTTAAGGAAAAGGGTTGTCAATAACCGGTTAGCATAGCACAATGCGTTCTTGATGAATGCCGAAATAGAAAACATCAAATTTTAGTTCGGTGTGCATAAATAGCGTTGTGATTCGTGTGTCGTGTGTTCATGTGCGATGCTTTTGTGAAGGCAATGGGAAATTGTTTGTTATCATAGCACAGAGGTTCCTATCTGTCTAAGTCCATCACCATCCCATCGTCTTCTCCACAGCAATCAGTGGATAGTTTTACTATAGAGCGGTCGTAAGTTGTCTATAGTATGCCTTGATTTTTGCGCTTTTTTGTTGTGAAAAGATATACTTAGCATGAAAACAGTAGGAAAGGATCTCGCAGAAGAGATCTTTGTAAGCATCAACTACCAATCAACTAAAGGAAACAAATCTCTATGTGCTACGATGATAATGCTCGCCCACCCATCACACCAGGCGAAGATGGAGCCGCGCACAGCGAGGATATCGTATTGACAGCCACCGACGGCAATCGTTTCTCCGCTTATATCGCGCGTCCCACCCACGCGAAGGACGCGCAGATCCTTATTTATCCAGATATTCGAGGCTTGCACCACTTTTATAAAGAGCTCGCCCTGCGTTTCGCCGAGATCGGCATCACCGCCCTGGCGATCGACTACTTCGGTCGTACCGCCGGTCTGACCGCGCGCGATGACTCCTTCGAGTTCAGGCCGCATGTGCAACAGATCAGGACAGACACTTTTTTCGCCGATGTGGATGCCGCACTGGCCTACCTACAGCATGAGGGTCAGGGCAAACGCTCAACGTTTATCATTGGTTTTTGCTTCGGGGGCAGCTTCTCGCTGTTGACCGCCACCAGGGATAGCGATCTCGCGGGCGCCATCGCGTTCTACGCGGGCCTCGCGCGCAGCTTCGATGGTGGACCGACGATATTGGAACGAGCCACCTCCACCAAACATCCTGTCCTGGGTCTCTTCGGCGGTGCCGACCAGGGTATTCCGGTCGAACAGGTGGAACAACTGGATCAGGCCCTGGACAAGAGCGGTGTGGAGCACGAGATCAAGGTGTACGAGGGTGCGCCACATAGCTTCTTCGATCGACAAGCCGCTACCTTTGCCACGGCCTCAGCCGATGCCTGGACACGTGTCCAGCATTTTATCGATGCACACCAGGCAACAGTCGCTACCCACTGACATTTTTCACGGAAAGAGCGGACAGAGCAAGGTTACTCTGTCCGCCCTTCTTTTTTGCTTTGCCCAGCAGCGCATCGTTGCAAGCCGAACCAGTTACAGAAGTAAGCAACAGTCAGAAAAACAAAAAGCATATTCCGTATGGTGACGACCGGAAAAAATCCAGTTGGTAGCACGATATGCTGTGGATCGGTGAGCTGAGAATAGAAGTAAACATAGATAAACGTCGTCAACAGCGAGATCCCCCCCCATATCCACAACCAGGCAGCGCTCGACACAAGCACATATGCCAGCAGCGGAATGAGCCAGATAAGGTATTGAGGGCTGAAAACCTTGCCTGTGGTGACAAAAAGCAGCAGCAGCCCTACCGCGACCTGGCCGAAAGCCATTTTGCCGCGCCATTGCCACCACAGCACGACGAGCACGCTTAGCATGAAGATAGCCGTAGTGATGTGTGAAACAAGAGTATCGAGCGGACTGATGATATTGATCGAGCCGAAGGTGTAGGCGATAGTCCAGGACATACCCAGTGCATGGGCCAGCCACAGCATACTGGCGGCACTGGACTCTATTTGTACTGGTCGTTGCAAGAAGTACTGCACCTGGCTGATCACCGCGTCGTGCAGGTCGATGAGAGCGAAGAGCGCGCTGCTCAGCAGCACAATCGAGAAAAAGAGCAGCATATTACGCCATGCGAATGATCGAAACGCGCGCAAAGTCGACCAGAGCGAGGTGCGTATGCTGGAAGAAATGGGCAACAACGATTTTTCTTGTTGCTCCGCTATGAAAAGTGCTGGCAGCAGGAGCAGCGGATAGATTTTGAACAACACACCGAACGCCAGCGCCACATATGCCAGCGACCAGCGTCTATGTGAGGCGGCCAGCAGGCAAAGCAGCGTCATCAACGCTGGTAGCAGGTCGTAGCGCATCTGCACGAGGGCGAAAGCACCCAGCAGCAGGTAGAGTAAGAACACCAGCGCCGCTCCTGGAGATCCATAGCGCAATAGCAGCCAGTAGCTCAGCAAAAGCAGCAGAGACATCATCAGCACGAACGCGATTTGATAACCGGACGCAGGCGCAAGCAAAGGCAGCGAGAAAGGCAAAAGCGTCAGTGGCGGATATTCGACGGGCAGTAGGTGAAATGGAGCTTGCGCTCGTGTAAGCAACTGTGGATGGTTTTGATAGAGAAACGCGCACTGGACTGGCGGCAGAAGATGGGTGGCCTGGCTGCCCAGCCAGAAGGTCAACGCGTAACATTGATAGCGCGCGGGATCGGTAAGTGGATAAAAGACCTGGAAAGGGCTCGCGATCGACATCAAAAGGATCAAAACGATGGCGGGCAACAAGAGCATAATTGGACCACGCCCGTGCAAAGCATGCTGCGCGTGTTCGAATAGCGCCGGAGTATGAGCATCGGATGTTGCGTCTTTGTCTTCTGCTGGCAAAGCCATGACCGCCTCTCATAGAGATTTCTATGCCTAGAACGTGCAATAGTTCAGCCGAGTAACGCGCGTCATTGGAAAGCCTGTGAGTATTAGAGCGGGCGATGGGGAAAGGGCAGAATCCAGATCCAGATGGAGGCAGCAAAGGCCACACTACCAGCGATGACGAAGAGATGGAAGATCTCGTGATAGCCGAAAAAGCGTGGCAACGGATCGGGCCAGCGTAGCGCATAGATTAGCGCGCCGAGCGTGTAAAACAGACCACCAGAGATCAATGTCCACACAAAGGTCCAGGGCAACACAGCGAGAAATGCGGGAATAGCCAGCAGCGCGATCCAACCCATCACCACATAAAGCAAGGTACCAATCCAACGTGGTAGCCGCAAGGTCGCAGAGAACAGCGTAAAAGCCACACCGAGCAGAGCCAGCAGCCAGATAGCTACGAGAAAGGTGACCCGCAATGGGCCAGCGAGAACAGAAGAGCAGAGCGGGGTATATGTGCCAGCGATAAAAACGAAAATGTTGGCATGATCGAGGTTACGCAGGAAGCTTTTGCGCGCTGGCTGCCAATGACCGATGTGATACAGAGCGCTGGTTGTGTAGAGTTCGATCATCGTCAAGCCGAAGATGAGCACACAAAAACATTTGACCGAGTCAGCACGGCTGAGCCAGCACAGAGCGATCGTTGTAAGAAGTGCGGCCAGGGCAGCCGCGGCATGAAACCAGCCGCGTAAAAGTGGTTTGACGATCGGTGTTAAAAGCTGGTCATGCGTGCTTAATTGTTCCACAATCCTATTCCTTTTCTTAGAGCATGTCTCCTTCATATTACGCTGTTCCCGCACAGAAAAGCATCATTGCTAGCTAACAAGTGGGAAGAATGAAATTGCATGATGCTTCTGTTCCCTTGCGAAGGCTATTCTAATCTAGAACATGCTAGTGTATAGGCAGAGAAGTTGCTAAATGTATCTCTTGCTCTTTCTGCTTTTCAGTAATAGCAACCAAAAAGTAATGATCATTTGCGTCTCCTCGTTTTGGCGAGGCTCAATAGAAAAGCGTATATGCATATGTTCGCGCCGGAAATTTTCAATGAGGAATTTCCAGGTGACGGAACGTATCTTTGTGTTTTTCAATTGTGCTGCTCCGTCAGCCTGAGTCCTATCAGACAGATGAACCGATAGGTGTAGAGGCTGGATACTTCCTTTCCGAGCACCTGAGCGAAGCTAGATGCGAGAGCATCGTTGGTGCTCGGAATAAGGAGGACATCCGTCGGTACGCGTGTAGGTATCCGATTCATCGTGATACCGTTTCTGTCTGAACGGCTAGCAATTGCAGCAGAAAGCGAGGGAAGAGATGTCATGGCGTTCTTTAGGTGGTAAAGAGGTGCCACCACCATCATTAGAAGCGATAGGTGATCTGGTTTTTTCGCCTGGCACTGATATCCCGTTCGGAAAACGGATGCAGATCGGGCTGACGGAACAAATTATCTACGAGAGCGCGGTCGAGAGCGGATATCAGGCAGGTATTCGGGCGCATCTTACGTTTTTGCGCGATACGAAGAGCCAGCAGCCCGTTGCGTTGGACGACAAGCAGTTCAGCATGATTATCAAACGTATCTTGCCCAAGGGGTTGTCACGTTTTAACCAGGGATTGTGGCGGGCGCACTTTGTTGCTGGCTGGATGGCGGTGTATCTGGGCATTGTCGTGGGAGATGAGGAGGCAACGGATTACTGACATACCTACACCGTTTCTGCTACAATGGGCAATAAATCGAAAGAGTCCTTACAGACAGATGAGCGCAGCTAGACGCGAGAGCGTCGTTTCTGTCTGAACAACTAGGAAAGAAACGAGGATAGGCTATTATGCGACCGGAAGGTCGTTCGATGCGCGATCGTATCCTGGCAGCCGCCGTTCAACTGTTTGCGGAGTACGGATATCACGCAGCCCCTTTGCGTGATATCGCGCATATCGCAGGCATACAGGCCGCGAGTATCTACCATCATTATCCTAATAAACAGGCTTTGCTGGTTGAAATCATGGAAACGCAGATGCAACGATTGATAGCAGGCTTGGAGCATATGATCCAGCAGTACGACGATCCTGTTACCTGTTTAAACGAAGCCATCGCGCATCACATTCGTTTGCACACCATGTATAAAAACGAGTTCTTTATCATCGATACCGAGATGCGCGCGCTTGAGGGGGAGCATAAGATTCATATTTTGTCCTTACGAGATCGCTATGCAGCGCTTCTACAGGCAATATTGAGCAAAGGTATGGAAGAGAAAGCATTCCGCCAGGGGGACGTGAAGGTAACCTCGTATGCCATCATTGCTATGTGTACAGAGGTCGGCGCATGGTTTCGTCCGCAAGGAAGATTGAGTGTGCAGCAAGTCATTGCTATCTACCGCGAACTGATCGCAAACGGCGTTGTCGAATTAGAGCATCCATCCTCTCTTGAAGGCATGTCTCACACCACCTATGGCTCCTGAAATGGGGAAAGAGATGAGGCGAGGTCCTGGCAGCGTAAAGAGCTATCAACGCCTTCTGCTATGGGCACTGGTTATTGTGCTTTTTTGTCTTTGCGGAGCGGGAATCGTCGTAGCGAGGGTGACGCATTGGCCGGGCACAACGACCAAAGGCGCACAGAGTCCGACCGCAACGTTTACGTTGCCGCAAGCATGCGGTGGTGGTCGCACGACTCCACTACTACCAACGCCATCGGCCACCGCTACGGCAAGCCCAACTCCCCTCGATCCAGCCGTCACGCCGACACCGACGCCCCTGTTCTCAGACCATTTTTTCGATCAGAATAGTGGCTGGCCGATCGGGGATGCGGATGGCTATATTCGCGTCCTGGATGGCGGCGGACTGATTCTATGCGATACCAATCATCATATTCTCACCGAAAGCTTGCCGACCGACGCCACCTTCAGTAATTTTACGTTATCGGTCTCTTTTACGTTGGTCAAAGCAGATAAAAACGATAGTCTGGGCGTTTACTTACGTGGTGATAGCAATCTGTATCATGATTATCGCATTGATATTTATGGCGATAAAAGGGTTACCGTCAATAAAGAGTTTCTGGACGACCGTAAAGATGAGCAAGTCATCCCGTTGGCATCTGTGGCTCATGCATCCACGCTTGCTCCTATCGGTCAGCAAAATGTGTTGACGATTAGCATGAATGGAGCGCTATTTTCCCTTAAGATCAATGATGCCCCTCTTTTAACGATCGCCGACCTGGACTATACACAAGGGCAAGTTGCTTTATTTGTGAATAATGGCAAAACCTCGGATGGTGCGATGGCAAGATTTCATCACGTCGCTGTAGTGAACTTGCCCGATAACCCCGCAAATGCCAGCTAAAACTCATTGCCCGCTCCAACCCCTCGCTAGAGGTCGGCTCACCATATACTCCCCCTCCCGTGCCGATTGCTCGGCCTTTTGCAATCCATGAGCATATGAACTCTGGTAAAGATTACTGTCAAGAGAGCAGGGCTTTGTTGTGATACTATGCCTGTTTTCTGCGTAGTATAGAACAGCAATGCCCCACTGTGTTTCACCCAGTTTTCCCCTAAAACGGCGCGAATGAAAAAATCTGGCTAGAGGCTGAAAGTGGCGAAGGACTTTACGCTTGTATGGTTTGCATCTCACATCTTCAACAAAAAATTGTGCTGTGTCATAATTTTGGCTGCTAAGTGGACGCGATGGCAGCCGAAAAGGGAAATACAAAGCTGAGACTGTTCCACAAAAGCATAAGAGTTTTTTTATTTTGGCAATAAAGGCAGCATCGACGCACATAAAAGCGTGAAAAATGGCTGAAAAGGGTAAGAGTATGAGAAAATAGGATAATAATGGGGGTAAATACGCAAATTTTGTAGCCCATCTATCTATACTTCTAGAGTGAAGGCAGGAAGGATGAAAGCCATTGCTTGACAAATGTAAAGTGTTGTGCTACATTTCGTTTGCTAGAGGTTTCCATCTGACTTATTGGAAACAAAGTTATGAGTTACAATTCACTCATTATTTTCTCGTGGCACTGGAATGTTTCTCTTTTCTGTGAAGAAAGTGGTGGTGTCGTCGAATATATAATGCAAGGAGTTTCGAGGAGCCACACCTTTTACCCAGGCGCAGGTCTCACGGGTATTGTGTGAACGTCTTTCATTGAAGAGAGTACAATTTCTCATCTTGGTAGTATATTGTAAGGGGCCGACTTATCGCGTCCCAATGTAGGTGTTGAACACTCACCTTTACCACTGCTTTCATCGTAGAAGACAAAAGGTGAGATTACTGAAGAAAGGTTTCAAGATGAAACGATCCATCCCTCAGCGTGGAAAATGGGGTATCGTCGCTAGCCTGCTATTATTTACTCTCTTGCTTTCGGCTTGTGGCAGTGCCAATACTGGAAGCACTAGTTCCAGTACAAGCACGAGCACGAAAAAGCCCGGCCAGGGCTGTAACAAGGTCGGTATCTCGTTGCCGGAAACGAATACCTCATATCGTTGGGACAACCAGGACAGGCCCCTGCTCAATAGCGATATCAAAGCTGCCTTGCCCAATGCAACAGTTTTGTATAACAATGCCGGTGGCGTCGCCTCGGTGCAGCAGACACAGGTCGAGTCGATGATTACCAATGGTGCCTGTATCCTTGTCGTTGCACCTTTCGATAGCAAACAGGCTGCCGCTATTGTTTCTACGGCCAAACAGCACAACATTCCGGTCATCTCCTATGATCGTTTGATCGATAGCCCGGACCTGACGGCGTATGTTTCTTTTGACGGTGTTAAAGTTGGTCAATTGCAAGGCCAGTACATTGCCGATCACTATCAGCAGTACGTGAGCCAGAATGGTACCACCAACGCCGTGTTGATCAATGGTGCGCAGACCGATAACAACGCTATCCTCTTCAAAAAGGGTTTGCATGACGAGCTCGACCCACTGTTCAGCGGCGGAAAGTTGAAAAACGTTTATGAGCAGTTCACTGACTGGACTGGCCCAACGGCAGAGACTGATGTTGAAGCGGCTCTGACTCAGACCAACAACAAAATTGCGGTTGCCTATGTTGCCAATGACGACATGGCGAACTCCGTTATCGCGGCACTCAAAGTCAAACACCTGGCGGGTAAAGTGCTGGTCACCGGGCAAGATGCTTCCATCACCGGTATCCAGAATATTATGACTGGCAACCAGGCCATGACCGTCTACAAGGCGATCAGCAAAGAAGCGTCGGCCACAGCAGATGTGGTCAAAGCCATCGACAATGGTCAGGCGGCTACAACAATCGCCACCGAGCAGACTACGATCCCCAGTGGTGGTGCCAGTATTCCTACCGTAAATGAGACGCCGGTCGCCGTCGATAAGGACAACATCAAGACTACCATTCTCGCAGATGGTTTCTGGACAAAAGCTCAACTTTGCAAAGGTTTGCCAGCCGGAACTGATGGCATCTGTTGACCTGTTTCTGATGATAGAGTAGAGTGACAGACGATGCTAGAGATGGTATAGTACTGCTAATAGGATTTCTAGTACCAACCGTATGGTAGCAGAAGATCGTGTATCACTCTTCTTGCAGAACACGGAAGCCCGAAACGCTTTGATGCTCCCCTGTACTGTGTTCATGCATGGTGCAGGGGAGCATTTTGTAGGGGCCGATCATGAACATTCAAAAATACATTCGGGTATCCCCCACTGTAGGGGCCGGTTTACCGTCGCCTACGCCAATTTATTGGCTATTCGGCATACCCGACAGTATTTCTTTATATTCATTATCGTGCCCCCGATTTATCGCGGTCCTCCATCGCTATCTTATGCTATGTAGGAACAGAGAAGTTCTTTGTAGGAAAGTTACTTCCGCGTACTTTTGAAGAGAGGTCTCTATGGCTGACAACGAATTACTGCCGGGAAGCATGGCGTCGCTGGAGGATGGTAATCGCCAACCCCTGCTTCGCATGGTGGGTATTGGCAAAACGTTCGGTGCGGTGCGTGCATTGAACAACGTAGATGTTGAGATTTATGCAGGTGAAGTCGTTGGGCTGGTTGGTGATAATGGTGCTGGTAAATCCACACTGGTAAAAACAATTTCTGGTGTTGGCCCTGCTGATGAAGGGCAGGCATTTGTGGAGGGGAATCCAGTGGTCATCAGTAGCCCACAGGTTGCATCGCATCTTGGTATTGAAACCGTCTATCAGGATCTCGCCCTTTGCGACAATCTCGATGTCGTTTCGAACCTTTTTCTAGGCCATGAGTTGCACAATCCGGCTAGCTTCCTCAATGAGATCGAGATGGAGAAGCAAGGTCTGGCTGTTTTGCGTACCCTGGATGTGAAGTTGCCTTCTACACGTGCTCTGGTGGCGGCGCTCTCCGGTGGGCAGCGTCAGTCTATCGCGGTCGCAAAAACCATTTTGCGCAAGGCAAAGATCGTGCTGTTGGACGAGCCGACCGCCGCTTTAGGGGTCGCACAGACTCGACAGGTGCTCAACCTGATCAGGCGTTTGCGTGATCAAGGTTTAGGAGTGATGGTGATTTCGCATAATATGGCCGACGTATTCGAGGTCGCTGATCGTGTGATCGTCATGCGTCTGGGCCAGCGCGTCGCTTCCTTTAACGTCAAAGAAACCAGTTCTAATCAGGTGATTTCCGCGATCACCGGTGCCGAATTTGGTGATACCGCGAAGGCGAATAGCGCGATTGGCAATAGAGCACCCGGAGGAAATGGTTAATGAGCGATATTATCGATGAGAACGCAACTTCGACCCCAGAAATAAAGGCTGCTGCCAGTACCGTTGAGGTGCCGAGTTACCAACCACGGCAGACAATTGGGCAGCTTTTGCGAAATGATCTCGGTTTTCTGCCGGTCCTGCTCACGCTGATATTGATCGTGATCTTTTTCACGATTGCCAGCAATGGTGTCTTTCTTTATCCAGAAAATTTTAGTAACTTGATTGTACAGAGCGCACCATTGGGCATTGCTGCCGTCGGTATTGTGCTTGTGCTCTTGCTGGGAGAGATTGACCTGTCAGGTGCTGCGGTCGGTGTACTGTGTACAGTAGTAATGTCCATCTTGACCGAACGCGCGCACTGGTCCGCCGGACCGGCAATTCTTGTGGCGTTGATTTGCGCATTAATCGTAGGCGGGGTCAACGGCTTTTTTATCGCCATCTTGCGCATCCCTTCGTTCATCGTCACTTTAGCGGCTTCAATCGCATATAGCGGCTTGTTATTGCTGTTGCTCAATGGTCAAACAACACAGATTATTCGTGATCCATTCGTGCTTGCCATTGCCGGTACCGCTACCAGCTATCTGCCCGATTCCCTGGGTATCGGTTTACCTGTTATCGCGGTTCTTGTCTATGTCGGTAGTCTGGTATTCAATTATATGTCCAGGCGTCGCGCGGGATTAAGAGCAATCTCGTTGACACGTCTGATCGTGCAATCCGTGCTGTCTGTTGTTATCGTCGTGGGAGCCGTTATCCTGTTCGAGTCGTACAACGGTGTGCCTTATTCCACGGCCCTGTTGTTCGGCATTATCATCATTTTCTGGTTGGCCCTGACCAGGACAAGCTGGGGCCGCCATGTGTATGCGGTTGGTGGTAATGCTGAGGCGGCGCGCCGCGCTGGCATCAATAATATCAGTATTCGTCTCGCTGTCTTCGCTCTGGCCTCGATGCTTGCTGCTGTTGGCGCTATTGTAGAGGCGTCGCAGGGCGCAAGCGTACAAAGCGCGATTCCACCCCAGTTACAATTGAACATCATTGCCGCCGCTGTGATTGGTGGTGTTAGCCTGTTCGGTGGCCGTGGTTCCGCGTGGGCCGTGGTTATCGGTATGCTGATTGTGGAATGCCTCCAAAATGGTCTCGCCTTGTTGAATCAGGCCACCGATGTGCAGTACATGATCGAGGGCCTGGTCCTGATTATCGCGGTGACCGCGGACGCGCTTATCCGACGCGCGCAGGCTCGTAGCCGCAGCGGACGTTAATCCATTCATCTCGCTCTTGATGCACATAGACGCGATAATGAATTTAACAAACAAAATCGGGCATCATCTCCAGTAGGGGCCGGCTTACCGTCGCCCACGCCAATTTATTGGCGCATGGTAATACCCGACTTTATTCCTTCATCTTCATTATCGCGTCCGTCGCCTCGCCAGCCGCTATTTCGATGCATGGGTTTACCTACGTGATCGCGTCCGCTTACGGAGAAGCGAACAAGGAGGTTCTTATGTTGTATCGCGAAGACACACCCGGTCAATGGGGGTCGATGCAAGCGCCCGAACATGGACGGGTCGCGACAGAACAGGTTGAGATGAAGGATGGAACTCACCTGTTTTTGCGCTCTTGGCTCGTGGATAGTCCACATGTGTTGTTGATCATGCATGGTCTGGGTGGACATAGCGATTGGTACATCGATATGGGCAACCAGATCTCCGCACAGAATATCAATGTCTATGCCATGGATCATCGTGGTTTCGGCCAGTCCGCCGGAGATCGTGGACATGTCAGCGCCTATCGCACATTTGTCGAAGATATAGCGGCACTCATTGCGACGATCAGGGCACGTCATGAACATGCGCACCTCTATATTCTGGGGCATAGCATGGGTGGTATTTTCGCCACCTACGTCGCTGCATCGTACCCCCAGTTGCTGTCAGGCGTCATTTTTCTCAATCCATGGGTGCGCGATACCGTGCGCCTGCCCGCGAACGTGACGGCATCTATTTTGCTGGGTGGTATAACAGGCTCGCGTCGGCTGTGGCAGCCACCGGGCGGCCCTGAGGCGATGACGACAAATGAAGACGCCATTCGTATGCTCTACGCGGACCCATTATGGCAGAGGCAACAGAGTTCCACGTTCCTGTTACAGATTCAGCGCATGCGTAGTGGCATACTGCGGCAGGCCGAGCGTATTCACATGCCAGCCCTCGTGCTACAGGCCGAAGCCGATCGTGTGGTCGTGCCCGCCGCCACGCGCCAGCTATACGATCACCTGGGCAGCGCTGATAAAACGTGGATCGGCTACCCAGAATATGAGCACGATAGCCAGTTCGAGCGCGACCGCACACGCCTCGATAATGACATCGTGTCGTGGATACTCCATTTCCGCAGCCCTGGGCAACCATGATAAATAGAGTTCCTACCTGCTATGGGATCGTGTAGGGACTCAACTATGGACTTTCACAAACTCCTTCCGGTATACAATGTCCACTCCGCTTGCCCCCACGGACGCCATAAATCCGGTCCACCGGTTGATCAATCTTCTCTTCTACAATCGGCTTGGGAAGGGCGTTCACGTAATGTACGGACCCGATTTATCGCGTCCGAGGCTCATAGTTGGTGCTCCTACCGTTAATTGAAAGAGTACGCCACAACCCAGTCAATCTGCACATTGCCCGCGGTCGAAGGCGCAGGACAGCCATCGAGGCATGATTCCGTCTGCAGCACCCAGTGCATCGGGGTATCGGGAATGCGGCTGGTGGATGTGCCGATAACCTGACCGTCCAAAATGAAGCGCACGGCGGACGGTGTCCATTCGATGCTGGCGGTATGCCAGGAAGAATCGGTCGCATTGGTGCTGAATGCATCCTGGTCGCTGCCAGAACTCGCGCCTTCGCGGTGCATAAAGGCGTTAATAGTACCATTGAGATCGTTTTCAGGGAAATCGATCTCGCCATCATGGGGCCAGTTGTTGTTATCGGGCCAGAGCAACCACGCTATCTTGAAACCAGCAAGTGAATCGGCTCGGAAGCGAACGGTATATTTGCCGTAGAGATGGTTGCCAGGCAGGTTGGGGAGAATTGCGGCAGCCATCGGTGTCCCGTTTTCGCTATGCAGATATAAGTTGAGCATACCGTTGCTGACACTCACCACTTTCGATGGATAATAGCGGGAGGGCGCACCTTGCTGACCAGCGGTGTCTCGCGCGCCATCGGGATAGACGCTGAACTCATTGCCGTAGGCGTTCCCAGGAAAAGCGCCAAGGGACGCGGGCGTGTTGAAGTTTTCGGCGAAGATCTGATGCCATCCTGGTAGGTCTCCGACCGGCATGGCCTGCCCAGAGGAAGCGCTACCAGGATTACCGGTCGAGACGGTAGCGGGTGTGGGTTGAGGGGTAGGCACCGTTTGAGGGGTAGGTTTCGCAGAGGGGCTGGTTTTCTTCTGTGTAGGCATGGCCTTGTAGCCAATATGGCCGTAGACAGCGAAGTTCCACAGCGAGAAACCGTACTCGGTCGCTGCCTGTATGCCATCCATACGAATATAACGCCCATGGCTAGCAATATGAATACTTTGTGTACCACCTTTGCCGTTATTCTGGCTAAAAACTGTCGACCAATGTTCCTGCTCGTCTGACACCTGAATCTGAAATGTTCTGGCGTAGGCGTTGTTCCAGCTAAGAGTAACGTGATCGATAGTCGCGGGTGACCCGAAATCGATCGCGATCCACTGCTGATTGGACCATGCGCTGGACCAGCGTGTATTGGGGTTATTGTCGACGGCGGCTTGTGCTGGAAAGTCGGGAGATTGCACGGATGAGGTGAATGTTCTTCGATTCAGCGAGATCAGCCCGTTGGCTACGATGGGTAGGTTACGGTCCTGTAGAGACATAGCGGTATGCTTGGAGATAGTATGGCTAGTATGGCTGGCAGGACGACTTCTGGCGGCGGCAGCCAGTTTTGGAATTGCGTTGAAGCCGATGATGCTACTTACAAAGAGCACAGCGGTGAGCAGAAGCGTAGATACTATGGAGGAGAGGCGTTTCCGTGAGGTCCAGGCGCTAAAAAAAATGGGACGCATTACAATCTCCTTTTTAAGGATGTCTCTTTTCTCTACTGCATTTCCGAAGCCACCGACAGATACATGTAGAGGCTAGATTTATCTGCCGGTCCTCTCCACGCATCTGCTGGTGCTTCGGAATAAGAAGAACGTCTGGGAAAAGATGTAGGCGATGGATCGATAATTCAATCACCCACATCGATTTTTTGTCGCAAGATTGTCTGTCAGTTGATATAACTGCTACACCTTGTAGTGTAGTGATTATCTTCTATGCTGCGGACAATTCATGGTAACGGTATTATTTGCGAATGAAAGCGTACAGATGCGACCATTGATCGTGGTTTTACCACTACAACCCTTCACGGTCGTGCCATTGATGCTGCAATTGGGCGCATTACTGGGAGGATTGGGCTGTCCAATCTCTTGCTGATTGAAGGTCGCGGAAGTAACTACGCCATTCTTATCAGTGATCGTCTTTACCGGATTGGGCATGTGCAGGAGATCCTGACAGCCAAGGTTGGTATACGACGCCTGGGCACGCTGCGCGAGGAAGGTGAACAGGCTATTGGCCGCACCGGTATCAGGCGATGCCTGACCGATTGTCAGTGACTTATCAAGCATGATACGTGGCATACCGACATGCACGAAGTTCTTGCAGTAGGCCGTGCCACTGGCGGCGCCATTGTTGAAGGCGATCGGCTGATCGACGCCAATACGGTACAGATCGGTTTTCGCCAAACTGGGGGTGGTATTGCCTTTCGCATCGGTCAGTACTGTCATCGGATCATTAAGTGGTACTAAGGCCGATGGAGCTCTCTGATCCCGTGCCGCTTGCAATTCGTCGAGTGCCAGTGAAGCAGTCGGTTGGCCGTTGTTCGTCAGGTCTGGTGCCGTCCATCCCTGACAACCGAGGGCAGGATCAATAAAATTGGTCAGCAAAGCGTTGTCACTAGGATTGGCAATAGTTGTCGCACCTTGCAATTTTGCCTGGTTCGCGGCTGAAAATTGCGCAACTTGTCCTTTAGCATTCGCCAGGTATTTTGTCTGCACGTTGTCGCTCTGGTCCTGGTCGATAATGCCGAAGTCGCGCGTTGTCGGGCAGACCTCGCCATCCTTCGCCTTTTGCAGTTGAGGAACTTTGAATTTGCCGTTTACCAGTCCAGAATTGACGGAAGCCCAAAACGCAACCGCGTTACAGTAAGCGAACTGAGTGAAGAGCGACTGACCGAGTCCATTGACACAATGGGCTGCAGCAAGCGTATTTCTGCCCGCGCCCTTCAGCTGCAAGTTCGTGGCGTTGAAGCCGAACCAGATCCCTACGACCGCGTCTTTGGGCAGCATCGGCACAACAGTCTTGGCCGCCGGTTGCGTGCCCTTGTCGATGACCAGAGGATTGTAGATCGCGAACGTGCCTGAAGCAGGATCGTAAATAGTGCTTTGGACAAAGGCGCTCTGGTCCGTGTTTGCTTCATTGCACGGTCCGTCAGCTGGATTGGTCGCGGTGAATTGATAGGGGGTCGCCAGTCCCTGGGTTGAGAGAGGGTTGTGAGGTACGATCAGCGTGCAGTTCATATTGGTGGTTGCAGCCGCGTGAGAAGCGAAACGCGTCCAGGCGAAGACGCTCCCAGCAAGAACGAGGAGGACTGCTGGTACGATGATGCCGATCAACATCAGTGGTGAGAGACGTTTGCGCCTCTTTTGTAAATAAAGAGAAGTGTCGAGCGGCTTACTTATTTCTCGTGGTTTGGTGAGCACCTTTTTTCTAACTCCCTTCGAACATCAATTTGTTTTCTTCTCGATCAAGATCTCCACACATCCATTTGGCAGGTTAAGAAAACAACATAACGACAAGTCAACAAAGTGAAAGGTATAGAGTAAAGTACTGTTCTGTATCACGTGTGAAATACACTATATTGACTCTTTTCAAACTATCCTGACAGCTCATACTGTACCATACATAGTGCTCTATTTTTACAAATGTGCTAAAGAATGATGCAAAAGTACTAATCTACGGTGAAGATAGCGCAACCATCGTTTTCTTTTTTTAACACAAAAAGGATCTCCCTTCTTCATTAGATAGACCACCACGATCGCGATACCAACGTGTGTAACCTGGAAATACATCATCAGGTTGTCAAGAAGCGCGATGATGTTGCATAGTACGTGCAGGCAGTGTTGTATTTGTTTTCAGGAAGAGGAGCGACTATGTCCCAATCGTTTCGTGCCTTCGTCGTCAACAAGATCAATGAAGAATTTACCGCAGGGCTGCGCGATCTCCATATAGATGATTTACCGACCGGCGATGTATTAGTAAAAGTAGCCTATTCGAGCGTGAACTATAAAGATGGTCTGGCCTCCATTCCAGATGGTAGGGTCGTACGCAACTATCCGCTGATACTGGGTGTTGATCTTGCAGGAACGGTTGTGGAATCGAGCGACGAACGCTTTAAAGCAGGCGATGAGGTCATCGCCACCAGTTATGAGATCGGTGTCTCGCATCATGGTGGTTTCAGCGAGTACGCGCGACTCAAAGCCGATTGGATCGTGCCCTTGCCACAGGGCTTGACGCTCAAAGAAGCGATGGCGCTGGGCACAGCGGGTTTTACTGCCGCGCTCGCCATCCATCAGTTAGAGAAAAATGGTCTCAAGCCGGAACAAGGGCCCGTGCTAGTTACTGGCGCTACCGGTGGAGTGGGCAGTATCGCTATCAGTATTTTCAGTAAACTGGGATACGCTGTGGCCGCGAGCAGTGGCAAAGAGTCCGAGTACGAATATCTGAGAAGTCTGGGCGCGAGCACCATTCTCAGTCGCGAGGAGACCTCGGCGGAGAGCAGTCGGCCACTCGAAAAAGAGCGCTGGTCCGGTTGCGTAGATGCCGTCGGAGGCTCCACATTGGCCTACCTGTTGCGCAGCACGCGCTACGCAGGCTCCGTCGCCGCCTGTGGCAATACCGCTGGCGCGAATTTCTCTACCTCCGTTTTTCCCTTTATTTTGCGCGCCGTGAACCTGCTGGGTATCGATTCTGTGAACTGTCCTATGCATACCCGCGTCCAATTGTGGCAACAACTTGCGAGCGAATACAAGCCGGACGCTTTGCTAGAGAGTATTGGACAAGAAGTATCGCTTGATGGCTTGCCCCAGGTACTTTCTACTATTCTAAAAGGTGGCGTGCGTGGGCGCACACTGGTCAAGATTGCTGCGTAAGCTGAATCTCAAATTTTTGCCCTATCCTCTAAATAATCTGATGCTCTTGTAGTCGGATAGCGGATTCTGATTCATCGTGTGCACACATTTCTTGCTTACCAAGCTTACGACACAGGTGATCCAGAATTTCCTGTTCTTCTGGCGTGAAAATGCTCATTTCATTGATGATGGCTTGAATATGCTGTGGAAGAACTTTTTCGATCATCTGTCTTCCCGTCTCGGTCAATGATACCGTAACCACACGGCGATCCTTTTCGCTGCGCTCCCGTCGCACGAAGCCTCGCCGTTCAAGGTTGTCGACGACCGTGGTCATATTGCCCTCGCTCCTGAGAATTTTTTCCGCGATCTGACCAAGAGGAAGCGACCCCAAGTGAAAGAGAATATCGAGCACGCCGTATTGGCTGAAGGTCAGGCCTGCGGCAGCTAGGTGCCGCGTCGTACGCGCGGCTGTCGATTCCGCCGCACGTTGAAGTTTGATGTAGGCATTGATGGCACGTATCTCTTCATGCATGCCGTTATAATGTGTTCCCATTTTTCCTTTCAGTTTCAACTATCCGACATTAAATGAAAGTATAACGAAAACACCCTCATTCTGCAAGCCGCTAGAGCGAATACAGCAACGTAAGCTTTGTATGTATATTTTTTTCTTATACACGCACTTTTCACAATCAACTATTGAAAAATGCACAAAAATGAAGTATATTGTAAGAAAAGGTACAAGTAAAGTAAAATCTTATATTTATATAAAATATGTAGCGTCGCGTAGTTTTATTTTTACTTCTTGTCGTAGTTGTCACAATTTTATGCAGGTTACAATGTCACAAAGCTTCTCTCTCCTAAAATATTCTTATCCGTCCAAAGCAAACTACGCATTTACTTTTGCTCCGACTCGCTGTGACAGAGCTGTCACAAATAAATATTTTGCCCAAGAAGATACGCCTGTGACAAAATTATATCCTGTCAGAAAAGTTACTTCAGTCACAAATATATCTTACCTCGATCTGCATCGCTCTACCTTCTTAAAGAAACATATGTCACAAACGATATTTACTATCCTTCTCATCTACTACAACGTTCGGATGTTACAAAACTTTTTCTCTAATATTTGTCACAAGTGTCACAAGTCACAAACTGTTTGTAGCTCATTTTATCCCTATTCGCGTACCTGTTTTTTTCAAGCTGTCACTGTCACTTCTGTCACAAGTCTCATGATTCAGAATAATATAATAGTGGTTGATAATATTGACACTCGAAAATTTCTATGTTAAAGTATTTTTAAGGCTTGGGTTGCCGAATTTTGGAGATGGGGATGTTCCTAACATCTCCGCCTTGTATCTACTCTGAAGGAGAGACGGCATGAGAAGAATTGATCTGCACTGCCATCCTAATACGAAGCCATGGTTTCAGGCTATCCAACCGTATGCGGACGCGTTGCGCGAATATTGGCATCGTCCCTGGGCAGCGAAGACCGAGGAAGAAGTCATTCAGGAACTCCGTGAGGCGGGCGTGCAGGTCTTGCTGGTAGCTTTCGATACAGAGACAGTCAGTGGACTTCCTCCCTGCTCAAACGATTATGTGGCGAAATTCCGCGATGATTATCCTGATACAGTATTGCAGGCATGGGGTTCGGTCGATCCGTGGAAAGGCGAGATTGCTATCCGCGAAGCTGAGCGTGCAGCGAAAGAACTGGGTCTGATCGGTTTTCACTTTCATCCTATCATGGGCGATTTCTCGGTGGGTGATCGTCAGTTTTATCCATTATGGGAGAAGATAGCCGCGTTACATGTCCCGATTATGGTCGATACCGGTACGACGGGTATGGGGGCGGGTATGCCCGGCGGCCTGGGCAGACATTTGAAGAACGCCAACCCATATCCCGCGCTCGATGATCTGGCAGCGGACTTCCCCACGTTGAAGATTATCGCGTCACATCCCGCCTGGCCCTGGACGGATCAGATGATCATGATCGCCTTACACAAAGGCAACGTTTTCTGGGAACTATCGGGTTGGGGACCAGAATATTTTCCTGCGGCGCTCAAGCATGATATCAGCCGTCGTCTCCAGGACAAGATTATGTATGGTAGCGACTATCCCAGCATTACCCATCGACGCTCGTTCGCAGGCTGGGAATCTTTGGGCTATTCGGATGAGATCCTGGAAAAAGTATTTTATAGAAACGCGCAACGTATCCTCGGTTTGCCATAAGCTATTTTCAATGTTGTTGTTCTACGCGACGATGCGCGCTCAGGGTGAGTGGAAGGAGAATAAAATGTTGGGAAATATTGGTATCATGCTCCACACAGGTGATCTTTCCATAGACGAGATCGTTCGTTTCGCTAACACGGCGGAATCGTTGGGTTATGAAGGTTTCTGGGTTACCGAGGAATCGGGGAAAGAGGCATTTTCCATCCTTGGTGTGCTGGCCCGAGAGACGAAGAGTATCAGCCTTGGCACCAGCATTGTCAATTTTTACTCGCGCACACCGATGCTGCTCGCTATGGGCGCGAGCACAATTTATCGTATGAGCAACGGACGTTTCAAACACTATGGCCTTGGGAGCGGTGGTATTGGTTTTATGGAGCAGGGGCACGGTATCAAGATGGAACGTCCACTCGCGCGCGCCAGAGAAGTCGTCGATATTGTACGCGGCTATCTGACCAGTAATCGCTTCTCCTATGAAGGCCAATGGTTCAGTCCACAAAATTTCCACTTGCGCGAGGGACCTCTGCCCGAGCCTATGCCCATCTACATTTCAGCGTTAGGACCGAAAATGGTAGGTCTGGCTGCACGTATGGCCGATGGTCTGATTAGCAACTGGCTGACCGAAGAGTCTTATGAGATGTATTATGCTATCATCAAGAAAGAGGCAGAGTCGGTTGGACGCAACCCTAAAGACGTAAAAATGTTGAGTTTGACCATGATTGCGGGTGAGGACGACGCGAGCGTGGAGGCCATGCGCCGTGGACTGGCCTTCTACTTCGCGTCTCCTCACTATCATCCTGTTGCCGAGGTATCGGGGTATGGTAAAGAGGCCAAAGAGATTCAGGCCGTATGGGAGATGCGTGATTATGCTGCTGCCAGCCGTCTCGTGACTGACGCCATCGTCGAAAAATTCGCCGTGATGGGTTCGCCCGAACAACGCGCGAAAAAGTTACGCTGGATGTTGGATCGCGACATCTATCCCATTATGTATCCCATCATGCGCCCCGGTCACACTGTTGAAGATCATTTTCTGGTGGCTGAACTCACCGCGCGCTATCTTGCGTTGCCTATGCATCAGAATGATGAATCTGCGAGTGGTGTTCCCACAAATAGTGCTCCAACGAAGGAGATATAAGTATGACCATACTTGAGGGCGTGGTTCCATTTCCTCCCGATTTCGCCGCCCGCTACCATGCTCTGGGCTACTGGGAAGATCATACGATGGGAGATTTTTTCGATGAAATCGTTGCGACGTATGCCGAACGGGTAGCTTTTCTTGCTGGTACCGAACGTATCACCTATGCCCAATTGGGGCAGAGCGTAGAACGGCTGGCGCTGCATCTGCTCAAGCTCGGTGTACGACCACTCGATCGTTTTGTGATGCAGCTTGCCAATGGACCCGAGTTCGTCTATTTCTATTTCGCCCTACAAAAGGTCGGAGCCATTCCAGTGATGGCGATGTCGTCGCATCGCTACAACGAGATCAACCAGTTCTTTGAACTGAGTCAGTCCGTTGGATATGCCATTCCGCAGCGCAGCGGTGATTTCGATTTCGTCGACCTGGCCGTGCGCATTCAGCGTGAGCATCCTTCGATACGTTGGATTTTTACCGCTGGTGCTGCGACATTGGAAGGTATCATCTCGCTCGGCGATCTTTTGCAAACCGAGAGTGGCCTTGCACACGAAGAATTGGCGGCACTTTCGATCGATCCCACTGAACCCGCTCTATTCCAACTTTCAGGCGGAACGACGGGCATTCCCAAACTGATACCACGGACGCATAACGATTACGTCTACAATACCAAGGCCGCTGTACAGGTTAATGATATCAGGCCGGACGATGCTCTGCTGCTTGTCCTACCGATGGCGCACAATTTCCCTTTGGCCTGTCCAGGCATGCAGGGTTTTCTGTATAGGGGTGCGCGTTGTGTCATTCCTGCTTCGACGCGTTCCAGCGATATATTCGCGCTGATCGAGCAAGAACATATCACACATCTTGAACTCGTTCCTGCACTCTTGATTCGCTGGATCAACGATCCTCAGATGAAAGATTACGATCTTTCCTCGCTCAGAGTGATTAATACAGGGGGACAAAAACTTCAGTCCGAGGTGAAAAGGCGTACCGAAGAACTGCTTCCTTCCTGTAAAGTGCAGGAAATTTTCGGTATGGCGGAAGGGTTGTTGTGTTTTGTACGGCTCGACGATTCTAATGAACTTCGTATGCAGACAGCTGGACGACCAGTC
This sequence comes from uncultured Dictyobacter sp., assembly GCA_964657925.1. Lineage (GTDB taxonomy): Bacteria > Chloroflexota > Ktedonobacteria > Ktedonobacterales > Ktedonobacteraceae > Dictyobacter. The sequence goes on from CAZZWK010000016.1 coordinate 56,711, forward strand.
AGTCCAGGTGATGAACTGAAGCTGTTGGATGAGAACGATAATGAGGTCGCGCTCGGTGAGATTGGAGAGCTACTGGTGCGTGGACCCTATACCTTGCGTGGCTATTACCGTGTACCCGAATATAACGCTCGCGCATTCACCTCCGATGGTTTTTATCGCTCCGGCGATTTGATGCGACAACATCCCTCGGGCAATTACATTGTCGAAGGGCGCAAGAAGGATCTGATCAATCGTGGTGGAGAGAAGATCAGCGCGGAAGAGATCGAGAATCTCATTCTTTCCTATCCCGCTGTGTTGAATGTTGCCTGTGTGCCCATGCCTGATCCCGTGCTCGGTGAGCGCACCTGTGCCTTTGTCATCTTGCAACCAGGGGCAATGCTTACCTTGAAAGGGCTGACAGGTTTTTTACTGGACAAGGGTATCGCCAAATTTAAACTACCCGAGCGCCTGGAGGTTGTCGACGACTTTCCGCTCTCGAAATTCGGTAAAGTTTCCAAGCAGGTCCTCGCGAAGCAGATTGCTGACATACTGCTTGCGGAGCAAAGTGAAGCGAGAGGGTAGCTATATGGATTTTTGACTGGGTGCGCAACAGGGGATAGGAAAATAACGCATGATTCGATAGTAAAAGTAGTGTTGATAGTTTGGGACCGATCTATCGCTTTCGGCCCCTCGAAAAAACGAGCGCGGAAAGGACATTTCGACAATGAAGATCGCGAAGATTGGCTATGCTGCCTTTAACACAACAAATGTAGAAACATTGCTCACCTACTACACAAATGTCATCGGTTTCACACTTGCAGAGCGTGGCGATGATGGAACCGCTTATCTACGTGGTATTCTCGATCATCATACCATCGCGCTTTATCCCGCTAAAGAGAACAGCCTGCGTCATATCGGTTTTGGGCTTAGTGGCGATCAAACATTGCAGGAGGCGCAGGCGTCTCTTCACGAGCAAGGCATAGCGGCTGAATTGCAGACGGATGCGCAGCCAGGGGTAGCCGAACAGCTTCAATTCACCGATCCAGAGGGAAACGTGCTCCAGCTATATACAGCAATGGAGCAGGTGCATGACCATTTTCCATCGGCAGGCATCGTGCCTGAGAAATTAGGGCATGTCGCCATGGCCGTCCATGATCCCAGGAAGATTTCGGATTTTTATCAGCAGGTGCTAGGTTTTCGCGTCTCAGATTGGATCGAAGACTTTTTCGTCTTCTTGCGCTGTAGTCCCGATCACCATACCGTGAACTTTTTGCGCTCCAAATATCAGAAAATGCACCATATTGCCTTCCAGTTGAAGGACTGGGCGCACGTGCAACGCGCCTGTGATTATCTCTACGAGCAAAACATTCCGTTGTTGTGGGGACCGGGTCGACATGGAGCCGGGCACAACATTTTTACCTATCATCACGATCCCAATGGGCAGATCGTCGAGCTTTTCACGGAGCTTGATATCATACTCAACGAAGATCTGGGCTACTTTGAACCTCGCCCCTGGCACGAAGAATTTCCACAAAAACCGAAGGTATGGCAAGATGGACCGCAGGCCGTGAATCATTGGGGCCCGCTACCTACTCCTGAGTTCATGTTTATGGATTAAGAGGCAAGCAGGAGTTCGTATCCACTTCCGTCCGCCGTGAAAGCGGTTTGCTCACTTTTCTCATTGTTCTAATCTATTCATGGGAGAGAAACATATGTCTGAACTACAGGATAAGGCCAAAGAGTTGAGTGCTCGTATGCTACAAAAGCGTCTTTATGTTGTTCTGACCACTCCTCTCAAGCCTATGAGTGAACTGGTTCCTGTGCTGCCGGAGCACCTGAACTATATGATAGACCTGGAGCAGCGTGGCATCTTGTTTGCTTCTGGCCCATTTATTAAGGGTCCGCAGGTAGCGGAAGGGGCTGGTATGACAATCCTGCGCGCATCATCACTAGAAGAGGCGAGGGCCATCGCCGAGCGAGATCCATTCAACGTTTCTGGCTTGCGCACCTTCGAGATACGCGAATGGCAGCTCAACGAGGGCAGTTATACCCTCACCATCAACTATTCTGATGGCAGTTATTCCCTGCAATAGTTTATAAAGTAGCGTTTCACGGGCCTATCTATTTCTCGGCTCGTTGCTGCGCGAGAGAGGAGATAGGGCAATGAATAAGACTGTCGGCATCATCGGTTTAGGGAAAATGGGTCTACCGATCGCAGCGAATTTGCTGGAACATGGTTTTACAGTGATTGGATATCGTCGGCACATGAGCGATGATTTTATCACCATGGGTGGTACTCCTGCTACATCGAGCAAGGACGTAGCTCGCCAGTGTGATATTGTCATCACCTGCCTGGTAGAGGATAGTACCTTACTCGATGTGGTTTCGGGTGTGGACGGGTTGATCCATGGTGTTCATCCTGGTTTGATCGTTGCCGATATCGGTATGCTCTCGCTAGAGGCCAAAGAGCAGGCGCGTCGAGCCCTTGAAGAGGTCGGCGCGCATATGCTTGATTGCCCGATCAGTGGTATTCCTCCGCAAGTCCTGACAAGGAAAACAGTGCTTTTCGCCAGTGGAGATAAAGGGGTATTTGAAGTATGCAAGCATGTATTCGAGGAATTTGCTGGCAAAACTTTTTACCTTGGTGATTTCGGTGCGGGCACAAAAATGAAATGCATCGCCAATCTGTTGGTTGGTATTCATGTGATGGCGGTTGCGGAAGCTATGACACTGAGTACGAAGGCTGGTCTCGATCTTGAAACAGTCACCCAGGTTATTAGCCCAAGCGTAGCAAGCTCAGCGCAGTTTGTCGCACGCGCGCCCATCATGGCCGCGCAACGCTATGAGCCAGCACTGAGTACCGTTCACCTGATGCAGGAGTGTATCGATATCATCCATGCCCTTGCCCATGAAGTTGGGAGCCCGACACCGATGCTCGACACGGCTGCCCATTATTATGCAGGCGCGAGTGCGGCAGGATTGGGGGAACAGGATGTCGCGATAATGTACTCTTTTCTCAATAATGCACCAAGACCTTAGGTCGTTCTCATCTCAAAAGGAGTATCATATATGAGCCAGCACCGCGTAGACGTGTCCCCTCGTGGGCGCAGGCGTATGCACTATCAGTTGGGTACCGTTCTTGTCGCGGGCGAACAGAAAACAATTCTGGCCTGCCAGGAATCCTTGTTTGATTTGTTGCTGTTTTTAGAACATGCCGCTAAACATGATACCTCTATCACCATGGAACGTTCACTCCCAGCTTCGCTCCTCACCCTGTTGGAACATTGGTCATACTGGAGTGAAAAATTACCACAGCTTGTGGACCTCTTGTTTAGCGATAACTACAAACACGAGCGATCCACTTTCCTCATACCTGAAGACACATTTCAGTGGTTACCTCCTGTGCTTTATCCTAAAAAACTGATCTGTATTGGCACTAATTATCACGATCATATCGCGGAAATGGGTATAAGCAAGCTGCCGAAGTATCCATATAGTTTCTTCAAGCCCGCCACAACGACGCTTATCGGCGCTGAAGTTCCGTTACAACTGCCCGAGCAGGCAAAACTCATTGATTGGGAGGCGGAACTTGCGGTCGTGATTGGGCGGAAGGCATACCATGTGCAAGGGCAAGAGGCGCTGGCGTGTATCGCTGGTTATAGCATCCTCAATGACATCTCCGCTCGTGACTGGATAGCGGATGCGCCCGCGGTCGGTATAGATTGGGTGATGCAAAAAGCGTTCAACGGATTCGCGCCCATGGGCCCACTGATCACCCCTGCCATGTTCGTCCCCAACCCACAAAATCTCTCTATAACGCTCACCGTCAATGGGCAGGTCAAGCAGCATTCAAACACCGCGAATATGGTCTTCTCGATTAGGCAAATCATCGAGCACCTGACCTCGATTATGACGTTAGAGCCAGGCGACGTGATCGCCACCGGAACCCCAGCCGGTGTCGGGCATGGCAAAAAGCCGCCCGAATATCTACAATCGGGCGATACAATGGTAATCACTATTGAAGAGCTAGGGCAACTCAAGACGCGTGTGATATAGAAGGCTTATCGATAAAGCCAGTGGGACCTTGCACGCAGCATGGTTTTATGCTCATGAGTGATGTGTTGGATGCGGGTGAATAGTTGGCCTGGCGTGGGGAAAGGATCAAACCAGGTATGAATAGTGAGCTGGTCGCCGAAACGAGGACTATCGTTGTATTCGATATCGTAATCGAGGACTGTCAGGTTGGTTTCGTTGGGCGTAATGGCGCGTTCAGCCAGGGCATCCCAGGCGACATTGTCGAGAAGCTCCACTGCGGACGCGTTGTTGAGATGGTGCATAGGATCGATCTCCGAGAAGTGCACGGTGGCTGAAGTAGTGATAGGAGGATAGTCAGGGAAAGGTGGAAAGGCCTGCTCCGTTTGTGGTGGGATGATTTCGTCTCCGAGCCAGATTTTGGCGGTACCTTCCGGCAGGCGAGCAGGTCGACCACGAGCATCGAGAAAGACCCAGAGCGTACGGGCGGAAATCAAGGGCAGTGCATCAGGTGAACTTGCGAGATAGGCTGCGTAGCCACGTTGCGCCGTAATGCGACTTATACCGAGGCCGTAGGTTTTGAGCAAGAGGGGCATGTGGATGGTTACAGGTGTTGTAAAGGACATAATTGTGCGTTTAATAATCCAATACCCATCGCCTACAAGTTGGGCGTCCTCGGCATCGCGAGCGGCGATATCCTGCATATAGCGTAAGAAGGTCGCGGGTGTAAGCTGACCGTTGCTATCGCACTCGTCGCAGCGAACGGTATGGGTCAGAGAAAATTCTCGTTTCATCGCTGCATTCCTGGATACGTTTTTCTTCATTGTATGCTAACAAGGTGGCAGGTGGCTACATCCATAGCTCTTATTGCGAGCGCGTGGGTCGGGGTTGGTGAATGACGACAAGGGCGGCGAGAGCTGCTAGTAGAATAATGCAGACACTGAGGAGCAGAGCGGATTGGAAGCCACCAACGAGTGCAGCACCTTGCGAAAGAGCATGATTCATGCCCACCAGTGTAGCGCTACGAGTGGCGATGACGACGGTAACGATGACCAGGATGAGTCCGGAGCCGACCTGCTGGGTTGTAGCGAGTAGTCCAGAAGCGAGTCCCTGTTCCTCATTCACGATGCCAGATGTGGCCGCGATACCCATTGTGGTAAAACCAGGTCCCATGCCAAGGCCGATCACGATTAAGGCGGGTAGAACAACGGAAACGTAGTTGTTCTGGGCAGCGATATGGCTCATAATGAACAAGCCTATAGCTACGAGTATCATAGACGCGACGAGAATGCGTTTGACACCGAGCGCGGGCACCAGCCTTGACGAGATATTGGCGGCGATGGGGATCACGATGGCGACGGGAAGGAATGCTAGCCCTGTAATCGTCGCTGAATAGTGCAAGACATCCTGCATATAAAGCGTCAGGATATATACCAGGCTACCCATCACACCGGGTGCGAGTAGTCCAACCAGATTCGCACCGGTCAGTGTTCTCGATCGAAAGATAGAGAGGCGCACAAGTGGAGCGGGCACGCGTGTCTCGATGATCACGAACGCGATGAGCAGGATGACAGCCAGTGTCAGTAAACCCAGTGTTCGTAGCGAGGTCCAACCAAGGCTAGAGCCTTGCGAGATGACGTAGACGAGTATGGTTAGCCCTGCAGTAACCACCAGCGCGCCCAGTACATCGATTTTGTGGCCTCCTGTAGTCGCAACTGCTGTTTTAGGTAGCAAGAAATAAGTCAGGACGAGCGCGGCGAGCGCAACGGGCACATTCACGAAGAGAATCCAGCGCCAGCCGGGACCAGCGGTCAGCAGTCCACCGAAGATCGCGCCAGCGGCGAAGCCCGCGGAAGCCATAGCCTCCACGACGCTCAAAGCTTTGTTACGCGCGGGACCTTCTGCGAACGTGGTGGTGATGAGCGAGAGAGAAGTAGGCGCGACCAGGGCGGCACCAATACCCTGTACCGCGCGAGCCATAATCAGCCACAGTTGCGAACTGGCGAATCCGCCGATGAATGAAGCAATACCGAAAAATGCCAGTCCAAGCATGAAGAGGCGCCGCCTGCCGAAGAGATCGCCAGCGCGTCCGCCCAGCAGCAAGAATCCGCCGAAAGTCAGGGAGTAGGCTGTAATGATCCACTGTAGATTTTGCGTGGAAAAACCGAGATCTCGCTGGATAGAGGGAAGGGCGACGTTGACGATGGAGAAATCAAGCACGACCATGAATTGCGCCGTACAAAATAAGATCAGCAAAAGCGTAGGATTTGTTGCCGGTCTTTGCCGTCGAACAAGTTTTTGAGACACGGATGGTTTAAGGACGCTTTGTACGGTCGTTTCTGGCATGAGTAAAGAACCTTTAAAATAAAATTTTGTAACACAGTCATTCAAGTGTATGCAAGCGAACACAGGTTTTGCTCTTTATGAAGGAAGCATGATGATAGCTGAGTGCTCAATTGTGAGCACATACGGGTCGAGAAAGAAGCATACAGAGACCACAACAGCGATGACCATCGTTTCATTCCCTTGTTGAGAAGGGGAAGCGCGGAACCTTTGATACCACAACTCGTCGTGGGGGTGATAGCTGGTATAATAGAGTGTGGTGAAGTAGATAAATAATCGTAGTATCGATTTGTGAAGACCAGGCAATGCTAGAAAAGGAAGTGTGATGACCCAGCCGATAGATGAGCGATATTTTTCGTCTGAACCTGCTGTACACCGAATGGCATCATATTTATACGCGCGTGTGAAGAGTTTACCATTGATCTGTCCACATGGGCACGTCGATCCAGCTATGCTTGCGGCTGATACGTATGACTGGGGCACGCCAGTCGATTTGTTAATTATTCCCGATCACTACATTTTTCGTATGTTGTACTCGCAAGGGATAGCGTTGGAGGAGTTAGGCATTGCACGCAAGGATGGAGCCGCGGTGGAGAAGGATCATCGCAAGATCTGGCGGACAGTCTGTGATCATTGGTCCCTGTTTCGCGGTACCCCATCGAGCATCTGGTTGCGCGACGAACTGCGGGATATTTTTGGCATTGAGGAGAAGATCAATGCGCAAAATGCACAGAGTATTTATGACGTGCTAAGCGAAAAACTAGGTAGTGCCGAGTTTGGGCCACGGCGTTTATTCGAGCGTTTTGGAATCGAGGTGCTGGCAACCACCGATGCCGCGACTTCCAGGCTTGAGGATCACAAGCGTATTGTGGAAAGTGGTTGGTCGGGGAAAGTAATTCCGACATTGCGCCCGGACGCCGTAATCAACATCCATAGCGCTGGTTTCGCGCAGAATATCGAGCAATTGAGCGAGGTGTCAGGCGTCGAAATAACCGGATACCGCTCGTATATTGCCGCCATTGAGCAGAGGCGGCGTTTCTTCAAAGCGATGGGAGCGACAGCGACGGACCAGGCTGCCTTTACTGCCTATAGCGGGCGATTGAGCGAGCGCGAGGCCGATGACATCTTCCAACGGGCACTGCGCGCAGAGGCGAGTGAGGAAGATGCCAAACGTTTCAGCGGTCATATGTTAATCGAGATGGCGCGTATGAGCGCCGAGGATGGACTGGTAATGCAGGTGCATGTAGGAAGTTACCGTGATCATAACCCACATATAGTGGAGCGCTTCGGGCGAGATATGGGCGCGGATATTCCTATAGCCGAAGAGTTTACGCAAAACCTCAAACCACTTTTGGATCTGTATGGGCAGAATAAGCATCTGACACTGGTTCTGTTCACCTTAGATGAGACAACGCATAGCCGCGAACTGGCTCCGTTAGCAGGACACTATCCAGCCTTGAGACTAGGGCCACCATGGTGGTTTTTCGATAGCTGGCATGGCATACGTCGTTATTTCGATAATGTGATGGAGACGGCGGGTATTTATAATACCGCTGGTTTCAACGATGACACGCGCGCCTATCCTTCTATTCCTGTGCGCCACGACCTGTGGCGTCGTGCTTGCGCCGATTGGTTGGCGGAACAGGTCGTGCGTGGCTTTATGGACGAGGAAGACGCATACGAAGCGGTTGTTGATATGGCTTACCGCCTGGCGAAGCAAACATACAAATTGGGGGAGCAATCATGATCGATAAGATAGATTTGCCGGTCATTAAAGAATCGGTGATCACATTGAATGGAACAACCTATGCGTTGATAAAGACAGATGTGGTGGGGGAAAAAAAGTTGATTGTAATCGGTAAGAGCGATGGTTTTGTAGGTCAGCGCAACGAGAATGTATTGATCTGTGCGCTCACTCCCGAGAACGCGCGTCTGCTACGGCAAAGGTTAGATTGGTTGCAGCCGAAAGTGTTGGGTTTGCGGACCTCGGCAGGTTTTGGTGATCGTCTGGGCATCGCTACACCAGGACATGTGCAGGCGGTGCGAGGGACGGGTATCGCGCCCATTTTCGCGCAGCAATCGGTGCGTGAAAACGGGCGTACAGGCCGTTCACCGCAACAGGTATTGGACGATGCCATGTGGGGTGTATTTGGGAGTGGCTGGCGCGAGTCATGGGGAGCGGACGCTGATCATCTGAAAACACTTGAGGATATCGAGCCATTTGTTATAGCAGGCTATAGCTTCTACACGGTCGACCCAGGCGACTATGTTGATGATAGCGCCGAAAGGGATGACGACATGACATTGCGTGAGAAGGTAACCGCGCTGCCATGGCACGATCTGGGTACGACATGGGAAGAGACACGCATACGCTACCTCAAGCGTTTCGACCTGGATGCCTTCTCAATTACGTTCGACGAGCACAGTTTGCTCAAAGCGCTGGTCAAATACGGCGCGGCGGTGGCACACATGGTGCGTATGACCGAGCGCGTAAAGGCGCTATCGGGTCAGCAGCCGTTCGAGATGGAGATATCGGTGGACGAGACTGCCACTACGACTGCACTATTGGAGCATTTTTATATCGCGTCGGAATTGAAGCGTTTGCAAGTACCCTTTGTCAGCCTGGCACCGCGCTTTGTGGGTCGGTTTGAGAAGGGCGTAGGTTATATCGGAGATGTACGTCAATTGGAGGAGAACATCAGCGGCCACGCCAGTATTATGCACTACTTTAGCGATAGCTATAAGCTGAGTTTGCATACCGGCTCCGATAAATTCGAAGTATATCCTATAGCCGAAAAATATACACATGGATTGGTGCATCTGAAAACGGCGGGGACGAGCTACCTGGAAGCATTACGTTTGATCGCGGCAGTAGATATGCAATTGTTCAGGAAGATCCTCGATTTTGCGCGCGGACGTTACGAGATCGATCGCAAGACATATCACGTCTCGGCATCATTGGAGCAAGTTCCACCAGCTGAGGCGTTGACGGATGAGCAGTTGCCGGAGTTGTTGAATCAATTCGATGCACGGCAGGTTTTACATGTCACGTTTGGGTCTGTACTGGATACCTTCGGAAGCCAGTTGCGACAGGTATTGATTGAACATCTGGATGAGTATTACGTGTACATCAAGAGACATTTTGACCGGCATCTCGCGCCTTTTGTCATAAAGTAGGAGTGTCGGTTACCTGTGTTGATATATTGGATTACCGTGTGGCGGATATTGAGGCGGTGCAGCGAGGGGGTATGGAGCAGTTGAGCGTGTTGAAGGCCGATGTAACTGCGTTACCTCTTGCTGACCAGTCTTTTGATGTCGTAACGATGCTGGAGGTTCTGGAGCATGTGCCCGACACACGCGGTGCTCTTGCCGAGATTTGTCGTGTGGCGAGCAGATTCGTCATTTTGTCGGTGCCATCCAAAGAGGACGATAATCCGGAGCATATTCATCTTTTTAGTCAGCAGCGACTACATGATCTGTTAGAAGAGCAGGGTGTGCGACGCATAAGCTTCGAATATGTGCCCAACCATATGATTGTGGTGGCGCGTACTGAGCGGGAGTGATGCAATGCAGGGCATTTATAAATATCCACGTACCTATCACCTGGCTGGCTCAGGTATTCAACGCGGCGACGAAGATCTTTCCATTGTTCCTGTACGTATGCTGGCTGGTCGACATATGGTGGTTGAGGAAAAGATGGACGGCGCTAACAGCGCCATCAGTTTTGACGATGATGGTCGTTTATTGTTGCAGAGCCGAGGGCATTTTCTAACAGGTGGACCACGGGAGAAGCAGTTTCACTTCTTCAAAACCTGGGCCAATCGCTATATGAGTGAGTTGCGGGATGTACTGGGTACGCGCTATATCGTTTATGGCGAGTGGCTGTATGCCAAACATACCGTTTTTTATACTAGTTTGCCGCATTATTTCATGGAATTCGATGTGTACGATAAGCATGAAGACGAGTTTCTCAGCACGCAGAGGCGTACAGCTTTTCTAGTGGCACTCCCCTTTATCGTATCGGTAAAAGTGTTGTATACGGGAGAAGTAAAAAGTGTGCAGCAGCTGGTGGACATGATTGGACCATCGAACTTTATCGGTGGGGATCAACGAGAGCATTTGCGTAGATTGTGTCAGGAGAAGAGCCTCGATGTGGAGCAGGTATTCAGAGAGACGGATATCAGTGGTTTGATGGAGGGTCTATATGTGAAAGTAGAGGAGGATGGCATTGTGCAGGAGCGCTATAAATATGTACGCCAGGGTTTCCTGCAAACAGTATTCGACTCAGAAAGCCACTGGATGGACCGGCCAATGTTGCCCAATGAACTCCGGACGGGTACTGTTTTGTTTTAGTTCTCAGGTGTGATAGAGCAGGTGAAATCATGCAGCCGAACACGCAAATCGCCTATAGTTTTCCTTATTGCCCCACGCCTCCAGACTGGCAATTGGATTGGGAAGGGATTGAGCATCAGTTTAGCTGGGTACGCGCAATGGAGGGCGTGGAGCAAGAGTCTGCTTATCACGCCGAGGGTGATGTACTGACACATACACGGATGGTGGCAGAAGCATTGGTACACCTGAACGCCTGGAAAATGTTGGCGCCTGAGGCACGGATGCAGGTTTTCGCGGCGGCGCTACTGCACGATGTCGCCAAGCCGTTGTGTACGAGAATCGAGGAGAATGGCCGTATCAGTTCGCGTGGTCACGCGCGCAAAGGTGAGTCTATGGCACGGCGTCTATTGTGGAGCGGAGACGAGTTGGCGGTTCCTCTGCCTTTTGTGGAGCGAGAGCAGATCGCGCGTATGGTTCGTTTTCATGGTTTGCCGTTACATTTTCTGGATAAGCCGCAGCCGGAGCGAGCGGTCATCGAGGCCAGTATGAGTGTACGACTGGACCTGGTAGCGCTCTTGTCAGAGGTCGATGTACGAGGCAGAATCTGCACGGATCAGGCAGAGTTGTTGGAGCGAATCGAGCTGTTTCGTGAGTTTTGTAAAGAGCAGGATTGTTACGATCATCCACGTCGGTTTACATCGGAGCACAGTCGTTTCGTCTATTTTCATAGTGAAGGGAAGCATCCAGACTATGAGGCGTACGACGATACCACCTTTGAAGTTATACTGATGGCTGGTTTGCCAGGGGTGGGAAAAGATACATGGATGAGAGAAAATCTGAATGGATGGTCTGTGATCTCGCTTGACGAGATACGCAAGCAACTGCGCGTTTCGCCGGAGGGAAAACAGGGATTGGTGGTGCAGGAGGCCAAAGAGCGGGCGCGTGTTTATATGCGCCAGCGGCGGTCTTTTGTGTGGAACGCCACAAATGTAACGCGCTCGATACGTGAACAGCTGATTAGCTTCTTTGTTTCATATGGGGCGCGTGTGAGTATCGTGTATCTAGATGCGCCATTGGAAACTCTTCTGTGTAGGAACAGAGGTCGAGCGGCAGGCGTACCGGAGTCTGTGATCGATAAGTTGTTGGGTAAGCTTGAGATACCAGATTTGACGGAGGCACACGCAGTGATGTGGGAGGAGGCGAAAGAATAGCATTTTGATGGTAACTTTGCCGCAGCAATTTGTGCAGTGGGTGTTGCAAGTGCATGGGGAAGAGGGTAGATTGTGGTTAGCGCATGTGCCGGAGATTTTGAACGCATGCGAGCAGAGGTGGAAGATTGCGATAGAAGCCGTGTTCCCCAATCTGACCTTTAATCTGGTGGTGAGAGCCAGGCAGCAGGGCGGAACGCCAGTGGTATTGAAGATATGTTGGACCTCGGATGAGTATCACCGGCAGAAGGAGGCATTGCGACTCTTTGATGGACGTGGCATGATCAGGCTGCTAGGTTTTTATGACGAGGATGAGGTGATGCTATTGGAAGGTTTGCGACCTGGTACATCATTGCTGCATGGAAATGATGATGTGGCGGCAACATTGATTGCAGCAGGTGTGATGCGGCAGATATGGCGACCGATTCCAGATGTGAATAGTTTTCCGACGGTTGAGCAGTGGGGACTGGGATTCGAGCGATTGCGTCAACGTTTTGATGGTGGGACAGGACCGTTTCCGCATGCCATTACGGACAGGGCACAGAAGGTGTATACCGAGTTGTGCAACTCGATGGGAGAGCGGGTGTTGCTGCATGGAGATTTGCATCACGATAATATTCTTGCCGCTGAGCGACAACCATGGTTGGCGATTGATCCGAAGGGCGTGGTGGGCGAGCGAGAGTATGAGACAGGATCGTGGTTGCGCAACTGGCTACCTGATCTGTTGCGACAGGAGAATGCGCGCGGGATATTAGCACGACGCATCGACCAGTTCGCGGACGAGTTGAAATTTGATCGTGTACGTATACGTGATTGGGCGCTAGCTCAGGCAGTGTTGTCAGGCTGGTGGTGCATCGAGGATTTGTCGGTGGAGCAGAGTATGCAGGACGATAGTTGGCGGCCAGTGCTCCAATGCGCGGAATTATTGGCATCTATTCGTTAAATAGCTGGTAGCGAAGTGAAGATGGGAGTTGATAGAAATCGCAATTGGAAATACCTTGACAAGCATTTGGTGTGTTGTATTCTATTAATGCACTGCGTGTACTCGACTTTATTGATATGTGGTTATGCGAGAGACTAGAGGGAAAACGGAAAAAGTAGAGCTGAATAAAGGTTTTTGATGATGAGTAATACGTCACAACGTCTTGGTAAGTATGAGTTGCAGGATCTTTTGGGGCGTGGGGGTATGGCGGAGGTGTGGAAAGCGTTCGACGTGCAGCTACGTCGACATGTCGCAATCAAATTGTTGCACGCGGACTTGCAGAGTGATCCAGATTTCATTTCGCGTTTCACGCACGAGGCTCAAGTAGTTGCAGCGTTAAGGCATCCAAACATTGTGCAGATTTACGATTTTCATACCTCGGAGCAGCAGGAGTCGGACAACGCAACCGCGTACATGGTGATGGAATATATTCAAGGGAAGACGCTTGCGCACTATATTCATACCACTTCGCATAAAAAGAACATTCCAGCGGCGTCTGAAGTTGTGCGACTGTTCACGCCGATCAGCTTAGCGCTGGATTACGCGCATCGGCAGGGGACGGTGCACCGAGATATCAAGCCCGCCAATATATTGTTGGATCAAACACAACGTACGAGACATCCCATGGGTGAGCCGATCCTCTCGGATTTTGGGCTGGCTAAACTTTTGAATACCACCTCGCATACTATGGGCATCTTTGGAACGCCACTCTACATGGCGCCCGAGCAGGCGCAGAACAAACCGGTAACTTCGCGTACGGATCTTTACGCGCTTGGCGTTATCTATTACGAAATATTGACGAGCGCACCGCCATTTCAGAGCGACACACTGATAGGTATTTTGATGCGGCACGTCAACGATGAACCACCCGACCCGAGGACGTTGAACGCACAATTGCCGGAAGCAGCTGTCACGGTTTTGCGCAAAGCCCTGGCGAAAAAGCCTCAGGAGCGTTATGATAGTGCTTCGGCTATGACAGTGGCATTGGCACAGGCGTTTGGGCTGGCGGCACCGGAGGATTTACTGCGCAACTTGGTCGAGCCAGAAGAGGGTGGGATGACAGTTTATGAAGAGATAGCTTCGCGTCCACCGGGAGTAGATGAGTCATACATATCCAGGGCCGAAGTGCCTTCGGGCAGTCAGCAAGATGTGCAGGACGAAGAGGATGATCCATTCAGTATCACTGTCGTGAAGTCGACGGCCAGTTCACTTCAAGATCAAGACTCCAATTCAGAACTTTTATTACCAGAATCCGAGCCGCCTCTCAGTCCTAAAATGGGCGCTCACATGATTGAGGCACAGAAAGCGGGAGATATTGCGGCGCAACAGACGGTGCGATCCCAGTTCGAAGCGCGACCTGTGTATCCGCAAGCGCAGGGAATTGTAGATGTGAAGGGTTCACAACCGAGGCCACGAGTAATCAATCCGGTGACCCCTCTACCGCCAGTATTGATGGAGCTGGAGGTGCGTACAGCACTTCCAGCAGGCCCATCTACAATAGTGATGATACCCTCTCCTCCTTCAGTGGAGAGGCTGTCTTTCTGGCAGCAACATAGGACCAGTTCGATCATCATTGTTGTGCTGTGTCTGCTGTTCGGTTCAGTTTTGGGTGCATTCTTGCTGCTGACACACCAAAGTCAGGTGCCTGTCGCAAGTACAATCGTCGGACAGGCATCTTTTATGAGCAGTGGGCAGACGAATCCAGGCACGGCACAAGGCATTAATGATGAAGTTTTTATCAACCTGCATGATATTCCCAATCCTCCCGCGGGCAAGGCATATTATGCGTGGTTGTTGGAGGACAAAAGCCAAATCGAAGGATCTGCGACCGCTCTTGGTATGCTCAAGGTAAATGATGGGAATGTACAAAAATGGTATCAGGAGCCGCAGCATACTAATCTTTTAGTCGCAAACAGTCAAATTTTGATTACTGAGGAAGATGCCAGTGTCACACCACAGGAACCGACGTTGGACGCCAATTCCCAAGTTTACAGTGCAGAGATTCCACAGAACAGGGCGCCAGGGCAACAGTACAGTTTGCTCGATCATTTGCGGCATTTGCTGGCGGCTGATCCAACACTAGCAAAGCATCATCAGGCGGGTGGGCTCGACATCTGGCTACAAAGAAATGTGCTGAGTATACGCGATGAGGCTGGTACGGCACGCGATGATTGGAATACGAAGGATTATAGCGATGCGCATAAGCAGATCGTAGAGATACTGGACTACCTGGATGGGAGTGCGCATATTAGTCAGGATGTGCCAGCACATACACCGTTTGTGGCGGATACACTGGCGGCCCAGATTGGTTTATTAGCGGTGAGTTCGGATGCTAATCCTGTTCCATATCTTCCTCATATCGCCACGCACTTGAACGGCATTGTGGGATCGCCAGGGGTGACGACATTTCAGAAGAACCTGGCTGTGCAAATCAACGTGGGCCTGAATTTTGTAACCGAGTGGTTGAAAAGTGTTCGTCAGGATGCTCTACAACTGCTGCATATGGATGAGATACAATTAGAGCAATCTTCAGCATTGGCGCTAATCAACGACTTAGCTATGAATGCTAATTACGCCTATGATGGCCGTACCAATCCTGTAACGAATGCACAACAACTGGGGGTGAACCAGATCTGTACTCAGGCTCAGCAAATGGCGACCTTTATGGTACAGCAAAAATAACTCTGTGCTGAGTATAGTATAGTAGAGAAAAGCTTTTGTGTCCTTCTGTTAGGAAAAGTTCAAGGGCTTTTCAATACGTCCTCGCGATATTGCCAGACAAAGGTGCGGGTTGTCTTACGCGAAGAGGCGTTGGTTTGTTTTGCGCATGGATGCATGGGTTTCCCCATATGACATTAATAAAAAAATATAAGAGGTATAAATACCTATGGATGCTGAGCAGACACCAGAGAACGCCGCAACTATCCGATTCCTCAGTGGGCCACTGGCTGAGAAGGAAATGCTCATTCAGAGGGCAGTGGTCACGATTGGCCGTGATAAGAAAAACGATATTGTGGTAGCGGACCCGCGCGTTTCGAGGGTTCATGCGCGTATTTATTGGAGGGATGGGGCACCGGGCACCTGGGCAATCGAAAATTTGTCGCAGAGCAGTTATATCACGATCGATGGGCAACGGGCGCAACGTGGGGCGCTCCAGCACAACAGTATGGTTTCGATTGGGAATGATACGCGTTTTGTTTTTCTGGTTCAGCAGACGCAATTATTGTCAGCCTCACAGACCGCTTATGCTATAGCCGCCGATATTGCCAGGGTGCCGACAAATAACTTGAGGGACCGGTCGAGCAATGTTCCCTACCAGTCGATAAATCCTCCCTCTACGGCGGCCAGGAAGATCAATGTACCGATGAACGCCTCGCCAAATGAAACGGTGCTGGCTCCACAGCCGACGAAAGGTGTGCCATCGCTGGTCGTCAGTAGCAATATTCATAGTTTGCAGCAAGTATATGCGTTAAGTGGGTTGGCAACAAGTATTGGGCGTGGGGCCGAAAACGATATTGTGATCGATGAATCCATTATTTCTGGCAAGCATATGCAGGTGGTATGTGAGGCGAGCGAATTTTTTCTGGTTCATCCGCATCCTGACCGCGAGCGGACGTTAAATGGTTTGTGGTACCACGGGCAGCGTATTCATGGCGGCCAGACGTTTCGGAAGCAGTTGAAGCAGGGCGATATTGTGCGCATCGGAGATGAGACGGGCACAATGATCACGTTTACGTTTGATGATGGAAGCGGCAGTGATGTGGAGGAAGTGTCTGAATTGCCGCCAGTCGCGCTCACCGCCAAGCTACTGACAATTGGGCGGGCAACTGACAATACCATCGTTTTGAATCATCCGCAGGTTTCCGCGCACCATGCCGTGCTGGAGAAGGTGGAGGGAAGTTACCGTATTATCGATACCAATAGCACGAATCATGTGTATATCAATGGTGAGGTAGCTGACAACAGGCTATTGCGCACGAGCGATGAGATACGCATTGGTCCTTATCGGCTGATTTATACGGGTAGTGAACTCAAGCAATACGATGAAAGTAGCCATATTCGTATCGAGGCGTTGAACTTGAAGAAGGTGGGCAACAATCATGTGGTATTGCTCAACGATATTTCGCTGGTAATCCCACCGCGTAAGTTTGTGGCGCTGGTGGGTGGATCGGGGGCGGGGAAATCTACTTTGATGGACGCACTGAATGGTTTGCGGCCCGCGCATCAGGGGGGAGTGTACTATAACGGGATGGATTACTATCGCAACCAGGATGCATTTCGCACACAGTTGGGATATGTACCACAGGACGATATCGTGCACCGCGACCTGACGGTGCAGCGTGCGCTGTATTATGTGGCGCGACTGCGTTTGCCGAATGATTTTTCCGACAAGCAGATTCAGTGGAGGATCGACGAGGTATTGGAGGATGTGGACCTGCTGGATCGACGGGATTTGCTGGTGAGTAAGTTATCGGGTGGGCAACGGAAGCGTGTTTCGATTGCGCTTGAACTACTGGGCAATCCAGGTATTTTCTTTTTGGACGAGCCAACATCGGGTCTCGATCCGGGCCTGGACCGAAAGATGATGTCGCTCTTGCGCCGACTGGCGGATCGCGGTCGAACGATTATCCTGGTCACGCATGCTACGAACAATATCAACGCGTGTGATTACGTGTGTTTTCTGACGCAAGGTGGTCGGCTGGCCTTTTTTGGTCCGCCGAACGAGGCGAAGGAGTATTTCGACAAGACGGACTTCGCGGAAATTTACAACGTACTGGAGCCGACGCGGGAGCAACCGGATATTCCTTTGCAAGCGGAGGCACGGTTCCGGGCCTCGCCCAATTACCAACGCTATATCGCCGGGCCGATTTTGGAGTCGCAACAGACGCAGCCACAGGCGAGGGCGAAGGCAAGTGAGAAAAAGGCGAGGAAGCCAGGGCGCGAGAGCAAGCGTGGGAACCCCTTCATGCAGTTCTTGCTGTTGTCGCGTCGTTACGTGGAGTTGCTCAGGAACGATCGCGGGAACCTGCTGATCCTGTTGTTGCAGGCGCCGATTATCGCTATTATGCTGGTGTTGATGGTGCATTTCGAGATCGGGCAGGACGTGTTCAAGGCGGGCAATATTGTGGCATGTACGCCACAGGTGATTACGAAGTCGGGACCGGTGGGATTGCCGAATGTGCCGCAAGGGTCAGGGCTGGTGGATTGTCAGAAGATACTGACATACTTGAAGGATAATCCGCAAGGGAAGGAGTACGCGAAGCAGCAGGGAGGACAGGAGCAGGGGTTACAGAATTTTATCGCTATGGGTGAGGGAGCGGATGCGCAAAAGGTGATGTTTATTATGGCGTTCGCGGCGGTGTTGTTCGGGTGCATCAATGGTTCGCGTGAAATTGTGAAGGAGGCCGCGATCTACCGGCGCGAGCGCGCAGTGAATCTGGGCATTCTGCCGTACCTGTTTTCGAAGATTTTCGTGCTGGGTACGCTGTGTTTGTTGCAGAGTGCGGTGCTGGTGGGCATTATGGAACTGGGTGTGCCGTTACGGCAGGGAATCATCTTCCCGCCGATTTTGGAGACCTATATTACGCTGGCGTTGACCTCGCTGGGTGGTTTGATGATCGGTTTGACGATCTCGGTGGTGGCGCCGAACAATGACCGCGCGATCAGCCTGGTGCCGGTAGTGTTGATTCCGCAGGTGATCTTCGCGGGCGCGATTATTCCGTTGAAGGGGTGGGTGATTCAGATACTCGGCGCGATCTTTCCCACCCGTTGGGCTATGGCGGCATTGGGCACTTCGGTTGGCATTCACGCGGACAAGATCGATGGAGACAAGTTGTTCGGGAATGACTATACTTATCATGGAACGCTGTTCTCGATCTACGATCATACGAGGGCGGTGCATCGTGTGTTGTTGAGTTGGGGTGCTTTGGGCGCGTTGATCATGGTGTTTATGCTGATTATTATCTTCTTCTTGAAACGGAAGGATATCAGGGTGTAATACTTTGTTAGGGTGAGTGGCACTCCTCCTCATGAAGACATAGTTTCAGTTTTTCGGTGTAGGGAGGAGCGCCACTTATGCAACGAATGTTCAGTTTTCGTGCAAAATCAATTCATTTTAGGGATGTGTGCGAGGCATTCAAACCATGCGTGTGCCGGTAACTTTGGATGTTGGGAGCATGCCAGCTTTTGAGGTACCGGTTAGTGTATCGCCATCGATGCGAACATCGAAGACGAGGTTGAGCCGCATGGGTTTGGTGATGGATTGTTTCCAGGTGAGGCAATTGCCATCAAGAACGGGTTCAATCAACGGTGTGGTCTCAGCATTGCCCCTGGCTACGCCAGTGATGATGCCATTGTGTTCACTCAATTCAAGGATGACGGTCTGTGTGCCGATTGGTGTAGAAATGGTGGTGTGCCAGGTCCCTGCAATAGACATACTATTCCTTTCATATACTGGCCTGAACCAGTTGAGGTGGATGCTTTTTTATCAGGAAGGCGAGCTTTACAGGGTGCTAGCGGATAGTCCAGTATTGTGCCAGACAGTACCGCGTCGCTCATATTCGAAAAGTTCCTCTACAGCATGGGCGATACGAGGGCCAAGGTGGCGTTCGAGTAAGTAGAGACCAAGATCCAGGCCGGAGGTTACGCCACCGGCGGTGATCAGGTTACCATCATCGACGACACGAGCGTGAATGGGAATGGCACCGGTAGCGCTGAGAACGTCCATGCCCATGTGATGGGTGACTACATGTCGGCCTTCGAGGAGACCTGCCATTGCCAGGGCGAGAGAGCCGCCGCAGACCGTTGCTACAGTGATTTTGGGATTATCTAGAGCTTTGCGCATGAAGGAAGGCAGGTCTGTATCCATCGTGCGTGCCAGCAGCTTTGGGATAGTATCGATCTCGTGCTCATCTTTTGGCTCACTGATTGGCCCTGCCGCTCCTGGTACGATGATTATATCGGCTTTGTCTACATCGAGGGTGGCAGTTGCGTGTAGAGTAAGATTTGTGCCACTGAGAACTTCGCGCGGTCCCTCAGCCGAAACCATCTCCACAGTTAGCGCACCATTGGCTGCGATTCCTCCTGCCCACAAAACTTCGTATGGAGCAATGACATCGAGCGGATCGAAACCATTAAATAACACAATCTGAGTGTGCATAATTGTCGATTCCTTCGTATATCCTGGTGAATTAAGAACAATAGGGAGTTGTTTCCCAAAGTATAAGGCAGGTTTGGATGACCTGGAAGTGGCGAGTTTGCCAATAAACAACGGATTTAAGCCAAAGTTGCTCGTTAGTGTCATAATCGTAAGGATGAATATTTTTTGATGGTTAAAAATGGTGTAGTAATATGCATACGGTTGCTATTCTCGCTTTGAATGGAGTAGTGGCATTCGATCTGTCCACTCCGATCGAGATATTTGGGCGTACGCGTTTGCCCGACGGTAAGGCCGCATATCAAGTACAAATTTGTGCTCCTACCGATGAGATCGATACAGGCATGTTTACCCTGCATGTGCCATGGAGCCTGGATAAACTGACCGAGGCCGACACGATTATTTTGCCAGGCGTGGCCGATCCGAGCGTGCCAATTGATGATGATGTGTTAATGGTATTACGCAATGCAGCCGCGCGGGGAGCGCGCATCGCCTCAATTTGTGTAGGAGCATTCATTCTTGCGGCTACAGGGCTGCTTGATGGTTTGCGTGCCACCACACACTGGGTCGCGGCCAGCGAACTTGCGCACAGGTATCCAAAAATAGAGGTGGATGCAGGAGTGCTGTTCGTCGATAATGGACAGCTATTGACCTCTGCTGGTGCGGCTGCGGGCCTCGATCTCTGTTTGCACATGATTGGACGAGACTATGGCGCCGCTGTGGCCGCTGAGTCTGCCAGGATTTCAGTTATGATGCTGGCGCGCGAGGGGGGGCAGGCGCAATTTATCGCGCATGAACCACCCATCGCAGATGGGGTGACGCTGGGGCCGTTATTGCATTGGATGGAGGAGAATGCGTGCCGGTCGCTCAGGCTGGAAGACATCGCTGCCCATGCAATGATGAGTACACGTACTCTCAGTCGGCGATTTCACGAGCAGATGAGTACGACACCGCTACAATGGCTTAATCGTTCAAGGTTACGGAAGGCGCAGTGCTTGTTGGAAACCACTGATCACAACATCGACTGGATCGGAAGTCAAGTTGGATTTGGCTCGTCGACTACGTTTCGCGATCAATTTAAGCAGTTGGTTGGAGTGAGTCCACGGGCATATCGTCGCGCGTTTCGTGGAACAGTGGCAAAGTGAGAACCGTGGTATTGATAGCAGTGTTTTAGTCTGCAAGATCAGGAAAAGCGAGAGACGGAGTAAAAAGGAGTGTGTGGCAATGAAAGCGATTGGGCTATACCGATATCTGCCGGTTGAGGATGAGCAGAGTTTCGTGGAAGTGGATATACCTGCGCCGATACCAGGGGATCGGGATGTGCTGGTGCGGGTCAAGGCCGTGTCGGTCAATCCGGTCGATACGAAGATGCGTGCGCCTAAGGATAAGATCGAGCGGGAGCCGCGTGTATTGGGTTGGGATGCGGCGGGTGTGGTAGAGGCGGTGGGGAGCGATTGCCAGTTGTTTAAAGTAGGGGATGAGGTGTATTACGCGGGCAGTGTGGCGAGACCAGGCTCGGATAGCGAGTTGCAGGTGGTGGACGAGCGTATTGTGGGACGCAAGCCGACAAGTTTGGATTTCGGCGAGGCGGCGGCGTTGCCACTGACCTCGCTGACCGCATGGGAGGGATTGTTTGTGCGACTGGGCGCGCCGAGGCCAGTGGAGGCAGGGCAACGTGTGAGTGTGCTGATCATCAGTGCTTCCGGTGGGGTTGGGTCGATCGCGACGCAACTGGCGCATGAAGGGGGTTTGACGGTGATAGGTACGGCATCGAGGCCGGAGACGATTTCGTGGGCGAAGGAGCACGGTGCTGATTTTGTGATCGATCACCATAAATCGCTATCGGAACAGATCAAGGCGCTGGGTTTTGAGAACGTCGATTTCATTTTGTGTTTGAGCAGCACGGAACAGCATTGGGATGAGATGGTTGCGTGTATCGCGCCGGAGGGCAAGATTTGCTCGATAGTGGAGACGGAGAAGCCGCTCAATCTGACGGCGTTGCAGTCGAAAAGCGCGACGTTCGTGTGGGAGTTTATGTTTACGCGGTCGCTGTATCAAACGGCTGACATGCAGCAGCAACATGAGATTCTCGATGAACTGGCGGATCTGATCGATGCGGGTAAGATACGGACTACTTTGACGCAGCGGTTGAGTCCGATCAATGCGGAGAATTTGCGCAAGGCGCATGGATTGGTGGAGAAGGGGAGTATGATCGGCAAGGTGGTGGTAGAGAATTTTGAGTAGGTAGAGGGAAGATTGATCGACCGGTGGGGTGTATGTGATGAAGTGGATTCAACGAAAGAACGAGATGACGGCGAGCGGAGGGGTGATGGGTGGGAAAGGAGTGAGCGTTGGCATGTAGGAGTGTACATGCGCGAGGAGGGAATGCGCGCCCGCAAGGGGACGCGCCTACGCGGTGTTAGAGAGGAGTGGGGGTGGTTAGTGGAGGGCGATGTGCATAGGGAGGTTCTGGATGCCGTAGACGAAGGAGCTTTTGACGGGTTGGAGGGGGATGGTGGGGTCGAGGTGGAGGTTGGGGAAGCGCGCTAGAAGGCTTTCTAGCGCAATTTTTGTTTCCAGGCGGGCGAGCGGTGCGCCGGGGCAGAAGTGGATGCCGTGTCCGAAGCCGAGATGGCGATTGGGGGCGCGGTGGATGTCGAAGCTTTCGGGGTGGGCGAAGACTGTTTCATCGTGGTTGGCGGAGCCGAGGATGGGCGAGACGATTTCACCGGCTTTGATGGTCGTACCGGCGATGGTGGTGTCGTTTGTGGTAGCGCGACGAAGGCGCTGGATGGGGGTACGGAAACGGATGACCTCTTCGATGGTGGCGGGGATCAGGGTGGGTTGCGCATAGAGTTGTTGGAGCATGGATGGATTTTCGTGCAGTGAAAGGAGCGTGCTACCGATCAGGTTGGTGGATGTTTCGTGTCCGGCGACCAGGAGCAGGCGACAGAAGCTGAGGATTTCCGCAGTGGAGAGGTAGCGATGATTGAGGTGGGCGGCGAGCAGGGCGCTGATCAGGTCGTCCTGTGGGTGCTGACGCCGTTGCTCTATGATGCGCAGAAAGTAGTCGTTCATGTGCCTGACTGCCTGTTTTTTCGCCTCGCGTGCCGGGCTGACGATGGTATCCGACCAGTGTTTGAAGTGGTGTTGATCGGTTGGCGGTATACCCAGGAGTTCGGCGATGACGATGATGGGAAGGGGGTTGGCGAGGTCTTCGATGATATCGAATGTAGTGTTCTGATGGATGGTGGTGGTGTGTATGCTGTGTGTAGCGATGTGATCGAGTTGTGAGTCGACGATTCTCTGGATGCGTGAGGTCAGGTTATCGATGGCGCGTGGTGTAAATGCCTGGCTGATCAACGCGCGCAACTGGCGATGGAGAGGAGGATCGATCCAGAGTAGGGTGGGAGCGCTGGTGGAAGACTGTGATGATTGGGATTGTGCGCGTGGACGGATGGTCTGCTGGGAGGAGAAGAGTTCGGGATGATCGATTACATACTGCACGTCCTGGTGACGGGTGATGAACCAGCTATGAAATTCGGGCGAGTAGTAGATGGGGGCCTGTGCGCGCAAGAGGCGGTAGGTGGGAAAAGGGTTCAGCGGCTCTTGCAGCAGCTGTGCCGTGAGTGATGATTGCGTCTGGGACGCTTTGACCCTTTTCATTTTTATAGATCCATACGGTGGATATAGGCCTCGTAGGAGAGCGGGAGCAAGCGGTCGTAGCTCTGATGCATCAGCGGTGATGAGATGATAAAGTCGGCGGACGCGCGATTGCAGGCGACGGGAATGTTCCAGACGGCGGCGACGCGCAGCAGGGCCTTAACATCGGGATCGTGCGGTTGCGCTTCCAGTGGGTCCCAGAAAAAGATGAGGCAGTCAATTTCTTGTTCCACGATGCCCGCGCCGATTTGCAGGTCACCACCGATGGGGCCGCTCTGGAAACGTTGTACTTCCAGCGCCAGTTCGTGTTCCAGGATATTGCCGGTGGTGCCGGTGGCGTAGAGAATGTGTTCCGCGAGCAGTGCTTTGTTGTACTGCGCCCATTCGACCAGCTCGACTTTTTTGTGGTCATGAGCGACGAGCGCAATGCTTTTCTTTTTGGGAATAGGTAACAGGGTATAGTTTTCTTGCAGGTCTTTGCGATGCTGAATTTCTGCGGTAATGGTCAACCATTACTCCTTTCTGTTAAAGAAAGTCTGTTAAAAAAGGCGACTTCCATAAACAGTGTAGCACGTTTGTGGGTGGGGTTCCAATCTTGTGGAATGTTTTGCGGTGTGATTTTACCGCTATTGTAAGAAATCGCAGATAACCTGGGCTAATTGTGCTGGCGAATTGTAGTTCACATTATGCGAGGCTTGTTTGATGATTACGAGGGTAGCTTGAGGAGGATAGCTTGCGACCTGTTCAACCCAGCGTTGAGGGACGAGCGGATCGCGTGAGCCACGCACGATCAGTGTGGGGACAGGGATGCGGGGGAGGAAATCTTCAATTTTGTCCTGAAGACCGTAGTGAAACGTGGCGATGAAGCGGCGCAGACCGATATCGAGAAAATCGCGGACGACAATGGGGTAGACTGAGGCTGGTTCACGGGTGGCATTGAGGAGCCAGCGAGCGATCTCCTGGTGTGCGGTGCGTGCACGTATGTCCATAGTGGGGCTGACGAGAATGGCGGACTGAATTTTTTGTGGGTGACGGACGGCAAAGCGTGCGATGATCTGGCAGCCGAGCGAGTTGCCGAGCAGAATCGCGTGTGGAAGATTGACGGCATCCATCCACAGAGCAAGCGTGTCGGCCATTTCATCGAGGTTCTGATAATGGTCAGGTTTTGCGCTTTTGCCGAAGCCTGGCAGTTCAGGAATATAGATGTGATAGTGAGGGGCAAGGTGTGTGGCGGTCGGGAGCATATAGCGACTGGATACGATGAGGCCGTGTAGCATAACGATTGCGGGTCGATCTGAGGAGGGCTGTGTGTGTGGGATACGATAGCGTAGGGAGCAGCCCGCAACGGAGATTCTTCTGGTTTCCATTGTTTGTGCAAGGTGTTTCATGTTCATGTTGTTATAGATACGCACCATGATGTTGAAGAGATGCAAGGGATAGTTTTTGTGGGAGAAGAGGGTAGTAGTGTAACGTGGGCAGGCATTTGTGCGTGATGGGCCTCTAAAGAGTGCCTCTACCATTCAAGGGAGGGAACAGGATATCAGCCAGGTAAGAAAAGCTGTTATGCGGAGTGTGCAAGTCGGGAACGATCGTGTGCGCTATCAGATGTTGGGTGAGGGCGATGCTGTGATCCTGGTGCATGGGCTTTCCGGGTCGATGCACTGGTGGAGTCGCAATGTGCAGGCGCTGGCGCAACGCCATCGGGTATACCTGATCGACCTGCCTGGATTTGGTACGATGCGGCGTGTGCACACGCGTTTCGCGCTGGTCGGTCTCGCACAATGGTTATTACGTTGGATGGATGCGGTCGGAATACGGCGCGCAGACCTGGTGGGACATTCGATGGGAGGATATATTTGTGTGTGGCTGGCCGCGCACCATCCGGAGGTTGTCGCACGGCTGGTGCTGGTTTCACCGGCGGTGCTATCCGAAATTCACAGTATCTGGGGGTATGTGGTGCCTTTACTTAGTTCTGCCCGTTATGTGAAGAGAGGATTTTTCCCGGTGCTGGCCTATGACGCGGCGCGCATGGGTCCTTTGACCTTGCTACGGGCGGTGCACAATCTGAACATGGTGAACGCGGAGGAAGATATCGCGAAGATCAAGGCTCCGACGTTACTGATATGGGGAGAGCATGATACGTTGGTGCCGCCATCGGTGGGCGAGATCATGCACACGTTGATTGCTGATAGCCGCCTGGTGATTTTGAAGAATGCTGGTCACGTAGGTATGTACGATCAAGCACAGCAGTTCAACCAGTTGGTGACGGCTTTTCTTCAGGAAGAGCGTGGGAGAGATTAGCCGCTTTCACCTGATCTATATAGAGATGTATCTATTGTGCCGCTCTCGGACTCCGGAGTGAAAGGGTCAGTGATGGGGTCCTGTGATGGCGAGTTGGTGACGGGGTATGGAGTGGGGAGATCGTGCAGGTCGGAGCAGGAGTTGGAGAGGGAACGGGTGGTGGTGGAGGGTGGGCGAACAGATGGCGGTGGGACGGGGGCAGGGGTGAGGTAGCTGTACGCGTGATAGGAGGAGGGGAAATCGGTGGACGTGACCGCTTCTGGGGATGGGGATGCTGCGGTAGGATGCTGAGAAGAGGAAGCAGGATGGGAGAACTGGGTGGGAGAACTGGGTGGGGTATTGGGAGGGAAAGAAGTGGGAGAAGTGACAGGAGGGTCGAAAGTGACAGAAGTGACAGGATCTGGTGACAGAGGGGAATGGTGGAAAAAGGCAGGTGGTAGGAGGCTCTCGTGGTCAGGCAAGGTGCTGAAAGTGACAGGGCCGTGTGACAGATGAGAATTCACAGGAGTGCCAAAAGTGACGGGGCCTTGTGGCAGATGAGAATGCAGGGGAAGAGGGTGAGACGTGGCCGGTTCTGGTGATGAGGGAGCGTTCAGGGGATGGTATGGAAAAGTGACAGGTGGGTCGAAAGTGACAGAAGTGACAGTATTTGGTGACGAGGGGGATGGATAGTTTGCTGGTGTGGTGATCTGCGAGGAGGGTACGTCGAGGGGTGAGAACGCTGGTTGGCGATCGCTTTCAGTAGACGGTTCGAAGGGGATCATTGGGAGAGGGGATGGTTTGTTGGGCAGGGAGTAGAGGCCATGGTAGGGGCTGGTGACCTGATGGTCGTTGAGCATGCGGCGCAGGGTTTGCTTCAGCAGGTTGTAGCTCAGTTGGGGCAGGGCCTCGGCGAGGGTGGAGACGGCGACGGACGTAGTATGTTGTTCCAGGATGCGCAGGATGTGTTGACGGGTGGGCGCGAGGGTTGAGGTGGGCAGATGTGAGGTGGCGGCAAGATCGGAGTGGGACAGATCGCTGGTGCCATCCCAGACGAGGGAGGGGAGTTCGGGATGGTGTGGGTGGGAGGCGAGGTGGAAGCGGAGAATGGGAGCGGGTCGAGCGAAGGTGGATTTGGTCTGCACGAGCAGGGTGTGCTCGGGTGAGAGGGGATCGGGGGTGAGGGTGAAGGCGGTGGCGGCTTTGAGCAGGGGCTGGATGGAACGTTGCAGGCGGGTGCCCTGGCTGGGACGGGCAGGGGTGGTGCGCACGAGGATGCAGGCGAACTGGTGGGTGGCGGCGAGGGTGTTGAGGCGAGTGAGCAGCGAAGCGAGTTTGGTTTCGGTGAGGGGAGGATCAGTATCGAGGGTCGAGGTGAAGGGGTCGATGATGACGAGTTTGGGGTGGGCAGTTTCGATTTCGCGGGCGAGGATGTCGAGGTCGTCGGAAGTGAAGTGGAAGGGGCGGGTGAGGCGGTCGCCGGAGAGGATGTGGGAGAGGGTGATGTTGGTGAAGGAGAAAAGCAGGTCGGGGCGGGTGGAGGATGCGGAGAAGAAGGCATGGGAGCGGGCGCAGGAGGGATCGTCGGGGGTGATGAGCATGAGGGGCGCGGGATCGAGGGGAGTGGGTGATGACGAGGGGTCGGGGAGCAGGCCGGAGGAGGGATCGGGCAAGGGGAGGCCAGAGGAGAGGCGGGCGGCGAGGTCGAGCAGGAGGGTAGATTTGCCGAGGGAGGCGGGACCTTCGAGCAGGGTGAGGGAGCCGATGGGAATGAGGTGGTGCCAGAGCCAGGCGAGGGTGGACGGGTGGAGGTGGGTGAAGGGGATGAGGGAGTCTGAGGTGTCGACGTATTGAAGGGGGTCGTCGATGATGGGAGGGAAAAGGGGGTTGTCAGTGGTGTCGATGTTGGGGGGAAGTTTTCTGGTGCGCATGGTGGATGGTCCTTTCTGATGCTTGGAGG